>NZ_JAHVOC010000003.1:0-430423 GCF_025696525.1 Bacillus sp. XT-2
CACGCCCGACCGCCGGTGCGAAGCTTCGCAGGTGATCAAGTTTCATTTACGCTCGATCAAGAACTCACAGCCGGGCTTCACAAACTCGCACGCGAGAACGGAAGCACCCTGTACATGGTGCTCCTGGCAGCTTACACAGCGTTATTGTCGCGCTTAAGCGGACAGGAAGACATCATCGTCGGGTCACCAATTGCCGGACGTCCTCACAAAGATCTTGAGCCGATACTTGGAATGTTCGTCAACACGCTGGCGCTTCGGGCACGCCCGGAGGGCGGGAAGCCCTTTGCGCAATTTTTGCAGGAAGTGCGTGAGACCGCATTGGAAGCTTACGAACATCAGGATTATCCGTTCGAAGAGCTTGTCGACAAGCTCAGCGTGACAAGGGATATGAGCCGAAATCCAGTGTTTGATGCCATGTTAGTCGTTCAAAATACAGAGCAACAGACTTTGGAGCTGGCTGACATACAACTCCAGCCGGCCGGCGTTTCTCATCATGTTTCTAAGTTTGATATCACATTGCAGGCTTCTGAGGGTGACGAGCAAATTCATTTGCAATTTGAATATTCGACTGCACTTTTTCAAGAAGCAACGATAAAACAATGGACATATCACCTGACAAATTTGCTGAGTCATATTGTCAAAAATCCGAACACACTTCTTAACAATATCGACATTCTGACTCATGAAGAGCGAAACAAACTGCTGAATGAGTTTAACAGCGGGCAAGAAAATGAACATAAAGTGCAAACAATCGATCAGCTGTTTGAAAAACAAGCAACGCTGACTCCGAATGCTCCTGCACTCGTCAGCAAAGAAAACACGCTCACCTATCAGGAACTGGACGAATGGTCCAATGGCATTGCATGGGCCCTGCGAGACCGCGGGGTTAAGCCGGACACACCAGTCGGAATTATGATGCCTCGTTCATTCAGCATGATTGCAGCCATTCTGGGCGTTTGGAAAGCCGGCGGCTGTTATGTCCCGATTGATCCGGAATACCCGGCGGAACGGAAACGCTATATACTCGACGACAGCCGAACCAAACTGCTCATCACTTTACCTGCTGCGGAGCAAGAAGCACTTGAAGATTTTGAAGGTGAGATATTCGCTATAGAGACCGCGGAGACATACGACGGATCACCGCTTCCGCAAGTGTCACGCCCTCAGCATTTGGCTTATATCATTTATACTTCAGGAACGACAGGCCAGCCAAAAGGCGTGATGGTCGAGCATAAAGGAATAGCCAACACCCTGCAGTGGCGGCGAAATGCTTATGCTTTGAATGAGACAGACACAGTCCTTCAGCTCTTTTCTTTTTCGTTTGACGGCTTTTTAACAAGTATGTTCACACCGCTTTTGTCAGGTGCAAAGACAGTGCTGCCTGATGAAAACGAAGCGAAAGATATTTTGTCCATTAAGCATGATCTATCTCATCATCGGATTACACATATGATTATCGTCCCTGTTTTATATCGGGCACTTTTGGACGTCATACAGCCGGAAGATGCGAAGACGCTTAGAGTAGTCACGCTTGCAGGAGAAGCAGCTGACCGGGAATTGATAGACCGCAGCATGGAAATATGCCCGAATACAGAGCTAGCAAATGAATATGGGCCGACAGAAAACAGTGTGGCAACCACAGCCATGAGACATATGGAACGGCAGAAAAACGTATGCATCGGCCGGCCGATCGACAATACTGAAGTGCTGATTTTAAACGGGGATCAGCTTCAGCCAATCGGCGTTGCCGGCGAGCTTTGTATAGCAGGAACAGGGCTTGCGAGAGGGTACGTCAATCTTCCGGAACTGACAGCAAAAACATTCGTTCAGCACCCATTCCAGCCCGAAAAACAGATGTATCGAACAGGTGACGCAGCCAGATGGATGGCAGACGGTACAATCGAATACTTAGGACGAATGGACGATCAAGTCAAAATCAGAGGCCACCGTGTAGAAACGAAAGAAATTGAATCAGTTATCCGCCGTATAAACGGAGTAAAAGAGGCTGTTGTCCTTGCTCGCGAAACAGCGCCTGCTCAAACCGAATTGTGTGCTTACATTGTGGCAGAGCAAGACTTTAATACAGAAATGTTGCGTGCCGAATTAAAAAAACAGCTGCCTTTGTATATGATGCCGGCGTTTATTCAAACGCTGGACTCGCTTCCTTTGTCACCAAATGGCAAGCTGGATCGCCGGGCACTTCCAGAACCGGCATTCAATCAAGTACGTACATTTCATGCACCGAACAGCGAGATGGAACAAAAACTGGCAGATATATGGGGTGAAGTGCTCGGTGCAGAGAAAATCGGAATTGATGATTCGTTCTTTGAGCTCGGAGGAGATTCCATTAAAGCGTTACAGGTGTCAGCACGGCTTCATCGAATCGGGAAACAAATGTCGGTTAAAGATTTATTCAGTCATCCGACAATTAAAGAACTGGCAGCATATATCCGTGATTCCAATACTAGTGCCAGCCAAGCTCCGGTTGAGGGAGAAGTACAGTGGTCACCTGTTCAAAAATGGTTCCTTTCTCAAGATATAAAAGAGAAACACCATTTTAATCAATCTGTTATGCTGCATCGGAGTACCTCCGTTCAAGAAGACGCGCTGCGCAAAACGTTAAAAGCCATCACAATCCACCACGATGCGCTGCGAATGGTGTTCACACAGTCTGAGCAAGGCAAATGGGTTCAATATAATCGGCCGGTCAGTCATTCAGACGACGCGCTGTACAGCCTACAGATCATCAATCTTAAAGGTTCAGAAGTCAATGAATATGAATCTCTGATTAAACATCATGTACGTGACATTCAGCAGAACATAGATTTGGAAAAAGGGCCGCTATTGCAGGCCGGACTTTTCCGTACAGATGATGGAGACTTTTTGTTCCTAACGGCTCATCACTTCATCGTTGACGGCGTCTCATGGCGTGTCCTGCTGGAGGATTTGGCAACCGGATACCGTCAGGCTGTAAACGGAGAAGACATTGATTTGCCGCCTAAAACAAGCTCTTTCAAAGCATATACGGAAAAACTCGCTGACTATGCTGAAAGCCGTCAGCTTATGAAACAGCTCGCATATTGGCGCGAAGCTGAAGAGTATCAAACAGAAGCACTGCCGTTTGATCAAATGAACGCTCAAACTTTAAATGAGAGAAAACGGGATACAGTTTCATTCTCTCTAAATACAAAAGAGACGGATGCGCTTTTAAAAAGCGTCAACAGTATATATAACACAGATACGCAAGATATGCTGCTGGCTTCCGTGATTCTAGCTTTGCGGGATTGGACAAAACAATCCGCCGTCAAATTGTCATTAGAAAGCCACGGACGCGAGGATGTGTTAGACGGCATAGATGTCAGCCGCACGGTTGGATGGTTTACCGCCATTTATCCATTATTCGTCAAACTAGATTCAGACTTGTCCGACAAGGATCAAGAAGAATACTTGGTTCATGTGTTAAAAACAACAAAAGATACACTGAGACGCGTTCCGGACAAAGGATTCGGCTACGGTGTACTCAAATATTTGACCCCGCCTGAGAAAACTGACCTTGATTTCACCGGCACGGCGGACATCAGCTTCAACTATCTGGGTCAATTTGAAAACAGCCGTACAACTGAAGCGCCTGATGAAAACACCTTCTCGTTTTCTCCGCTCGGGACCGGAGAAGATATCAGCACTTCTTGGAACCGTGAGCAAACGCTTGACATCAGTGCGATGGCAGCAGAAGGAAAAATGACAGTCAACATGACGTACGAAACATCCCGTTTCCAGCATAAAACAATCGCACAGCTTTGTGAGAATTGCCATCACTACTTACTGAAGCTGATTGATCACTGTCTGAACAAAACAGAAACAGAAAAAACCATCAGCGATTTTGATGATCATGAACTGACCGAGGACGCGCTCCAAGAAATCGCTGATATGCTCAGTTTTCACTAATGAAACCGTATAGAAAGGTGCAGGCGATATGGTTAAAACCAAAAAAATCAAGAACATTTATCCTCTGAGTCATATGCAGGAGGGAATGCTGTTTCATTCCTTCCTCCATAAAGAGGAGGGAGCTTATGTTGAGCAGTCGCTCTTTACGATAAAAGGAAGCCTTAGCTATGAGATGTTTCAGCGCAGTATTCAAGCCATCATCGACCGCCATGATATTTTCAGAACTGTATTTCTGCCGCACGTCCCCAATCTGTCGGGACCTCGGCAGGTCGTAATGACAGAACGGAAATTCCATTTGCACACTGAGGACATTTCCAGCCTGCAGATGAATGAGCAGAATGATTATATTGAACAGTTTAAAGAGAAAGATAAGAAAAAAGGGTTTGATTTGCAAAAAGACATGCTGATGCGGATTTCTCTGCTCAAAACAGCAGAAAATGAGCATGTCTGTGTCTGGAGCCACCATCACATCTTAATGGACGGCTGGTGTCTCGGAATCATTCTGCAGGAATTTATGCAAATCTATCAATCTATCCATACAGGAAATCACCTTGCTTTGGAGCCTGTTCGCCCCTACAGCACCTATATTTCTTGGCTGACAAAACAAGACAAAGAAACGGCAGCAGACTACTGGCGTGCTTATCTGAAAAACTACAGCACCCCCTCACAGCTGCCTCAAGTGACGGACAGAGAAGCAAAAGAAGGGTATTACCGTGAAGAATTAATTTTCACTCTGAATCAAAAGCTGACGGACAAGCTGAAAGAGACCGCCAAACAAACAGGCGTCACGCTTGCCACCTTTATTCAAACGGTCTGGGGTGTTATGCTCCAGCGCTACAACCGAACGGACGATGTCGTTTTTGGCGCAGTCGTTTCAGGCAGACCATCTGAAATTCCGGGTGTTGAGTCAATGATCGGATTGTTTATCAATACAGTTCCGGTTCGTGTTAAAACAGGCAAAGAAGAAACGTTTGCAGAACTGCTCATCCGCTGTCAACAAGATATGCTGGACGCTGAGCCGTTTACCTGCCATCCTTTATTCGATATTCAGGCAAACACCGCCTTAAAACAGGAACTGATTGACCACATTATTGTCTTTGAAAATTATCCGTTACAGCAAAAAATGGCTGACTCAGCTGATCAGATTGATTCACCTCTGCAAATAGACAATGTAAAAGTGTCTGAACAGTCAGGATACAATTTCAACCTTGTCGTTGCTCCCGGTGATGAACTCGTCATCAAGTTCAGCTATAATGCGCACGTGTATGATGCTGCCTGGATGACCTGTATCCAAAGACAGCTGACACAAGCGTTACAAGCTGCTGCAGATCACCCTGACATTCCCGTTGCAGACTTTTCCTTTCTTGATCCGAAAGAAAAAGAGCAGATTTTAACACAATGTAACGACACTTCGACGGCGTATCCGAAAAACAAATCAGTGATAGATATATTCCGCGAACAGGCAGTAAAAACACCGGATCAAACAGCTCTGGTTTACGGAAATAGGTCCATTTCGTATCGTGAACTCGATCAAAAATCGGATGCACTGGCCAGAACATTGTATGAAAACGGGCTGCGCCGGAACGGAACAGCCGGTATTTTGTCTGGTCATTCTCCTGATTTCATCATTAGTGTACTGGCTGTTTTAAAAGCAGGGGGGACATACCTTCCTCTTGACGCGGAGCTTCCGCCTGAACGGATCAGCTATATGCTCGACGAAACAAAAGCCGCTATGCTGATTGTTCAAAAAGGACTGGAGCCAAACACAGCGTTTGCTGGAACCTTTATTTCTGCAGATGCAGAGGCGATGATTGAAGAACATACGAAACCTTTGGAAGTCGTCACTGGCCCGGATGATCTCGCGTACATCATGTATACTTCCGGTTCGACAGGCCGGCCTAAAGGCGTCATGATTACCAATCGCAATGTCGTGTCCCTTGTTTGCAACAGCAATTACACATCAGCTTCTGTAAATGACCGGTTTATCCTAACAGGGTCCATCAGCTTTGACGCCGTCACCTTTAAAATGTTTGGAGCGCTTTTAAAAGGAGCAACTCTGCATATCATTGATAAATCAACAATGCTGACACCAGATCGTTTTGGCGCGTATTTAATTGAAAACAACATCACTGTGCTGTTTTTGACAACCGCTCTTTTTAATCAGCTGGCACAAGCTCAAGCTGATATGTTTCATAGGCTTCATACGCTATATGTCGGGGGCGAAGCGCTGTCGCCTGAGCTTATAAACGCTGTCAGGCGCGCGTGTCCGAAGCTTTCGCTTTATAATATCTATGGACCGACAGAAAACACGACGTTCTCAACCTTTTTTGAGATTAAAAGAGACTATGCCACTCCTATCCCGATCGGGAAACCGATCAGCAATTGTACCGCTTTCATCTTAGATGCAAAAGGATGTCTCTTGCCAATAGGCGTTCCCGGAGAGCTATGTGTCGGCGGTGACGGAGTGGCAAAAGGCTATTTAAACAGAGATGATGTAACAGCTGCCGTTTTTTCTCCTGATCCTTTCATACCTGGAGAAAGAATATACCGTACCGGTGATTTGGCGCGGTGGCTGCCTGATGGGAACCTAGAATATATCAGCCGGATTGACAGACAGATTAAAATTCGCGGAAAACGGATTGAGCCAGCTGAAATTGAAGCGCGGCTGTTAGAAATCGAAGGGGTCCGTGAAGCGGCAGTTACTTTGCTGGAAACAGATGGAGAGGCGCAGCTATACACGCATTATGTTAGTGATGAAAGCAGAAACGAAAAGGAAATTCGCGCTGCATTGGCACGAGTGCTTCCTGACTACATGATTCCGCAGCGCTGGGTTCGAGTTGACCGTATGCCGCTTACCGGAAACGGAAAAATCAATCGCAGCGCACTCCCTGTTCCAGAAAACGAGTCTGAAAATCGTCAGGACCTCACACCGCCCAGAAACTGGGTCGAACAGGAATTGGCGCAAATTTGGAAAAGCGTACTCGGCGTTAAAACGATCGGAATACATGATGATTTCTTCGGTCTTGGCGGACATTCACTAAAAGCGCTTCAAGTGATACACATGCTTAAACATCATCAGCATATTGATATACCGATTGATGTCTTATTCGAAAATCCGACGATCGCCCAGCTTGCGGAAAAGCTTTATTCTAATCAGCTGTCAGCGGCCGGTGAACAGCATGTGATCCAACTGAACCAGCAAGGCGGAAAAAACCTGTTCTGCTTCCCGCCGATTTCAGGCTTCGGGATTTATTTTAAAGACCTGGCATTGCAGCTGAATCACAAAGCAGCCGTGTATGGCTTTCATTTTATTGAGGAAGACAGCCGCATTGAACAATACGTCAGCCGCATTACCGAAATACAGCCAGAAGGGCCGTACGTTCTATTAGGCTACTCCGCGGGCGGAAACTTGGCTTTTGAGGTCGTACAGGCTATGGAGCAGAAAGGACTAGAAGTCAGTGACTTCATTATCGTAGACGCCTACAAAAAGGATCAGTCTATAACAGCAGATACCGAAAACGACGACTCAGCCGCATACCTGCCAGAAGCAGTCAGAGAAACAGTGATACAGAAAAAAAGGTGCTATCAGGAATATTGGGCTCAGTTAATAAATGAAGGCCGTATCAAGTCAAACATTCATTTCATTGAAGCTGGCATTCAAACCGAAACGAGCGGGGCTATGGTATTACAGAAATGGCAAGACGCCGCTGAGGAAGGCTATGCCGAATACACCGGGTACGGCGCGCACAAAGACATGCTGGAAGGTGAATTTGCTGAAAAGAATGCAAATATTATCCTCGATATTTTAGACAAGATCAATTCAGATCAAAAAGTGCTGCCAAATAAGCATTAAACAAATACTTGCCGGACAGAAGCGTATCTCTGTCCGGTTTTCTTTTTGCAAGAGAGTCGCGCATAAGAATGGATGCAAAAAAGCGGGGAATGATAACATCATCCTTTTTCTTGGAGGCTTGTCATGGAACATCTTTCTTGGCTTACTTTTTTTATGCTGATACTGGCGAGTTACAGGCTGACACACTTAATTGTATTCGACAAAATTACTGAATTCATCCGAAAACCTTTTATGAAAAAGAAAAGAACCGTTGATGCAAACGGGCATGTGAATGAAAAAAACGTGCCGGCCTCAAACTTTGGCTATATGTTAAATTGCTACTGGTGCGCGGGCGTTTGGTGTGCCATCCTGATCGGGCTTGGCTATCTTTTTTTACCTGATATCGCTGTTCCGGTGATTTTCATATTATCGATCGCAGGCGCACAGGCCATTCTTGAATCAGCTGTCGGCGTAGGCGTAAAACTCGTAGACGTGTTAAAAAGTGTCCAAATTCTCATAAATGATAAAAAGCCCTAAAGCAGGGTAAAGAGGCTTCGGGACTTTTTTACGTTCAGCCGGTTATAAATCCGGTTTCTTCAATCCGATTAAGCACCCTTTTACAGCCCGGTAATACCGTAATAACGAATAGTGAAAGCGATGTAATGGGGGAGAAGAAACAGAATGAAGGGTTGTCAAAAGCCGATTGTACGTATTCTTGTCAGCTTGCTCATCGGAACGTTAATCATATCCGTTCCTTATCTGGCCAAAGCACAAACGGACAGGGAACTGAGAGCCGTATGGATTGCATCCGTACTAAACCTTGATTGGCCGTCAAAAAAAGGCTTATCGATTGAAGCGCAAAAACAGGAGTATCTCAGCCTGCTGGATGACGTTCAGTCAATGGGAATGAATGCCGTCATCGTTCAAATTAAGCCGACGGCCGATGCCTTTTATCCGTCCGCTTACGGGCCTTGGTCTGAATATTTGACTGGTGTTCAAGGAAAAGACCCAGGTTATGATCCGCTCGCTTTTATGATTGAAGAAGCCCATAAACGAAATCTTGAATTTCACGCTTGGGTTAATCCTTACCGCATTACGATGAACCATACAGATCTCAATAAATTGTCTGATGATCACCCGGCAAGAAAGCATCCGGACTGGGTCGTGGCTTACGGTAAGCAGCTTTATTATAATCCCGGCATCCCTGAAGCGAGGGATTTTATCATCAAAGGCATTGAAGAAGTCGTAAAGCATTATGACGTTGATGCCGTTCATATGGATGATTATTTTTACCCTTATAAAATAGCCGGACAGGAATTTCCTGATACCGTACAGTATGAACAATACGGGAAAGACACGTTTCCCGATATTGATGACTGGCGAAGAGATAATGTAAACCAGCTTGTCAGCCAAATCAATCAAACAATCAAAGCTGAAAAACCATATGTCAAATTCGGCATCAGTCCATTCGGTGTATGGAGAAACGCAGAAGACGACCCAACCGGATCGAATACCAAAGCAGGTGTCAGAAATTATGACGACCTTTATGCAGATACGAGACACTGGATCCAGCAAGGCGACATCGACTATATTGCCCCGCAAATTTACTGGAGCATCGGCTTCAACGCAGCCGCTTATGACGTGCTGGCTGATTGGTGGAGCAACGAGGTCAAAAACAGACCCGTTCATTTATACATCGGGCAGGCAGCCTATAAAATCAATAACAATTTTGACCCGCCATGGTCCGATCCTGAAGAATACGCCAGACAAATCAACCTCAACCGTCAGCTGGAGCTGGTGAAAGGAAGCATGCATTTCAGCCTCAAAGACCTCAATAAAAATCCGCTCGGCATCAAAGACAGACTCATCACCGACCTGTACAGCGAGCCTGCATTGGTACCCGAAATGCCTTGGCTCGACAGCAAAGCGCCGAAAAAACCGAAACTGACCAAAGTAACCGCAGACGATAACGGAAACCTCCTGCACATACAAGACCACCCATCAAATCGAAAAACAAAGGAAACAGCCTATTATGCGATATACAGGGCTGAAGGAAAACAGGAGCAAACTTTGCTGGCCACAGCAAGAGAAACAAACGACAAGCAAACCTTCCTGGATGACACGGCAGAACCAAATAAAACATATACGTATTATGTCACGTCCGCAGACCGGCTTCATAACGAAAGCAAGGCCTCGAAAAGAAAAATAAATCAATAGCCCGCAGAGACGGCTGTTACTAGCCGTCTTTTTCAACAAATTGCGTTTTTATGAATGAGACAAGAAACGTATTGCCGGTGCTGAATTACCTGTATTGGAAACTGAGCATTTCATATTAAAAAAGATCGAAGAGGAACACTTGCAAAATGTATTTTCAATCTATGAACATGACGAAGTATTTGAAAACTGCGGCATCATTCCTAAACATAACATAAAGACAGTACATAAAATGATTAGCCATTTTGATCGAGATTATCAGAAAAAAGCGGGGGATTTATGAGAAGTATCAAGGGACTACAATGACGTTAAAATCAGTTGCCGAACAAGCAAATGTCACGCAAGGAACCGTTTATTATCATTTTCGCACAAAAGAGAACCTGATGCTGGAGGTGGTTCGTCATGTGTGCGACAGTTCATGGGCAAACGTAAAGAACAATCAGCGTCCGCCAACCGAAAAGCTAAAATCAGCAAAAGCCCGAACGAAGGAAAATGCTTATTATCACCGGTTAATTTTAACGCTGACGTTTTAATTTTCAGACTTCTTTTGTCAGGGAATGATTCCTGAATTCACTTAATAGGATGTTACAAAGATGTGAAGGAGGAAACCAAGTGAATTTTGAGCTGACAAAAGAACAGCAAATGGTTCGTGAAATGGTAAAGGATTTTGCAAAGAGAGAAATTGCTCCTCACGCAGAACATGTAGATCAAACGGGTGAATTCCCGATACAAACGTTTCAAAAAATGGGTGATCTCGGACTGATGGGCATCCCCTTTCCTGAGGAATATGGAGGATCAGGCGGAGATACGATTTCCTATGCCTTAGCTGTTGAAGAAATCGGCAAAGCATGCGGCAGTACAGGATTAAGCTATGCAGCTGCAGTTTCACTCGGTGCAAGCCCTCTATATTACTTCGGGACAGAAGAACAAAAACGGGCGCATTTGATTCCTCTGGCTTCCGGTAAAGCACTCGGATCATTCGGCCTGACAGAACCAAATGCCGGCTCTGATGCAGGAGGCACGCAAACGAAAGCGGTGATAGATGGTGATGAATATGTGATTAACGGCGAAAAATGCTGGATCACAAATGCCAGCTATGCACGTACGGTGATTGTGACGGCAGTGACAGGCAAAAATGAGAGCGGAAATAATATCATCTCCGCATTAATTGTTCCGACAGACACACCCGGCCTTACCATAACGAGCCCGTACGATAAAATGGGCGTGCGCGGATCAAATACAGCGGAAATTTTGCTTGAGGATGTCCGTGTACCCGCAAGTTACCTGCTCGGCGACCCTTCAAAAGGATTTAAACAGTTTCTTCATACCCTGGATGGCGGACGCATTTCTATTGCCGCTCTTGCAGTCGGCATTGCCCAAGCGGCACTTGAAGCCTCCTTAGCCTATGCGAAAGAACGAAAGCAGTTCGGACAGCCGATCTCTTCCTTTCAGGCCATTCAGTTTAAACTTGCCGACATGGCGATGGAAATCGATCTTGCCCGGCAAATGGTATTAAAAGCTGCCTGGCTGAAAGATCATAAGCGCCCGTTTACGAAAGAAGCGGCTTATGCCAAGCTGTTTGCCTCTGAAATGGCAACAAGGGCATGCAACCAAGCGATTCAAATTCACGGCGGTTCCGGCTACATGAGAGAATATGCGGTTGAACGGATGCTGCGGGATGCAAAATTGATGGAAATTGGAGAAGGCACATCAGAAATACAGCGTATCGTGATCGCCAGACAGCTTCTGAAATAAAATGTAAACGCTTTCTGATCTCGTGAAAGGAGGACCGTCACATGTCCGAACTCATCCATTGCACAATCGGCAGGCTGCTGGAACAAACGGCAGCAGCCTATCCTGATCAAGAAGCGGTTGTCTATCCTGACCGGAATCTCCGCTATACGTACGCGCAATTCAACAGGCTGTGCCGCCAAACCGCTAAAGGGCTCATGGGGATGGGAATTAGAAAGGGAGACCACGTGGCCATATGGGCCTCGAATATACCGGAATGGCTTGCTGCTCAATTCGCCACCGCAAAAATCGGGGCTGTGCTCGTTACCGTAAATACAAATTACCAATCCCAAGAGCTTGATTACTTGCTGAGACAATCAGATGCGGATGCACTTATCGTCATGGATTCATATCGCGGCACTTCTTATACAGAGATCCTGAACAGCTTAATTCCCGAGCTGAAGGAAGCAGAGCCCGGGCAGCTGCAATCAGAACGCTATCCGTGTTTAAAAACATTGATTTATATCGGTGAAAAACGTTTACCTGGTATGTATCATTGGGACGATACAGAGATGTTGGCACAAACAGTGTCAGATGCCGAGCTGGAA
This sequence comes from Bacillus sp. XT-2, assembly GCF_025696525.1. NCBI lineage: Bacteria > Bacillati > Bacillota > Bacilli > Caryophanales > Bacillaceae > Bacillus > Bacillus sp. XT-2. Next base: position 12,331 of record NZ_JAHVOC010000003.1, read on the forward strand.
GCAAGAATGAGCAGCCTTGAAAAAGATGATGTCATTAACATGCAATACACGTCAGGAACGACAGGATTTCCTAAAGGAGTGATGCTGACTCATTTTAATGTCATCAACAACGCCGCAAATATCGCTGAATGTATGAAATTAACCTCATCTGACCGCATGTGCATTCCGGTTCCGTTTTTCCATTGCTTCGGCTGCGTGCTTGGCGTTTTGGCATGTGTGTCCGTCGGAGCAGCCATGGTACCTGTTGTAGAATTTGAACCTGCTACAGTCCTTACAACGGTTGAAAACGAGACATGCACAGCACTGCACGGTGTACCGACGATGTTTATCGCGGAGCTTCATCTTCAAGATTTTGATTCTTATGATCTGTCATCGTTGCGAACAGGCATCATGGCAGGATCATCCTGTCCAAGTGAGGTGATGAAAGCTGTCATTGAAAAAATGGGCATGACAGACATCACAATCGCCTACGGACAAACGGAAGCTTCGCCGGTGATCACACAAACAAGAGCTAATGATTCCTTCCAAAGAAGAGTGGAAACAACCGGCCGAGCCTTGCCTGAGGTCGAAGTAAAAATTGTGGAGCCCGGCACGTTTAATGAGGTTCAAAGAGGCGTACAGGGAGAGCTTTGCACCCGCGGCTATCATGTGATGAAGGGCTATTATAAAGACGAAGAAGCTACGCAAAAGGCAATCAACCCAGAAGGATGGCTCTTTACCGGTGATCTCGCTGTGATGGATGAAGACGGATACTGCCGCGTCAACGGGAGATTAAAAGACATGCTCATCAGAGGCGGTGAAAACGTTTATCCGAGAGAAATAGAAGAATTTTTATACCGCCATCCTAATATTTTAGATGTACAGGTAGTTGGTGTGCCTGACGAAAAATACGGGGAGGAGGCAGCTGCCTGGATTAAGCTGAAAGAGGGAAAAACAGCTTCACCCGAAGAGCTGAAAGCCTATTGCAAAGGGAAAATCGCCCGCCACAAAATTCCGCGGTATTTCATCTTTACAGACGAGTATCCTATGACGGCCTCAGGCAAAATTCAAAAATACAAGCTGCGTGAAAAAACGATTCAGCTGTTTCACTTACCATCAAGTCAATGAGGGGTGATTTCATTTGTTTACAAAAGTGCTGATTGCCAATCGCGGAGAAATCGCAATGAGAATCATACGTACGTGCAGCCGCCTTGGGATCAAAACGGCAGCGGTATATTCTGAAGCAGACAGAGATGCGCTTCATACAAAGGCAGCAACAGAGGCTTATTATATCGGAGAATCGAGAGTCAGTGAGAGCTATTTAAATATTGAGAGAATCATAGAAGCGGCGAAAAAGGCAAATGCCGACGCCATCCATCCGGGATATGGATTATTGTCTGAAAACAGCCGTTTCGCGCAACGCTGCAAAGAAGAAAACATTGTATTTATCGGTCCTTCACCCGCTGTGATTGCCAAAATGGGAAGTAAAATTGAAGCACGAAAGGCGATGGAGGAGGCAGGTGTTCCTGTAGTGCCGGGTGTTTCCGAATCTCTTGGAGATATTCAGGCAGCCTGCCTCGCCGCGAGTGAAATCGGCTACCCCGTTATGCTGAAAGCTTCAGCAGGGGGAGGAGGCATCGGAATGCAGCTCGTTCCAAACGAAGAAGCATTGATAAAGGCGTATGAAGGAAACAAAAAGCGAGCAGCAGATTTTTTCGGAGACGGGTCCATGTATATAGAAAAGGTGATTGAACACGCCCGCCACATCGAAATTCAGATTCTTGCCGATCACCACGGGCATGCAGTGCATCTGTTTGAACGTGATTGTTCTGTCCAGAGGCGCCACCAAAAGGTCATTGAAGAAGCCCCATCTCCATTTGTTGATGATGAGCTGAGAATGAAGATAGGAGAAACGGCAGTGAAAGCAGCCAAAGCGATTGGCTATGCCAATGCGGGAACGATCGAATTTTTAGTCGATGAAAATAAAAACTTTTATTTTCTGGAAATGAATACGAGATTGCAGGTAGAACATCCCGTGACTGAAGAAATTACAGGTTTAGATTTAGTTGAGCAGCAATTAAGGGTTGCGGAGGGACAGACTCTCAGATTCGCTCAGCAGGACATAAAACGAAACGGGCATGCCATAGAGGTCAGAATATATGCGGAAGATCCGAAAACCTTCTATCCGTCACCGGGAACAATCACCGCTTTTTCTCTCCCGGAACAATATGGAGTCCGACACGAATGTGCAGTAACAACAGGGAGCGCAGTTACGCCTTTTTACGATCCGATGATCGCCAAAATGATCGTCAAAGGCCAAAACAGAGAGGAAGCGATTGAGAGGCTAAAGGAGGCGCTCCGTGACTATCGGATAGAAGGGATCAAAACGAATATTCCGCTTCTCTTACAGGCTGCTTCATCAGAAGCATTCAAAAAAGGAGACGTCACAACTGATTTTTTGAAAAACAACTTATAAGGAGGCAGCTGTCATGACGATACACATTCAGATGGCAGGGAACCTGTGGAAGGTGCATGTCAAAGCCGGAGACCACATTGAAAAAGGCCAGGAAGTCGCCATTTTAGAATCAATGAAAATGGAAATCCCGATTGTTGCAGAGAGAAGCGGAACAGTCAAAGAAGTGAAAAAAAAGGAAGGTGATTTCGTGAATGAAGGTGATGTGCTGCTCGAACTGAACGATCCAACTCAATAATCGGGGAGGCTTACCATGTCCTATCCTAAAAAAGTCATGTTAAGAGAAGTCGGCCCGCGGGACGGCTTGCAAAACGAACCGGTGTGGCTTGCAACAGAAGACAAAATCGCTTGGATCAACCAGCTTTCCCAGACAGGACTCCCCTATATCGAAATAACATCCTTCGTTCATCCAAAATGGATTCCCGCGCTTCGAGATGCTCTAGATGTGGCAAAAGGCATCAGCCAGGTAAAAGGCATCACGTACGCAGCACTTGTCCCTAATCAAATGGGACTGGAGAATGCGCTGGAAGGGGGTATTGACGAAGCTTCTGTCTTTATGTCCGCAAGCGAAACACACAACGTAAAAAACATCAACAAATCCACTGCTGACACTCTCCAAGTTCTCAAACAAGTAACAGACGACGCAAAAAAAGCAAATCTTACAGTAAGAGCCTATCTCTCCACAGTTTTCGGCTGTCCGTATGAAAAACATGTACCGATCGAACAAGTGATTCGCCTGGCAGAATCTTTATTTGAATTCGGAATTTCTGAACTATCGCTTGGAGATACGATCGGCGCGGCAAATCCTGTACAGGTTGAAATCGTACTTGAAGCGCTTTTGAAACGATTCCCGGCAAGCCAGCTCGCACTCCACTTTCATGATACAAGGGGAACGGCTCTCGCCAACATTCTCACCGCTCTGCAAATGGGCATCACCACATTTGACGGCTCAACGGGCGGGCTTGGCGGCTGCCCATATGCTCCAGGTTCATCGGGAAATGCTGCGACAGAAGATATCGTGTACATGCTTGATCAAATGGGAATCGAAACAAACGTAAAGCTCGCCAAGTTACTTCCAGCAGCCAAATGGATCGAGGAGAAAATCGGGAAACATCTTCCGAGCCGAAATTTACAGGTGTATAAATCATCTTTATAAAAGAAAGGAAATACCAATGGGAGAATCTATTCTTTTCACTGCAAAAACAGAACACATTGCTGTTATCACCCTTAACAGGCCCCATGCGGCAAATGCCCTTTCGGCAGAAATGCTTAGAGACCTGCAATCCATTCTCCAAGAAATCGAATTCAACACGAAAATCCGCTGCGTCATCCTGACAGGCGCCGGTGAAAAAGCGTTCTGTGCGGGAGCAGACTTGAAAGAAAGAATAAAAATGAAACAAGATCAGGTTCTCAAAAGTGTATCCTTCATTCACAGAACCGCTGCTTTACTCGAAGCCTTGCCGCAGCCGGTGATAGCAGCCATAAACGGAAGTGCTTTAGGAGGCGGGCTTGAATTGGCATTGGCATGCGACATCCGAATAGCAGCCGAGAACGCTACGTTAGGCCTTCCGGAAACGGCTTTAGCTATTATCCCAGGCGCAGGAGGGACACAAAGACTTCCACGTCTGATCGGCAGAGGAAAAGCAAAAGAACTCATTTATACAGGCAGACGCATAACCGCACATGAAGCCAAAGAGATAAACCTTGTAGAGCATGTTACGGCTTCTTGTGAGCTTATGGCGAAAGCAGGGGAACTGGCAGAAGCCATTTCAGCTAACGGACCAATTGCCGTCCGCCAGGCTAAATTCGCGATCAATAAAGGATTGGAAACAAACCTTGCAACGGGATTATCAATTGAACAAAAAGCATATGAACACACGATCCCGACAAAGGACAGGACAGAGGGACTTCAAGCCTTTCAAGAAAAAAGACGTGCCGTATACACGGGAGAATAAAGATCGGAGGGAATACCTTATGGATTATGAAAAAGAACGAACAGAACGGGCGGAAAGGATACAAAAAGGCGGAGCGGAGAAGTATCATCGCAGCAACCAAGAAAAAGGCAAGCTCTTTGTTAGAGAGCGGCTTGCCCTTTTATTTGATGATGACATCGAGCTTGAGGACGCTTTTTTTGCAGAATGTATGTCAGACGGGCTTCCCGCCGACGGAGTCGTAACCGCCATCGGTAAAATCGGCGGCCAAACTGTCTGCGCCATGGCAAATGATTCTACAGTGAAAGCAGGCTCCTGGGGAGCAAAAACAGTTGAAAAAATCATCAGAATACAAGAAACAGCAGAAAAATTAAACTGTCCGCTCATTTATTTAGTCGATTCGGCAGGCGCCAGAATCACCGACCAGATCAATGTATTTCCGGGCAGAAGAGGCGCAGGGAGAATTTTTTACAATCAGGTCAAATTGTCAGGGCGCATTCCCCAAATCTGCCTTCTATTCGGCCCGTCCGCAGCTGGGGGTGCTTATATTCCTGCCTTCTGCGATATTGTCGTCATGGTAGACGGTAACGCGTCCATGTATTTAGGCTCGCCGCGGATGGCGGAAATGGTGATCGGCGAAAAGGTGTCACTTGAAGAGATGGGAGGCGCCCGCATGCATTGTTCAGTTTCTGGCTGCGGAGATATTCTCGCTGAAACTGAACAAGAAGCCATTCACTTGGCACGCTCATATTTATCTTACTTTCCGGCAAATTATAAAGAAAAAGCGCCTGTACAAGAAAAACGGCCGCCAAAGCTCTTTGACATACCGCTTTCTGACGTTATTCCGCAAAACCAAAATGCACCTTTTAATATGTTTGAGCTGATCGATCGTGTAATAGATGAAGGCTCTTTTTTTGAAATCAAAGCTTTATTCGCACCGGAAATCATTACAGGTCTTGCGAGGATTCACGGACAGCCTGTCGGAATTATCGCGAATCAGCCAAAAGTAAAAGGCGGTGTCTTATTCCACGATTCAGCGGACAAAGCCGCTAAATTTATCACATTATGCGACGCCTTTCATATTCCTTTGCTGTTCTTAGCGGACATTCCCGGCTTTATGATCGGCACAAAGGTAGAACAGGCCGGAATTATCCGCCATGGAGCCAAAATGATTTCAGCGATGTCAGAAGCAACCGTCCCCAAGCTTTCTGTAATTGTGAGAAAAGCCTATGGAGCGGGATTATATGCTATGGCCGGACCGGCTTTCGAACCGGATTGCTGCATAGCGCTTCCAACCGCACAAATCGCCGTAATGGGCCCTGAAGCAGCCGTAAACGCTGTCTATGCCAAAAAAATCTCCGAGCTGCCGAAAGAAGAGAAGGCTCAATTTATCAGCAGCAAACGCGAGGAGTACAAAGAGGACATCAATATATACCGCTTGGCTTCAGAGATGATCATTGACGCGGTAATCCCAGCCAATTCATTGCGCGAGGAATTGCACAAACGGCTTATGGCGTACATGACAAAGGAAGTGACATTCACCAATCGAAAACATCCGGTCTATCCAGTTTAAAAGGAAGTACCAGGAGCGTGATAAGCGCTCTTTTTATTGTTTTAGATAATTTTATTATGTAAACTAATCAACTGTGCATAAAACCCTCTGTTTTTTACAATAGTAAATAAAGGCTGCCGCACACCTATAGCGGCAATCTCCAGTATGATAAAAAGGGGCCTTTATTATGTACCATTTATATTCACATAACGACTTGGACGGAGTAGGGTGCGGGATCGTTGCGAAATTGGCTTTCGGGAAAGAAGTTGAGGTCCGTTATAACTCTGTCAACGGCTTAAATGCTCAAGTCCAATACTTCTTAGAAAAAGCAAAAGAGAGCAGCAGACACGATGCCTTATTTATCACGGATCTTGCTGTCAATGAAGAAAATGAAAAGAGGCTGAACGAGTATGTCCATGCGGGCGGAAAAGTGAAACTGATTGACCACCATAAAACAGCCCTTCATTTGAATGAGCATGAGTGGGGATTTGTCCAGGTGGAATACGATGACGGACGTCTTGCATCGGCCACATCTCTTTTATACGACTATCTTGTCCAAAATGATCTGATGAAGCCGACAAACGCCTTAGATCAATTTACAGAGCTCATCCGCCAATACGACACTTGGGAATGGGAGCAGTACGATCAAAAACAGGCAAAGCGGCTCAATGACCTTTTCTTTTTGCTTTCAATCGATGAATTTGAACAAAAAATGATTCAACGGCTTTCTGCCCATGACGAATTCTTCTTTGATGAATTTGAAGTGAAACTGCTTGATTTAGAAGAAGAGAAAATCGAGCGCTACCTTCGCAGGAAAAAAAGAGAAATGGTGCAAACCTTTGTTCACGAACACTGTGTAGGTATCGTTCACGCAGAATCGTACCATTCTGAACTCGGAAACAGACTCGGAAAAGACAATCCGCATCTTGATTACATTGCCATTTTAAGCATGGGATCAAAACGAGCCAGCTTGCGCACCATTCATGATTACATTGATGTTTCAGAAGTAGCAGGCCGGTACGGAGGCGGGGGGCATGCGAAGGCTTCAGGCTGTTCCATAACGGACGAAGTATACGATTTGTTTGTAGCTGAAGCATTCCGAATGGAACCGGTCCGCCCAGATGCATTCCGTAATTTCTATAATCTGAAAGGGTCGGCAAACGGCTCATTATACGAAAATCGCGAACAAATGAGATTCTTCCTGTTTCCTTCGGACAACGCATGGAACATTCAAATTAACGGGGAGACACAGGATGAAACCTTCTCGGCTTTTGAGGAAGCAGAATGGTTTATTAAAAGGAATTACGCGGCATCTCTTGTACGGGATGAAGTGTTTGTCGCATTTTTAGCGGAACATATGAAGCTTTCAAATCATCATCGAAAATAACAAAAAAATATGCATAGGGGAGAGTCCTCCCTATGCATATCCATTAGCTATCGTTTAAAAATGGCTGTGCGTTTTTTTATGACAAAATAAAGTGCAATGACCACTATAGCCAGTATCATAATCGGTGTTGTATAAGTGCCCGCAATGTTCTCAACGTCATCCCACTGGCTTCCGAGCTGAATGCCTAAATAAACAAACAGGATAGACCACGGAATGATAGCAAGTACAGTCAGTACCACAAATTTGAGAAACGGCATTTTGGCAATGCCTGCGGGAATTGATATCGCATGTCTGACAACCGGTATAAAACGTGCCGAGAAGACAACCCCCGTACCGTACTTTTGAAACCAGTTTTCTGACATGTCAATGTGATGCTTTTTAATCAATAAGTACTTCCCGTATTTGTCCAAAAACGGCCTTCCGCCATAGCGTCCGATCCAATAAATAAAGATCTGGGCAATGGTGCCCCCGATAACCCCCGCAATGATGGCGCCGATAAATCCAATCGTGCCTTCCGATACCATATAGCCGCCATAGGCCAATACAATTTCACTCGGTATGATTTCGATCATCAAACCAATTGCAATGCCCGCATATCCCATATTCGTCAGCCAAGTTAAAATTTCGCTTATCAAACTGCTCACATTCTTCACAACCTGTCCTTATCTTTTTCACTATTATATGACTGATTGACGAGCAAGATGGTTACAAATTTTTTTATCGCAGCACTTCTTTTGTTTCCCGTTTGAGCACTTCTTCTAAATAAGCTAAAAGCTGAGATCTCATTTCAGGACGCATTAAGCCGATTTCGGTGCTTGCTTTAAAACAGCCCAATTTATCGCCAATGTCATATCGTTTTCCTTCCAGAAGCCGCGCATGAATAGGCTGGGTACGGCAAACCTCACGAAGTGCATCTGTTAATTGAATCTCATTGCCTGCGCCTCTCCCGATCGACTTCAAAACAGGGAATATAGAAGGATTCAGTACATATCCTCCCATTACTGCAGTTTCGGAAGGAGCTTCTTCCGGAGACGGTTTTTCAACTAAATCGTTCACTTCATACACATGGCCTTGAGAGCCTGATGTCTGAATAATGCCATATTTGCTGACATCCTCAGGGAGAACAGACTGTACGCCGACAACCTCTGTGTCATAATCGGCGTATACATCCATTAATTGCCGAAGAGCCGGCTTTTCAGACACCATAATATCATCGCCTAATAGAACGGCAAAAGACTCATCTCCGATAAAATGCTCCGCACACAGCACCGCATGACCTAAGCCGAGCGGTACTTTCTGGCGGATATAATGAATATTGGCCAAATCGGCAATCTGCTGTATTTCCTTTAGCGTCTCCGTCTTGCCTTTTTACCGCAGATTGAATTCCAATTCCGCCGACCGGTCAAAATGATCTTCAATCGAGCGTTTGTTTCTCCCTGTAATAATCAGTATATCCTCAATTCCTGACTCTACGGCCTCTTCTACAATGTATTAAATTGCTGGTTTGTCGACGATCGGGAGCATTTCTTTCGGCTGCGCCTTTGTCGCCGGCAGAAATCTCGTTCCTAAACCCGCTGCGGGAATGACCGCTTTTCTCACTTTTTTTCTCATTCATCTTCACTCCTGATCCTGTATGTTTTTCAGCGAATCTCCAAATACCCAGATTCGGTTTCCGATAAAATTCATCATCATTCCGCCGATTGTGGCGGCGAGCTTACTCACCAAAAGCGAACAGCCGCCTTTTTGAAACAAATAAAGCAGCAAAAAGGTGATCCCCGACGCGGCAATATTAATCATGAGAAAGCGCACGATCTCTTTTCCGTCAGCCTTACGTTTTACACGAAACGTCCAATTCCGGTTCCACACATAGCTGTTGATGATACCTGCCGAATAGGAGCAGATCTGTGCTAGCAGATAAGGGACATGACAAGCGGTGAGAAGAAAGAAGACACCAAAATCTATCAGCGTATTGCCGACGCCCACGGTGCAAAAACGGCCTAATGTTTTTATTTTTTCTCTCAACATAACGGCACCCAGTTTTGACCTCCCTTCATAAAAAATGCAGATGGCTGTCACATTTGTTGATATGGATTACTTTAGAGGACAGTGTTGAATAAACAATTACTAAAATATGAACAAAACATGAAAAAATAATGAGGCCTTGCAGATTCATTAAGTTAATAGTTTGATCGTGCAGGTTGACATATTTTACGAGGAACACTAATATCCTGCACAAGTGTTGACCTTTAATGAGTTTAGTTAACATTCATTCTCAAGGTTAGAAAGGAGGGGAATATGATGCAGGAAGAAACATATTATAGCGTCAGAATGAGAGCTTTCCAGGACGCCCCCTATGAACAAGGCGGAGAACGGGTCATCACTTACAGCGGTTTACAGGAAGGGGTGAATGGCTTATTACATAAAGGCTTCTCGCACTCGAGAGGGACAGGGACAGCGACAAAGCAAAAGGCATCACAGGTCAGGCCGTAGTTATGGACGGCGGGTATACCGCAATAGTTCTTGTACTCTAAAAAAAACAGCCGCTCTGAACGGCTGTTTTTTTGCGCCTGAAAACCTTTTAAGACTGATTTTCCCACCTTATATATTCAATGAATAAATGTATCCAGTTTCTTTGTAAAACCGAACAATAATTCCTCCGAAAGTATTCTATACACATTTATTATAATCATGCTAGGATGTTAGATAAAGGGATATTTTGTATAATATTGCATCTCTATTCAATGTGATCGGAGGGAACTCTTGAAAAATCCTGCCTTTTTATTTCCTGCCAGAAGCATGCATCGGCAAGCTGTGGTACGTGTCATCAGGATGGCGGAGGAAAAGGGGGGCTAAATATACCTTATTTGAATGTCAGTGCGCTTTTTCACCGTTCGATGATACGATCAGCATCCGATTTATGTGTCCTTCATGACCTGTGTGATCACCCCCCATTTTTAGAAAAAAGGAGGATGTTAAGTCATGAGTAAAAAGTGTAGCGTATGTTTATGGGTTCTTGCTTTATTATTGAGTTGCTTATTTGGGGAGTCTGCATATGCAGCCAGTACTACAATTGCAAAACATGCAGGGAATTCAAACCCCCTTATAGACCATCATTTGGGAGCAGATCCGTTTGCGCTGACCTATAACGGAAGAGTCTACATCTATATGTCAAGTGATGACTATGAATATAATAACAACGGAACGATTAAGGATAACTCATTTGCCAATTTGAATAGAGTATTCGTCATCTCTTCAGCGGATATGGTGAACTGGACAGACCACGGAGCCATTCCGGTAGCAGGTGCCAACGGGGCTAATGGCGGCCGGGGGATTGCGAAATGGGCAGGTGCGTCCTGGGCCCCGTCAGTCGCAGTTAAAAAGATAAATGGTAAGGATAAATTCTTCCTTTATTTCGCAAACAGCGGCGGAGGTATCGGGGTTCTCACCGCAGACAGCCCGATTGGCCCATGGACCGACCCAATCGGAAAAGCGCTCGTAACGCCAAGTACGCCAGGAATGTCCGGTGTTGTATGGCTTTTTGATCCGGCAGTATTTGTAGATGATGACGGCACCGGTTACCTGTATGCCGGGGGAGGCGTTCCTGGCGGTTCAAATCCAACGCAGGGACAATGGGCCAATCCTAAAACAGCAAGAGTCATGAAATTGGGGCCTGATATGACCAGTGTTGTTGGAAGTGCAGCTACAATTGATGCGCCTTTTATGTTTGAAGATTCGGGAATGCATAAGCATAACGGAAAATATTACTATTCCTATTGCATCAATTTCGGGGGCACGCACCCGGCCGATAAACCCCCAGGTGAGATCGGCTATATGACCAGCTCAAGTCCCATGGGTCCCTTTACATATAGAGGGCACTTCCTGAAAAATCCGGGAGCATTTTTCGGAGGTGGCGGAAACAACCACCATGCTGTTTTCAATTTAAAAAATGAGTGGTATGTGGTGTACCATACCCAAACTGTCAGTTCAGCTCTGTTCGGGGCCGGCAAAGGATACCGTTCTCCCCATATTAATAAGCTGGCGCATAATGCAGATGGATCCATTCAAGAGGTTGCAGCAAATTATGCAGGCGTAACACAGCTTTCCAATTTGAATCCATTTAACCGGGTAGAAGCTGAAACGTTTGCCTGGAATGGACGCATTTTGACCGAGAAATCCTCAGCACTCGGCGGGCCGGTAAATAATCAAAATGTAACAAGCATTCATAACGGAGACTGGATTGCTGTAGGAAATGCAGACTTCGGGGCGGGCGGTGCCAGAACGTTTAAAGCAAATGTAGCATCCACTATAGGCGGGAAAATAGAAGTGCGTCTAGACAGTGCAAACGGTAAGCTTGCAGGAACCCTGAATGTACCTTCCACAGGCGGAGCGCAAAACTGGAAAGAAATAGAAACTGCGGTAAGCGGCGCAACCGGTGTACACAAAGTTTTCTTTGTATTTACCGGAACAGGTACAGGAAACTTGTTTAATTTTGATTACTGGCAGTTTACGCAAAGATAGCACCGGCAATGGTCCTGCTTAAGAGTGTAGAAATGGCCAACGCCGGAGCAGCCCCTCCATTATGAATATACCGTTTGGGTGAAAAAATGGTTCGGGTAATTACAACGAGTTTAGCAAGGAAAAGTTTGATATACCTCTTGAAAGCAAAGGGCTTTTCAAAAGATGAGAAAACCTTTTGTTTGCAATATAAAAGGAGACAGATCAGATTGTTTAATACCATAAAAGACAAGGAGAGGAAAAAATGATTTCAAGCGTAAAAAAACCAATTTGTGTATTATTGGTATGTTTCACTATGCTGTCAGTCATGTTAGCCGGGCCAGGTGCTACTGAAGTTTTAGCAGCAAGTGATGTAACAATTAATTTATCTGCAGAAAAACAAGTGATCCGCGGTTTTGGAGGCATGAACCACCCGGCTTGGATTGGAGATTTGACAGCAGCTCAAAGAGAAACCGCTTTTGGCAATGGACAGAATCAGTTAGGTTTTTCAATCTTAAGAATTCATGTGGATGAAAATAGAAATAATTGGTATAGAGAAGTGGAGACTGCAAAGAATGCGATCAAACATGGAGCAATCGTTTTTGCTTCTCCCTGGAATCCTCCAAGCGATATGGTTGAGACCTTCAATCGTAATGGTGACACATCAGCTAAACGGCTAAGATACGATAAGTACGCCGCATACGCGCAGCATCTTAACGATTTTGTTACCTACATGAAGAATAATGGCGTGAATCTTTATGCGATTTCTGTTCAAAACGAGCCTGATTATGCGCACGAATGGACGTGGTGGACTCCGCAAGAAATACTTCGTTTCATGAGAGAAAATGCCGGTTCCATTAATGCACGTGTCATTGCACCAGAATCTTTTCAGTACTTTAAAAATATATCGGACCCCATTTTGAACGATCCACAGGCGCTTAGGAATATGGATATTCTCGGAACTCACCTGTACGGTACTCAGGTCAGTCAGTTTCCTTATCCTCTATTCAAACAAAAAGGAGCAGGGAAAGAGCTATGGATGACGGAAGTATACTATCCAAACAGTGACAACAATTCAGCGGATCGCTGGCCCGAGGCATTAGGCGTTTCAGAGCATATTCACCATTCAATGGTGGAGGGAGATTTTCAATCTTATGTTTGGTGGTACATCCGCAGATCTTACGGTCCTATGAAAGAAGACGGTACGATCAGCAAACGCGGTTACAATATGGCTCATTTCTCGAAGTTTGTGCGTCCCGGCTATGTAAGGGTAGATGCAACGAAAAATCCTAATGCGAACGTTTACGTGTCAGCCTATAAAGGTGACAACAAGGTCGTTATTGTTGCCATTAACAAAAGTAACACAGGGGTCAACCAAAACTTTGTGTTGCAGAATGGATCTGCTTCTCAGGTATCTAGGTGGATAACAAGCGGAAGCAGCAATCTTCAACCTGGAACGAATCTCAATGTAACGGGCAATCATTTTTGGGCCCATCTTCCAGCTCAAAGCGTGACAACATTTGTCGCAAATCGTTAAGGGCACCTCAGGCAAGCGGGCCCGCGGACATGTTTTGCCAAAAATCCATATTGCAAAACCAGGGAAGAGGAAGAAACTAGAGGAAGAAATTATATATTTAATTTGATGGGTTTTTTCGAATTTTTGGTAATACAATTCTGTTTCTGAAAATGACAGAGTTGTATTACCCTTTATTATTTGGGAAAGTAAAAGTGGATCCATTCTGAACGACCGATGCACTATCACTGAGATATTATGAATATTTATAGAAGGGTATTGTAGAACCTTGTCGAAATTTTATAGAAAAATCTTGTTAAAAGAGGTGTACACATGTATTCGCTCATTAACATGAAAAGAAGCAGCAAGTTTGGAAATAATTATTGGGAATTATATAGTCCTTAACTAAAAAGGAATGTTCGCTTGTTCAGTGAACTAGAATACGATTTTTGGGTTCTTGTTGAAACAGACCCTAAAACAGTTTTGAAAAGCGCTTATAGCGCAATGTATGTATTTCACATTCGCCACTTTTATTAATGAAGGGGGAACAAGAAAGTGAAAACTTATGACGCATTTCCAGAACCAATTGGCGGCTATACTGTCGGTCGAACCCAGATGGATGTTGAGTACACGGCATCAGATCACTCAAAAAGAGAACTGACGGCGTTTGTGTATTATCCATCTGACAGCAGCGAAGGGAAGACTACATCAACGTACATGTTTCCTGAAGTCTACGAGATGTTTAATGAGCAGCCACTTGTCACTGCGTATCTTAAAGGGAAGGATGTTTTCTCTATAGATATCAAGACCCAGTGTTACGACGACATTGCTCTCTCCGGGAAGGAAAAGCGCTATCCGGTGTTATTCTATGTTTGCGGCGGTGGCGGTTCTCCAGAATGGGGTACAGTGATCTGTACAGACTTGGCAAGCATGGGATATGTTGTGGTAAGCATCGGCCATCAGAATAGCACAATGTATAAGCGTAAAGATGGGCGCCTGTTTAATGTATCAAAGGATTTTTCGGATGTCATTATGGCGTTTTCTGAAGATACGGAGATGCTGGCGTTGGCTGGTAAGATGGAGATGCGGCCTGACGATGAAACTGCCATTGAGATGTGCCATAACTTGCTTACACTGCCGATACTTGCCAAGTTAACAGAGTATAGTGAATTACAGGCAGAAGATGTAAGGTATGTAGCCGATTATCTTTACAAACTGGACTCTGGAGAGCTGAATTCCATCTTTAAGGGCAGATTGTTGCTTGACATCGGCATGGGCATAGTCGGACATTCTTATGGAGGGCCTACGACGGCGATTGTTTGCCGGGACGACGACCGGTTCGCCTGCGGGATTGGCTTGGATAGCGGTGCGTTCGGCCTTCTCGACAGCGACCTTAAGAAACCCTTTTTGCTACTGTTTTGTGAACCTAACTATAACATGAATGCGATAATTGGCGATAACAATAGCATGGAAACCTATTATTTCTCTGTTGATCGTGTTGCGCATTTAGATTACTGCGACATCGTGTTTACCAGTGTTAATGAGGAACTCAGAGGCGAACGGGATGCTATAGAGATGCGAAATCTTGTTACAGACTATACGAAGAACTTTTTTGATCATTACATACTGCAGAAGGCTGCAAGTGTGGAGAGTCTGGCATACGATGGCGTGGACTTGATCAAGAAGACCAGCAACAAGTGACATAACCGAATTGGGCATTGGAAGCGGCAAAACAATTAAAAAAATCAACTGACGAAATAGATTATTATTACAAGCTCAAGGGTGCAATGATTTGTCAAATTTCATTGCACCTAAACAATTATTGTTTTCGCGAGCTACTTTAAAGTTTTTTTCTTATACAGATAATAATCCTGGCATAAGAGAGGCTGAACAACAATGGTGTGGATTTACGACTTATTTTAGTTAACATAATATATATTCTAGGAAGTAATTAATTTCAAAGAAATTCTGTCTCAATAACAAAGTATACTTAAGTTAGTGAGACAGAATAAGAAAATTACTTGCAGGTTGGCCAATTTCGATTGCTTTTATTTCAAGTGTCAAATGCCTGAGCTTCAGGAAGTCTTATTAAGAAACTTTAAAATGGCGAAGTCAACCCATAATATACGGCTTCCAGCTCTTCCAATGTCATATCACCGTATGCGCATTTGATCACCGAATCAGCAAACTCATCATAATCATAATCGCTGGTAAAGCCTTGCTGCAGAAGTTTTTCGTAGGCTTCAATCTGTTCTTTTTGGTTTTGGATATCTTTTTCCTTTCCTGGATAGTCCGGTCCGTTAACCAAGTCGCTGTTTTGTTTGAACAGCAACATATACTGTTTCAATGTTTCGTCCACAGCTTGTACCTCCTTGTTCTGCCGCTTGTTAGATAATGAAAACGGACACCAATTGTGATGTCCGTCAAAACAGTCACTATTTGGGTTCTGTTCCCCAAATCAGTTTTCCGTTATTATATAATGTGATTTTTTTTGTATCTTTAAACGTATTTGACTGGAAAAAAGAATAATCCCCGGCTTGTGAATAATTGCTCCAGTCCTCATTGTGAAGACGAATTTGAATTTCTCCGGTGCTTGCTCCCGGTGACAGCGTCCCGTTTCTAAACCCAAGTTCCAGATAGGCATCTGCACCTTTTACAGGTTTATGTAATGTCACAAACTTGTGCGTCACATTGCTGCATCCGATCTTCGCGTAATCACAGTCGAAGTTTTGGCCTTTGTTTTTCGTGTTATACCAGTAGCGGACAGTTACATTTTTTAAGTTAACGGTGGTCTTGCTGTTGTTTTTCACATTGATCTGAGGACGGATTTGGTTGCTGTTCACACTTCCATCCCCTGTTCTGTATTGCACAGAGATGCTGTTTTCCTGTGCGGGTTTCTCTTGCTTTGGCGTCTCAGATCTGTCTTCTCTCGAATTTTGGGAGCCGCGGATGTTTTCTCTTACAAATGTCCCTGAAGCGGATAAATCTGATAACGGCCAGCCGCCTGTTTTAGATGCCCCCGGCTTTAAAGCTGAGGATGATTCCTGCTTATCAGAAAGGTTCCAGTTTACCCAGCTGATTTTCTTGCTGTCGAGATAATTCAGCCATTCCCTCGACTGGTCAAGGTATACCCCTCCATTTCCGGAAGCGTCACTCGTCCCCCATTCCGTTACAAAAATCGGAGCTCCTTTGCTGAGCGCATAGTCCGCTTTATCCCTTAAAAACTGGCCGTGTGTACCGGCATAAAAATGAAGCGCGTACATGACGTTTGCATCCTTAAGCTGATCATCCGCAGCATCGTTGACATCCTGGCTCCAAGTGCCTGTTCCGGTAATAATGATGTTATCCGGGTCATTTTTACGGATAACGGAAATCACTTCTTCCGCATACGGTTTGATATCGCGCTTCCAATTTACATCACCGTTCGGTTCATTAGCAATTTCATATATAACGTTTGGTGAGCTTCCGTAAAGGCTTGACATTTCCTTAAAGAATTCTTTTGCCTTCTCTTTATTTTGATTTGGATTGCCATCATTTAAAATATGCCAGTCAATGATGACATATATTCCGAGCTCTTTTGCCGCTTCAACAGCTTCTTTGACTTTATTTTTCACAGACGGATTCTCTATATAACCGCCGTCAGCCGTGTACATTGCCGCCCGGAAGACGGTAATTCCCCAATCGTCTCTTAGCCATTTTAAAGTGTCTTTATTGACATAATCGCCGAACCACTGCAAACCGTGTGAGCTGATCCCCTTCAGCTGCACCGGTTTTCCGTTTTGATTGACTAGCTGAGTACCTTTGATACTAAGCTGCCCATTAAGGGCTACAGGCGTTTTCGCCCCTGCTGCAGAGGCTTCCGGTACTGCGAAACCGCTAATTGTTAATACTGTCATTAATAAACAAGCGATAAAGATAGAGACTGAACGTTTCATATAGCATTCTCTCCTCCTCCAAATAATCATGTAAAATGTCTGCCTATTAGCTGCCGCTCTCCCTCCCTTTCTTTTTTTAAACACGGACTCATTGTAAAAATCTTTCTCATGATTGTCTATCAACCTAATTTCTTGTTTTTAGACGGCAAAAAAGCCTGTCAATTGACTCTTTTTGTGTTGCTTCTTATACAGCTGACACGTGTATATCAGGGGATAAAAGTGCTTGTTCAGGACTTTACACGTTATTTTTTGATGAAATCAAAAGATTCCGCTTTTTTTCGGCAAATAAAAAGCTGCATTCAATGACTTGAATGCAGCCGTATTCTTTATAAATTATGCTTCTTGTTTCTCTTCTTCCCAAGTTTCAGCGTGTTTCAGTCCTGGGATATTTTTCGCTTTAAACACAGGATCAAGTCCTTGTTTGCGCTGTTTCGCGTAATCTTTATAGACTTTGTATGCTACGTTTGACAGCAGTGTGATCACAACTAAGTTAATCAGCGCCATGAGCCCCATAAAGAGATCCGCCATGTCCCAAACAAGTTGAAAGTCTGCCATACATCCGTAAACAACCATAAAAATAACCGCGATACGGTAAATATTCAGCCATAGCTTGCTAGTTTTAATAAATTCAATGTTTGTCTCACCATAATAATAGTTTCCGACAACTGAACTGAATGCAAACAAGAACATTGCGATGGCTATAAAAGTCGGCGTCCAGCTTCCAATATGGTGATTTAATGCAGCCTGTGTTACTTGAATACCGTCACCTTTTGGCGTTACGCTGTAAAGTAATACGATAAACGCAGTAGATGTACAGACAATAAATGTATCGAAAAATACACCCAATGTCTGAATAAGACCCTGTTTTGCCGGGTGCGAAACATGAGCTGTCGCAGCTGCATTCGGCGCGCTTCCCATTCCTGCTTCGTTAGTGAATAGTCCCCGTTTTGCGCCGGTTATAATGATGCCTCCTAAACCGCCGCCGACAATTTGTTCGAAGCCGAAAGCGTTCTTGACAATTGTTGCGATAATTCCTGGGAATGCAGAAATGTTAGTAATCACTACATATAAAGCAATAAGAATATAAATGCCTGCCATTACCGGAACAATTAATTGTGATACCGCCACAATACGTTTTAAACCGCCAAAAATAATAAACGCAGTTAAAACAGCAAGAACGATGGCTACTGCTGTTTTATTCACATGAAAAGCGCCATCTAAGGCACCCGCTATTGTGTTAGTTTGAACAGCGTTAAAGATTAAACCGAACGATACAGTAATTAAAACAGCGAATACAATGCCGAGCCATCTAGCTCCAAGACCCTTTTGGATATAGTAGGCCGGTCCGCCGCGGAAATCCTCCCCGTCTCTCACCTTATAAAGCTGCGCTAACGTACTCTCAACAAAGCTTGAAGCCATCCCTACAGCAGCTACAACCCACATCCAAAATACAGCTCCTGGTCCGCCTGTCGCAATTGCTAAGGCCACACCAGTCAAATTTCCTGTACCAACTCGGGATGCCGCAGAAATAAAGAACGCCTGCATAGATGAAACGCCTTTATTTCCTTCAGGCTTCTCACCTACTATTCTAAACATTTCAATAAAATATCGGAATTGGATAAAACCAAAACGAATTGTAAAAAATAATCCAAGCCCTACTAAAATATAGACTAAATAATCCCAAATAAAGGCACTTGGAATATTAATCATTTTGCTGAAAAAAGACTCCATACTTACCTCCCGTTTTTGCAATTCATGCTGAATTCATTTTTGATGTTAGATTTTTTAACACAACGAGTATTATTATATCACAATATGTCGAATTAGAAAGTTTTTTCGGAAGAATATTATGTTAGTTTGATTTTTTATTTTCTATGAATAAAATCATTAGAAATCAATAAAAAGAGTCTCCCTTTCTATTCATTCTCCGCTTGTTTCTCCCTAACCTTAGGGTGTATATCGTGATAATTTTTGAGCTGCAAACATATCTTTAAAATATGTTTTGAATCACACCCTAGATCGGGTATACATATACTAATAAAAGACATTTCACTTTAAAAAGGAACTGAAACGATATATACTTAACAAAGTGAATTTTATTTTTAAATTTAATAAATCAGGTTTACTTTTAAGATGGTCTGGGGTATCATTATAAAAATATTCAGTAATATCGAAGGGGGGGAGATCATTTGAAAAAAGTAACGATACTTAAAGCGTCCATCTTATTTTTGGCGATTGCCAGTTTTCATTTGTTCTCAATTCCCCACGCCTTTGATATTGGCCATCATTATAAAGCGGTAGCCGACCAGCAGGAAATGCATGAGATGAAAGCTGGCCAAAATGCAGATGATGAAAAGAAATCCATCACCGGAGCTTTTGCGCTGACTGCCTTCTCAATGGCTGTGCTGCTGATGACCGCGGAAAACAAAGATATATGTTACTCCCGGAGACGGCAGCGAAGAAAAAGCTTTATACTGGCCAAATTTTATCAATCGTCTTATTTCGACAAACTTCATGTTCAACATCACCCGAATATATAACGAAAATATGAGGAGGCTGTTAACATGTTGTTTATCTTAAGAATGGTGATTTTAGGCTTGTTCTCTTTCACAGCGCTGAACTTATTTGTATGGCAAGGTATTGAAGTCATTCATGCCGTGACAGACTTATTCACCAGCCATGAAAGCTGATGAAAACAAAATATACCCGCTCACGATATGTGGGCGGGTTTTTTAATGATTATTCAGTTGTAAGACGCCAGACAGCTGTGACCTTGCCTGATTCTTCTTCATCAATAAAGAATGAACCATTGCTGTATCTGTCGTTTGTTCGCAGCTCTTTAGCCTGCAGTTCTTTTCTGTCCCCTTTTTCCGTCTCTGCCATAAACCGCTCATCAAGTCCGCACGCGAACAGCGAAACGACACGATGCGGATTTTTCTTCAGTTCACGTAGCATAACGACTCCCCGTTTTGCACGGGAGGTCTTTTCAAACTCAGAAAGACTCATACGTTTGACCGCTCCCCGCTGTGTAAACAATACGAGAGAATCAGACTCATTCAGAATTTCTCCTGACACAACAAAGTCTCCATCTTTCAAGTTAATTCCTTTAACGCCAGCTGCACGTGCGCCCACAACATTTACTTCATCTTCTCCAAACCATAGGCCATATCCGAGATGTGTCGCCATCAAGATCTGACTGTCACCATTTGTCACATGTACATCAATCAGCTCGTCTTCACCCTTTAGATTTAACGCCACAAGTGCTTTAGAATAACGCTGTGCTTTGTAATGGGTGAGTTCTGTCTTTTTCACCATGCCGTTTTTCGTGAAGAATAAAAGATAAGCAGATGGATCAAACTCTTTTATCGGTATGGCCTTTACAATCGTTTCGTCACGTTCAATCGTGATTATGTTAGAAAAGTGCTGGCCCATGTCCTTCCATCTGATATCAGGCAGCTGGTGAACCGGACAATAGATATAGCTTCCCTTATTCGTGAACAGCAGCAGCACATCTGTCGTATTCATTTCAAACTGGTGCAGCATCCTGTCTGTGTCCTTCATTCCAAAATCCTGTCCGTTTGAAGCGGCAAAGGAACGCTGGCTTGTGCGCTTTAAGTAGCCATCTTTTGTAACGGTCACGTATACATCCTCAGAGGCAACCATGACTTCAAGATTAATTTTGATTTCCTCAATTTTTTCTTCAATGACAGAGCGTCTCGTGTCCGCATATTTCTTTTTCAGCGCTTTTAAGCTGTTTGTAATGACCTTTAACAGCTTTTTATCATTGCTCAAAATCGATTCAAGCTCTTCAATATTTTTGCTGAGCTCTTCAGCCTCTTCCTTGAGCGCTGTGATATCGGTATTTGTTAAACGATATAGCTGCAAGGACACGATAGCTTCAGCCTGAGGCTCAGTGAATTCATATTTCGCCATTAAATTGTTTTTGGCGTCACGTTTATCGCTAGAGGAGCGAATCGTTGCGATGACTTCATCCAAGATCGATAAAGCCTTCATAAGACCTTCTACAATGTGATGTCTGTCTTTTGCTTTTTGAAGCTCGTAAACGGATCGGTTTGTGACAACTTCTTTTTGGTGGCCGATGTATGCATCTAAAATAGCTGGCAGACTCATCAGCATTGGACGGCGGTTGTGGATCGCCACCATATTAAAGTTATACGTAATCTGTAAATCAGTATTTTTATATAAGTAATTCAAAATGCCCTTGGCATCTGCTTCTTTCTTTAGTTCTACGACCACTCTAAGGCCGGTTCGGTCTGTTTCGTCTCGAACCTCGGAGATGCCCTCAACCTTTTTATCAATACGGTACTCGTCCATTTTTTTCACAAGGTTGGCTTTATTGACTTCAAACGGAATTTCTGTAATCACAATTTGCTCACGTCCGCCTCTGATCGTTTCGATCTCAGCTTTTCCGCGGATAATAATTTTCCCTTTTCCGGTTTCGTAGGCTTTTCTAATGCCATCAACGCCCTGGATAATTCCGCCTGTCGGAAAGTCGGGCCCTTTGATCACTTCCATGAGATCGTCTACAGAGCATGACGGCATTTGAATGCGTTTAATAACAGCATCAATGACCTCTCCTAAATGATGAGGCGGTATATCAGTCGCGTATCCTGCAGATATACCGGTAGAACCGTTGACCAGCAAGTTAGGGAACATAGCCGGAAGTACAACAGGCTCCTTGCTTGTATCATCAAAGTTTGGGACAAATTCAACAGTATTTTTGTCAATATCCCGCAGAAGCTCTGATGCAATAGAAGACAACTTCGCTTCTGTGTAACGCATGGCCGCCGGAGGATCTCCATCTATACTTCCGTTATTCCCGTGCATTTCAATTAATACATTCCGCACTTTCCAATCCTGGCTCATCCGCACCATTGCTTCATACACCGAACTGTCACCGTGCGGATGGTAGTTACCGATGACATTACCGACCGTTTTGGCCGCTTTTCTGAAATTTTTATCAAATGTATTTCCGTCCGTATGCATCGCATACAGAATTCTGCGCTGTACGGGCTTTAAACCGTCGCGCGCATCAGGCAGCGCCCTGTCTTGAATAATATATTTACTATAGCGTCCAAAACGGTCGCCGATCACCTCTTCTAATGGTAAATCATGAAATAATTCTGGCTGTGACAATCATTAAACCTCCTCAGCGACCGATAAGTTTTCATTTTCTAAAATATTGCTTTCTTCATCCAAGCCGAAAGCTACGTTTTTCTCAATCCACTTTCTGCGCGGCTCTACTTTATCGCCCATTAATGTTGTCACGCGTCTCTCAACACGTGCCGCGTCGTCAATTTTAACCCTTACAAGCGTACGGGATTCCGGATTCATCGTCGTTTCCCACAGCTGATCTGCGTTCATCTCACCAAGACCCTTGTATCGCTGGATTGTATAGCCCTTGCCGACTTTTTTCAGTACATCATCCATCTCTTCATCAGACCATGCATATTCAATAATTTCTTTTTTCCCGCTGCCTTTGCTGACCTTATATAAAGGAGGCAGTGCAATAAATACCTTTCCATTCTCAATGAGCGGCTTCATATAGCGATAGAAAAAGGTTAAAAGCAGTACTTGAATATGAGCGCCGTCAGTATCGGCATCCGTCATAATGATGATTTTATCGTAGTTAATGTCTTCGACTGAAAAATCAGCCCCGACACCGCCGCCGATGGCATGAATGATCGTATTAATCTCTTCGTTTTTAAAGATATCAGCAAGCTTTGCTTTTTCCGTATTAATGACTTTACCGCGCAATGGCAGAACCGCTTGGAATCTACGGTCTCTTCCCTGCTTTGCTGAACCACCCGCAGAGTCACCCTCAACGAGATACAATTCATTTTTTGCCGGATTTCTCGAACCCGCAGGTGTCAGCTTACCGCTTAATGTCGCTTCTGATTTTTTTCGTTTTTTGCCGCTTCTGGCTTCTTCCCGGGCTTTACGAGCCGCTTCTCGCGCCTGGCTCGCCTTTATTGCTTTTTTCACAAGAAGAGTAGCGGTGTCCCGATTTTCCTCTAAAAAGTAAGCAAGCTGTTCTGATACGATTGTGTCTACAGCAGATCTTGCTTCGCTTGTGCCGAGTTTTCCTTTTGTTTGTCCTTCAAATTGAAGAAGTTCTTCAGGAATACGGACAGAGATTATAGCTGAAAGCCCTTCCCTTATATCTGTGCCTTCAAGGTTTTTATCCTTTTCTTTCAGCAAAGCCACTTTTCTCGCATATTCATTAAAGGCTCTCGTCATCGCTGTCTTTGCACCTGACTCATGAGTTCCGCCGTCTTTTGTTCTGACGTTGTTAACAAACGACAGGATATTTTCTGAATAGCCGTCGTTAAACTGGAACGCAAAATCCACTTCGATGGAATGGTGCTCTCCTTCAAACGAGACCACTTCAGACAGGGCATCCTTTTCCTCATTTAAGTAAGCAACAAACGCTTCTATTCCGTTCTCATAATAAAAGACTTCACGCTGGCCGTTCCGCTCGTCAATCAGTTCAATTTTTAATCCTTTTAATAAAAACGCTGATTCCCGTAAGCGTTCAGAAAGCGTTTCAAAATTATAAGTTGTTGTGCTGAACATTGTCGGATCAGGCTTA
The DNA here is from genome assembly GCF_025696525.1 of Bacillus sp. XT-2. Lineage (NCBI taxonomy): Bacteria > Bacillati > Bacillota > Bacilli > Caryophanales > Bacillaceae > Bacillus > Bacillus sp. XT-2. The sequence goes on from NZ_JAHVOC010000003.1 coordinate 36,208, forward strand.
AAGTGAGTAAGTGTGCCTGTCTTTTTCGTTTTGCCAATCTTTTCGAGAGATGTGACCGGTTTACCTCCGTTTTCAAAACGCTGCTGATAGACGAAGCCGTCCCGCTCAATCGTAACCGTCAGCCATTCAGATAAAGCATTCACGACAGACGCGCCGACGCCGTGAAGCCCTCCGCTTGTCTTATAACCGCCTTGACCGAATTTTCCGCCTGCGTGAAGCACCGTTAAAATGACCTCAGGGGTTGGTTTGCCGAGTTTATGCATTCCAGTCGGCATGCCGCGGCCTCTATCCTGTACAGAAATACTGTTGTCTTTATGTATTTTAACGATAATGTGATCTCCATGGCCGGCAAGTACCTCATCGACGGAGTTATCTACAATTTCATAAACCAAGTGATGCAAGCCTCTCGCGTCGGTTGAGCCAATATACATACCCGGCCTTTTCCTTACGGCTTCAAGGCCTTCCAGCACCTGTATGGCATCTTCGTTGTAATCAAATTGCTGTTTTCTAGCCAAACGTACAAACCCCTTTCAAAAAACTAACATTCTCTTTTTCATTGTTACTTGTCAATTGTATAAAAGTATTTTTCATAATCCTTGCCCCGGTGCGCTTCTGCCTTGGACTCTTCATTATAACCAATGTAATCCCATTCTCAACATACAGCTAACGAATCATTCCGTAAAACATCCAAAAGTGCTGTTTTTCCGAGATGAGAACGTATGTTTGTTTATTATATATAAAGCAGCGGACCTTCGCAAATCGAACGGCCGGAACCCAGCTTAGCAAGGCATTCAAAAAAAGCTGTTCAAGCTTTATTGTATCTGTTTCACAGTAATTCGCAAACAATATCTTTACATGAAAAAGCAAAAATCCTTGAATTCACAAGGATTTTTGCAGCTCTGCACCTATTTTGTTACAGCGTGTGCCACTTTTATGCACAGATCCATGATGACCGTTCTGCCATCTTCCTTCAGCATCTGATAAGCCTCTTCGTTCACCAGGCCTTGCTGCGCCCAAAATACCGGGGCATCTGTCTCCAGAAACTCTTTAGCGACATCAGGAAGCTGTTCTGAACGTCTGAATACATTTACGATATCAATCGGACCGTCAATTTCTTTTAACGATGATACGGCTTTTACACCAAGCGCTTCTTCGATCGTCGGATTTACTGGTATGATTTCGTATCCCGCATCCTGCATCGCTTTTGATACCATATACGATGTTCTATCGGGACGGTCTGAAAGCCCGACTACCGCTATTCTCTTACTTCCATCAAGAATTTCTTTGATTTCCGCTTTTGAAGGGTTTTGCATGATAGACCACTCCTTTTTGTTTATTCTACACGACCGAAAAGGAAGAAATCAAAATATGATGTATGGCTGATTAGATTTGTAAGCAAACTTTACAAAAAAACTTATCATCAGATCATGACATCTCATGTTAAAATAGAGATTAGGGACATTGAAAAAGGAGAAATGTAGATGTTAATTGCTTTATTGATTATTTTGGCCTACTTGATAGGCAGTATTCCATCTGGCTTAATCGTAGGTAAGCTTGCCAAGGGAATTGATATTCGGGAGCATGGAAGCGGAAACTTAGGCGCTACCAACGCGTTCCGTACACTGGGCGTAAAAGCTGGTTCGGTTGTCATAGCCGGAGATATTTTAAAAGGGACACTGGCAGCTGCATTGCCTTACCTCATGCATGTTGATATTCATCCGCTCCTTGCGGGAGTCATAGCGGTTCTTGGCCATGTGTTTCCTGTGTTCGCCAAATTTAAAGGCGGCAAAGCCGTAGCAACTTCGGGAGGCGTCTTGCTGTTTTATGCACCTCTGTTATTCATTACAATGGTTGCGGTCTTTTTCATCTTTTTATACTTGACTAAATTTGTCTCTCTGTCATCAATGTTAACAGGGATATATACTATCATATATAGTCTCTTTGTACATGATAAGTATTTATTGATTGTCGTCACGCTGCTTACTGTTTTTGTAATATACAGGCACCGGGCGAATATCAAACGAATTATCAATAAAACAGAACCTAAAGTCAAATGGTTATAAATGTTTAAAAAACTTCTATTTTGACACGAGATAGCCTTATACGTTTATAATAGAGAAAATCAAATGATAACAAAGGGAAAAGGGGGTCCTGTTATGAATATGACAGTTAACGAAGACGCGCTGAATTGGTATAAAGAAGAGCTCGATTTACAAAACGGAGACCAAGTTCGATTTTTCGTCCGCTATGGCGGCTGCAGCAACGTTCAAAAAGGCTTTTCTCTCGGAGTGGCGAAAGATGCTCCTCAAGAAGCAGGAGTCACGGCAGAAGTCGGCGGCATCACCTTCTTTATTGAAGAAAGTGATCTTTGGTACTTTGACAACCATGATCTTCTCGTCAGCTATTCAGAGTCTGCTGATGAGCCTGTATTTGAATACCATTAAGAAAAAGAACGCATATTATATGCGTTCTTTTTTATAAATGAAAACGAGTGAGATGGTCGGTCAGATTTTCTTGTTCTAAGATATATTTTTGCGTCTCGCCCAAAAGATCAAAGTGGGGAAATTCGCTTTTTTTATGTATCCATTCTTCCTTCAAACCGTACGCCGCACCCCATTGAACCAGCTTATCAATATCTGCACAGCCTGCTTTTGTCACGGTTTTAGATTCGGGGAAACGGTCATCCAGCCAATAATGTGTTAAAAATGCGATTTCCCCTCTTTTGACTGCCTTCTTCCAGCGGTTAACTTCCTCCCGTTTCACGCCAAATGCCATATGTCATTCACTTCCTATTTTTTGGCCTTTTCATATGCTGCGTGCCAATCGGGGAAAGCCTTACGAAACTGAATCGGTTTAAAACTTTCTTTATCCACACAAATATGAGATGATTTCGCTTGAATAGATAGCTCACCAGCCGGATTATAAATATGGTAGCCATATATGGTTTTAAAGCCGTTGTATTCCTCAATCCATGTGTGCACCACCGCAGTTTCTCCATAGTGGAGGGGTTTTTTGTAGGAAATATTGATATCAACGACTGGAGAAAGCACGCCTTTCTTTTCCATATCACTGTACAAAAAGCCTAGGTCTTTAATGAGTGCCGTCCTTCCGACCTCCATCCAAACAAGATAATTCGCATGATACACGATCCCCATTTGATCTGTTTCGGCGTAACGCACTTCTATTTCTGTTTTTGATACATGCAAGATACTCTGCTCCCTTAATCAGTTTAGCCCCATTTTACCACATCCAAATCAGAAAGAAAAAAACCAGGTTTCCCTGGTTTTTACGAACGGTATCCGTTTTCTCTCGCTTCGGATTCGTCTTGAATTTCATTGCGAAATGCTTCGATGCTCTCTTCCCGTCTTGCGTTTTTTTCTTTGATGCGCTGCTTATCTTCTCCTGAAGCAAACTCCATTGATTCCTTTGCTTCTTCTATATTTTCGATTGTATTTTGGACCATATCCTGCAGTTTCTCTACGTTATCGGAACGGTCGTCAGGATTGGGCTGCTGATATTGATTTTGGTTTTTTGTCATTGGATGGACCTCCTAGAATAAAATCAATCCGGCGCTATTCGCCTTTCGTCTGCATGATAATTGGCTGCTGACCAGAAGTATCGTGCATTTTTTCCCCTTTATTGCGTTTATATTTAACAGGCTTTGTACCCAAGTGGCTTGGAGCATATTGAGGCTGACCGTTTTTCTTGTTGTTTCCCATGTTTATCCCTCCTCAACAAATAGGATTCTCAAAAGGAGGGGCAAACATGAATACAAATTAAAGGTTATTTTTGCTTAAATCGCTGTTCAAGCTTTTCCTCAAGCTGATTTAAATATTCCGTATTCGTCATCAGCTCTTTTTTGTTTTCCATGACGAGCTCATGAAAAGAACGTTTTCTCATCTTCTTCACTCTTCTCACCTCCGCGTATTCTTTTATTTTTTCCAATTCTGAAAATTTGTAAGCATGTTTGCACATAAAAAAACTGAATCTAATGAAGATCCAGTTTTTCTTTCATCTCTTTTTTTGTCATGGTCCCGATATGTATGTCTTGAATCACGCCTTTTTCATCTAAAATATACGTAGTTGGGTATGAAAACACATTATAGTCAGCATTAATTCCTTTTTTATCAATCAAAATGGGGAAGGTTAAATGATACGTATCAGCAAAGGTTTGCACCTGTTTCTCGCTTTTCTCAGCTGAAGTGAAATTAACTGCAATAACCGCTACATCTGAGTGCTCCTTTTGCAGTTCCTCCATCGCCGGCATTTCCTGTCGGCACGGTTTGCACCAAGTTGCCCAGAAGTTAAGCAGAACTTTTTTGCCTTTGACATCTGATAAAGAGGTCCTTTCTCCTGATAGCGTTTTCAGAGTGAAGTCAGGCGCTTGCTGTCCCTCTTCAATGCCTATTTCTTTTTTGCTAAATTGCTGATAGATGTTCCAGCACATGTATCCGGCAAGCCCAATCAACAGGATTCCTGCCACCCATTTTTTCAGCATAAATTCACCCCCGGAGCTATCTTATTTCATAAAAAGAAGAGAAAGCAGGCTGCCTTCTCTTCTTCATACATTATGATTGCTTCATTTTTTCGCGAAGCACCATTTGCAGAATTCCGCCATGGCGGTAATAATCAATTTCAACTTCACTATCGAAGCGCACAAGTGCTTCAAATGTTTTTACACTTCCGTCTTCATCAATTGCTCTTACTGTAACGATATCACGAGGGCGTACGCTTTCATCAACATCCACCTCGATCACTTCTTTACCGCTTAAGCCGAGTGTATCCGCATTTTCACCTTGTTTAAATTGAAGCGGGAGCACACCCATGAATACCAGGTTACTTCTGTGAATTCTTTCAAAGCTCTCAGCAATTACAGTTCTAATGCCGAGCAGGTTTGTTCCTTTTGCAGCCCAGTCACGGGAAGATCCCATACCATAATCTTTGCCCGCTAAGATGGCAAGGCCTGTTTTATCTTCTTTATATTTCATGCAGGCATCATAGATTGATGTCACTTCACCAGTCGGCCAGTACGTTGTAAATCCGCCTTCTGTGCCCGGCGCGATTTGGTTTTTGATGCGGATGTTTGCAAATGTTCCTCTCATCATAACCTCATGGTTTCCGCGGCGTGAACCGTAGGAGTTAAAGTCACGAGGTGACACACCTTTTGCTTGCAAGTATTTTCCGGCAGGTGTATCTTTTCCGATTGCCCCTGCAGGAGAGATATGGTCGGTTGTGACTGAATCGCCGAATTTACCGACAACACGAAGGCCTTTTAAAGGTTCAACCTTGCCTGGTTCAACTGACATTTCTTCGAAGAATGGCGGGTTTTGGATATAAGTTGACTCATTATCCCATTTGTATAGCGCTTCATCTGTTGTCTCAATCTCATTCCAGCGTTTGTTGTCATCGAATACTGTTTCGTACTCCTTGCGGAAGAGCTCCGGTGTAACAGTTTGTTTAACAAGTGAATTAATTTCGTCCATTGACGGCCAAATATCGTTGAAGTACACTTTTTGTCCGTCTTTTCCGACACCGATCGGATCCGTCTTCAGGTTAATGTTCACTGTTCCAGCCAGCGCATAAGCTACTACAAGCGGCGGAGAAGCAAGATAGTTACCTTTCACAAGCGGATGAATACGTCCTTCGAAGTTACGGTTTCCAGAAAGAACAGACGTAATCAACAGGTCATTTTTCGCAACTGCTTCTTCAATTTCCGGTGAAAGCGGACCTGAGTTTCCGATACATGTTGTACATCCGTATCCGACGAGGTTAAAACCAAGCTCTTTCATGTATGGAAGAAGGCCTGAATTAACAAGATATCCTGTAACAACCTTAGAACCCGGTGCAAGTGATGTTTTCACGTAGTTAGGCACTTTGAGTCCTAATTCAACCGCTTTTTTCGCCACAAGGCCGGCGCCGATTAAGACGTATGGGTTAGATGTATTTGTACAGCTTGTAATCGCAGCAATAGCGATTGCACCTGTTTTCATGACTGTTTCTTCGCCGTTAAGCAATTTAAATTTAATTTCTTTGTCTTCCTCTTCGGCGTTTAATCCGAATCCTTGGTTACCCGCAGGGCTGACTAAGTGCTTTTTAAACGTTTCCTGCATAGCAGAAAGCGGAATCAAATCCTGAGGACGTTTTGGACCGGAAAGGTTTGCTTCAATTTTAGACAAATCAATTTCAACGACATCAGTAAATTGCGGGTCTTCTACATCTGGAGTATAGAACAAGCCGTTGCTTCTGCAGTATGCTTCTACTACGTCAATATGTTCAGCATCGCGGCCTGTCAAACGCAGATAATTTAGAGCTTCTTCATCTACAGGGAAGAATCCGCATGTTGCACCGTATTCCGGAGCCATGTTAGCGATTGTCGCACGGTCTGCCAGCGGCAGTTCAGCAACTCCCGGTCCGAAGAACTCAACAAATTTACCGACTACGCCTTTTTCACGCAGTACTTGTGTCACTTTTAACGCCAAGTCAGTGGCTGTTGTTCCATTCGGAAGCTTTCCGACGAGTTTCGCGCCGATTACCTCAGGAACAGGGAAATAAGAAGGCTGCCCAAGCATTCCGGCTTCCGCTTCAATTCCGCCGACACCCCAGCCGAGAACACCGATTCCGTTAATCATTGTTGTATGCGAGTCAGTTCCTACCAGCGTATCAGGATACGTAATCAGTTCTCCGTCTTCTTCGACTGCGTGGACAACACTTGCCAAGAACTCAAGGTTTACCTGGTGAACGATACCTGTTGCTGGCGGTACTGCCTGGTAGTTATTAAACGCTTTCTTTGCCCAGCTTAAAAATTTGTAACGCTCTGCATTTCTTTCGAATTCCAAGTCCATATTAATAGCCAGAGCATCTTCTGTGCCCGCTTTATCAACCTGTACAGAGTGGTCGATGACAAGATCAACAGGAATCTCAGGGTTGATTTTGTCAGGATCTCCGCCGACAGCTGCCATTGCTTTACGTAATGAAGCAAGGTCAACTACTGCCGGTACCCCAGTGAAATCTTGTAAAATAACGCGTGATGGTTTAAACGGAACATCGATTTCCTTTAACTCGGCAGTTCCCCATTTTGCCAAATTTTCCACGTGTTCTTTTTTGATGACGAATCCGTCCACTTGACGCAATACAGATTCTAAAAGAACTTTAATGGAATAAGGAAGCTTCGACACATTTCCGATCCCCAAATCTTCCAATGCTTTCAAAGAGTAGTAATGATAAGTTTTCCCATTTGTAGTAAACGATTTTCTCGCTTGGAAAACGTCTTGTGCTGCAGTTTTTTGCTCGTTTGCCATTCTCCAAAATCCCCCTTCAGATCAGTTCATTCTCAGATGAACATTACATTCCATCACAATTTTCTCACAATTTCATATTAAAACAAAATCATACATAAGTAAATATCAATGTTTTTATTAAATACAATAAGATCGGCTTATCAGGGCAAAAAAGCGGGAAATTTTACTGTCTGCACTCTCTCATATTCCTCATTGAAAGAAGCCATATTATGATTGAGGTGATAATGATGGTCAAACGAAAAGCAAATCACGTAATAAATGGGATGAATGACGCGAAAAGCCAAGGCAAAGGCGCCGGCTATGTAGAAAACGATCAGCTTGTACTGACTGAAGCAGAACGCCAAAATAACAAAAAAAGAAAAACCAATCAATAACGTTGAACTCTTTTAAGGAGGTTCTCATTTTATGACCAATAAAAATACAAGTAAAGATATGCATAAAAACGCTCCTAAAGGACACAATCCGGGTCAGCCGGAACCCCTCAGCGGAAGCAAGAAAGTGAAAAACAGAAATCACACAAGACAAAAGCACAATTCAAGCCATGATATGTAATAAAAGCAGACCTTAGCGTCTGTTTTTTTATGCGTTCACCCATTTCTGACCAACTGCATAAGCTAAAGCAAGGTTGATATATGGAGGAATGCTTCCATGACCCATTCAAAACGAAACGATGCTAATGATTTCGATGGCATGGAGGAATGGCTTCGGCAATTTTTTGAAGATCCGTTCGCCTGGTACGACGAAACATTACCTATTGATCTATATGAAACAAGTCAGCAATATATTATTGAAGCAGATCTGTCGGCTATACAGCCGACACAAATCACAATTACCTTGTCCGGATGTGAGTTCATCCTGACGGTTAAATCCTCAGAACAGACTCTTGAAAAACAAATGATGCTTCCTTTTTATTTGAATGACAAGTCGATTGAGACTGAATGCGAAAATCAAATTCTCACAGTTGCCGTCAATAAAGAGACGAATGATGGCTCTTCTTTTTCTCTTCAATTCCCTCTCAGCTAAAATCAAAAGTCACTTTCATCCCCTATAATGAAAGTGACTTTTTTTCCGTCCATTTATCGTCAAATACCCTCTAGTGACTCTCCCATGGCCAAATAGCAGATTCACTATACAATAGAATATGATCTACCATCTCTTTTGACTAGACGTCTATCATTTTTTTCTATTTTTTTTAAACATTGTTCTTCTATTCTTTCTTCATATACAATATGGTTAGTATAAGGGGGAATGATTGATGCTGGAAGGCTGGTTTTTGTGGTTTATTCTGTTTTGGGTGATCACGATGATTGTCTTGTTATCAATCGGCGGATTTTTTATGTTTCGAAAGTTTTTAAAGCGTTTACCAAAAGAGGACGGCAAATCTGAGCTGGATTGGCAGGATTACTATATTGAAAACAGCAGACATCTATGGAGCAATGAAAACAAACAATTTCTCGATGAATTGGTCACACCTGTTCCGGAGCTGTTCAGAGATATAGCTCGAGCAAAAATTGCCGGAAAAATCGGAGAGCTGGCATTAAAAGAAAACGCAGCAGCGATTGATCAGCGGCTTATTATCAAAGGTTATATCCTGGCTACTCCGAAAAGAGACCATACCTTTTTAAAGAAACATCTAAGAGACAAGAAAATCGATATTGAACCTTATCAGGCCTTTCTTAAATAAAAAACCTTTCCCGCAAGGAGGAAAGGTTTTTTAATTCATTTGAATGTCTGCTGACTGAAGCTCGCTTTGAAGTTTTCGGTATGACAGATACATGGCGATTCTCCACGGCACAATCATACCGAAAGCCAGAATCCAAAACATTCCGCTCAGTGCGCCGTAATCAACCGATGTGCTTAAAATTGATTTCATCACAATTCTGATCACTAAAAGGCCGATTAATATAAAGACAAATGCCTTAGAGCGTTTCATGTAAATTTCATTATTTTTAATTTCAAACTTTGAAGTTTTTATAAGAAAAATAGAGAAAATCACGCCTAAAGTGATCGCTTCTAAAAACTCTTCACCCGTTACCCAAAAAACCGGAAATAAAAACATTAACGCCCCCGTACTCATAAAAATCGGCGGGAGAATGATTTTTTTCGGTGAAACGGGCTTATCGGAAGACTTAATTCTGACCACCATCACAGCTGCAGCCATTAAAACAGCAACAATTGATGAAACTATAATCATCATACTTATCATTCCTTTGTTTTCTCGGAGTGTTGACACTATATACTATACTCCAAAACAATAAAAAAAACCATTTTGAAAAGAAATGACTATCAATTTCCCATAACGCGGTTGACAGCTTCTAATACTTTGGACTCCTCAAACGGTTTGACAATAAAATCTTTGGCCCCAAGTTCAATGGCTTCTGTAACAATTCTTTGCTGGCGCATTGCCGTACACATGATTATCTTTGCTTTAGGGTCAAAGGATATGATCTCACGGAGCGCCTTAATGCCGTTTTTCACCGGCATCGTTATATCCATCGTCACTAAGTCCGGCCGAAGTTTTTTATACAGGTCAGCCGCTTGCTCGCCGTCCGCCGCCTCGCCTGCTATTATGTAATTTGCCTCTTCCAAGATCTCTCTGATTTTTACTCTCATGAACTTGGCGTCGTCTACAACTAAAACTCTTGTCATATTCCCCTCCAAAAATCGAATTCCTCAGGTAATAGTCTTATTGTACCAAAAACAAAAGGATTAGTAGTAGTGCAAAAGTAATTTAACAGTCAGAAACCTGTAAATCCACCAAAAAGATCCGACAGCAAAATAATGATCAAGTTCATCCAGTCAAAAAATAGCAAGACCCCAATAACAATCATAAGTACACCGCCCGCTTTCATGATCAAAAGCTGATTCTTCCTGATCCACTTCAGTTTCGTGATGAAGAACGACAATAATACAAACGGAACGGCAAATCCGAGAACATATAGCATCATATACGGTATCGCTGAGCCAGGATTCGTACCTGCTAATGTGATAACAGCCCCCAAAATGGGACCGGTGCAAGGCGTCCATCCGGCCGCAAAAGCCATACCGATTAAAACGGAACCGAAAAAACCGCCTGGCCTATGCTTAAAATGGACTCTGCGTTCTTTCATGATAACCTCAGGCCGAAACACGCCAAGCGTAATAAAACCAAACAAAATAATAAGCAAAGCGCCAACTTGCCGAATGGCATCATGATAATCCCTAAACAGGGTTCCAATAAAAGATGTTCCATATCCTAAAGCTATAAAAATCACTGAAAACCCCAGCAAAAAAAACAGCGTATGGGCCAAGCTTCTTTTTTGCAGCAATAGTTTCTCTGTTTTCACATCATCCATGCTGACTCCTGTAATATATGACAGGAAAGCCGGATAAAGCGGCAGGCAGCAAGGCGAAATAAATGATAAAAATCCCGCGCCGAATGTCAGAAAATAATTCACATCTCCCATGTCATCATCCCTTCATGATTTGACATTCCTTCAAGTTATGACAAAATCATTTCATTTTTTTAACACTTTCACTCGAAGGATTTCTATTTTCAAAAAAAACTTATATAATTTAATTTGACATTGAGACATTGTACTCCTTCTCATTTGAAAATTAGTATAAATATGGATATAATATAAACATTCACTTTTGAAGATCTAATGTATGAAAGGATACATCCCTGTGATTAGAGAGCATCTATTAAATGAAATTGAAAAAAAAAGAGCAGAGCTGCTGCAAATTGTCATGGCGAACGGAATGACATCTCATATTACGATAGAACTCAGTCAGGAGCTTGACCATCTTCTCATACAATATCAAAAGCAGCGCCTTCGAGCAGTAGCGGGTGATGAATGATTGCAAAATAAAAAACCCTTTATCGGGTTTTTTATTTTATAACCATGTTTCTCTATATCATAATCTTTACGTATTATTTCGTTTGATTATTCATGGCTTTCATCATTTGATTGATTTTCTTTTGAGAAGGTTTCATTCCCATTTGCATCATCATCATGCGTAACATTTGTTCATTAATAGGCGGATTCTTTTTAAGGTAGCTCATCATATATTTACGAGCAATAAAAAACCCGAGTGCAACACCTATGAGCAGTGCAACAACGCCCACTAGGATGCCAACCCATAAAGTCATTTTATTTCCTCCTTCATGTTGTCTAGTTTAAAGTGTACTAAACCAAAAGCTATTATACAACATTTACATCTCTTTTTCTTCGGTTTTAGACAAAATTTCTTTCTTTCACCGGATTTAACCACCCATACCGCTTCGTATTGAAATCCATTGCAAGAAAGCAAGGGCTTACTTTGCGAAGAACTTCAAAAAATATCGTTTCCGCCTCGTAATCTCCGTTAGCAACAATTTCAATCATGTGTTCTTTCATCATAAAAGACGCTTGTCCCTTTGCTTTTGGGAGAGATAATCTATAAATATAATCCAGCTGTGTATAGTTTGTATTGTTCAAATTCATTTTTAACCGCTGATGCATATGTAAAATCGGAATGGGTTTCGTAATATATTGAATTTGTTTCTCTGTCATTTCATACTGCTGCCTCGTCAGGCTTGTCCAATGATAGTCTTGAAACAGATCAAACATAACCGATTCCCGCCCGAAATAGTGATTGGCAAATTCCTCTTTGATCAGGTACGTATAGTAGTGACGTTCCATCTTCTCATCCCCTTTTCCAGCAGCATTTCATTTGCATTCTATTATACAAAAGAAGAGAAGAAAGAATTGTCTATTACTGTTAAACAGCCAATACTATTTTTGTCGGATAAACAAGAAAAAGAGGATGATTTGACTCATCCCCTTTGAAAAACTTATTTATTGATTAATGCTTTGACTCGATCCACAACGTTTGCAACTGAGAAGCCGTATTCATTGATAATGGTTTCGCCAGGAGCGGAGGCGCCGAATTTGTCAATACCGAGCACGTCTCCTTCAAGCCCTGTGTATTTGCCCCAGCCAAATGATGAGCCCATTTCAATCGCAAGACGTTTTCTCACATCTGACGGAAGCACGGAGTTTTTGTATTCATCCGATTGTTTCTCAAAACGATCTACTGAAGGCATGCTGACGACAGAAACATCAATATTTTCTTTTGCCAATTCTGCCTGTGCCTCGATTGCGAGGCCAACCTCTGAGCCCGTAGCGATGAGAAGAGCGTCAGGTGTTTCGTTTTTAGACTTAGAAACAACATATGCACCTTTTTCTACACCAGCCAATGCCTCTTCAGCTGTTTGGTCGATTGTAGGAAGGTTTTGACGTGTCAATACAAGCGCTGTTGGGTGATTTGTGCTCTGCACCGCAAGCTTCCAAGCCGCTGCTGTCTCATTACCGTCTGCAGGGCGGATTAAAGAAAGGTTAGGCATTGCCCGTAATGAAGCAAGCTGCTCAACCGGCTCGTGAGTCGGTCCATCTTCACCGACCGCGATACTGTCGTGAGTAAAGACATATGTCACAGGAAGACCCATTAATGCTGCAAGGCGAATGGCCGGACGCAAGTAATCAGAGAAGACAAAGAATGTTCCGCCGAATACACGAAGTCCGCCGTGAAGCGCCATACCATTTAAGGCTGCACCCATAGCAAATTCGCGAACACCAAACCAGAAATTTTTTCCTGAGTAATCAAGCGCTGTATAATCACCGGAATTTTTAATCGTCGTTTTGTTTGATCCTGCTAAGTCTGCAGAACCGCCGACAAAGAACGGAATTTTATTCGCAAGGCCGTTCAGAACTTCACCTGAAGAGGCACGGGATGCCAGACTGCTTCCTTTTTCATAAACAGGCACCTCTTGATCCCAGTCTTTCGGAAGTTCTCCTTTGATAGCCAGCTCAAGCTGTTCAGCGAGTTCCGGATAAATTTCTTTATATTTAGCGAATTGGTCATTCCATTCCTGTTCCTTTTTCTCGCCGGATTCTTTTACTGTTTTTGCGAAATGCTCATATACTTCTGACGGAACGTAGAAATCTTCTTCATACGTCCATGCATAAGCTTCTTTTGTTAATTTACTTTCTTCTTTGCCAAGCGGAGCACCGTGAACACCGGAAGTGCCGGCACGGTTAGGAGAACCGAAACCGATTGTCGTTTTTACTTCAATCAATGTAGGTTTCTTGTCGTTTTGGCGTGCTTTTTCAATTGCCGCAGATAATTCTTCAATATTGTTTCCATCTTCAACGTAAAGAACTTCCCAATTCATCGCCTCGAAACGCTGTTTCACGTTTTCAGAGAATGAACGATCCAGATCTCCGTCCAAGGAGATGTCATTAGAATCGTATAATACGATCAGACGGCCAAGCTGAAGATGGCCTGCAAGTGAAGCGGCTTCAGAAGAAATACCTTCCATTAAATCGCCGTCACCGCAAATGCTGTATGTATAGTGATCGACTACATTGAATGAATCGCGGTTGTAAGTTTCGGCTAAATGGCGTTCTGCGATAGCCATTCCGACCGCCATTGCGATTCCTTGTCCAAGCGGCCCTGTTGTTGCATCAACACCGGCTGTATGTCCGAATTCCGGATGCCCCGGTGTTTTGCTGCCCCACTGGCGGAATCCCTTAAGATCTTCAATGCTAAGATCATACCCGCTTAAATGAAGCATGCTGTATAAAAGTGCTGATCCGTGTCCCGCAGATAAAACAAAACGGTCGCGGTTAAACCACCCAGGGTTTGCCGGATTTACATTCATAAATTTTGTCCATAGCGTATATGCCATTGGCGCTGCCCCCATAGGCATACCAGGGTGACCAGAGTTTGCTTTTTCAATAGCGTCTATTGATAGTGTGCGAATGGTAGCAACTGATTTCTTTTCAATTGTATCCATAAAAATCCCCTTCCTTATATGTTGTACCCTTTCATCATAAATGTCTGACGACTTTTTCTCAACTGTTTCAGCTTAAATTTGAGAGAAACTTGATGAATTTTGTCGCTTGAAGAAAGCGCTGTTGTTTGTAGTATATACAAAAGAGGAATACGATATTGCCGTATTCCTCTTATATTAGTGAAGTCTGTTATTATTTTTTTCTCTTTTTAACTTTTCAGGTGTTACGTCATTGCCTTCAGGATCAATGATTTTTACACTTTTTAATGTGTTTTTCATAGAAGAACGAAATCCTTTTAGGTACTCTTGACGGAGCTTTTGCTGTTCAGCTTTTTCTTCTTCTGTAATAACGCCAGCTTTAGCTTTTGCGGCAAGTTCATTGATTCTGGCAATTTTTTCGTTTGAAATCATGATAAACTCCTTTATTGCATTTTGTCTATATACTACTAAAACAAGAGGAGTTTTACAACTGATTCACTCGCCTGTCTGCTCATTCTCTATGTATTCCTGAAAACGCCGATGGACTGTCGCCTTTGACACATCATAGCCAAAACCTCTCAACGTAGCCGCGATTTCAGCAAACGTCAGTTTATTCGCTCTCAACCGGACAATCTCCGAGATCGGAACTTCTATTCTTTCTTTTCCGCTGTTTTCATGCTGGTTTTTCAGGTTCTTTTGTGGCTTAAAACCATTTTTCACTGCGCGTTTCATTCCGCGTTTAATTTTTATGTTGTGGATTTTCCGCTGGTATTCCTCCACAATGCTGACGATTTCCAGCACCATAGAGTCAGCCTCTGATAACTCCAGCTCACCTCTGTGAGCGGTCGTATATACTTTCACACCTTCCCTGTAAATACAATGAAGAAGTGCAATTTTCGCGTTTCCCCGGCCGAGTCTTGTTTCATCCTGAACTAAAATCACATCAATATTTGAATTCTTGATATGATCAAGCAAATCAAATACACCATCCCGGTCCATTTCATATCCGCTGGCTTTTTCAGAAATCACTTTGACGACTTCCATGCCGTTCTCGGCAGCAATGGCCGTAAGCTCCTCCTCCTGCCGCTTTAATGAGGTTTCTTGCTGTTCTTTATTTGTGCTTACTCGGGCATAAATGAGTGCTTTCACCTTTCTACCTTTCCTCTCTATTTAACAGTAGCCAGTTCGTATGCAGCCGGGTGTTCCTTTTTTAATGGAATCACCAATTCATCCCCCGGCTGAATCTCAGACGTCTGGAGATTATTTTTTTCAGCTACCCATTCAACAAAATCACTTTTATTTATCTTTTTTGAGTCATCCACCTGATCAGCAAGCGACCAGAGCGTATCCCCAGACTGAACTTTTATTTTAACATATTGATTAAGCTCCTGGTCGCTGCTTGTATATGACAACAGAAGGATAACCACGCTTAGAATCACAGTGAACAGGCCGACAAAAATAATAGATTCTTTATTCATGATAACAACCTCCGACAAGAATGTTTGTTCGCTTTTTATAATTTCAGTATATACGAACAAATGTTTCTGTCAATTGTTTTCTTCGAACCTATGTTTGTACTGTCAGGAAAATCATGCTATAATCTATTTAAAATCGACGTTTAGAGGTGCAAAAAATGACGAAGCTATCAAAAAGGCAACTTGATATCCTCCGTTTTATTAAAGCAGAGGTTAAATCAAAAGGATATCCGCCTTCGGTTAGAGAGATCGGAGAGGCTGTCGGCCTCGCGTCCAGTTCTACTGTCCACGGCCATTTGGCCCGTTTGGAAACAAAAGGGCTGATTAGACGCGATCCGACAAAACCAAGAGCGATAGAAATTCTGGATGAAGAAGTAGAGATTCCAAAAAGCCAAGTCGTTAATGTACCGGTAATCGGAAAAGTAACGGCGGGCTCACCTATTACAGCGGTTGAAAACATTGAAGAATACTTCCCGCTTCCTGACCGTATGGTTCCTCCGGATGAGCATGTGTTTATGCTGGAGATCATGGGTGACAGTATGATTGACGCAGGTATACTTAATAAGGACTATGTTATTGTAAAACAGCAAAACACGGCGAATAACGGTGAAATCGTAGTGGCGATGACAGAAGATGATGAAGCTACGGTAAAACGTTTCTATAAAGAGGATACACACATTCGCTTACAGCCTGAAAATCCAACCATGTCTCCGATCATACTGCAGAATGTCAGCATATTAGGAAAAGTAATTGGTGTGTTCAGAACTGTCCATTAAACTATTGAACTATCAGTTACAAAGAATAAACCCCCTCTTCCTTTGCGGAGTGGGGGTTTTGTTTTTTAAAAAAAGCAGGCTCGCCCTGGCTTAGGTGCGAACCTGAATAGGAGGAAAAAGAACATCATGTTTACACCATAATTATCCATCATTCAATTGTTGAAGTCAAGAAATTTTCTTTCCTTAACGAAACTTTTTTAAAAAAAGTGCTGTTTAAAAAATTAGACGTTCTTTTCTTATAAATGTTTCGATTTTCGGACGTGAAAAGATGAGTTATACTCTCCTCTTTTATATTGAGCGAGGCAAAAAGAAATATACTGAATATTTAGTACATAGTTTATTTAGTTAATTTATTCCGCAAAAAAAGCTCACTTCTTTTCAAAAATGTGAGCATCAATCAAAATTAAAATATTCTACACCATAGCGGCCTTTTACATGAACACTTGCACAGTTTTCTGAATGTTCTTCAGCTAATATTCGATACCGGTGATAAGGTTCAATGGAAACCTTATCGTGAGCGCTAAAGTCAAACCAATTACCGGTGAATTGTTTTGTGCTTAACGTAGTATAATCCCCTGCAAGTCCCATTCGCTGAAGCTTAATGTTAACTGAACAAGTGTTCACTCCTAATATCGTAAATTGGTATCCTAAAAAATAATCCATTGCCGGTACATCACTAATGTTTTCTACATAAAGCGCTTTTGTTCCGTCATTTAGAATAAAGTCGGTTTTATGCTCAAAATGTGAAGTTGCTGCATGAATGGTCCCGGTTCCAAAAACACATAGCAAAACAGCTGTCATGAGCAATATTTTATTTCTCAACTGCAATCCCCCTCCTTTACCATATATTAACCCCAGAAGATAAATATGTATATTCCCTGTTACTCTGTTTCCCGTACTTTTTCAATCGTTAAAATCCATGTGGGTTTTAGCTTGCTTATAATATTGAAGTCTGTCTTGAAGAGTTCCTGTATGGAATTCAAATTTATGGCCGTCAGGATCAGTGAAATAAATTGATTTTCGATCACGTACATCTCGTTCTCTCCCAGACAAAATAGTAACATGAAGGTTTTTTAATTTTGCGGACATTTCTTCAAACTTGCTTTCCTCAATTGTAAAAGCGATATGGGTATAAGAAGCGTTAATATCATTTCTGGGAATGTCACGCTCTTCGTTGAGAGCCAGCCATATGCCGTTTAAATCGAAATATGCAGTGCTCTTTCCTTTAACCAGCAGTTTAGCATCAAAGACATTTTGATAAAACTCGATGGAAGTCAGTAAATCAGAAACAGAAAATAACAAGTGATTGATCCCTTTGATCTCCACTGTGTCTCCTCCTTAGTATTTAAAGATAGATGATTAAAAACCAGTGAATAATTGATTATTTTAACAGAAGCTCATCCCACCCCTTGTGTACGGGCATTGCAGCCAGAAAGTTTCAAACGACCAGCAAAAAATACCAGTGTAAACAAAAGCAATTTGTTCAAAATAAACCATATTACTTCAGAAGGGAATGACCGTTATGAATGGCTACGGCCTTCATGAAACGTTGGAATTGCACGAATTGCTTACGTTTAAGAATCTTTGTTTGACAAAATCTTCAACCATGACGGGACTTGTACAAGATGAAGAATTAAAGAGTATTCTTGAGCAGGATGCTCAAAAAACAAAACAGCAGGTTGCGCGTTTGCAGGAATTGCTGTCAGTGAGAGGTGAACAAGCGTGAATGAGTTCTTTCAAAAATTAGCCGGAATGGGCAGCATGACCGAACAAGTGATCGCAACGGATTTTTTAATATCGGCAAAGACAGGCGTAAGGAATATTGCAGCTGCCATCACAGAATCTTCTTCCCCAGAAGTCAGGGAAACGCTGCAGCAATATTTACATGACGCGATGAATACCCATGAACAAATTTTTCATTATATGGCTGCAAAGGGTTTTTATCATTCTAAAGATTTAACTCAGCAAATAAGTGTCGATCTTGAGGCTGCAGATACCGCTAAAGATTTGCCACAAATATAGGTGATCAAATGAAACATATTATCGCTCTTGCTTCTAAGACAGCTTTAACTCTTGCCCTATTGTATGTGATTTTGGATAGAGTTTACCATGCTTCCTTTTTAAGTGTGCTGTTTATTGCATTTTTCTTAAGCTTTGTAACATACCTTTCCGGTGACATCCTGATCTTGCCGAGAACCAGCAATATGATAGCTTCACTGGCTGACTTCGGACTTTCACTCGTTATTCTTTGGGTCTTTCTTGAAACGCAAACTAGAAACGGTTTCTCACCGTTTGCAGCCGCTCTGATTGCGTCTGTCTGCCTTACTGTTTTTGAATATTTTTTTCACCGGTATTTACTGAAAAATGTGCTGGATGAAACATTCCGAAACGAACTGACTGTCAAAGATAACACCTTGCAATATCAAACTGAGGCATCAGATGAATTGTTTCCTGAAGCCAATGATCAGAAGGACGAAAAATAAGGAGGCGCAAAGCCTCCTTATTTTAATAGCTGTTTTCTATGAAATGGGTCATCACTTCTGTAAAATCATAAAACCTCTCATTTTGAGTCGTGGATCTGCTTTTTAAAGAAAAGATGCCAAACAAAGATTCTCTGAAACCTGTACTCATCTCTAACTGGATGCTCAAACCGGTTTTTGATTTATTCGCTATATTGTTTGGACTTACGCCTGCATGCGGATGATCCGTACCAAGCAATTCAGCCGGAAAACCGGCTTTTTGCAGTTTTGAAACTAATTCTGCCGCTCTTGATCGGTCTGTTCCGCCGATTTGTATCTGTTGGTCCTCTCCTGCATATCCATGCAATGAAATGACATACTCATGACTTGCTACAAGCTTCAGTGCCTGAGGCTCATCAAAATGTGTGCTTGTTATATGCAGTACTGAATTTCCAGACGTCTTCAAACCTTCAAACAAATACATGGAATATTCTTTGCTGAGCTCTCTCGCTAATTCACTTATGCCGCCTTCAATACCTCCTCCGTGAATAGCTAAAACAAGCACAGAGCTGCCGGTTTCTTTTGTGGCAATGTTATAATCTGAAGGATCTTCGTGATTCTTTAGTTCCTCGAAATTCTGATAGATATCCTCTGCATATACAGAAGAAACCGGAACAAACAACAAGAAAATTAACAACAATTTTACATTTTTTAAAGTTGATGGAAAACGTTTGACTATGTTACAATCAACATGCTTCAAGGAATGGAGCAAACGGCGGAGCAGGGATACTTTGGCCGGTTTCATCTACTCCGCCTCAAAACCAAAAACACAGGATGCTGGACTCTTTGAGGCTTTAGCACGAATTATCTCGTCCTCCTTGTTAAATTTTTGTTAAATTCACAATATTATATACCATTAGCCCGGGCGCTGTTCTTCACATTTATGAATTTATACTCCTTAGCAAAAAAGTAAGATCGCACCGGCTTTATTCTCATTCCCCCATTAAATAAAAAAATGCACCCGCCTGCTGGCTTGTGCACCTTTTACTTTCTGTTATTCCTGCGTTTCTTTACTTTATTGAGCTTATTAATGTCTTTTTCAATTTTTCTTATTCTCCGCTTTTGCGGCATGGCTTTTATTTCACTGTAAACAGCAATAAATCCGCTTAAAGTCACTGCTGCAATATAAATGAAACGGTGTTTGATAAAACGGTCAACAAGATCATAGTCACCTGCTTCTTTTTCAAGCCTTTCGATTACATCTTTATCGAATAGCTGATCGACATAAACTTGCTTCATCCCCACTGCAAATCCCGCAGCCAGCCATACAATCAGAAACAAACTGATATAAAACATAAAAACCCTTCCTTCCCCGTCTGTATGAGGTGCAGCATGAAAATGTGCCGAACCGATTGTTTACCGGACGAGAGACTGTCAGATGAACTATTGTCTTTGTTTTATATTATTCATTTGGACGGGCAATATGTAATGTCATAATCTACAGTTAGAAATTGAATCCCAAACAGCCACATTTCGTGAACAGCTGTTAACCTGCTTGCACCCGCCGGAGCCTTTATAAGAAAGGTTTCAGATAATGGAAGCGGGCAGGTCCCGACTTTTGTTCTAAGATAAATCCCTTCATCCCCAGCACCGCTTTTTCTCCGCCTGCTGGTCAAAATCAGGTTCTCTTTGTGATGATAAGGCTTTAAAATGCCTGTCATGTTACTGAAAGGAAGCGGCAGAGAAATATTCATGTACCCTTCCCCTTTTGAGCGATATACAGAATATAGCGCGGTGAAAATGGTTTCGCTTTTTTCATTTGTTCTGATCCAGGCACGTACCTTTTTTCTTCCGTCTTTTTTTGAATGGACACCTTTTATTGTACTGTGCATCCTATACCAGTCAGGATTCGTTGACAGATGTATTTGTCCGGTTCTTTTGCTGATGTATTCATACATTTTCGCAAAGGGCTGAAACCAAGTGCTCCACGTCACTTTTGCTTTTACCTCATAATCTTTCGTCTGTTCATAAAAAGAAACAATCAACGGTGTCAAATGCTCCGGTGAAAAATCGTTTGAACGAAGGCTTCTCATATCATCCACAAGTCCGCTATATTGAATGTTATTTTCAGCGTGAATGTTGTGCAAAAAGTTCTTTCCGATTGTTCTCTTTCCGTATATACGGCTGAAAACCTTGACACTCGCATCCGATAGCTGAGGATTTTCTTTTCTCCATCCTGCAAGAGCCGGCAAAATAACACCGAATGCGTTCACGACACCGTGTATCCAAATCATTTGGCTGATGGTTAGCGTGACTTCTTGCCGGAATACACCGAATGAGTAAATTAAAGAGAAACAGATCGTTATCATTAACACGACAGAAGACAGTCGGATAAGCACTTTTCCTGTCTTACTGCGAAAAGCTGTCTTAAATATTAAGTATGAGTTAAGATAAAGTGCCGCCATATAGATACCAACCGCCAAGATATCAAGTGTTTTTGAGTATGTTATTCCGAGTGCGATGAGGAGCGGCGACAGTAAAATAATCCATGTCACCCAACCGTACATAACCCGTTTTTCTCTATTGACTCTGCCAAGTAAACCATTAAAGATCGGGATTAGAAAAGCAGAATAGTGAAAATGAACAGCTGTGAGCAAAATAATAAGAGGACCGAAGTGCAGGATATGTAAATGCGCAGCATAGGCAAAAAACCAAAATCCCCCTCCTCCTAAATAAAAGAGTCCAAATAAAATAGATGTTTCTTCGATTCTATGTATTTTTGTTTTCAAGAGCCGCAACAAACCATATAAAGCCAACAAAGCAGTGTATATCCACCAGATCAGTGCAAAATACCCCACGTCGGTCACAAGGGCTAACACCGCGAAAACAGCTGCTGCCGGATAGATGTGCATCAATAATTTTTCCGAAAATTGAATAGTCCTGTGAGCTGATTGATGAAAAACAAAAGGAAAAATTCCCGGCACAAAAAAGAGAATGGAAAACAAGACAAGCGCCTCCGCAACTGATATGTCGGGAGCTTCAGATACAAGAAACCAAATGAAACAAAGCGCACTAATGATGCCGTTTCGTTTTAACATACTTCTCCCTCTGTTTCCTGAAACGTCCCTTTATAATAAAAAAGAGTTCCCAGAATTGCATTTTCCACATGAACTTGAATAGTGAAACAGTTGTTGCTTTCATCAAAAGTTTCGCAAACAGTGGAATTACCGCTCAGCCATTTTGGCAAAGGAATTCTTTTTCCGCATATTAATAGCCATTGCTTTCCTGATGTAATGTAGAGAGACCCGTCAGAGAGTGCTTCAAAAGTTAAAACGGACAGCATAATATGAGGTTGGCCGAAAAAATCAAGTATTCGTTTTTCATTTTCGTCGTATACCATAACTGCATCAAAGAAACGCTTTTTATCTTTAAAGACAAAAGTCCGATTCCATTCAATCCCCGTATGTTCCTGCTTCGTAAGACATGTTCTGTTTTTAATTGTAAAAGGGATGTCCTTTCCTCTTTCTGAAAAGAAACATCTAAAAAACACCCCGCACTTCAGCAGCATTCTGACAAAAAAAGAACCTCCGCTTATTTCTGACATCGTTCCTCTTCCGCTGAATGTATGTGACCTGTCTAATTGATAACGTTTCTGCAGCTTGGGATGTAATAGATGATAATTTATAATTGTTTTTTTATACATTGAACTCACCATTTCACTTCTTTCTTTTTCGTTTCGTATGCCGAGCACTTGGAAGCCGGAGACTGATCAAGCCGCTTGCCGCAGTAATCACACTTAACAGTAAAGAATATATTCCAGCATCTAGAAAAGCGAAGACAGCAAAGATACAGGTCTGCACAGCATGAAGTGTCCATTTTCTCTTTAATGGACTCAGCCATAAAATGCCCAATCCTATCTTCGCAGCTCCTGCCATGTTGTTCGTTTCAAGATCTATAAACCCGTGGTAAAACCAAAACAGACTAAAAAACAAGCACGTCAGCATATAGACAAACGCATAACGGATCAATTGTTTCGGATGTTTATTTTGTTCAATCCAAAGTCTCAATGAATCAAAACTCCATGCTGTTGCCCAGCCCAACAGCGGCCGAAATAATAAACGGTCAATCCATCTTCCTAGAAAGCCATATGCCGTTTCATATTGATACTGCGTCATAAATGTAAGCTTCCCGTTATCATGCTGTATGTATTTCCAATACCCGCTGCCTTTTTTAATCAGGGATAACGGATGGTTGGAGGAAAAGGCCAGGGAGGATACTCTTTGAGAGGAATGCAATTTCGTACCCACGGTTTCACCAGCACCTGACACCTTTAATCCAAAGCCAATTCTTGTCTCGTAAAGAAACCTCTGCGCTTCATTTACGCTTCTGTGTAAATATGTAATATCAGAAAACCGCAGATCCCATTCCTTATGTAGCGATGGGTTTTGCGTATATTCCCAAAGCTTGTCTAGGTCAGATGTCATCTCGATTTCGACATAAATCGGCTTCTGTTTCACAACCCCTCCTCCCTTCTTTTTCTAGCAGTTCCTATATTAGCATATTTATAGTATTAAAATATATTAACGTTAAAATTTGAGTTCAAAGCCTTCTACATCATCTGAAACCTCCACAGGAATCCCCATAATGGTTTTAGGTTTGGAAACATAAACAAAACGCATCTCTTCTTTTAACTGCTGAAGTGTGCTTTCATTAACTACAATTTTCGCGGGTTTTCCCGGACTATTATCAATGGCCGCTTTTATTTTACCGAGCACGAAGAACCCTCCTTCTTTACCTTCTCATCACAATATAAAAAGCAGAGTTATCAGCATAATTACATTAACTACAGCCAAAATGCCTGAGACATATGCTATGCTCTTCTTTTTTTCCAGAAAAACAGCACATTGGCCAATAACACAAAACTGATCAGTGCACAAATACCCGAAATGCTAATTGATTAAAAAGAAATCTTTGTTCATAAAAGCCCATTGCAGCTACACAAATCATCAAGAATGAAAAGACCGTGATATATATTTTCCGCTCTCCTGCTGTATTTTCGTTTTTTTGCATGAGACTTCCCCTGCCTTTCACCACTCAATATAACAATAAATGGATAATAAATTCACTTTTAATCGTGAAATTTATAGAATGAAACACTTGCTGACAACAGATTCAGCATAATTCATGCTCACTATGGACATGATTTCGTTAGATGATATAAAATTTGCTTGAAAGTATATATTGGATAAAGAGGAGCAATATATGGATAAATATCAAGAAAAAACATTACCGGACATTACGAAACATGTAACATTAGAGGCGCCTATTCAAAAGGTTTGGGAGACAGTCTCAACTTCAGAAGGCATAGCCAAGTGGTTTATGCCGAATGATTTTCAGCTGAAGGAAGGATATAAATTTCATTTACAATCACCATTTGGACCATCACCTTGCAAAGTTTTGACGGTTCATGCTCCCGGAGAGCTTTCTTTTGAATGGGATACTGATGGATGGATTGTTACATTTCAATTAACAGACGTAGGGAACAAAACAGAATTCACTCTCATCCACAGCGGTTGGAAGAAGCCTGATGAAATGATCGGTAAGGCAAACGAGAAAAGCTCAGTCATTCGGGATAAGATGGATGGCGGCTGGACAGGCATTGTGAATGAACGACTTCGCAAGGCTGTTCAAGAGTAAGGTATTTCATTGCTCATACAGTATAAAAAGAGAGAGCTCCCTCTCTCTTTTATTCATGACATAGTTATATTCACTGAACTGTATCTCCGAATCAATCGTAAAACGTAACTGTTTTTGATTTACCAGAGTAATCAGTAACAAAGAACTCTGCCTTGTTATTGCTTCCATCTACAAATTTCCCGATACTGCTAAAGGTATGACATTCTCCGGGTGAAAAATAATTAGAACCCACATATTCATCAGGGTTGTCACCAGCATCATCCTCATATAGATGCAGCGATACGGAGAAAGGTGTACTTCCTGAAAGACAAACTCTAAAATCACCTCCGCTCGAGTATACCGTCGGACTTGAATAAGTATAAGTGTAAGTCCCAAGCTTATCCCACTCTCCGGCTCCAGCAGTTCCCGCTTTTTCTGCATGTGCAGATAATGGAAAAGCGACAGCGAACATGAAAACAGACAGGCACCCTATTAGCTTATTGCATCTCATAATTAATATCTCCCCCTTATTTTGATCATAGCAACTTACAGTTATATATATATCACCCCCCTTTAAATAAAATTGCAGGTATGTGTATGGCATTGGAAGCCATACGTTTTATCATCAGCATTTTTTCCTGAATAAATCACATCATTCTCCCTTCGCCTGTGTTATACAAAATATTCAAAACAGACGTATTCTCATTTGAACCGCCATCTTTTATAATTTGTTAATAAGGGTTCGTACTTCAAACAAGAGGAGGAGAAGCATCATGGAATTAAGCGTCACAAAAATTTTAGTTATTTTATTTGTAGGTTTTTTAGTGTTTGGTCCTGATAAGCTGCCTGCGCTTGGCCGATCTGCCGGAAAAGCCTTATCAGAATTTAAAAAAGCGACCAGCGGATTGACTCAAGACATAAGAAGTAGTGGTTCAGAAAACAAAGAAGACAAGCAAATGTAAGGTAAAATGATTTGGCCGATGCATATCGGCTTTTTTTATATTGTTGTTTCTGCATGATCCCTCAGTTTTCCTCTGATTTTTCCTCAACTTCTTTTTTTGGACAGCCCTTTTTTACTTTTGCAATTTAAACTGTCCAATCCGCAAACTCTAACTTCCATATAATAAAGCGTATGATCATAAAAGGAGGGGTATTTATGGGTTATTACAAAAAATATAAAGAAGAGTATTATACGGTTAAGAAAACGTATTACAAGAAGTATTACGACTATGACAAAAAACATTATGATCACCATGACAAAAAAGATTACTACTGTGATTATGACAAAAAACATTATGATCACGACAAAAAAGACTATGACTACGTTGTAGAGTATAAAAAGCGTAAGAAACACTGCTAATACTCCATTTAATCTCCTCAATTTTGCTTCCCCGGTCAATGGCCGGGGGTTTTTTTGCAGAAAAAACTATGTAACTTCAATGTCTAAACGAATCATAGGTCTAATTTGTTAAAAAAGGATAAAGCTTTTTTACCTTTGGTGAATGTCTTACAATTATTATTTGCTCCTTAATGCCGATTTTTTAATAAAAATTGAACATTTGGTACATAGTTTAATTAGTTTATTTTTAGATCTATGGTGTCAATATATAAACATAACCCATTCATAAACAAGAGATTTTAACGATTTTGTCGATTTATCTTAATAAAAGAAGTTCCAAAATAAGGTATAATAATTGAAGAAACCACTTTTAAAAGGGGGAATTTTGTTGAAAAAAGTATTAATTGCAGGTGCAGTAGGAACAGCTATTCTTTTCGGAACTATTTCTTCAGGAGTTCCAGGTCTTCCAGGAGCAGACACTCAAGTGGCAAAAGCGGCTTCTCAGCTGCCTAAGGGAATCGGCGGACGCGCCTACCTAAACAGTACAGGCGCTGTATTCACGGCTAAAATTAAGCTTCCCGACACTGTGAACATCCAAGACTCTGTCTCTACCCCTTATATTTATTCAGGCTTTAGCGCAAAAAACGGAACTGAGGCAGATATCGGCCTTCAGTACAGCAAACAATACAACGTCTGGAAACCGCTCATGAAAGTCGGTTCTAAAAATGATGAAACGTATATCGAAGGAAAAGAGAAATTCACTTATAATAAAGGCTTTCGTCCCGGAAGCACAGTGCAAATGACGATCTACAAAAACTTGAACGGGAATACTCGCATGACCCTCTGGGGAACGAACAATGACGGCTATACCGGACGTATTATCATGGAAATTCAAGGAACAAACATCGGCACTCTGTCGAAATGGAAAACGCTTGCCACCGCTGCGGTTTCAGCTGAAAGCCAACGCTCTGCCATTAAAGCAACTTTTGCAACAACTTTTAACAATATCACAATCGACAATAAAGCAGTGACCCCTGTCGTAGATACACAGGATTTTGCAAAAGTCCTCCCTTCTGGAAATAATGTCACGATTTCTGTTAATAAATAAGGAATGCTGTAAAGGGCGCTGGCAATGCCGGCGTCCTTTTTTGTTGTATAACCTGAACACTTTATTTGTCCTCAGAAGCCTGATAAATGTAAATCCATATAAACTCACACTGATTAACTCAATACCACACCCTTTTTGTGTTTAGCTTAAAAGATTTCGAAATTACCAACCCAATATAGATCTGTTCTTGTTATGTATTTCAGATCTTTGCTATTCCGTTCTCTTCAAAAAGCCTGCCTTAATTAATAGCTGTGAACTTTTATTTTTCCACGTCCATCTAAAACCACACTTTAATTCTTTATAATCACTGTTTGCTGCATCACATTCCCCTTTTTGATTTTCATATACCAACCCTGTACAATATTCAAAAAACCAAAAGGATGATGAACATGTGTGGCAGATTCACTTTATTCTCAGAATTTAACGACATCATTGAGCAATTCAACTTAGATCACTTCTTGCCTGAAGACGAATATCACCCCAGCTATAATGTCGCGCCATCACAAAACATCCTTACCATTATTAATGATGGATCAAGCAACCGCCTTGGAAAATTAAGATGGGGTCTCATTCCTCCTTGGGCTAAAGATGAAAAGATCGGTTATAAAATGATCAATGCTCGTGCTGAAACATTGGCCGAGAAACCCAGCTTTCGAAAACCGCTTGTCAGCAAACGCTGCATCATTCCGGCCGACAGTTTTTATGAATGGAAACGCCTTGATCCAAAAACTAAGATTCCTATGAGAATCAAGCTGAAATCATCCAATCTGTTCGCTTTTGCCGGCTTATACGAAAAGTGGAATACGCTTGAAGGTTACCCGCTCTACACTTGCACAATCATTACGACAAAACCTAATGCGCTTATGGAAAATATCCATGATCGAATGCCGGTTATATTGAGTCACGATCATGAAAAAGAATGGCTGAACCCTAAAAATACAGATCCCGATTTTCTCAAAAGCTTGCTTTTGCCATATGATGCTGATGACATGGAAGCATACCAGGTTTCATCATTAGTTAACTCACCTAAAAACAATTCACCTGAGCTTATTGAAGCCCATTAAGTACCCTGCCAGATTGCTTTATATATCACCTTCGCCTAAGCAAAATAAACGAACGTGTACATGATTCAAAAACAACCCCTTATGTGCCATGCGTTATTTTTAAACCATAGTTAGTCAATGATTCAGTCAGCTGTCTAATTTTTAAATTGAATTGATTAAAGATATAGAGCGTTTCTCTGTAATGAGGAATGCTTTTTTCTTGTCCAAAGTGAAAAAGGATAGTTTTAAAACAACAAGAAAATAATCTATTTCAATACTTTTTTATTGTAAAACGATAAATAATATGTTAAATTCAAATCGACAATATTAGGTGAGGTGCTTTTTATGAAACGAGGATCAACACTTTTTTTAAAGATAGCTGTTATTCTTATTGGAATTCCAGTTATTGCTCTGTGCATATTTTTGGTGCCGCAGATAGCGAACTTTGCAGCGGAATTGTATCCAGATATTTCTTATCTGAAATATCTTGTTTATATCGATTTGTATGCAGCGGCGATACCTTTTTATTTCGCTCTGTATCAAGCCTTTACACTTTTAAGCTATATTGACCGGAATAAAGCTTTCTCGGAATTATCAGTAAGAGCTTTAAAGAAAATAAAATACTGTGCAATCACCATCAGTCTTTTACTTGTGGCAGGCATGCCACTCTTCTATCTCATCGCGGAGATGGACGACGCTCCAGGTATTATACTAATCGGATTGGTCCTTATTTTTGCCTCAATGGTTATCGCAGTCTTTGCTGCTGTTCTCCAAAGGCTTTTGCAAGAAGCTATAGATATAAAATCAGAAAATGATTTAACAGTCTGAGGTGAAAACAATGGCAATTATAATCAATATTGATGTGATGCTGGCTAAAAGGAAAATGAGCGTAACGGAACTGTCAGAGAAGGTTGGAATCACGATGGCTAATCTTTCTATATTGAAAAATGGAAAGGCAAAGGCCATTCGATTATCAACTTTAGATGCGATTTGTAAGGCTTTAGAATGTCAACCCGGAGATATTTTGGAATACCGAAGTGATGATGACACCCAGGATTAATAAAGCAGGAATAATCATGAAAGGAAAAGATAGTTGCTCGGCGGTGATTCTATGCACATAACCCTATGTCTATTTAGTACTATACTAAACAGGCCTTCCATTTAATCAAAAAAACCTTTGGAGGCAAAAATTCATGAAAGCATTTAAACAGCTCGTTTGTTTTGGCTGGGAGCAGGCCCTATCATGTCTGTTTCCTGTCGTTATTTTTGCCTCTTTGGCAATTACACAAATCATACCGCTACCCCTTCTGCCACGGTATGACTGGCTGCTCATCATCTGCCTGCTCATGCAATGGTGGATGGTGTATTCAGGGCTTGAAACACGTGATGAACTAAAGGTGATCACAATGTTCCACCTTATTGGACTTGCTCTTGAACTTTTCAAGGTACATATGGGCTCTTGGTCTTATCCGGAGGAGGGGTATTCCAAAATTTTTGGAGTGCCTTTGTATAGCGGCTTCATGTACGCAAGTGTAGCCAGTTATCTTTGCCAGGCATGGAGGAGGCTTAAGGTTGAACTGGTTAAGTGGCCGCCGTTTTGGGCCGTTGTACCTCTCGCCGCTGCGATTTATTTGAATTTTTTCATCCACCATTTTTGGATTGACGTCCGCTTTTGGTTATCTGGACTTGTCTTGATCGTCTTTTGGCAATCATGGGTTACATACGAGGTGAATGGGACTCGTTACCGTATGCCGCTCGCCCTTTCATTTATGCTCATCGGATTCTTTATATGGATAGCCGAAAATATCGCAACGTTTTTTGGGGCTTGGGAATACCCAAACCAAACCGATACATGGAGTCTCGTTCATCTAGGAAAAGTGAGTTCATGGCTCTTGTTAGTGATTGTCAGCTTTCTTATAGTAGCGACGTTAAAACAAGTTAAGGGGAAAAATTCCACCAGGATAGATACTAGTCCATTTTTATATCGTTAAGAATCTTCTTTAATAAAAGTCGAATCCCACATAGTAAGGAATTAGCGTACAACATTCTGAATAAGATAAAGTGGAAAAAGCAACGTTTGAATTGTTGCTTTTTTCTTTATAAATAGCTGCCGGAAAAATAGATGGCTATTTCAGTAAGATTTCGACCAGGAAGTAAAGATTTAATCAAAATCAGCTTTCGTTTAGAGAACTCAGCATTTGGACTTAACCTTATGTCTCTCTAACTCACCCTCCCATAAAAGAAGTCGTCAGGTTGCATAAGGTGAATGAATAGCTTATGATTTATCGCTCGGCATTTATTTCTTTTGGTAGCTGTGATGGCGCTTTTGGAACTTTTCGCAGTTTGATATTGATGACATCAGAGGAATAAAGCGTAACAATCATACTTCCCTCATATCGTTTGGCTCGGATTAGGACCGGTTGGTTATATTGATTATGAAAGCGAAAGTCAGGGCCTCCCCAGCTTACGGTTGCATCGCGTCCGGACGGCACATATGGTACGCTTCTTGTATGAGAATAGCGCTGAACGATTTGCAGCCCTGCACGATCGACAGCATTAAATAATGTTGATGACACCTGACAAATTCCCCCGCCTACACCTTCAGACAACTCACCTTTCACGATAATAGGTGCACGCATGTATCCTTTGTCCTGAGTTCTCATCCCAACAACTTGGTTAAATGAAAACGTCTCATTTGGAAAAACAACATGATTGTCAATTGCTTTTGCAGAAAGAGAAATATTGTGTGAACGGCTTTTATTGCTTGAATTAAAATAAGTTACATACTGGCCTAATTGCTGCGTACTGATGTGAGCAAGCAACTCGCTGTCAACTTTCGGATAAATGTTCAATTCCGGCACTTCTATTTTGGATGGGCCATGACCAAAGAAATAGGCATAAAATTTCTCCTTAAACGCCTGTTGATAAAGTCTGTAACCCATTTTCCCCGGGATGATGATTCCTTGATCGTTAAGCTTGGCGTTTATGGGCTCCCGGTAAATTTGTTGATCAAGCCGTTTGATAAACTTACGGTATTTTTCATGATCAATCATTGGGGTACCGGGAAGAGGCATCGTAAAATCTTCGCGGTGAACAGTAGCAATCGTCCGTCCTTGTTGTGTGATCGCTAAACTGTCAGATGGCTCGCTGGGCTGAGCCAATAATAAAAGGCCAGTGATCCAAATATGTATCATAAGTCGGCATACCTCCCGACAATTAGTATGAACAGGACTTTATCCTTTGATGTATCTCGTCTTATCATATCGTTCTTAAGCGTCTGGTCTTTGTTTGAGCACAACGTGAGCCCTCGCTAATAGAGCTTTGACTTAAGTGAGTAATCAATGTCTACTTCAGCATCCACAACGCCTAGTGTTATGAAATCATGCCTTAACCAATACCAATGTTGTCAAGCAATCGTTGAATTAAATCAGTAAATGAAGTTACAGCCATAGGCAGGCTATTTTTGTTTAGATGTACTATCTGATCCTCGGTCACCGTATCAATCCTCACCTAAGTGAAGAAAATCAAAATTGAACTAATCAGCAAATATGCAAAAAAATGAAAGTACTGTCGACTTCGGCCATCGGTTAGCATCTTCTCGTTAGATCAAGAGTTTGCTGTTGAATGATTTCAGTTAAGGTTGAATAAAATCAGATTGAAAGCATCCAACCATCAATGTTACAGGATTTATTAACGGCTAAATGCGCTTTACACTATTCTATAAGAAGGAAGGAAGCGTCGATGACAAAGCTCTGCCGAGAAGTTTGGATCGAAGTAAATCTTGATGCCATTAAAAAAAATTTGCGAGCAATACGCCATCATATACCAAAAAAGACCAAAATTATGGCTGTCGTAAAAGCGAACGGTTATGGTCATGGGTCTGTAGAAGTGGCGCGCCATGCACTGGAACACGGGGCTAGTGAGCTCGCTGTTGCCAGCGTGGAGGAAGGAATCGTTTTACGAAAAGCGGGAATTACAGCGCCTATCCTTGTGCTTGGTTTTACATCCCTTAGTTGTGTGAAAAAATCAGCAGCTTGGAATATAGAGTTATCAGCATTTCAGGTTGATTGGATTAAAAAAGCTAACGATATATTGGAAAGTGAAGCGAGTACTAACCGATTGGGTATTCATATTAATGTGGATACTGGTATGGGCCGATTAGGTGTACGTACAAAAGAAGAACTTTTAGCAGTAGTGAAGGCATTAACAGCAAGTAAACTCCTAAGATGGGAAGGTATCTTTACACATTTTTCAACAGCCGATGAAGAAGACACCACTCTAACCAGACTGCAGCACGATCAATTTCTCCGTTTTCTCCGTTTTTTAAAAAACCAAGACATTGAGCTGCCCACCGTGCATATGAGCAACACGGCTGCGACTATCGCTTTTCCGGAATTTAGCGCTGATATGATTCGTTTAGGTATAGGCTTATATGGATTATATCCTTCAGCATATATAAAACAACTACATCTCGTTAAGCTTGAACCTGCATTAAGTTTAAAGGCGCGTATCGCTTATGTGAAAACCATGCTGACAGAACCCCGGACCATTAGTTATGGTGCTACATACATCGCAAATCCCGGTGAAGTCATTGCTACACTCCCGATCGGATATGCTGACGGTTATTCTCGCGCGCTTTCCAATCGCGGGTTTGTTCTTCATCGCGGAAAACGAGTGCCGGTGGCGGGAAGAGTGACAATGGATATGATCATGGTTAGTTTAGGAGAGAGTGAAGGCAAACAAGGAGAGGAAGTTGTGATTTACGGTCACCAAAAGGGAGCTGAGATTCCCGTTGATGAAGTTGCTGAAATGCTTAATACGATTAACTATGAAGTGGTGTCTACATTAAGCCGCCGCATCCCCCGTTTTTATATAAGAGATGGCGAGATTTTTAAGATATCAACTCCAGTAATGTACGTGTAGATTTTTTCTTTCATTTTTTTGCAAATGTGAGGTCAATCCCTCTTTTATGCTGATTTAAGATCCTATAATAAGAGGGATTCAGTTTTACACACTTATCCCCCTATCGTCTGCAATTTTAGAAAGAGGATCACAATACCAAATAGGAATTTTAGGTGTTATTTCTCGATTGATTAAGAATAAGCATTATGAATACTTGAGCTACTTAGTTGCTGCCTTTTTCTCGTTTTGCAGAAAAACAGAGTCCCAGATCCAAAAGATTACAGCAAATGATATACTAAATAAGTAAACTTCGTATTCCATTAGAAAGTCTAAGGTGTTCTTTGGATCAGTAATTACAGTGAAGAATAACCATACTAAGAAGGAAAAGAATATGTATATGAGTAAATATTTCGGGTTAAACCTCTTTGGATTGCGATTTACGAAATATTGAACAGGTGCAGCAAAGATTACATAAAAGATAAACAGAATAACACTTATTAAGAAGTATGGAATGTAGCCATCATAATCAATGCCAAAAACATAAACAACAGCAGCTGATAATGCAGACAAGACATGAACAAATATGATCCTTAAAACTTGCATGTTTAAATCCCCTTTCACAATGTAAGCATCACTATGATGATCTCAATTATTGTTAAAATTGACATACCTACTTCCTGAATTAAATCTAGACTAGACTAAAGCTCCGTCACGTCCGAACTTTACAAATAGATTTACTTTGTTTCTTCAAAGTGACAAGAACAATAAACTGAATTGTGATCTCTATCTATAAAGTATGTATCCCGGATGAAGAAATTTGTGTAGCCAGCTGTCTTGAGTATCGCTTTACTCATCATGAGCATATCCATCTGAATATCTTAATCAGTTGGAAAAGCCACATTAGCAGTAAACGCTGCATGTACTTCAAAAGAAAGAATTATCAAATTTAAAGTTTAAGATTTTCATGGCAATCCCTCCGCACTATTCCCTTTGTGCCAAGAGATTTATGTCTCATTAAAACTGCTGTTTTATTCAGATATCAAACATCTTGGGTATCTTTCTTATTCTTAAACCATTGAATAGCATTTCGGCGAGTTATTGCAACAGGTATTAATAGCAGAGTACCGACAATAAGCAACATAAAAAAGATCACAAACAACGCACCTGTTCCCGGAACAATTTCTTCATAGGTAATAAAGCGTTCCTCCCCCTGCAGGACGAAGAACCGAGAATGTTCGAGAAAGGCTAGATGAAAAGCGATTGACGTCCATAAGCTTCCTGTTACAATATGCAGGAGTTGAAGGATGAATCCAAAAGACAACAATAAAACGATGTAATCTAATGTGATAGCAGGTGACTTAATTCCAGCTATATACTGCAAACCACTTACAGCTATTGGTGCAAGCACAAACAGAATCGGCTGCAGGAGCAAGGCCATGAAACAGTTAAATCGCCTGTTTAGAGCATAGTACACCGCCCCACGAAAAGTTAATTCCTCTGGAAAAGCTTCATAATAGAAAGCGATAATCATATTTAAGAGCAATACTGAAACTAAATGGATAGAGAAATGAAATTGTGAAATTTTGACCCAGTCCAATAAATGGGCGATTGTGAATCCAGATCCGGAAAGAATAATGACGTACATTGCACCCATAATGGCTTTCGGAACGGCTTGCCTCCACCCAGACAGTCCGATAGAGCAAAATGGCCTACTAGACGTCCGTTTGAGAAGAAAGTAGAGTAATGGAACAGTAATTAATGTTACTAAGCCTGATTGTATACCTTGCTGTAAGAGTTTAGAAGCTCCTGCTTGGCGGGCTATTGAACCGATTAAAGTAGCAAAAAACAAAGCAAATACGAACGTTCCCCAGCTTAGCAAGATAGTTACCAACCATTTTGGATGATTGTTTTGATTTCCGCTTTTGGTATGATGAAATTGCATATGGATACCCCTTTCACAACATTCATATGAAGCAATATAACCCCTACAGTCACTATACGTTCTATAACTGTTATTGTTTCAAATTCCTGTATATCCCACTTCCCTTCTGATTAAAATTGTTGTTTTATTGAGGTGCCATCACAAAAAAAGCGTCCTAGCTTCAGTTGCCGGTACGCTTACTTTCTTAATATATAAACATATAACGACATTTCAGAGTTATCCGGATTTTCAAACTATATCTTCTGAAATTGCTGACTCTTTCTTAAAATAAGCTTCTAACTGATCAAAAACTAAGAGCTGTGTGTATTCAACAATTTCACTCCACAACCACATATCCATTGTCTGTAAAGTAAATCCATCAGGAAAATTCTTCATTTTCACAATCATTGAACCTCTTGCCGGTTGTTTTATGGAGAATAGCCAGTTCTTCTCCATTAACGAAACGTACAATGGCCTCATCAAATTCAATTGGTTGATTAACGGCATATCCTTCTTTTAAAGCCTAAATAAACAAATAAGGATCATCTTTTTACAGCTCCTAAAGAACATTGGCATATTGTTCATTTTTGTCTCTAAGCAATTCGAAATTAATCAACGATATGTATAAATCTTTATCTGATAAATTTAATTTAATGAAGGTGTCTCTTGTGAGCAAGCGTAGACTACAAAAAATATCGCTATTAAACAAAAAATTGATAACATTCTCATTTTAATACTATTCCAGTAAACTTATAGGGAAAGTTATAGGGAAAGTTATAAAACCTGATGGAGAATACCCTACCTCCAGCAATGCCAAGGCCATTCACCTAGTAGAAAACGACCTTTAACCATTCCTAACGATTTTAATAATCATTCACCATACTTGATCCATATATTGGGATTCCAACTAAAAGGCCGTCGCTTCTTAGTAAACTCACAATAACAACGATTATAAAATTTCTCAAGGAACGATCAGCAGCCCGTTAGCTACCCCTGATTAAAGATAATCTGTTACCACACTGTTACGTTAGAACTTCCACTACTTTGATATCCCTCTGTCGCTAATACTTGGTAAGACCAATTACTACCCAGATTCATCCCATATCTCTTCCATGCGTTAACGTGATTGCTGAAAGTGATTGTAGCGTTGCTTCCAGTTGGTCTCTTCGACTGGCGAACACTCCAGTACTGCGTAAAAGTAGTTTTATCGCCATCAATGGAAGGTGCATCATAACGTGTAGTTGTGTACACGTCATATGTACCCCCATCACTGTAAACCGTACCTTTATACGTTCCAGTAGGTCTATAAGTACCCCATGAATCCACTACATAATATTCTATGAGAGGTGATCGCGTCCAACCATATAAAGTCAAATATGCATTGCCATTCGGCGCCCAAACTCCGGCATTATAGTTTATCGTCCTAAATGGCGAACCTGTAGTCCAACCTTTACCAACAACGAAATTCCCGGTATTAGACCAATTCACACTGTAATTCCCGCCAGACCCATTGACAGCGTTTACTGTTCCGCCCCCATCAGTCCAATTTTGCCAGTAGTCTGTGTTAGCTGCAGAGGCGTTTGCCGAAAACAAGCTAATACTCATCAAAGCTGCCGTTAATCCAACTAAGAAATTCTTTTTAAATTTAAACATATGTTTCCTCCTATAATATTTTTTCTGACTTTGACATGAGGTAGCACTCGTATCTATTTAAAACATCCTTAATTACTACCCCCCAAAGCTTTTGATCGTCCCCTTCAATATAATATCACGAATTCACAAGCAAATATTAAGAATATTTGTAATTTAATTACAAATACCTAAAAAATTATATTATAAGTGGTCTTGTTCCGCCATAGCCTGATCCTTTTTTCGCAGAATCACAATTCTTGTTTCTAAATCTGATGGAGTAATATCTGTAATTAACCTCCATTCGAACCATTTCGTTTAAAGTCTTACGTTTTACGTTCGTTTAATCCCTATTCACCAATCCAATTAGCAAATATCCTTATGTTTATCGCCTTTTTAAACTCTTTTTTAATTTTTACGATAAGCATGTTATTCGTGTACGATATATGACTTGATTGTATTTGTTGACAATTTGACAGAGAAATTTAATGCACTTCTAACTTTTTTAACTGCAATGGGAATTGTGGTTGACCCACAACTCAAGTCATTTCTGACAGTGAACAAGCAATGGATTACGAATCTGCACAATAAACCCCTACGTTCTCTTAATTGAGGAGGGTATTTTTTCGTTTTTAAGATAACATTAATCTTCCTTATTCATTTAAATATGATAAAATATTACATATTTAATATAGGAGGGCTTGTCTTGGAGCAAATGATCTCTTCTTCTAAAGTCGGAGTGAAAATAAATGAGTGGTATAAATACATAAGATTGTTTAGTGTCCCAGATTCGGAAATATTGAAAGCTGAGGTCGAGGAAGAAATAAGGCATATGAAGGAAGACCAAGATTTATTGTTGTACTATTCTCTCATGTGTTTTCGTCACCAATTGATGCTGGATTACCTTGAACCCAAAACAATGAACGAAGAACGCCCTAAAATTTCAGACTTATTAGAAAAGATCGAAAGTAACCAAACTGATTTGAAGGGAATTCTTGAATATTATTTTAACTTTTTCCGGGGTATGTATGAATTTGAACAGTACGAATATCTTAATGCCATAAGCTTCTATAAGCAAGCCGAGAAAAAGCTATCACTTGTCGCAGATGAGATAGAGCGAGCAGAATTCCACTACAAAGTTGCAGAGATTTATTATCATATGAAGCAGACACATATGTCGATGCATCATATTGTTCAAGCAATAGAAAGTTATAAAGCACATGAAACTTATACTGTAAGGGTTATTCAATGTTCGTTTGTTATTGGACTTAACTATTTAGATATGGAATATCCTGAAAAAGCGATTCCTCATTTTAAAGAAGCTCTAGACAAAGCGAGAGAAATCGACATGCCACGTTTAATAGGTTCGTCCCTATATAACCTTGGCTTATGTTCATTTGCTGAGGAAGTTTATGAAAAGGCAGCTGAGTACTTTAAAGAAGGTATACTAGTATACCAAAACAACGGGTACGAGCATTCAAATCGTTTATTAGATATCTTGTTAATGTTATCAAAAACCACATTTAAAATGAGGAATCAATCAGAAGCAATTTCTTGGTGTGCACATGGTCTGTCTTTGTCCAAGAATTTAAATGATGAAATTATGGCTAAAATGTTTGAATTCATTAATGCCTTACATGTTGATGACGACAAAGAAAAATTAAATTCGATTCTAAATTATTTAGAATCGAAATCAATGCTTTCAGACGTGGAGGATTTAGCCTCAGATGCAGCGAAGTATTATAATGAAAAAGAAGACCATAAAGTAGCTAATGTTTTTTATGAGAAAGTGCTTTATGCCCGTAAACAAATTCAGAGAGGGGATTGTCTTTATGAAACTTAAGCATGCATCTGTCTTTATTTTAGCCATTGTTTTAATTGGATTTGTCAGCATTTATTTAACTAACACTCAAAAAGATGTCCATGAAGCACGTAGAGGGCATACAGCAAGTATTGGTTATTTCACTGATGGACATTCATTTGAAGTTGCTAGTAGAGGTCATACTTCTTAAATATGTATCATTCCCCCTTCAAATTTTGAAGGGGTTATTTTTACGATTTATGTCCACCAGTTAGACCTGCTTTCTGAAGCGCAGTTCCTGCAGGTGTATAAGAAACTGCTCTCAGGATCGCTTTCGATTCAAATTTGTTTCTTTCCCATCCATTACAAACCCGAGCTTTCTTCTTTCAAATAGGCTTATTTGCTGATTAGAGTTATCTTCAATATTAGACAGAATAACTGAGATACTTCTTACTTACATGATTCTAGTAAGAAGATTGTTATTATCATTATTTTGACTGATGTTCCCTTTTAAAAGAATCATGTATGATCGATATAGAAAACGCTTTCAAAGAAAGGGGATACCAACATGTCTAATCGTATGAAACGAGTGTTGTTGCTTTTTATCACTGGATTGTTTATGAGTTTGTCTGCAGTCACTTCTACTGCCTCGGCTCAAACCGGCGGATCGTTTTTTGACCCTTTTAACAGCTATAACTCCGGATTATGGCAAAAAGCAAATGGTTATTCGAATGGAAATATGTTCAACTGCACTTGGCGTGCAAATAACGTATCAGTGACGTCATTAGGTGAAATGCGTTTGGCGCTAACAAGTCCATCTTATAACAAGTTTGACTGCGGGGAAAACCGCTCTGTTCAAACATATGGCTATGGACTTTATGAAGTCAGAATGAAACCAGCTAAAAACACAGGGATCGTTTCATCGTTCTTCACCTACACAGGTCCAACGGATGGAACTCCTTGGGATGAGATTGATATCGAATTTTTAGGAAAAGACACAACAAAGGTTCAATTTAACTATTATACAAATGGTGTAGGAAACCATGAGAAGATTGTGGATCTCGGATTTGATGCAGCCAATGCCAATCATACGTATGCGTTCGATTGGCAGCCAAACTCTATTAAATGGTATGTCGATGGGCAATTAAAACATACTGCGACAAGCCAAATTCCGACAACACCAGGAAAGATCATGATGAACTTGTGGAATGGTACGGGTGTAGATGAATGGCTCGGTTCCTACAATGGTGTAACACCGCTATACGCTCATTACGACTGGGTGCGTTATACAAAAAAATAATACCATATGTGATAAGAGCCTGCAGCCTCAATATAGCCAGGCTCTTATGATTGTAATGAGAAAATTGTTGGCGTTCCCTATAGTGAAACTATATGAGTTAGTTTCTTAACTAAATGATAACAAAAAACGATTATATTTTTAGTCACTTTTTGTGATGACTTATGCCCACCAGTAAGCCTAGCTCTGTGAAGCGCAGTTCCTGCAGGTGTATAAGAAACTGCTCTCAGAATCGCTTTCGAGCCATATTTGCTTCTAATCCCATCCATAACGAATCCAAGCTTTCTTCTCTTTTCATTATCCACTTCAAATAAACTCAACTGTTGATTAACTTCATCTTCAATATTTGATAACGTAACCGAGATACTTCTCACTGTCTTACCTGAGTAAAACTTATGAAAGAGCATCAAGCAGCATCTGTAGTCCATCGTGATATTTGTGGGAAGATCAATTGTTTTGGATCGATGAAATTCCCCCCAAGCTCATCCTTACTGTAACCAATCCCCAAGCTTATTGTTCGACCAACTTTGTTATGTGTACGTGCCCTTCTTGCAAATCTCCAAGAGAACAGCTTTAATCTCTTCCCTCTTTGTATACTCCCTCAGAAAAATCTGACTCTTACCAAAACTAATTTGCCTCTGCATCAAAGGAGCACCAATTTCTGATAAATCAATTTCCGTGATCATGGTAGCACAACTTGTTACCCTTTATTCCGAACTTTTTTCAAGCAGCTCTAAGGGAAACTTGGCTAACTGGTCTACAGTCGATATCTCCATTCGGATCAGGTTTCTTTCTATCCTCCCTCCTATCCCCACATTTTAGACAACGAATGAAGCAATTTGTCTCGCTCCTTTATTGATCCAATATCAATAGAAAAAAAGTTCCTTATTCAACATAAATAAGAACAAGAATTCGATGTAAATATTGGTAATGCTATTCCATATCCTTGAATGATCCTTACTTAAAACAATCTACACGTCTCCAAATAAATAAACCTCTAAAAATTAGAAGACATAAAAAATAACAAGAGCTTTAAAACCCTTGTGAAAGCTTGTTTTCATTACACTCTCTATCTTCCTTTTTCATCATTTCTATATGTGTTTACGAATTTTGGTTAAAAAAGAAAAAGGTACCGTTTGGTACCTTTTTTATATTTATTTCTCATTTCTTGTGAATTTTGGCAGTCCGAATATAATTGCTATGATGCCGCAGATCCCGATTAAAACAGGATAGAAAGAGTAATGCAAGATGCTGACAGGTGAAATATTCCCAAATTTCCCGGCCGATAACATCTGCGCGCCATAAGGAATTAAGCCTTGTATCACGCAGGAAAAGATATCTAAGATACTTGCCGACTTTCTATTGTCGATTTTAAATTCATCAGAGATATTTTTGGCTATCGGTCCGGCTGCAATAATAGCAATCGTATTATTGGCAGTAGCTAGGTTAGTAACACTGACCAATCCGGCAATACCGGCTTCAGCACCTTTTTTCGAATGGATTCTTTTGGAAATGAATCCCACCAAAAAGTCAATCCCTCCGTTTTGTTTCATGACGCCGACCATTCCGCCAATTAACATTGAAAGGATGATAAGATCAGACATTCCGGCAATTCCATCCGTAATTGCTTTAAAATAAGACTCAAGCGTCAAGCTGCCGCTTGCAAACCCTATAATTCCTGTTAAGATCAATCCTCCAAAAATGACAGCCACCACATTAAAACCAATTAACGCAAAGACTAACACGGCAACATAAGGAAGTACTTTAAACCAGCTGTAAGATTCAGCTCCGGTATGTCCTACGTGTCCTGTCGGTATAAAAAATAATAAAATGATAGTTATGATAGCAGCAGGCAAAACGATCAAAAAATTCGTTTTAAATTTATCCATCATTTGTGTTTTTTGTGACCGTACTGCCGCGATGGTGGTGTCCGAAATAAAAGAAAGATTATCTCCAAACATAGCTCCGCCGACAACAGCTGCAATAGCGATTGCAGTAGACAAACCAAGTTCTCCGCTCAAACCGGCGCTAATTGGAGCAACTGCGGCAATCGTCCCCATTGATGTTCCCATCGAAACAGAAATAAAACAAGCAATGATAAATAGCCCTGCAGTATAAACTGCTTCGGAATAATGCTCAAAGCAAGGTTGACGGTTGAGTGTACCGCTCCCATCGTCTCAGCTGCAGAAGCAAAAGCACCCGCTAATATAAAAATGATAACCATCATAATAATATCAGGATGTCCCGCCCCGGAAGCAAACCATTCTATTTTCTGATTGAGAGATTGCTTCTGGTTAAATGAAAGCGCGAAAGCTGATGCTATAATTGCCGCAATCAATATCGGCAATTTATAGAAATCTCCAGTCAATACACCAGAGCCGACAAAAAGACCTACAAATAAGACTAGTGGCAATAGCGCCCAAGGATTTCCATTTTGTTTCATCTAAGTAGCCACCTTTAATTTCAGTATCAAAGTCGTTAAACATAGTCTAAACAACATTCCATACTTTAAAAGGCTACAGTAAAAAAGTCAAGCGGAAAAATAGTATAGTAATTATTAAATTAAAAACAGAAAAGAAAGAAGGATTTTTCAAGAAGAGGAAACAACACTTTCATCAACAGATTATTTGGAAAGTTCCATATACAAATACAACTGTTTGATGAGGAGTGTTTGAGGGGGAAGATGGCAACACGCAACGATACTGGCCATAAAAACTGTTTTAGCTATTATCAATAATACTAATATAAAAAGGAAAGGGTTCATACCCTTCCTTTTTATGCACCAACTTAATCTGCGGTCATAGCAATTGTTATTCAAACAAGACATAGCAGCATCAGAGAACATGAGGAGCATATACAAGAAAATAAATTCAATAATTAAAAGGGCGCTATTTTCATATTCAAATTGAGTTCTTGTAAGCACTAATTGCTTCGTTACGTAGTAGCATGTTATCTTTGTTAACCATACCTAAGTTGTAAGCTTTTTTAATAATATCTAATACCTTCAAATCCATTGCAGAAAGACTACCTCCACCATTTAATCTAGATTTCCAATAATCTAAAGACTTATTTATGTCAAGTGAGCTTTTTTTATTCTCGGGTTCAACTACCTCATTTTTCTCAAGTTTTTCACAGAATTCACTAAAACTAATGGATGAAGGAGTTGGATTATTCCCTCCATACCCTTCAGTAGCCAAACTGCAAAATGCTAAGAATTTTGGATCATAAATAAGATCACTTGAGTTTACATTTACCACCGATAACCACAATCCTTTCAGAGCTTTTTATAATCTTAGAGCACCCTTTCCATCTTTACACATGTTAAATATCGACAATTATTCAAATGATTTAATAATTGAATAAAAAAAGAACCTGCATTAAGCATGTTCTCTCCCTAATTTGCAAACTTTTGTTTTATAACCATTATTTTATTTAGATTGAGGATGCTTACTCGGAAAAGCAACAATACTTTAACATTGTGTTTAATTCGTATAAGTCTCCTTATAGCTCCCCGTTTTATTTAAGTATATTTCTTCATAAACTTTAGGGTGAAAAGAGAGAGACTATTCCCCCTAAATTCTATTAACTGGGCTGTTGTTTTAACCATTCTTTTTTTAGCAATGCATATTGAAAAGTGTTTTCATATTTAGGTGTTCCATCCTCGTATTTAGTAAATGAAATAAATTCAAGAAAATAACCTTCTTTACGCATACCTAATCTTTCACATAATTTTTGAGACCTATAGTTATCATCTTCAACATATGCATAAAGCCTTCTTGCTCCTTTTTGCAAAAAGAGATACTTTAAGAAAGCCTTCGCACTTTCACTTGCGTATCCCATCCCTTCGAATTGAGTATTGAAATTCCAACAAATAGAATAGGTATCTGGCTCTTCTTTAAAATAAAATAGTTCTCCTATTATATCATCACTATCTTTTAAGCAGACTGCAATATAAGAGTCATCTTTGCTTCTATTTTGCACTCTTAAGACAGCTTCTTCTAACGTAGAAATTCTGTCATCAAGAAAGCAGTTCACTCTTGGATTAGCCGAATATTCCAACAAGCCTTGAGAATCTGCCTCGCAAAAATTTCTTAAAATTAATCGGTGGGTTTCAATTTTTTGCATTTGTAATCTCCTAATTCAAATTTATCGATAATCTGATCAAGCAAGAAGATGGAATTTTATCACCCTCAAATGCATCAACTATGAAGATTCCCCCAGGTGGAAAATACATGGGTAAATACAATTATAAATACAATTTGAAGGGAGTTTCAGTTGGTGTTGCTACCGCAGCAATCGCCGCAGTCTCAAAAAAGCACCTTACAATGTCATACTAAGTATTGTATCATTTTTAGCAGGTACACAAACAACTGCATATTATACGGTATTCCAGTATCGTTATGCCTTTAAATGTAATGCATAACCTTATGCCAATAGAACAAAATTCTATGAAGACTCGTCAAGAAAGAAAGTCTTAAGAACAGCAGACAGCGCTAAATTCTTTGGAAGCAGACCAATTCCGGCAAGTTGTCGGCCATAAAAACGAGGTGAAAATATGCAACAAGAAAAAACAACAGTTATTAATAGGATAATAAAAAGATATATCCTTTTTTCCTTGTTTTATGTGCTTGCTATTTCGTTTACATGGGGGTACTGGGGAACAAGTTTACTGTGATTCCACTGGCTATTTTCATTGTTGGCTCTTTAATTGGCGAGTTCGTAAGAATAGGGAGGATAAAAAGATAGGAGGTTCCACCTTCTATCTTTTTTGTTAACAGCTACAAACTCTCACTGAATCTTTACTGGAACTAAGAAAGAGTACCCCGCAAAACAGTAATG
Source organism: Bacillus sp. XT-2 (assembly GCF_025696525.1). Lineage (NCBI taxonomy): Bacteria > Bacillati > Bacillota > Bacilli > Caryophanales > Bacillaceae > Bacillus > Bacillus sp. XT-2. The sequence goes on from NZ_JAHVOC010000003.1 coordinate 80,567, forward strand.
AAGATATTAGTCAACAAGAAGTAACTAATCTAAGTCTGAAACGAATATGCAACTAGTATTTCGATATTAAGGAGGTGGTTATGTTCTAGATAAAATAAAACCTCATCCGCTAAGAACGAGGCTTCTTCCAATCTATCGCTATATTCTGCTTGCATTTACGACAAGTAACATTGTGTTTTCCGTACATTACAAAATTGTTTTTAAATTCACATCGCGGACACTCTAGACGCTCTCCTCCAAAAAAGGCTCCAAAGATAAGAAAGACGCTGAGTGAACCCAGACCCAATCCCGGCAGGATACCGATTATAGAAATAATTAAGATAATACTTATTAAAAAAAGCACTAAACCAACAGTAAACATAAACAAACGAGGAATCCATCGTTTTGGAGTCATCCGTCTTCGCTCAACCTCTACTCTTACAAAGTCCATTCCCCTTACCTCCGTGACGTGATGGTAAAATTATACTACGGAATTAATTTAAACAGCAATGTGTTTTATGTATTTAAATCGAATATAGAAAGTTTTCTAAATGAGAGATTGGGTCAATCCCCTTCTCTCTTTTTTGTGTTCAAATTTTAATTTATAGGAGAGATGTTTTTTGTCAGCTTATACAAACAATTATATTCCAGTAAACAAATATACTCGCCCTGGTTTAAAGTTAAATGGTGTTAAGAAGTTAGTTGTTCATTACACAGCCAATCCGGGAGCCGGTGCAGATAATCACCGAAGATATTTCAGCAATGCGCAAGTTTATGCATCAGCTCACATTTTCGTAGATAGGACAGAAGCAATTTGTATTATTCCGTTAAATGAAGTAGCTTATCATGCAAATGATATTCAGCAAAGAGATAGTGCCGGAAATCCTTATCGAGGAGTTGCTGCACTGAAACCAAATGCGAACTTCTTATCTATTGGGGTTGAGATGTGCCTTGAGAAAGACGGTTCATTCCATTCAGATACAGTTGAAAGAACTGAGGATGTGTTCGTTGAATTATGTAATAAGTTTGGTTTAGATCCTATTAATGATATTGTTCGTCATTATGACATCACCCATAAGAATTGCCCTGCACCATGGGTATCTAACAGCCAAAAATTTGTAGACTTTAAAAATCGAATAAAGGCAAAAATGTCAGGCAAATCTGTTTCAAAAGCTTCGCCAACTAAACCAACTACATCCTCCCCTTCCTCTTCATCAGCAGCAAGTGGTTCACTAAAATCCAAAGTTGACGGCCTTCGCTTCTATTCAAAACCATCTTGGGAAGATAAAGATGTTGTCGGCACAGTAAATAAAGGTGTTGGATTCCCTACAGTTGTAGAGAAAGTTAAAGTTGGATCTGCGTATCAATACAAAGTTAAGAACTCTAAAGGCGCTACATACTACATCACTGCTTCTGACAAATATGTTGATGTTACAGGATCAGTTAAAACCTCTTCACCTTCCCCTAAAACAACATCAACTTCTTCAAGCTCCTCATCTATTAAATCCGTGGGAAAAATCAAAATTGTCGGTGTATCAAGCGCAGCAATCGTAATGGACAAACCTGATCGAAATAGTTCTAAAAATATTGGCACAGTTAAGCTTGGAAGCACTATTTCAATTTCTGGTTCAGTTAAAGGTAAAAACAATTCAAAAGGTTACTGGGAAGTTATTTATAACGGTAAACGTGGATACATCTCAGGACAATTCGGTTCAAAAATTTAATTATATTCAATAATCTCGGAGGATATTTGTTGATCTAATGTATCAGTGACTATCCTCTTAATTTTAGGAGGTGATGTAATGTCACCTTTCTATATTCATTAAAGGTTGGTGGACAAATGGATAACTTTGAGCAAAGCACCATTTCAAGATTAAGTGCACTAGAAGAAAAAGCAAAACACACTAATAACAAGATTGACTCTCTTGAAGAAAGAACAAATGTTATCGGTCGTATCGCAACACTTGTTGAGCAACAAGTCGAAATTAATAAAGACTCTCAAGCACAATCAAGAGAACAGTTCAGCACTCTAAACGAAATGAGCAACAGTTTAAAAAATCTAAGCAAATCATATGAAAAACTGGACAATCGAGTTGAAATATTGGAACGCTCTGATTCTACTCGTAAAATTGATCCCTCACAATTTACAAAAGACCTTGTATTCAAGGTGCTGCCAAGTGTAATTGCCACAATTATCGGCGCATGGTTACTCATACATTTTGGCCTCAAATAAAATGAACAGGAGACGATTAAATGACTAAAATCAATTGGAAAGTAAGACTAAAAAAGAAAACATTTCTTGTGGCAATTTTCTCTGCCACGCTTTTATTTGTACAGGCAATTGCCTCTGCTTTTGGATACGACTTAACTGTATTTGGTGACGATTTAACAGAGAAATTTAATGCACTTCTAACTTTTTTAACTGCAATGGGTATCATCGTTGATCCAACAACTCAAGGTATTTCTGATAGTGAACAAGCAATGGATTATGATTCACCGAGATAAACCCCTACCCTTCTCTTAATTGAGGAGGGTATTTTTTTCGTTTTTTCAAGTTTCACGCTTATAATCATTTTATTTGTAATTTTCATACAAATCACTTTACATTTCTTTCCTCCAGTGCAACTATATAATAAAAAGGACAGAAAGGGGTTTGAAACTTGAAGACTGAAAAAGCCATTCCCTATGACTTAGTGGCGACAAAAATGAATCATTGGTATGTGGCAATTAAAAAAAATTGGGTCGGTAGAGCTGAGGAAATGCGAAAAGAAGTTATGCAAGAAATAAAGATTATGGAAGAGAATCAAGATGTCTTGCTATACTACTCTCTACTCGAATTTAGACATAAATTAATGTTAGCGTATATGTATCCTAACGCAATAAAAGACATTGAGAAAAATTATGGTGAGTTAAAAGAATATGAAGGTCATGAAAACTTAACAGGAATGCTCGAATATTACTATTATTTTTTCATGGGTATGTTCTATTTTAGACAAAAAGAAATGACGTTCTCTCTTAATCACTATAGACAAGCAGAGAAATATTTGGACTCAATCGATAGCGAAGACATTGAAGTAGAAAAAGCTGAATTTTATTTTAAATTGTCAGAAGTGTATTACCACATGAAACAGACTTATTTTTCAATGAATTATGCCATGAGAGCCTATAATATTTTTAAAAAGCAGCCTGATGTTGATGGAAACTCTACATACGGTGTACAAAAAGTACGTTGTCAATTCGTCATATTTGGCAATTTGCTGGATAGCATGAAGTTTGATGAGGCGTTAAAACGAGCATATAAAGCTTACCAAGAAGCAGAAGAGCTGAATAAAAATGAGAAGAATCGTGGACATTTGATACGTTCAGCACTGTTTAATATTGGATTATGTTATAATCAAATGGAAGAACTTGATAAAGCATTTTTTTACTTTAATAAGTCGCTCCAAATCATTGAACCAGAAAACCATGATTATGCAGCTAAAACATTGTTTGTTATCTCCTTCTTAAAAGGAAGGCAAAACGATACTAAAAATGCTCAAGCGTTTTATGAACAATCAAAGCAAATAGCAGAACAGTATAACAATGAAGTAGTTATTGAAAAGCTGAAAATGGTTAAAGGTCTTTTCTTGGACTCAGATTTAAATTTAGTAAGAGAAGCATTCCAGTTCTTCAGAGAAAGAGGCATGTACCCTGATATGGAAAGCTATGGAGTTGTTGTAGCTGATTTTCTTACAGCAAAAAAAGAAGCTTGGGGTGCAATTGAATTTTATCGTTTGGCAAATGAAGCAAGAAGACAAATTAAAAGGGGAGAAGCAATATGAAAACAAAACTAATTATCTGCGCAGTTCTATTATTCGGTGTTGCCGGAACAGTGGGTGCTTCCTATCTCCAACAACAAAACGATACGTTCAAGGTTGCTGAAAGAGCCGAAACTTAAGTGTAATTGCATGAAGAGTGAGATCAAAAAATTCACTCTTCATGCTCAGTAAAACCGTCTTGTAAGTGTGTTCACTAACTTTGTGTTTTTATAAGAACCTTTTACTTTCCAATAAAATTTAAATTTATATGAACTTTCCCTATGTAATTCAACACTTGATCAGAGGTGATAAGATGTTTACTGTTAACGTTAATAATAAAGTAAAATTAAAGTTGTTAGATTTAGATGATAGAGATACTTTATTTAGATTAGTTGATAATAACAGAAGCTATTTGAAGAAATGGCTACCATGGGTAGATTCTGTTCAAAAGAAAACTGTTTATGATGGCATTATTAGATCTTGGGCAAAGGAATATATTGAGAAAGAAAGTTTGAACTTAGGAATTTTATACAATGAGAAAATTGTTGGGATGATAAGTTTACATGAAATTGATTTTGACAATAGGAAAACAAGTATAGGGTATTGGATAGAAGAACAAAGCCAGGGCAAGGGAATAGTTACCAACTGCCTTGAATTTTTAATTGACTACGCTTTTAGCAAATTAAAATTGAACAGAATAGAAATAAGGTGTAATCCAGAAAACACAAAAAGTATTCAAATACCTATTGCGCTAGGCTTTGTAAAAGAAGGAGTACTTCGGAATTCAGAATATTTAAACGGAAAGTCACAAGATTTAGTTGTATTTAGTATGATAAAAACAACATAAATCAAGCGAGCAAACAGCTCGCTTAGTCATTTTTTTGGAAAAATAGTATTTCTCCAGATAAATAATTTTCATTTTCTTTAAATACTGTTAACGTTTCTGTTAATCTGTTTTTCAAGGCTAGTTTATAATCTTCCCCAATTGGCATATTTTCTTCTCTGCATAATATTTCTTCCCTGTAAAGTATGTGGTCAATAACTTTGTTAATATCTACATCACTATAGTCTTCTGACATTGAAACCTGATTAAATAATTTGAATCCGCATCTTTCATATAATTCTTTGTATTGATTTAAGTCATAATTCAATAGTTCAGATTCAAGTTTTTGAGATGCTCTCTTAATAACATCCTCAGGCGGTTTAATTTTATAATATAAACATGTGTCAATAACCACCCCATTATTGACCAGTACTCTATGCATTTCTTCTAATGCCTTTTGATGCCCGTTCGATAAAAATGCCAATGTACCAGTAGTTATTATATGAGTAAATTCTTTATTTTCAAATGGCATATCCTTAATATCACCACAAATAAAATCCACATTTAGATCCACATAATCACAGATTTTCTTGCTTATTTCAACAAGATCATTTCTGATATCAATCCCTGTCACTTTTGCATCTGTGAGCATTTTCAACAAAAAACTTGAATGTCCAGTATTTGAACCTATATCTAAAATATTTGATTTAGAATTAATGTTTGAATTATCGACTAATTTTTTTATAGTATTCCATCCTCCGGGCGCTACGTTAGGATCACCAATGTACGCTGAGAAAGTTAAATAATCCATAGACAAAACTTCATTAGATGTTCTCCGTGGCATTATTTCATATAATATATTATATAAATAATTAATATCTTCAATTTCAATTGACATATTAACCACTTCCTAAAATGTTGTTTTTATACATCCTTTTAAATAATAATGAGAGCGAGCCTTATAAAGACTCGCCCTTAGAATTAATTCATTACGGGACCATCAAATCCAATTTTAATAGGTTTCTTCTTTTTAATTTTTTTAACTTTCATTAACATTCACCCCCTTTCAAGTTAATTATTTGCAGTTATTTTGTAACAAGTACACTGATTTTTAGCATTTTCAATCTCATGGAAATCAATCTTAAGGCTACGAGTATCGATATTTAAAACTTTATTAATAGTGATAGGTGTTATAGTTAATTGCGCAAGCGCTTTAATTATTTCATGAGCAACAATTGAAGAGACTAAGAAACAAATGGGACCAATTGATGGAGGAGTTATTTTATTATCAAAGTAATTTACTTTTTCTCTAACGTTGTTTGAAATTGAGGAGTCAACTCTTGTGCTAAAGTGCTCATCACAATTTAAGCATAGAGTTTTTCTTGGAATAATCAATGGTCCAACTACGCCGATATCGCCTGAGTAACCAGTAAAGATAACAGGGACATTTTCTGATACACATGCTTCATTAATCCACATAGGCAGTTTACCTACAGGACTGTCAGCAGACACAACAACAAAATCAGAATTATTAATTACTTGTTTTGCTTGCTCTACCGAATGAATTGTTTCGTTTACACATTCAACTTTTACTTCATTATCAATTGATTGGAGTCTTTCCTTTGCGACCTCAACCTTTAATCTACCGATGTCTTTTTCACTATAGAGAGTTTGTCTGTTTAAATTACTTAACTCGACAATATCTCCATCTACACAACGTATATTTTTAATACCCGCTCTAACTAGTAAATCTGCAACTGGAGATCCAATCCCTCCCATTCCGATTAGTGTTACATGAGCTTTCATTAAATTCTTCATTTGTATAAAACTTTGATCATAATCATTATTAAACAATGAAAAATAGCTTTGTTGTCTACTGTATCGTTTTTTTATTTTTTTATGTTGGTAATTTTCTTCCGAAATTTCTTTTTTTCAAGCAAACTATTTTCATATAAGATTTTCGCAACCTCTAGGCAATCCTCTTGATCTATATTATGATCTCGATTCATAAATGCACAAATAATATTAAGCGGTATTGATTTTTTTAAGAAATCAAAAAAGTCTAATATTAAATCTGGATCTCCTTCAATTTCAACTTCCTCACTTCCTCTATTGCAAATACATAAAGAGTTCTCAGTAATTTTAGTTATCATGGTACTCTCTTTAAGAATATATATTTTCTTGTAATCAATTACAGGTTTTTCGCAATTTGTCATATTATTACCACCAAGCACCTTTAGTAACTTTTCTATATATCAAAATACAATAATTTAAAAGTTTCCGATTTTCAAATAGTACCTGATATAACTCAAGCCACTTATCTTTAACCACACCCTTTAATTCTTGTGGTATTTCAAAACTCTCTACTTCTTGTTCTACATATTGTTCAATTGTTGATTCGTCGGCATGTTGTAACTCACCATCATAGAAATATACTTGTTGAAGGTTATCCTGATCTTCAAACGCTTGAATCCAATCTGCTTTGCTGAAGGCCTTCATATTTGTACCTAGGGTACTGTTAACCCTGTTTAAAAGCTCTGGCTGCGGTTTTTCTTTATAATAAAATTCTATTTCAACTATGTATCCCCATGGTCTAACTACTCGAGCATATTCTTTAATTGCTTGTTTAGGATTTTCCATAAAAGCAGTTGATCCTCCACATAAAACTCCATCAAATAAATCATCAGGGAAAACTAAATTCGTAGCATCACCTTGCATAAAAGTCGTGAGTCCTGGGTAGGAGATATCTTTTAACTTTGCATATTCTTTAGCAGTGCTGATCATTTCATGACTAATATCTAAACCAATCACTTTGCTCCCTGTTAAACGAGCCAATTCGTGTGTAACAAAACCAGTATTGCAACCAGCATCTAGAAGGAGTGAACCTGGTTCAAAATTACATTGTTCAACTGCTTTTTTAATAGAAGGAAAGCCGCCTGGTGGAATATTAGGTTGGTTTAAAAATGCTAAAAACTCGACATACGACATTTCATTAATATCATTCACAGTTGGATATGATGATTTTATGATTTCACTTGTTCTACTTCTCAATTAAATCACTCCTAAATTGTATAATTTGTAGTTGATTTTTCGTGGTCATCTAAATTAATTTTCGGAAAGTAAATTAACATAATCAACAAACCTACTGAACATAAAACAAATGAAAGTCCAAACGATGAAACTATACCATACAAATCAGCAATTCTTCCCAGTATTACAATGGATCCGGCATGTATAACACTATCCATTACATTATACAAAGAAAATAATTTTACCTTATTCTCAGTATTCCCAGCATTATTTTGTATAATAGTAACTTGTGCCACTTCTTTTAAATTGGTTGGTACACCAAACAGAAGAAACAGAAGTGCAGCAATAAAAAAGCTAGAATTCAAAATATAGCCTAAAACCACAACTGAATAGAATATAGAAGCTATTAATAAGGAAAAAAGCAACCTTTTTTTCAAGAAGTTATTTAACCTTAATACAACTAATCCGCCAATGATTGATCCGCATAAAAACGTAGCTGTTAAATAACCCCACCAAACCTCATTTCGATGTAAAACATTGATTACATATGCAAGTATGAAAGAGCTTGTCCAAATTCCCCCTCCTAAAAGAAAAAAAACTTCAGAAATAAAAAGCATCTTCAACTTTTTATTTTTCAAAATTAGCTTTAGTATACTTTTTGAATTTTTCTTTTGCTTTGTTTGTTGATAATTGGCAAGGTATAATTTATTTTTATCAAGGGTGCTAAATATTATAATAGAGAGTAATAGAAGAATTATAGATATGATTGTTACGTAGTTATAATTAAGTAGGGAAACTAACATACCACCACTAGACCATGCAATTAGATTGATAAGATTCCTTGTAATAGTTAAAGTACTATTACCTTTAACATTATCATCTTCAACAATCGGGATAATTGAATAATTTAAGGATTGATTGATGCCACTAGTGAATGGAATTAATGTAATTACCAAGAAGTATAAACTTAAGTTATTTATATATAGAACTATAAAAAACATTAAGAGAAGAACTAGCTTTATAATACTGCTTATTAAATATAGTTTTTTTAAATTTGATGTTAAAGACAAAACCCATCCAACAAAAAAGCTGCCTCCACTAAAGGCTATCATTGCAAGTACGACAGGCAAAGAGGCAAGTGTTAACGAATCTGTTAAGAAATAAATATAAGTTGTTGCAACTACTATATACAGAGTATCGGATAAAGTTGAAAAGCTAAAAGATAAAATAAATTTAAGAAAATTATTTTTCATATTTATGTAGAATACCACACCCCCTTTTTCATAATTATAACATTTCTTCTTTCTTTTTCAATACCAATTAATTGATTTTTTAGAATTTTTTATAATATCTAAACTTAATGAGTCTGATATCTCTTTTTTGCTATGAATTGTGCCCTCCTGTTAGCCCAGCTCTGTGAAGTGCTGTCCCTGCAGGTGTATAAGAAACTGCTCTTAGAATCGCTTTCGATCCGTATTTGCTTCTAATTCCATCCATCACAAACCCGAGTCTCCTTCTCTTTTCATTATCTACTTCAAATAAACTTAACTGCTGATTAACATCATCCTCAATATTCGATAACGTAACTGAGATACTTCGCACCGTCTTCCCCGAGTAAAACTTATTAAAGAGCATCAAGCAACATTCATAAATGTCCATCGTGATATTCGTGGGTAGATCAATTGTTTTGGATCGATGAAAACCACCGCCAAGCTCATCTTTACTGTATCCAATTCCTAGGCTGATTGTCCGACCAACTTTGTTGTGTGTACGTGCCCTTCTTGCGACTTCCTCACAAATCTCCAGAAGAACAGCCTTAATTTCTTCTCTCCTTGTGTAATCCCTCAGTAAGATCTGACTCTTACCAAAACTAATCTGACCTTGCATTATCGGTGCACCTATTTCTGATAAATCGATTCCATGTGCATGGTAGTACAACTGGTTTCCCATTATTCCGAACTTCTTTTCAAGCAGCTCTAAAGGAAATTTAGCTAACTGACCTACAGTCGATATTCCCATCCGATTCAGATTTCTTTCCATCCTCCCTCCTATTCCCCACATTTTAGACAACGGGTGAACCTTCCAGAGTTTATTTGGTACATCTTCATATCTCCAACGTGCAATACCACTTTTCGTTTTCTTACTCTCTAGGTCAAGTGCAAGCTTACTGAGCAACATATTATCTCCAATGCCTACTGTGCACATCAAACCAAATTCTCTCCACATGCTGCTTTGGATTGCTTTGGCCATTTCTTCAGGATCTTCTTTTCCTGCATCTAAAAAAGATTCATCAATTGAATACGTATGGACACATTTCTCAGGAACAAATCTGTAAAACAGCTTTGTAATTTCAGTTGAAACTCTGATGAAAAGCTTCATTTGTGGATTTACAATGTGTATCCTTGGATCTTCAGGTATCTCAAAAAGTCTCGATCCTGTTTTGATTCCAAAATCTTTTTTAAGTGCAGGAGATGCAGCTAATACTACACTTCCCTGTCTCTCCGTATTCCCTACAACAGCAAGATAACATGTTAAAGGGTTAAGCCCCATTGTTACAGCCGATACAGAAGCATAAAAGGATTTCATATCGACACAAAGTATATTCTTACGTGGAAATTGTGAGTAATCAATCATTGTATGTAACTCCTATGATGTTATTCATGTTGATATAGACTGTATTGTCGTTCTGGTCTTTAACGTGAAGCTTTTGTTGTTCAAAATTAATGTAATGGACTCTGCCGGTGACATTTTCAACGAATCCATTGTTAAAAAGCTTCAATACCAGCTCTTTATTAAATTCTAGCGCTTCAGAGACGATAATATCCATCTCTTCAATTTGTTGAGCGTCTAAGGACGGCTTTTCAATTTTTGATACATCAAGTAAGTCTTGTTTAAGCTGTGTTAAATGTTCTGGAAGCATCATTGATGTCCATTTGATTGTCCCTCGATCTCTAAGTATATCGACTCACTCCTTTATTGATCTAATATTAACAGAACAAATGTTCTTTATTCAATATAACGAGAACAAAAGTTCGATGTAAATGTTGGTAATAAATAAAACCCCCTTATATAAGGAGGTTAATTAGGAGCAAATCAAGTTCCCATATTACTTAGGGTTTTATTGAAAGAAATGTACGAAAAAATGCTGTCAAAGTTATCGCAACGCTTCGCTTCTACTATTATCCTCTAATCAAAGTTGCAATGGATTTAGTTAGAATTCCAGATATAAAACATACAACTGTCATGATAGACACCCAGATTAAAAAAGTTGGCTCTAATCCTATTTCAATTAGCATAAAAACTAAAGAGAGTACGAATATAATCAAGGTTGTTACCCATACTCTTTTGAAAATAAAGTATCCAATTATCCCTAAGATAAATGATACAGCCGGCAGTACAAGTAGTATTAAAAATGCAGGACCACCCAAATGAGATATCCTCCTAATCTTATTCATTATGCAATAATTCAAAACGTGCAATTTCCCATTCTTTTTTCGCTTTTAATGGTGTTGTGTTAACCTTTTTCCCTGATTTTAAGTCATAGGAGGTTATTTCCCCTAAGATATTTTCTTTTTGCATGTCAAACCCTTTGATAAGGACGTACATGTTACTATCATCAAATTTAATATCATTTAATAACATTTCACTATTGCCTGCATAGTATTTGAAAGATTTTTTCTTATTTAGATTTTCATCAAAAAAGCTAACTTTTCCATTGTATGAGACAGCAACGATCTCATCATTTATTCTCTTTAATTTTGTTGGGATGAATCCATTCTCCATTACAACTTCTTTTTTGGTTTTTAATGTCTCCTTATCAATCAATAGTATTTTTGAAGCTTCTTTTTCATTTACATTATCATTAATAGCTAACATAAATGTTCTTTCATCAAAAGTTTGGAATGCATCTTTATCATCTGTGAAATAAACAGTTTTATTTGGAATGGAGGCCTTCTTTTCCTGCTTGTTCGTTTTTGGATTAATTGAGATGACGGACATATTCTCTTCATCACTCGTAATAGCGTAAATTTTATTATCTAGGACTTGTGCTGAAACAATCTCTCCATCAAGTTTAATTTGGTTTTTCTTTTGTTTGTCATCTTTCCAATAAACCAATTCACCTTGTAATCCTGAGTCAGTGTACCCAACGTTTATATCATGTAACACATAATTCTCTGAAGTGTTAATGAAAAAAGCTCCTTCATCTTCGGTTGCTTTAGATAAGCTTTTATCATTAAATTTCTTAATACGTCCAGTTTTGTTATTGATCATAAAATGGTTATTGCTTCTGTTTGAAGAAAAAAACGTATCATCTTTATTGTATGATGATGTGCTAAGATTAATTCCGTCCTTTATCATGATACTATCCTCTACTGATCCATCATCTTTATATATTGCTAACTCAGAACCTCTGTCTAATGTGTGTGAAAATCCAACAATAAAATCTGCTTTACTTATATTTTTTAATCCAGTTTTATTGTTGTTCCTTTCTGTCTTATTCCCTGTCGGTTGTAAATCACAAGAGCATGTGACTATAAGAATACTCATCAGAATAAAAAGGGCCTTTAGTCTTTTCATTTTTTCCTCCTTATGAAGCAACAAAACAATCGGTTTTAATCCGATTGTTTTGGCTTTTTCTGATTTGTTTAAATCATCATTTTCTGTGGTGGAATATTACCGTAGAAGAAAAGGAATCTACTAAAGAAAAAACTGCGGACAAATCTAAGGTAAAAGACGATAAGGAATTGGTCGATGTTACTTTAGATAGAGCTATTGATGGATACACAATTAAAGTTAACTACAACGGAAATGTAGACTCAGTTCGCTACTTACTAGTTGACACTCCTGAGACTAAAAAGGCAGATTCTTGTGTTCAACCGTATGGGGAAGATGCATCTAAGAGATCCAAGGAATTGGTAACAGTGGTAAGCTACAACTAGAATTTGATAAAGGTGATCGAAGAGATAAATAGAAGACTGTTAGCATATGCTCTCCTGAACTTTATTTTAATTTTTTCTAATTCTGGTGACATAATTATTGCAATTCTCAATAACAGTTGCCATATCACGAGGAAGTATTGACATCAATGTTCCTCTTATACTTTTTTGTTTATTTTCAACTTCTGTTTTAGAATCATTTTTCGATCGCCCATACTCCCCCTATAAACAATAATGTAAGGTTCAGAATCGCTGATTTCATATAGATCGTACCTTTCTTTACCACCCTATTTAGGAGTCGATATAATCCAGTCCAGGGAGGCGTTTGGCAATGTGGACTATATTTATGAATAGTATGCTTATTTTAGCGCGCAAAAATTAAATACAACCACAGTGGAATTCTTGAAGGGAATATAAAAAGACCGCCGTTTGATGGTCCATCATTTCAACAAGGCGATACATCAAATTCTCTCAAATAATTGAAATGCATCTATTAAAACTAAAATTTATAGTACCAAAAAATTGCATTTTCATTTGCTGTTGGAAAGTTTGAATAAAGCATAGTATCGACTGCACCTATTACAAAGTTATTTTTGGCATAAAAATGACAAGCTGAAACATTAATATCTTGTGTTTCAAGCATAAGACCACTAAAGTTATACTCCTTTGCCCACTCAATAGCTTTATTTAATAATGCCGTCCCAACACCATTTTTTCTATAATCTTTTGCAACAGCAATGTCTTCAATTAGTGCATATCCATTCCAATTAGAACGAAGCTTAATCCGACCAACGCAGTTGTTTTCAACGTAATAAAAAAATACAGCTTTCTCCTCTTCTTGAATATAACTGATATCAATTTCATCATCTTCATATTTCTTGAAATAAGGTTCAGAAAATATCTCTTCTGTATATTTCCAAACATTGTTTTTAAATGTTGGGATAATTCTACCTGATACAATGAAACTTTCGTTTGGTTTATTAAAATCCTTCATATTAAATTGAGTCATTTTAATTATCACATCAATCTGCCTCCAATCGAAATTGATTTGTAGTACAACTTGTATTATATCGTTATTTTCACTTCGACTTTTTTCATTTATTCTGCCTCTTTCGCTCAAGAACACCTAGATTCTATTATATGTCATTTATAGGATGAATCAATAACCCCTTGCGAAAACAGTTTTTATAAAAGAAGCCAGAGAGTATGTGAGAGAACTCTCAGACCTATAGTGGCTGATATATCACAGACGAGATCATTATTTGTACTGCATCTTCTGAAAAGCTTTACTTGAAACAGGGATGCATAAGGGAGAAGAAATATTCGTGGAAACAAAAACATAAGAATTTAATTCAGCAGCTCATTAGCAAAAGAATTAACAACATACATGTACTATATAATTTCTTTCAATTAGGCAGAAAGTCCTTAAAAGCGGTTTATTTTACCTGTGATAATTATACCAAACACTTGTTAAAAAGAGCTTGGACATGGAAGGTAAATGGTGGCTTTTTCTTTATGAAAAATATGCATTTTCTCGAGCTTCCCCTTTTCCATTTTTATAATTGATTATTTTTGATATTTTGATATATCACGCAGCCACTAAACAAAAAAAGTGGTGGCGATTTTGGAAATGAAAAGTCCAACAGCGCCACCACGTCCTAAAATTATATAATTTTCATCAAATCAAAAATCTTAATTACATACGGATGCTACTTGCGTAACGTTTTCCACCCTCTTTGGAAGTGTAATACTCTCTAGGGACATTGTGTCTATTGGTAGTATGGTAACTCACAAGAATCTTATTATTAGCTCGGCTAGTAACAATAGCAGTGTGCTCCATCCAACCATCAGAACGAGGAAGACCTATTTTATTCCTAGTATCATAATGATATACATCACCAAGCGCAACATTCGTATAAACGTCTTTTACAGTTTTCATTTTTATGCCGCCAGGTTCTAAAATATAGTTTCTAAAAGAACCTGCATTAATCCATGCATTTGTATAAGGCTTCCACTCTTTGAAATAAGGCATTGAACCCGCTCTTAAAGCCTGAGATACAAAGTTAGTACAGTCTCCATTTTTATAATATTTATAATTTTCATTTGGAGAAAAAGCATATTTGTCAGCGTATTCCATGGCTTTCCAACGATTATATCCTTTTACAGCAGATGCAGAGACTTCCGCCCCGTTGATCTTTTTTTCAGATTTTTGTTGCGTTGACAGTTCCTTATTTTCTTCAACTTCTTGATTGTAATTCTTTAAAAACTCATCCAATTTTATATTTGACGAATCGTCACCTTCATTCTCATAATGAAGCGTAGAAGATTTTTTTGTCTTAGGTGCCACTTTGCTTTCTGATGAAAGACTTTGTTTCTTGGAAACATTATTATTAGAAATCTCTAATTTAATATTGTCTCCTAACCCTGTATCTACTTTTTCTTCACCAAAAACAAAGTTTCTAACAATATAGGCCTCTACAAATGTTTTATTGTTTTCTTCATAAGTAGTGACATCACTAATTTTATATGTAAATTTATGCAGCTTTTGTTTGTCAACTGTGGTGAAAGCATAATACAACAAAATACCTTCATCAGAATCAGTTAATTTTGAAACATCTTTATGAGCAAAAGGCTCACTGTTCTCAAAATCTCTTTTTTGTTGTTCTAACATTGTATTAAGCTCTTTCATACCAATGTCATTTGATACATACGTTCTATCTTTTTCTTCATTTTCAGAAGACGCGGCAAATACATGATTCGACAAAAACAGCAAAGGCAACAGGCAACAAAATAAAGAAGTCAACAGAACTTTTTTCTTAACACCATCCATGTTTTCAGAATATAGGAAACTTTTACATTTACACCAACGGAAATATGGCATAAAATACATGAATAATAAAACGTAAAATCAAATACAAAAAAGGATAGTAGAAAAAAATGAAAAAGGACCAAAATATTGCTATCTATTTTAGCAACAGTATTAATCATATTAATTTTAATGCCTCCCCTTTCACCAGTTTTTTTCAATACTTCTTCAGAAAAAGGAGCCATAAGACATGAAATCTATAAAATGGGATACCCATACCAAAGCTATTTCATAATCCTTCAAAAAAGGGAAAGTGACAAATCATCAGGGAGTCTTTATTCTTTGATGTTATTTAATGCTTGGAAAAGTGAAACTGGTCAAACTCCTTATCTCTGTTATTCAAAGAAAGTAACAGAGGACGAATACAAAGTTGATTGCGGAACAGCACCTTAATTAGTTAAAAGACCCTCTCTATGAGAGGGTCTTTTGCCACTTCAATAATGATTCAAGTTTTGCTTTTTCTTTTATTTTATTGAAAGACACGTTGGAAGGACCGACGAAGAATTAATAGAAAGACTGAGTACTGATCCTAACCCACATATTACAGCTTCATCTACTTTCAAAGACAGGGCTACCGCTGAGAGAATTGCTAATTCAGTTTTAAACGATCCAAAAAATATAAAGAAAATCGAAAATTGGATTGATGATCCTAAAAAACCTAAATTAATGTTAAGATACAAGGGCGATGGAGAAATAATCGGTAGAAGTGTATCAAGAAATTCAGAACTAGTAGAAAACGTTACAAACGCAAAAATTATACTCAAAAAAGATAACAACGGTAACTTTATTCTTACAGGATATCCAACCAAATAGAAAGAGAGGAAGTATCATGGATGAAAGTTATGATTTCTTAGACGAATTAGAAAATTTTTTAGGTGCAACATTTCATCAAGATATCCGATCCCCTGAACACGCATTAGACGAATTTATTGAGGAAATTAGTAAAGAAGGTTTGCTATTTACAGTAAAGTATTGCGAAGAGTTTCTAAATAGCGATCAAACTAAAGAAGAAAAGGAAGACATTATAAAGTGTAATGCAGAAATATATTTCCCGACAATTGGATTACCACCTATTCCTAGCCGTTTCAGAAAGCCCGTACTTTTTTTCTACTTTGAAAATATCTCCGTTATCATACGGTTCCTCGTCTTGAACATCAGCGTCTACGATAATTACCTTCTCACCAATTTTTGCCTTTCTTTTGACCTCTACATATTCGCGCTTGACGCCGCCAAGTGTTTCGTCAGCCAGTACGTGAACATTTTGATTGCTTTTCGTCATTTAAATTTCCCCCTTTTTTTAATTTCCCATTTAAATTTTCACCTTAATTTCCATAGGTTAATTGTAAATACCTTTGTTGCTTACTAAGTTGAATGTCAAATTTATTTTAATTAATGGAGGAGATAGTTATGAATTATTTACTTGATTTATTCTTTAATTGGTTGTTTGAAAAGAGCTTGGATAGTTTTATTGCTGTTGTAATTTTTCTTGCATTTAATCCAAAAAAGAAGTACCCCGATCACTTTCAAGATAAACGGCGTTTCAGGCTATAAAGACGCTATCTGTAATTTACTCGCTACCTGTAAAATCTAAATCTTTTGCGGGTAGCGTACCCTTGAGTTATCTGGTTAAAAACTATCTTTTATTTAGATTTCGTTATTGAACTCCAATCAAACGTTTCGAGAATTTTAAGCAACCTTTCAACTTTTGGCGCTCTCCAAGATGTCATCGCGTACGTATGAGCTTCTGAAGTATAATGATGCTTATTCAATTTGAGTGGCTCTTTGCTTCTGCTTTTGTCAAAAACATTGTATCTGGTTGTATAATGTGAACCTTTCTTTCTGGAATTAGTTCTGCTCCTTCATCAATGTATTTTTGAATCCACTCAATGACATCGTCATAGTCATCCTCAATTTCTTGCAACTCTATAAGGGCTTCCTTAGACAGCTCACTATCATCTTTTATTTCTTCTAGATAATCATCTAAAACATATGATTCTGCAATATATGGCAGGTATACAGAATAGCGTTCTGCGTTTTCCTCCCGAGCTTCAGCCCATTCATAATCACCGACTGTCCAATACCGCGGTGAAGCTTGACAATCGTTGTCTTGTGTTTTCAACTCATTTTGAAGCTCTTTTAAAAACTGAATATCTTGATTCATTCGTTTCCTCCTATCTGTTTAAAATCACGATTTTAACTATTTATGATCCATTATTCACTTCCGAAGCGACTTCCATTTACCTCATAATTAATGTATAAAATGTTAATGGAGTTGATATAATTGAACCCTCGAAAAATTTTATTGAGTTCTGCTTTAACATTTGGCATGCTAATATCCGCTGTTCCTGCCTTGGCAACAAGTTCTTCGTCTGAAGTGGTAGTAAAAAGTGATGAATATGATTATGACACCATATATCAGCTTAGCCCAATACCAAACTTCAAGCCTTCTATTGAATACAACGGATATACTTATACTCTTACAAGATATTATTTCGATTACTCAATTCAGTTTTATATGGCTATTTATACAAAAGTTGTTTAAATTTAAAGGTAGGGGCTTTTTAGCTCCTTTTTTCTTGTTTTAAGAAAGGCATTTCTTTTTATGCTGTCTTCTATGTACAAAATCAAATGCAATATCGACTTTTTCTTGTTTCTGTTCTTTAGCTGCTCGCTGCGTAACAACAATTAGTTGACCATTTTCTTGGCGATCAATACTCTGAACTGAATGTCCTTTAGCAGCGTAATATTCTCCGATAATCTCATCAACGTGGTTTCTAAGAAGATTCCTCTTTATCACTAATATAACCTCCACTTATTTTATTTTTATTCTATATTTTTTATGATTCCATCCTATAATCCATCTCTCCATTTGCCTTCTCATCTATCACGACATTAACCGACACACAATTTCCATATATATGGGAGTAATTTCGCTATTTCCCTATCCATCAAAACCATATAATGTAATTGCAAGAAAAAATTATAAGAATGGGGGATTTACATGAGTTACAAAAAAGCATTAACAGGTATTGCATTATCTGTAGGTTTACTTGTTTCAGCATCTCCAGCATTCGCTGCAAGTACAAGCCCAAGCCCGAGTCAGGGAATAGCTAATGTTGCAAGTGATGATTATAAAGCTCAAGCTATCACTTGGGATTTACCTAGCAGTACAGGTATTTTTGCCAACTCATTTGAAGACGGCGGATATCGCTGGTATTTAAAAGGTATTACGAAAGTTTCAGATGGATATTGGATTGGGCACTATGAAGGTGTACGAATATAAGATCGCAATTGGGGGCTTCTAGCTCCCTTTTTAAATTCAATGTTATTCAAATATGAACTTACGATAGAGTATTATTATTGATTATTTTGTCCAGTCCTCTCTAGATAAAATAATCCTTTTATTGTGATTCTGTGATCTTTATTAGAAATCTCATTCTTTCCTTCTTTGTTCTTGTTGAATAGTAGCTTTCTCTTAAAAAGTCCTGAAACCTGTGAAATGGGATAGGTACTAAACCAAGGTTTCTCACTTGATTACAATAACCCCCATAGTATTCTTGCTCATATCCTCTCTGTTCAGATCTGTAGTTAAAAGGATTCAATGCTTTATTACCTCCCGCTGGGTTATTAAGATGTATAAGATATATCCAATTCAAAGCTATAATCGGGATGAAGCCTCCATAGTTGATGCCCTAAATGAGCTCTTTGGGCATAATTTAAGCAGTCCTTGTGCCACTTTTAGTTCCATCATAAACAGCTACTATTGCTTCACTGTGATCAATCATGTATTCATTTCGTTTTTGCATCTTAGCTGGTGAAAACTCTCCTGGTTCATCTCCACTAACTTTATATTTATCTAATTCTTCAATATTAATAATCTCATCTGCTACATCAAGCATACGTTTATACCACATTTTTTGATCTGCAGACCATACTTTATCTTGTTCTTTGAAAATAATGTTTGGCATAGACTCATCCTTCTTATGTCAATTTTAAAGCTGGATTATAATTAACCCAGCTTAACAGCTTTTTGATTTTAAAAAAGGCTTTTCCAATCATAATCATATTTATCCACGGGCACAAAGTTTCAATAAGGTGATGGGAAAAGCAACGTTCGAATTGTTGCTTTTTTCTTATGATTGACCGCCTTATGTTTTTTTGTGTACGGATTTAAATCACATCTGCTTTCAACACCTTGATAAACTCTTGCGCCGCCGGCGTTATTTCATCAAAAGAATGCGCGATAACGCCAATATCACGGGTGATCCGCGGAAAGATGTCTTTTTTGATCAATTGATGCGGGACAGATGACAGTGTAAAGTTTGAAATAATGCCTATGCCCAAGTTGTTTTTGACCATATTGATCAAGGTTTCGGCATTTTGCACAGTTAAGTTTTCCTTTAATTCAATGTGGTGCCGCTGAAACGTGTTTGACATCGCAATTTCATGACCGCCTTTGCAAAAAATAAGGTCATCTTGATATGTTTTGAGGTCAACATGCTTTTCCTGTTTTAATTCGTCATATTGCGGTGAAATGACAGCCACCATATAGTCTTTGCACAATAGTTGATGGTCAAACGGTTCAAATGGAGATGCTGCGACCCCAATATCAACCGTTCGATCCTCGACCCATCCTTTGATTTGATCAGAGGTCCCTTCGACCAATTCTATGCGGATCAGCGGGTAGTTTGATCTGAATGCCGCAATCGCCTGCGGCATGATATTTGTTGAAACAGCAGGAAATGAACCGATTTTCACCTTCCCGCTTAACAGCTTGTTTTCCCGGTTGGCTACTTGATATATTTTGCTTTCAATCCCCTTCATTTGCCTCGCCAGCAGCAAAATTTCCTTTCCGACATCAGTCAGCATTAAACCATGATGTTTATCTCTGATCAATAATTTCAGCTGCAGCGAGCTTTCCAGATTTTTAATCGCTTTGCTAACCGCTGGCTGAGAGATGAACAATTCTTTTGCCGCTTCGGTAATATTCAATTTCTCCCCGACTTTTACAAATATGTGAAGGTGGTTCATGTTCATAACCATTTGGTTATACCCCCAATAATAAAAATGTATTTCAGTTATATATAAATGTAACATATGATAGAAACCAGCACGAATATATAAACAAGAAAGGCGGCTTTATAATGGTAAAAGTCATGCTGGGAATCATATCTGTCACACTTATTTGGGGCTATACTTGGGTAGCGATGAAAGTTGGAATTCATGACCTCCCCCCGCTTTTGTTTTCGGCTTTGCGCCTGTTCATCGGGGCGGTTCCTTTATTTCTCATTCTCTTCATTCAAAGAAAGAAACTTTCAATAGGAAAAGCACATGTCAAAAGCTATATCATCATGAGCCTGCTAATGGGTCTGGGTTATATGGGGATCTTAACGTATGGAATGCAATTTGTTGATTCAGGAAAAACCTCTGTTTTGGTGTATACGATGCCTATATTTGTTACGGTGATCAGCCATTTTACATTAAACGAAAAAATGAATGTGTATAAAACGATCGGGCTGATAAGCGGCTTCTTCGGACTTTTATTTATATTTGGAAAAGAAATGCTGCATGTCAATCAAAGCGCTTTATTTGGAGAACTATGCGTCCTTGCGGCAGCGCTTAGCTGGGGAATCGCAAATGTGTTTAGCAAGCTTCAATTCAAGCATATCGATATCATTCATATGAATGCCTGGCATCTTCTGATGGGAGCCGTCATGTTATTGGTTTTCTCCTTTATATTGGAACCGGTGCATTCAGCCGAGTGGACATATCAGGCGATATGGTCATTGGTGTTTAATGGTTTGCTTTCCACCGGCTTTACATTTGTCGTATGGTTTTGGGTACTCAATCAAATCGAAGCGTCAAAAGCATCCATGGCACTAATGTTCGTTCCCGTATTGGCTCTATTCTTTGGATGGCTGCAATTGCACGAACAGATCACCATAAACATCATCATCGGCGCACTGCTGATATGCTGCGGCATCTTTATGAATACATTTAAATTTTCACGACAGAAAGTGTGAATGTATATACATTTCTCGGGAGTGGTATTTAGTAATAACAATTTCCAAAGCCTTTAGAGAAAATGAAAGATTTCTATACAGCGTTTTTTATAAAACCGAAAACGACAAATACATCAATCCAAAAAATAATTTGAAACTATTTCATACAGCTTCAATCAGGAACCCGGCTTGAGCAAATGAGACGGTCGGATCTGATGCGGGGAAATTGAAAAAAAGAGCATGTAATTTAATGCTCTTTTTGTTTTAAATTTGTTTAAAATACTTCGTTATCTTGATCCCTTTGCCTCTCCAATAATATATAACGTGTTAAGGTTTAATAAAAACTTCATTAGGAGTGGTTCTTTGCTTAAAGCTTCAAAAATTTTTATTTCATGTGCAGCTTTGATACTATGTGTGTATTCTCTATATAGTCAAAGTGAATTCCTCTTGATTTCTCTCCAAGTATTAGTTGCACTTCTCTTTGTTTTAGTGGGAGTGGAATCACTTTCAAATAAACAAACAAGGTCAGGGTATTTGTTGTTCGGATCAGCGGCCTTTATACTTGTTGTGAACGTTGTAAAATACGTGATTTAAGTTAAACAAAGGAATGTGGAGTCCCAGAACCAATACATTACCGCAGCGACAATGCTCATTATCGATTCTTCGCTTATTGGTTTTCCGACAGTTATTTTTGTATTCTCTTCAGGCAAAATAATCGATTTAATCATCCACTTCAACCCAATCCAAATTTATTTTCACTGTTGTGCCCTCAAATAACTTCTAATCACAAGATTGAATATTATTCGTTAATACACTTGGCCCCAACTGTTGAGTTCTAGAATTAGAAAGACGTACTTGAACTTTAACATTCTTCATTTCGGCTGTAATTAAGTCAAATCTTCCCGCCCAACTAGGGCTCTCTTCCTCAGGAGTAGGATAAAGTTTAAACCGCCAACTAATCTCACCAGGTTTAGTAGCAAATCCTTCGTAACTGTCGTAAGTTCCAAAAGAAGAAGGAGCAGGAAGATGGACAGCAAGAATGCTTATATTGGTTCTGGCAGCACTCGGTGGGTTCAATTGCACCTTATAGATTAATGCTACACCTTTAGCATTTTTAAAATTTTTATCTACCGGTTCCAGTATTACACTGCAAGGCATTGGACTGGCGTTTGTTTGAATGGGATAGGCAACAATAATACTCAATAAGGATAAAACTAAAATAAATCGTTTCATTGAATGTTCCTCACAATTTTTTAGTTAATTTTCCTTATTTCTGGATTGATTATTCAAATGTATTTCACCAATTCCAACTGTACACATCAGGCCAAACTCTCTCCACATGCTACTTTGTATTGCTTTGGCCATTTCTTCAGGATCTTCTTTTCCTGCATCTAAAAAAGATTCATCAATTGAATACGTATGGACACATTTTTCAGGAACAAATCTGTAAAACAGCTTTGTAATCTCAGCCGAAACTCTGATGAAAAGCTTCATTTGTGGATTTACAATGTGTATTCTTGGATCCTCAGATATCTCAAAAAGTCTTGATCCTGTTTTGATTCCAAAATCTTTTTTAAGTGCAGGAGATGCAGCTAACACTACACTTCCCTGTCTCTCCGTATTCCCTACAACAGCAAGATAACAAGTTAAAGGATTAAGCCCCATTGTTACAGCCGATACAGAAGCATAAAAGGATTTCATATCGACACAAAGTATATTCTTACGTGGAAATTGTGAGTAATCAATCATTGTATGTAACTCCTATGATGTTATTCATGTTGATATAAACTGTATTGTCGTTCTGGTCTTTTACGTGAAGCTTTTGTTGTTCAAAATTAATGTAATGGACTCTGCCGGTAACATTTTCAACGAATCCATTGTTAAAGAGTTTGAATTTCAGCTCTTTATTAAATTCAAGTGCTTCAGAGACGAGAAGATCCATCTCTTCAATTTGTTGGTCATCTAAGGATGGTTTTTCAATTTTTGATACATCAATCAAATCTTGTTTAAGTTGTGTTAAATGTTCTGGAAGCATCATTGATGTCCATTTGATTGTCCCTCGATCCCTAAGCATATCGACCCACTCCTTTATTGATCTAATATTAACAGAACAAACGTTCTTTATTCAATGTAAATAAGAACAAAAGTTCGATGTAAATGTTGGTAATAAAATATAAAGGTCAATAATGATATACGTAGTATTAATAAAGGAGAGATTCTTATCGACGAGGGAGAGTGTAATGGTGAATGAAGAAGAGGTTAATTGGATTTTTGATTTTAGTTCCTGTTTTGATTATGTCAGGTATAACTTTAACCGAAGCAAATAAAAAGTCCCCTTTGGAAGTAATTGATAGTATTCGGGATGAATTTGGTTTATTTAGTGTGCAAATTGGTCAAACAGATCCGGCAATTACAATTGGCATGGATCAAACGAAAAGTGAAGCAAAGCTCCGTGAATATTTAGAACATAATCTGTCAAGAGAAGCAAAGGAAAAATATAAGATTTATATATTCAAAAATGATATTGAAAAGTTGGAGAAAGAACATCGAGAGTATCTGAAATCAAATAACTCTAATAAATAAAACGCCCAGCACTTTAAGCTGGGCTCTATCTCAAATTCAAATTGAATTTTTGTAAGCATTAACTGCTTCGTTTCGCAACAGCATATTATCTTTGTTAACCATGCCTAAGTTGTAAGCTTTTTTGATAATATCTAGTACTTGCGAATCCATTGCAGAAAGGCTGCCTCCTGGATTAAATCTTGATTTCCAATAATCTAAAGACTTATTTAGGTCAAGTGATCTTTTTTTGTTCTCGGGTTTAACTACTTCATTTTTCTCAAGTTTCTCACAGAATTCACTAAAGCCAATGGATGAAGGAGTTGGATTATTCCCTCCATACCTTCTGTAGCCAAGCTGCAAAATGTTAAGAATTTCGGATCATAAATAAGATCACTTGAGTTTACATTCATCATCGATAACTACAATCCTTTCAGAGCTTTTTATAATTGTATCACCTTTTCCATTTTTATACATGTTAAACATCGACAATCACCCAAATGATTTGATAAGGTTCTGTAAATTTTAATGTTGATAAATACGCAAAAATAAAAGGAAACCATAGTAAATAGGGTTTCCTTCAATCTTGTTTATGTAACGCACCCGATTGTAGAACAATTAAATAAGACGGCTCCCTAAAGATTCGATTGCCAGCTTTAGTGCAGTTAAGCGACTCTCATTTAATGTTTTTTGAGAACTGCCTTCTTTTGCTTTTGCTATTTGTTTTTCAATAGATGGGATGATATCTTGTAGAACTTCTTTAGAAGTCAATATGACTTCTTGCTCATAGCAAAAATCTTCACCATTCCAAGTACCTTTTAAGCTTTCTAAACCAATTTTTACTGCATTTAGCCTCTTTTTAACAAGAGTTGTGTTCGAACCTTTTTCTGTCATGCTTTTATAAGCATTTGAAAGTTTACTAAAAGTTGACTCCAAGGATTTAATGGACAAACCTTGGATTTCTTGGCTAACATTCTTCATATTCAATCCTCACTTTTCGTTTTTCTTTTAAATGTTGTTGTCAATATAATGTGATTTTTAACGACAAGGGGATTTACGTATAGTATAATATTTCCTGTACATTAAGTTTGCTCACTCAAGGGAGTCTTGCTCATCCCCTAATGAAAGGGGGTGATGCTATGTCAACATTCCAGGCATTAATGCTAATGCTTGCATTCGGGTCGTTTTTAATCGCCCTGTTGACGTATATAAATAAAAAATAGACCTCCCTTGAGCCTAAGAACCTGAAGGGGTAGGTCTACCAAGAAACCACATCGAGCAAGCCCTTTGATGGGCAGCTTTTTGTACAGATCCGGGGTGTTGGTAGCACCCTGGTCTTTTTATTTTATGCATTCCTTATTAAACAATGCATTTTTTTATACGCTAAAACGTATAATCTTTATACTAATTATAACCACTTAAAATGGTATTTACAATACTAATGCGCTCTCTGATTAAAACCATTATTTTATTTGGATTGTGGATGCTTACTTCTACAACATCTCATACAATTGCAATACTTTTGCCTAGAAGAGCGTTTTTAAAAAATAAAGACTAGTTGTCCTTCCCAAAGAGCAACTTTCCAAAATCATTGTCCAAAATCTCAATTTCAACATTGCCAACATTATCATCAGTTTCAATTGGTTCATCAACTAAACTTAGGATAAACTCCTCAAACGAGTTGGCAATCAGGAAAAAGTCTTTCTCAGGATGACTTGATTCATGATCCCAAAACAATATCTTGTCATCATCGATATCCATACATATTTCATTCCCACCTGCCGAGCTTGCAATCGGGATAATATTTCTAGGAAAGCGATCAGAATATGTATCGATCGCTTTCTGAAGACTGTTATGATCGTTCGCTAAACCATAAAAACCCTCTAACAATTGCGTTTCATCGTCCTTATCCATCCAAGGGTCTTTCTCTATAGGTTTATAGCAAACGTCATACTCAATCTCATCTGTTGTTTTTTTACTTTCCAGATAACATCCTCCATATTTCTTCAAAAAGTCCTTATAATCTAAAGGTAATTGATTGCTTATGTTCATTTCAAGCTCTTTGAGTTGTTCATTTGTATTAATACTAGGATCTGTGCCAGCATCAATCGTAAACTCTTTCAACTTTTGTTCGATCTTAGTGAAGCTCATTTTAATACTCCTTCATATGCTATGGAAAAACAAGTTATAGACCTTCTTTTTAGTTTTAATCATCCCAATCCTCATCATCGATCCAGTCGTCTTTCGCTTCTTCAAGTTCTTCTATTAAAAACTCAAGAAATGTACTACCAACTTGTTTACCATATCCCTCTTGGTTGTCCCAAAGAATGACAGGGCATTCACCATTTTTCATCTTGTTAGTGTCAAGACAATAAGAAAATTCATCTACATATTCGATCACTACAAGACCATCGGAAAGGTTATAATATTTTTTATATTCATTAGTCTGTTCTACAACTTCAGCACCGTGAGAGTCATATCCGAGTATCATTGTTCCATATGCTCCCCCTGAACCATACTCAGTTAAAAACCACTTATAGCTGTCTGGAAGGGTTACATTGAGACCCTCTTCTATTTCTCTAATCTGCTCCTCAGTGACTCCTCCCGTGAGAATTGAATTTTCTTTATTTTCATCAAAGAAAGTTTTTATTTTCGAATAATCCATTAAACTTTCACCTCTTATTCTTGGTTCTCAAATTGCTGAGCTCTCCATCTCCAATACCTTCTTCTGAAACTTTTATATTGTTTATCAAGTACTGGATCATTTCTAAAACTCTGTCCATTCCCTTTTAATCCATGCAAAACATCACTGTACTTATTATGCCAGCTTTCAGGTATCTCCAGCATAGTACCAGGCTCTTCTTGAATTAAGTGATGTAAATTTATTTGCGTGCCATCTTTGGCAAATGGCGCATTTCCATTTTTCATTAGCTGAAGATTCGTGAGGCCTTTTCGATTTTTTTGATTGATATCAATATCTTTCATTGTATATACTCTTCGACTTACATCCCTAATTTCACCTTTAGCTTTTACTTTTCCGTCTATTTCGTATGCTTCATATTTTTCTTTATTTAACCAAGGAACATTTATTTTCTCTCCAGTAAATGGCTTTCTGCTCTCGTCTAATTTCTTAGCGTTAGTTAAAAGTTCATTTTTAAGGTTTTGGCTATCAACCACATTGTATGGCACGTCCCCTGCCATCGCAAGATTATATTTAGAGTTATACGGAAGCAAATCTGGAATCTTGACGTCCTTAATTTTCTTCCCTGCTTGACTTGCTTTGTTTATGACCTTCCCCGCTGCATCTGCTTTATTAATCGCTCCTGCACCTTTTGTTCCAAAAACAGCTACAGCCACTGAACCAACAGCATACGTCACCCATCTTGATCTAGAATAGGCATCTCCATTCACCATATCTTTTTGATATGACTCTTCAATTGCAGCAGATATAGCATCATATGTTTTTACTGGATGAAGAACTGCATTGCCCAGCGCTGAGAGTGTTTCTCCTGGATCGGTGATGAAATCCCATATGCCGGTTACAGTGTCTTTTCCTACATCATATAAGCCTACTCCAACACCTTTTACGATATCCCAGGTGATTTCTCCGGCTCCCTCTAGCTGCTTCGCTTGTTCAATTTGCACTGCAAGTTGTACTTGAGCTGGCTCGAGATTCTCGTACCCTACTTTCTTAGCAATCTCTAAATATTCATCAGGATCAGACACACCATCATTAAGTTTCTTTTTCAATTCTTTAATTTCTCGTTCTTTTGCTTCTTCTTTCTTCACGCTTAAGTAAGCTTCAGAATGCTTCTCAATTTTGCCTTTTTTCTTATGTATGTCACTTTCTCTATATGCTTTGGCATTATAGTGAATCGGAGTGGCGTTTTTCCCTTTCCCTGTAGATTCTTGCAGCTTTTTAAAATCTTGCTGAATGAATTGTTCGTTTGGCTCAGTCTCTGCGTACTCTGTTTTTAAATCCTCATCAAGCTTGTTTAGCTTATCGATTGTTTTTTCACGTTTGTCATCTGAAGAAGAAAGTTTGTCTTTGAAGTCTTCTGTTGAGAATATTTCAAGAGGAAGAATATCATTGATGTCGTTTAAAATGTCTTTCATTGCTTTCTTTTGTTCAGACATAATGGATTTTGATTTTGTGTATGCATTTACAAGTTCATGTTCTAGAAAGGATTCTTCTATGTAAGCATCAGACATCTTAGCATTTTCAAGTTTTGCAGAAACGCTGCTTAAGAAAGCAACCTTCATGTCAATTAAATCAATCCATTGGTCTGTTACGCCGACATGATCATGATAAAACGCTTTGATATTGTTAGCGCCCTTGCCGGAAAACTCACTGTCATCTAGGTCAGCTACGTCTTTAAACGCTTTTTTGAGCTTCACCATTTGCGACCTTAGTTCCTTATACTCTTTGGTTCTTTTATCCGCTTCAGAGAGTAGTGAATCAGCTTCAAAAACCTTCATATCATTCTCCTTTCATGCTTACTCCATATAAATTTTACCACAAATCCCCATGTTAGCACCTAACACACAACCAATTAACCTAGGAATTTAGAACTTTAAATGTTTCTTAACTCTCTAAAAATCAATTGTGATTTTTTAGGTCATTTGATATGATCCTGTCTGAAGGTGGGATAATATGTAATTATTTTCAACAATTTAACACTCATTAATTATTCATTTGTAATGTAACGCAGAAAAAGGAGATGATTGTTTATGAAAAAGTTTTTAAAATGCTTTGGATTAACCGCTCTAACTGTTGTTTTACTCCTTTCCGGGCTCTTCACACATGAAAAGAAAGTAGCTGCAAGTGAATCATCTAACAAAACAAGTATCCAAGGAATCGACCTTACACAACGTATTTCTTCAGTTAACGGGAAAAAACAAAAAACTGAAGATTCAAAACAATCTATTTCAGACGCTTCTAATAAGCTAACTCAAATAGCAAAAAAAGAAGGACTTGAAGTTGAAAACTCATACCAAACTTATATTGCATATGGTAAAAAAGATGGCAAAATTTCAACTGGACAAGTCACTTCTGATAGTCAGCGTATAAGAATACAGAAAAGTTCAAAAAGTGTTGTCTACCTAAGCCATACTTTTTTAGGTAGGAAAGTGAACAAAGTTATTCATGGAGTAGAGATTTCAAAAGTCGTTGGGGTTCGCCCTGCTACACTTGAAGTTCAACAAGCGCTATGTAAAAGTGGCTACTATAACAAGCAATTCACGTGTCCACATGTTATTAGAAAAACCTTTGTTGGAGGACAGATTAAGAAAGGGGCAGAAGTACATCAGCTTCTTAACGTTAACTATACTTCTTTTTGGAAATATTCAGGTAGCGCCATTGCAACATGGGCAGGAAAACCTCCTACACTTCGAACTCTAACATGGACTGAAGGTTTGTACTTAACCAATAAAAAAGGTACTTTCTTTCCTGTTTATACAGATAAACAATCAGGCTTAGACTTGCTTGCACCTGCGAACGTGTACTTTAAGAAAGTTAAGAAAAAAGTTGACTGGGGAAATAAAGAAAGAAAAGCATATCGAGCATGGTATGAGAAAAAGTACGGGAAAAAAACTTGGTCAAAGTTTGAAATACACCATCAATTGCCTAGAGAATATGGTGGCGGAAACTCAACTAGCAACTTAGTTCCTTTAGATAGCGCCTTTCATAGAAGTGAAGTTAATCCTTGGTGGAGAGCGTATTAATATAAAAGAGACTCCTAATCATAGGGAGTCTCTTCTAAATCCATATTTTCATAATACAGCTTAACATCTTTGTTTATTTCCCAGTATTTAAATCCATTAGAGCTTACCAACCGGTCTAACCAAATTTCAAAATTTGGAGCAACCTCAATAGCTTCATCGAAATGATCAATCGCATCCAAATAAAACATAAAGTCAAGACCCTTTTCATACCGTTTAGTATCAATTACATAACGGCCATCAAAATGATACCCAATTAAAAAACAATTTTCAGGAAGATCTTCTGTTTCATTGTATTCCAAAACATCTTCAATGCTAAGTATTTCAACCCCATCAAAAAACTTCATTCCATTATGTAGAGCTAGGAATTCTTCATAATCCTTGGGTAGTCTTACATTGAAATGTGATTTTAATTTTCTAATTTCTTCTTCTGTTGCGGGTTCATTAAATTCAAATGCAGCATCTTCTAATACGAAGCCACCTGGTTGAATCATTGGAAAAGTGCCGTACTTAGAAATAGCTTCTTTAATACCTGCAAGTGTGAAATTAATAAGTTTGCCTTCTTCCATATCCTATCCCCCTAACAAAGATTATCTAAATTTTACCATGTCGTGCAGACACATGGGAAGCCTTACTATAGGAAACCAACGAGATATTAGGAAACAATTTTACTCATAATTGAAGCAGCATTAGTAGTGAACAAAATATAAGTATTATTTGCTGTTCTAATCACTACCCTATCCGTAGAGCCATAAGGAAACCCTATCCTTACTGCACTTTTCTCCTCTCCCCCATAATTAGGATCAAGATACACATTGTTGATTTCTTTGATCGGAATTTCAACTTTGGAAAGTTGCCAATTAATAATTAAGTTTTCATTTGATTTTTCAACTTTAATCCCTAGCATAAACACATTCCCCTTTTGACTTGAATTCAGTTAAATTTTAACATGATCTGATCAATCTTAGACTGAAATAAAAACATGTTAAGGAAAAATCAAATTCACAATAATTGGATACAGGATTATAATTATTGATGATCTACCGATATAGATAGAGAACAAACATTGTAAAAGGGGAAATGAAATTGAAGAAAGTATTAATAGGCTTTACTGTCTTCACTTTAAGCTTATCATTGGCAGCCTGTGGCTCAAATGATGCTGAAAAAAGCAGTATAGAATCTAAAGAAACACAACAAGTCTCTAAGGATGCTGAACAAAAGGAAGCTACTAAAGAAAAAACAGCTGACAAATCCGATTCCAAAGACAAAAAGAAATTAGTGGATGTTACATTAGATAGAGCTGTTGATGGAGATACGATTAAGGTTAAATACAAAGGGAACGTTGATACAGTTCGTTACTTACTCGTAGACACTCCTGAGTCTAAAAAGCCAGACTCTTGTGTTTAGCCATATGGCGAGGATGCATCTAAACGAAACAAAGAATTGGTTAGCGACGGCAAACTGCAAATGGAATTTGATAAAGGTGACCACCGAGATAAATATGGAAGATTGTTAGCTTACGTTTATGTCGATGGCAAATCTGTTCAAGGAACACTGTTAAAAGAAGGATTAGCCAGAGTAGCATATGTATATGAACCAAACACGAAATACATAGACCAATTCAGGAAAGATGAGCAAGAGGCAAAGTCAGAGAAACTTTCAATCTGGAGCAAGAATGGTTTTGTGACTGACCGAGGATTTAATGGCTGTGTGAAAGAGAAAAACACTGCAGTTAAAAAAGCAACAACATCTAAACCGGCAACTAAACAGCCTACTACTTCAAAGGCATCAAGTGAAACTTCGACTACAACTGAAAACGAAGCATCTTCAGCGTCAACTGGAGAAACAGAAACGTTTAAAAATTGTACAGAGTTAAGAAAGAAATTTCCGAATGGAGTTCCTAGTTCCCACCCTGCATACCAATCTAAAATGGACAGGGATCATGACAACTATGCTTGTGAACGTTAATTGAAAGCCCTTTGTGGCTTTCTTTTTTATTTCTAGGATTTGTTAATCATTGAGTAAAAATATTAGAACCTCTTCAATTTCTTTTTCTAAGTCATTATTATTTAAATCAAATAATGTTCCACAACCGCTTCCTATAAAGCCACCGTAGTAATACCACAAATCCATGGTGATGCAGTCTAGATCTTCATCATAGGCTTTTGCAGGTTGATAAAAATTAATTGTTATTTGTGAACGGTATTCTTTTTCCAAGCATCTCTCAGCCGTTAAATCATTTATTACATCTCCATCTATGTCTCTACAAACTTTGATGCTAAGATTTGGTTTACCCTGAGCTTTAAAAACATCTATATACTTATTTTGCAGCTTTTCGGATACTACTTCCCCCAGGCCCTCCAGCTCAAATATCATTTGTTTAAATTCTAGATTTATATCCTTTTCCGTAATCTGTAAATAACCTTCATCGAGTGAACTTTGATTTTTCTGTTTCTTAAGTAACTGTCTTAAAACTTTCCACACAGTGTTGTCCTCCTTTGGCTCATGTTTCGCATCTCCTGCTGTTAGAACACAAGTTTCCCACAATAATAAAAATGGCTGCTGTTTACCTTCCTTTTTTATTGCGGAAGTATGAACGGCAGCCTTATTGATTTAGAATACCCAAAAAATAATCACAAGCCAGGAGATAATCAAAGTTAAAATGAACCATTTTTCCTGCAAAGAAATTAAAGCGTAGCAAATATAAGAGATAGTTAACATCACAATAGAAGTGATCTTAACATACCATCCAATAGATTCATTGGAGAATGCATAAACAAATAAAGAGATAAGAACAAGAACCATAAATATGTTCCCTACAGTCTTTAATATACTCTTTTTGTCATCAAAGTTCATAATTTCAACCTCCAAAATATGTATATTATACAGCATCCAGATAGTCATAAGCATTAAAAACTTGAAAGGATGATTGTTAGTGAAAAAAACAGTTCTAACTACCCTATCTCTCGGACTCCTATTCTCAACAGTGGCTCCACTAACTAGCCATGCAGAATCCATCTCAGAACCTACACCAAGTTATATCACTCAGGTTAATTCAACACCACTTCAAGAATTAGTTAAAACATCATCAGTTCCAGTCATCCAAGAGAATGAAGAAATTTCAATTCAAGCTGTACCACCATCAACAAAATGGAAGGTTGTAGATCATTTTAGAGGGAACTCTAAGAACATAGACCTGCAGCTGAATTAGGAGCAAGAATTGCTGCAGGATTACCTGGTCTTAAATACTCCTGGGCTGGTATATTCGCTCAAGCTGTGTTTGGAACATTTTATCACAAAAAACCAACTCGTTATTACTCAACAACCCAATACTTAGCCTACGACAAAAAGTATAGATACACAATCGTTGATATGTACGTCTACAAAGACAGTAAATATAGCAAACAAATAGGTTATGATTATAAAGTTTTCAGAACTCCTAGATAATGTGTTAGATATAAAGCCCTTTTAAAGGGCTTTTTAGCTTTTTTAAACAAAAGGCCAGAGAGTATGTGAGGGAACTCTCTGGCCTATAGTGGCTGATATACCAACTATGATACATATACAGGATACTTTAAATTTAGGATGTATTCAAGCAGCTTTTAGGTTTAAATAAAATGGGAATTTTATTTAGAGTAAAGAGGAGAAATTCACTTCAATATATGCTAGAGACTTACTTATCTGAATTTTTTGATTGTCCCTCAAAAAACTAAGTGCTAAAATGGGATATGTTACAAACGAAAGGTGGAATAATATGGCTAGTTTCAGAAAAAGAGGAACTACATGGCAATACAGAATAAAACATAAAGACCCTTTAACTCAAGAGCCAATCGAAGTCTCCAAAAGTGGATTTAAAACAAAAAAAGAGGCACAGATAGCTGCAAGACAAGAAGAGCAAAGATTGATAGGTGATTTAGAAATTAACGGAGGAGAAACCCTTTTAAAGCATTATCTTAAAGATTGGCTCGCTCAATACAAACAAGGTAATGTTAGGAAAAACACTTACATTCTTCATGAACGAAATGTTAATACAAAAATTCTCCCCTATTTTAAGGAGATTAAACTAAAAGATATTAAACCCTTACGTTATCAAAAATTTATTAATTATTTAGCAGACCAGGGATACAGCAAAAGAACAATTGAAATCATTCACGGGACAATGTTCAACGCTTTAGCTACGGCAGTAAAGCCTCTTAAAAAAATTGAAGAAAACCCATGTGAAGGGGTAACAATTCCAAGGGCTAAATCTAAGAAAAAAGAAAAGTTAGAATACATTAAGTCAGATGATATTTCCCTCTTCCTTAAATTTGCAAGACAAGATAATTATTTGTACTATATCTTCTTTAAAACTTTACTTGAAACAGGAATGCGTAAGGGAGAAGCAGCTGCTTTACAAAGAAAGGATATTGATCTAAAAAATAACTTCATCAACATTAACAAATCATTAGACTTTCAAGTTAAAGAGGGAGAAGAAATATTTGGAGAAACAAAAACATATGAATCCGAAAGAAGAATTAAAATTAGCAATTCATTAGCAAAAGAGTTAACAACACACATGAACTATTTAAATGATAATAGAATAGTTTTTAATGAGATTTACGAACATGAATTAGATCTTGTTTTTTGTAGACAGGATGGAAAACCTTTACCAAAGTCTACCCTCTTCAATGCACTCAATCGCATTCTGAAGAAAGCTGGATTAGAAAAAATGCCAATTCATGGTTTAAGACATACTCATGCTGTCCTTCTTCTAGAATCAGGTGCAAGTATGAAGTTTGTTCAAGAAAGACTCGGACATAAAAATATAACCATCACATCGGACGTATACTCTCATATATCTGAGAAGCTTGAAAATACATCAGTGGATGGTTATGAAGAATACATGAATTCACTTTTGTCCTAAATTTTTTTAATTTTTTTGGTGGTCAAAAAGTGGTCAAACTAGTTGTTTCTAGTTATCCCACTTGACTTGACCACCTAGTTATTAATCTAAAACCCTATCAAATCAAGGTTTATCAGATTAATACTGAGACATATACTGTTCGCGCTCCCAAGGATGTACTTGCGTGCGGAACATATCCCACTCGATTTCTTTTGCTTCGATGAAGTGCTCGAATAGGTGCTCGCCTAGAGCTTTGACCATCACTTCGTTTGATTTGAATTCGTCTAATGCTTCAGCAAGTGTTGCAGGAAGGTCGACGATTCCGTTTTCCATGCGCTCTTCTTTGCTCATCACGTAGATGTTGCGGTCGATTGGAGCTGGCGCTTCTAGTTTGTTTTTGATTCCGTCTAAACCTGCAGCAAGCAAGACGCTAAGTGCTAGATACGGATTCGCAGCCGGATCTACGCTGCGTACTTCAACACGTGTGCTGATACCGCGGGAAGCCGGGATACGGATAAGCGGGCTTCTGTTTTGCGCGCTCCATGCAACGTAGCAAGGTGCTTCATAGCCAGGAACCAGACGTTTGTAAGAGTTCACTGTCGGGTTTGTTACTGCTGTAAAGCTTGTTGCATGCTTCACGATACCTGCAATGAAGTGTTTCGCTGTTTCACTTAACTGAAGATCTGCGTTTGCATCATAGAATGAGTTAACGCCATCTTTGAAGAGTGATAGATTGCAGTGCATACCTGAACCGTTCACACCGAACAACGGTTTTGGCATAAATGTCGCATGCAGACCGTGTTTGCGGGCAATTGTTTTAACAACTAGTTTAAACGTTTGGATGTCGTCACAAGAACGGACTGCACCAGCATATTTAAAGTCGATTTCGTGCTGGCCAGGCGCTACTTCGTGGTGAGATGCTTCGATTTCAAAGCCCATCTCTTCAAGCTCAAGAACGATATCGCGGCGGCAGTTTTCTCCCAAGTCAGTTGGCGCTAAGTCGAAATATCCGCCTTTGTCGTTTAATTCAAGCGTCGGTTCGCCTTTTTCGTCTAATTTGAATAAGAAGAATTCAGGCTCAGGTCCTAGATTGAAATCACTGAAGCCCAGGTCTTCCATTTCTTTCAGAATCCGTTTTAAGTTGTTTCGCGGGTCACCTTCGAAAGGTGTGCCATCCGGATTGTAAATATCACAGATGAAACGTGCTACTTTACCTTTTTCAGCTGTCCATGGGAAGATAACAAATGTATTTAGATCAGGATACAGGTACATATCTGATTCTTCGATGCGAACGAAACCTTCAATAGAAGATCCGTCAAACATGACCTTATTATCAAGTGCTTTTGGAAGCTGGCTTACAGGAATCTCAACGTTCTTGATTGTTCCAAGAATGTCGGTAAATTGCAGGCGGATGTACTTGACGTTTTCCTCATTTACTAATTTTACGATATCTTCTCTTGTATACTTTGCCATTTCGTAAAACTCCTCCTCTAAAAGGTAAATGTATATAGCAAAACAGTTGCTAACGGATTAATGAAAGAAGCGGGACATGTCGCCTTGACGGAATGTATTTCCTCTTTGAAAACGGCCGGCTTGCATAAGCTCGTTTTTCAGGAGCTGTCT
Source organism: Bacillus sp. XT-2 (assembly GCF_025696525.1). Lineage (NCBI taxonomy): Bacteria > Bacillati > Bacillota > Bacilli > Caryophanales > Bacillaceae > Bacillus > Bacillus sp. XT-2. Next base: position 116,786 of record NZ_JAHVOC010000003.1, read on the forward strand.
CAGTTCGTCATCAGACAGATCATGTTTCATTGGTTTCTTCGTCTTCTCATTTTGTTTCTGTTCCGGCTCAGCCGAAGCTTTCGCCAGAATTTGTTTAATTCCTGCCATGTTTACACCTTGTTCAATCAGGTGTTTAATTTCTAACAGTTTATCTACATCGTGAAATGAGAATAATCGTCTATTTCCTTCGCTTCTAGCTGGAAATATCAGTCCATTTTCCTCATAATACCGAATTTGTCTTGCTGATAATTCGGTCAATTGCATGACAATTCCTATTGGAAATAAAGGCATTGAGCGGCGAATGTTATCACTCATCTCAATTTCCTCCTTTTCTTAACTTAGTTTCATTATAGGTGATGTTATATTTTGTGTCAATAACATGTAAGGATTCTTAACATGAAATTCAGTGAAAATTTTAAACTATTCAAATTAATTTCTTATCCATTAAAGAATCCACTGCACTGCATATGGCATTTTTCACATGCGCATAGGTTAATCCTCCCTGGACATACGCTACATATGGCGGGCGGATAGGGCCATCAGCTGATAATTCAATGCTTGCTCCTTGTATAAATGTGCCCGCTGCCATAATCACATCATCTTCGTATCCCGGCATGTAGGCTGGATAAGGCGTCACGTGGGCATTGATCGGCGATGCATATTGAATGGCCTGGCAAAAGGCAATCATCTTTTCTCTGTCGGAAAACTCAACGGATTGTATCAAATCTGTTCTTTTCGCATCCCATTTCGGGTTTGAAGTGAAGCCCAGTTTTTCAAGGAATCTCGCTGTAAACACCGCTCCCTTTAAGCTTTGTGACACAACGTGAGGCGCCAAAAAGAAGCCTTGATACATTTCCTGGAGCGAGTAAAGAGACGCTCCGGCTTCCCGGCCGATGCCCGGTGAAGTCATTCGGTATGAACAAGCCTCGATCCATTCAGATTTTCCAACGAGGTACCCGCCTGTTTTGGCAAGACCGCCTCCCGGATTTTTAATAAGAGATCCCGCCATGAGATCGGCGCCTACATGGCAAGGTTCCAGCTCTTCTACAAATTCTCCGTAACAGTTGTCCACAAATACGATAAGATTTTCATTGATTTCTTTTACAAAGCGGATCATTTCTTTGATTTCACTAATTAAGAAAGAAGGACGATTGGCATATCCTTTTGAGCGCTGAATGCCGATCACCTTTGTCTTCGGATTGATAGCTGCAGCGACAGCATCGTAATCTATTTTTCCGTCTTCAGTCAGTTCAACCGCATTGTAGCCGATTTGAAAATCCTTTAGCGATCCAGAATTTTCTCCGCCTCTGACGCCGACAATTTCTTCTAACGTATCATACGGCTTGCCTGTGATATAAAGCAGCTCGTCCCCCGGTCTGAGGACACCGAATAAAGCAATGGAAATCGCATGTGTGCCTGATATAATTTGAGGCCTGACAAGCCCGGCTTCGCCCCCAAACACATCTGCATAAATGCTTTCAAGTGTATCTCTTCCGATGTCATCATAGCCGTATCCTGTAGACGGCGTAAAATGAGTGTCGCTCACCTTGTGTTTTCTATAGCTTTGAAGCACTCTCCATTCATTGCGTTCACTGATTTCTTCTATTTGTTTATGAACGCCGGCAATTTCCGTTTCCACTTCCATTGCTGTTTTTTTTAATAAATCTCCGTGTGTTAAAGTTTCGAACATGTCCTTGTATTCCCTTCTTACATATACTTCTTCAATTCACCGATGATACTTTGCTCTTCTTGTACATATCCTGATATGTCGTACTGTTCGTTTTCTTCATTAAAATGAAAACGGTCAACCATCGTTTCGGATTTGATTCTCGAGAGAAGCTTGCCCTCACTTGCCGGTACCTGCGCTTCAAAAGGCGTTAACAGTTTTTGGCGCAAATAACGCTGGATGGCTTCCTTAAACTTTTCAGTATCCTCCTCAAATCTTGCACTGACCATGATATGATTCTTTCCAACGGACGGGATAAAGTCAGGCAGCTTTTGATCGCGTTTGTTATAAGCCGTCAGCACCGGGATATCATCTACTTCAAGCTCTTCCAGCAAGCGAAGCACCGTTTTTTCGTGCCCTGTGTACTCCTCATTTGAGGAATCAATCAGATGCAGAATCACATCCGCTTCTTTTACTTCTTCAAGCGTTGAGCGGAATGCAGCGATCAGTGTCGTCGGAAGATCTTGAATAAATCCGACCGTATCTGACAGGAGCACGCTGTAGCCGCTTGGCAGCACCATTTTTCTGGTCATAGGGTCCAGCGTGGCAAACAGAAGGTCTTCTTCATAGCTGTCAGCGCTTGTCAGGCGGTTAAACCACGTTGATTTCCCCGCGTTCGTATACCCGACAAGAGCGATTTGCAGCACACCGTTTTTCTTTCTTCTTTCACGGTAGCGGCTTCTATGGCGAATGACAGCGGACAACTGCGTGTTAATTTCATGAATGCGATTTCTAATATGGCGGCGATCGGTCTCCAGTTTTGTTTCCCCCGGTCCTCTCGCGCCGATCCCTCCGCCTTGCCGGGAAAGGTTGATCCCCTGTCCAGTCAGACGCGGGAGAGCATACTGGAGCTGAGCCAGCTCGATTTGAAGCTTTCCTTCTCTTGTTCTTGCTCTTTTCGCAAAAATATCTAATATCAATTGCGTGCGGTCGATGATTTTTACTTCAATCGCAGTTGCCAAGGACTTTAGCTGGCTTGGTGACAGTTCATCATTAAAAATAAGAAGATCGACTTCAAGCTCTTCAACGAGCGTCTTCAGCTCTTCAACCTTCCCTTTTCCTATATATGTAGCTGCGTCAGACCGGTTTCGTTTTTGCGTGACGCTGGTCAATACCGTTCCATCTGCTGTTTTTGTCAGTGATGCAAGCTCTTCCATGGAATTTTCAAAATGCTCATCTGTGATATGCGGCAGCTGACATCCGACTAAAATGGCCTTTTCCTGTCTTGTTTCTTGTTCTTTCAAATGGATGTTCCTTTCTATTGCATATTGGGCAGTAGTATTATCATACCAAACCCTGCATGTGTATACCACAAATCGATTGCTGTGAAAACAAGAAATACATTAGAAAAAAAGACCTCTCACAGGAAGAGGTCTATATCGAGCCAGCGGTATCTTCTTTAATTGAAAGATCTTGGCTTTTAATGGTCATCAAATCGCTTTTTAAGTATTGGTCGCCCATTAGAAGTCTCATGGCTTGCGCTCTGATCGATTTTTCTATGACATTTCTGACAAAACGGCCATTGCTGAATTTAATGGGACTTGTTGTGCTTTTGACTGTCATTAAGTAATCCTTTAATTTCCATTCAGCTTCCTGACTGAGCTGGTATTCCCGCTCTGCGATCATCCGTTTCGCAATTTCCATAAGCTGATTGACGGAATAATCCGGGAAATCGATGGAGATGGGAAATCTGGATTGGAGACCGGGATTCAATGATAAAAAATGCTCCATTTCCCGTGAATATCCGGCAAGAATTAAAATGAATTCATGCTGTTTGTCTTCCATATGCTTGACAAGCGTGTCGATCGCTTCTTTCCCGAAGTCCTTTTCGCCGCCCCTTGCAAGGGAATAGGCTTCGTCTATAAACAAAATGCCGCCTAATGACTTTTTGATTAAATCCCTCGTCTTTTGGGCGGTGTGGCCAATGTATTCCCCGACCAAGTCAGCACGTTCCGCTTCGATCAGGTGGCCTTTTGACAGTACGTTCATTTCAAAGAACAGCCGGCCGATAAGCCGTGCAACTGTCGTTTTCCCAGTTCCCGGATTCCCTTTAAACATCATATGCAGCGCTTGCTTTCCCACCTTCAAGCCCTGTTCCGCACGTTTTTGATTGACAAAAATCCAAGCGTATATTTCCTTAATGTTTCGTTTCATTTCCTCCATTCCAACCAGTGTGTTCATCTCTTTTTCTATTTCCTTCAAAATGCCGTGCTTAGCTTCGTTTTTTTGCAAAGCCGCTTGATATTCCGCCTCTGCCTCAGCGTTTGTCAGCACCTGCTTTTGTCCGTTAAGAATAATGTTGATCTGTCCGTTGTTTTTATAAGTCACAGCGCGCTCCAACATTTTCACCTCTCAGTTCTCTCTATATGATATTCAAGCGTATGCCTTATGTGACAAACGCCTATCATGTGTCGAAACAAATGCTTTTTTTCGGGAACAATGGGGAATCCTGCGCTTTCCCGAGAAATACTTTATTTCTTATTGTATTCACGAACACAGGGTGGACAAACCAAGAGATTTTATTTTCAGCAAATTTGTTAGAACAATTAGCTATGAAAGTGATATTTCTTCGATGTATAAACCTCAGTTAGGATATTTTCAATGCGCAGATATGCTTGTAATGAGCTGAGGAATTTATGAATTATCAGATATACTTCCCTTTCACTTCAGTAGGTTGACATGAAAGTAAACCCCAGTCTGCATGAACGGCGTCTACTTCAACAGCTAAGCTTCTCTTACTGTTCGTCAATTGTGACAGCTTTTCTTTTGGTCCGTCGAATGATTTCTCCCTCCTCAATCAGGATGATCCGTTTACATAAACGTTCAACGTCATCAATTTGATGGGAGGTGAGAAGAATCGTCGTTTTATGCTCAGTATTTACATGATGAAGAAATTGCTGTATTCTTCTTTTCGCAACGATATCTAAACCGATTGTCGGATCATCGAGAAAGAGGATTTTTTGGGTGATGTATAAAAACCAGCAACTTTTTGGAAGAAATCCGGGTAAAACATCCGGGAAATCAACTTTCCTGAGAGACTAAGCCTAGGATGATGTCAAATCCCCATACTTCTTCAAATACAAATGCCAATAATCCGATGAAGAACTGGAGAGCAAAATAATGGCACCGAGGAAAAGAGTGAGTATAAACGTTAACCCATGCAACCAAGAGTGAGTGATATTAATAGGAAACAAAAAGAATGTCTGAACGTTATTTCCATTGAGTACGTTCTGACTGACCTCCCAAACCACAGTCCGTAAAAAGACCGAAGCAGCATGGAGACCGTTGAGTGTGTCGGCATCATTTTCCCCTCCGCTTTCTGCTAAATTCGATTGAATAACCACCTTTTTTAAACCGATTAGAAGACAAACTTTTAGCAACCTTCCTGTCGCTTCCTGTTGAATTGTGCGCTTTCCCGAGAAATAATTTTTCGGTAACAGGGGTTATTTCCTCATTTTTCTGCCGGATGATAATCGTACAAGCAGAAGCCGTCTTTTTTCATATCCTGTAATGAGGTGATGGAGAATGGTTAAAATTTTTATTGATCCAGGTCATGGCGGGTCCGATCCAGGCGCAACAGGCAATGGTCTCCAAGAAAAAACGTTAACCTTGCAAATCGCTTTAGCTTTACGCACTATATTGACGAATGAGTATGAGGGTGTTACTGTGCTGCTGAGCCGGACAAGCGACCAATATGTCAGCTTAAGCGACCGGACAAATGCTGCAAATAACTGGGGAGCCGATTTCTTTTTATCCATTCACATTAATTCCGGGGGCGGAACAGGTTTCGAAAGCTACATTTATCCGGGAGTCGGAGCACCGACAACGACTTACCAATCGGAGATTCACTCTGAAGTCATACAAGCTGTCGACTTTTCCGATCGCGGTAAAAAAACAGCAAACTTCCACGTATTAAGGGAATCCTCAATGCCTGCCCTGCTTACGGAAAACGGTTTTATTGATACGGTTACAGATGCGAACAAGCTTAAGACGAGCAGTTTTATTCAAAGCTTGGCAAGAGGACATGCAAACGGGTTAGAGCAATCCTTCAGCCTTCAGAAAACATCCGACTCAGGGGTATATAAGGTTCAAATCGGGGCTTTTAAGGTTAAAGCAAATGCGGACAATCTTGCAAGCAGCGCAGAGTCTAAGGGCTTTGACGCCATTGTGCTCTTAAAGGACGGATTATATAAGGTTCAGATCGGCGCTTTTTCTTCCAAAGATAATGCCGATGCCCTTGCTGCCAGAGCTGAGAATGCCGGCTTTGACGCTATGGTCTTCCTAGAATCTTAATACTGCTGCGGACGAGCATGCCTGATAAAAAAACCCGGTTCCTCTTCATGAGAAACCGGGTTTTTTTATTCAAGAATGTCAACCACGAATTGCGACCATGTTTCCAGACGGTTATAAATGTCTGTTTGTTTTAGTTCAGAAATTTTCATCCATTTACCCGCAATTTGCTCTTTCTCTTTGACTTCCACATGTGAGCCTGGCTTTAATTGAAGCGCAGATAGAATACCGATATGCACTTTGCCGACACTGTTGTCATCATCATTTATCAAACCTAATGTGACAATGGCCTGCTTATCCTCTTCTTCGATTTGCAGTTCTTCATCAAGCTCCCGGTCTGTGTTCAGCTTTAAGACCTCGGCAAAGGAAGCGGCTCCTTCAATATGATTCATATGGCCGCCGAAGCCAAGAGAAAGCTTATTGTGAAGACGTGATTCTCCGCCGCCAGCCAGCCGCTCATAAAGGAAAACTTCATCCTCGCGTTTAATGACGACATAAGGAATCGGCTGCTTATAATGAGGATCTTCTTCTGCGTCTCCCCTTCTCATTTCAGAATAGGTCGCCTCAATTTGAGCCATAATTTCTGCTACTCGGGCATCTTCACTGTTTACGCCTTGAAAAGTCAATTTTTCTTTTTTAAATACTTCATCGCGCGGAGCGACCAAAATGATTTCGTCCATTTTTCCCATGATTACTGCATTCCTCCTATTTCCACCTTCAAGCCGAAAAGAGCAGATATTATATCTGCTCTTTTTCATCATCAAAGAAAAAGTCATCGTCTTTAATCGGCTCAACGGTCGCTTTTTTGTACCCGTTCCCCTTCATGGAGAAGAAGTCATGTGATTTTGTCTTTGTATTTAATCCGTTTAAAACGATCGGATTAATGTCTTCCTCTTCAAAGTACGGATCAAATCCAAGGTTCATCAGCGCTTTATTCGCATTATAGCGGATGAACTTCTTGACATCGTGCGAGAGTCCGACTTGATCGTATAAGTCCTCGGTATACTCAAGCTCATTCTCATAAAGCTCATTCAAAAGGTCAATGGCAAATTCGCGAAGCTCTGCTTTTGTCTCTTCTGTCTGCTTATTGTAGATTTCTTGAGCGAGAAGTCCGACATAAACACCGTGAATCGCTTCATCACGAAGGATCAGGTTGATAATTTCACCGCTTTGCATCAGTTTTCCTTGTCCGTAGAAATATAACGGATAATAGAAACCGCTATAGAATAGGAAGCTTTCTAAATACACAGATGCAACCATTGCTTTGAACAGTGAAATCTCGTCATCTTTTTTAATCGCTTTGTAGAGTCCGACGATGATTTGCGCTTTTTTCTGCAAAAATTTGTTTTGTTTGACCCATTCGAATACTTCATTAATCGTTTCAGTCGGTGCCAGTGTCATGAAAATATTAGAGTACGATTTTGCGTGAACGGCGTTCTCCATCATCGCCATAAAATTCAGCACGGCTTTCCGCTGGTGGCCGTCTACGTGCTCAGCCACGATCGGCATTCCTGTATTCCCCTGCTCTGTATCAAGAAGAGTCAATCCGGCCAGTACCTTCATATACGTGTCTTGCTCGTTTTTCCCGAGGTACTTCCAAGTGAGGAGATCGCCGTTTAAAGCAATCTCTTCCGGAAGCCAGAACTGTTTCACATTTTGGTTATAGAACATTTGGGTAAAGTCGTCTTCATGCTTTGACCAGTTTGCTGCGTCATAAATTTTCGTCACTATAAACTCTCCTTTAATCAAACAACACAAGAAAGGCAGCTGTCTTGCCCAGTATCTTTCGTTCTTGCATAGTAAATGGTTTTAATTCCTCTGTGATGTGCATACAAATCAATCCGGTTTAAATCACGAGTCGTCATTGTATCTTTTAGGAACAATGTAAAGCTGATTCCCTGATCAACGTGCTGCTGGATTGTCGCGATCATATCTACGACTTTGAACATATCCATATCATAGGCTTCTTTGTAGAAGAACCAGTTATTAGATGCAAGCCCAGGCATTGGGTAGTACGTTTTTGAGTTGCCGTATGTTCTTTCTTCAATCCGTTCCATAATCGGCATGACAGATGCCGTGCTTGACTGAACGTATGAAATCGAGCCTGTCGGCGCAATGCATAATCTGTAGCTGTGATACATGCCGTGTTCAGCCACAAATGCTTTTAATTGTTTCCAGTCCTCTGTCGTCGGGATATGCATACCTTCAAACAGATTTGCGATTTTTTCGTATTTCGGCGAGAAATCAGTTGAAACGTATTTATCGAAGTATTCACCAGTTGCATAGGTTGATCCTTCATATTGATCAAACGTCTCGCCCTTCTCTTTTGCGATCTCTGCAGAACGCTGGATAGAGTAGAAGTTCACCATCATAAAGAATGTGTTCGCAAAGTCGCGCGCTTCTGGACTTTCATACGCGATGCCGTTTTGCGCAAGGTATCCGTGAAGGTTCATAGCGCCGAGACCGATTGATTTCATCGCTTTGTTTGCCCGTCTTACAGCAGGTGCATTACGGATATCAGTCGTTTCAGATACGTGAGTTAAGGAATCAGTCGCAAGCTTAACAGTCTTTTCAATCGATTTGTGCTCCATCACGTTGAGAATGTTAAGCGATCCCAGGTTGCAGGAAATATCCAAACCGATTTCATCTTCTACATCGTAGTCAGTGTAAGAAGAAACCTGAGATGCCTGCAGCACTTCAGAGCAAAGATTAGAAAATTTCACCTTTGAAATATGGTTATTCGCATGTACTTTGTTGACATTATCCTGGAACATGATGTATGGATAGCCTGATTCAGAACGAAGCACCGCCAGTTTTTCGAGCAATTTCCGCGGGTTGATTTTCTCTTTTTTCACCCTAGGGTTGTCGACAAACTTATCGTACATTTCATTCATGTCCATTTCGTCCATGTGCTGTCCGTACTCTTTATAGATGGTATGCGGATAGAATACATAAGCCGCTTTGTCCTCACGCGCAAGCTCAACGAACTTGTCCGGAATGACTACACCGATAGAAAGTGTTTTGACGCGCACATCCTCGTCGGCAGAAATCTTTTTCGTATCGAGAAAATCATTGATATCGCGGTGGAAAATGTTTAAATACGCCGCACCAGATCCTTGTCTTTGTCCCATTTGGTCAGCATAACGGAACGCGTTATCAAGAAGCTTCATGACGCCTACAACACCTTTTGTGGCATTTTCAACATCTTTGATGGCTTCACCTTTCGCGCGAAGCTTGGACAGGTTAAGAGAAACCCCGCCGCCCAGTTTAGAAAGCTGCATGGAGATATCGATCGCTCTTGAAATATCATTTAATGAATCATTGACTTCGAGCAAGAAGCAGCTCACCAGTTCTCCGCGGCGTTTTCTGCCAGCGTTCAAGAATGTCGGTGTGCTCGGCTGATATTCCTGATTGATCATCAGGTTGACATATTCTTTTGCTTTCTCAGTGTCGCCGTTTGCGAAGAACAGCGCAACAATTGAGATCCGGTCCTCATAACGCTCGAGGATTTTTTTCTTGTCATTCGTTTTCAAAGCATAGTCATTATAGAATTTAAATGCACTCATGAAGGAAGGAAAACGAAACTTCTTAGCGTAAGCTGTCTTAAACACTTCTTTAATGTCTTCAAAAGAATAAAGGCTTAAAAATTCTTCTTCATAGTATTGATTTTCAATCAAATAATCCAGCTTCTCTTTTAAATCGTGAAAGAATACTGTGTTTTGATTGATATAATCTACAAAATAGCTATGTACAGCCTCTTTATCCTTATCAAACTGGAATTTTCCATCTTTTTGGATCATGATTTCGTTATTTAACTGGATCCATTTTGGCACTTGATTTTGTGACAACTCTTTCTACCTCCTGAGTAAACAATTCAACGTCTTTAGATGTGCCGCTGAGTTCAAATTTGTGCAAAATCGGCACCTGATATTGTCTTGAAATGGTATCGGCGCTTTTCGCAAAGTTATCGCCCCATACTTTATTGCCGCTCGCAGCGACCCCTAATAAGAGATGGGCGTATTTTTCGAGAAATGATTGTGTTGATGCCGGTACCTGGCCGAAGTTTGTCGTGTAGGTGACCAAAACAAACGGAGTGTCCAGGTTTTCAATTTCGTCCACCTTGCGTATTTGCTGAAAGTCTATTTTATTCACAAAGCGCTGAACATTCCCTGTTTTTGAATCAAATATGATTTGTACCACGTTTTATCACGACCTATCAAAAAATATGAATCTCTCAACCACTAACACTATATATAGTATACTACCCTCTGGTAAAAACACAATATATAGATTCGTTTTAATAAAAAATTCATATTTTCTCTCTGGCACCCTCATCAGGGCCCAAAAAAGAGAGCAGAACGAGAATCATCTCTCATCCTACTCGAAGTGTCGTTTTTAAGCCGATGTATATCATAACATGAAAAAAAACTGCTTAGTAGTCTAGATTTTTTTTTCTTATACTGTCACAGCATTTTTCGCTTTCGACTGTTTCTTCTATTTCTGCATCAGCGCCGATTTCTTCTAAAACTGCCTTCAACGCGCTTATAATTGAGGCTTCTCTGATTAATTCTTTTCCATTAACAATAATACTCGTTCCATATTCATAGCAGGAATCGTCTTCACAGATTTCTTCCCAGTGATTGACAATAATCTTATGCTTCATCATTTCACCCTCTGTATGTTCTGTGTCAGTATTCAGTTTAGCGATCTGCGTCTGCTTTGTAAAATTCCATGCTTGTGAATTTTATTCAAGCTCATCAGACGGAAACGCTTTTTTAAGCTTTACCTTGTTATCAGCCTCATTATACTCATAAATTTCTATATTGCCGTCATTTACGATTCCAAAATGATTATTTTCGAGCGGAAATGAACTTGGCTGGGGCGTTTCATAAGAATCTCCGCTATCTGTTTCAATCACTGTTTCATCTCTCCCGCACGCACCAAACAATAAGAACACAGCAATCCAGACAAGTGCAATTCTGATTCGTCTCAACTCCGCTTCAGATTCAGAAAACATTCGTTCACTCCTCTCACGTTCAAATTTTTTACATTATATACACTTTCCCCCTTCTTATGTTCTCATTATAAAAAAGACCACGCAAGATAAAAAACAAGAGAGGCTGCTGTGTTAGCCTTTTAGCCCCTCCCTTTCTTGCTTCTGTACATAAATGGATACTGAACCTCCGTTTACATGAAACTCTCCCCATCCATCAGAATGAATTGTAACAGGATCGGAGCGGTTCCCAGTAATGTCATACCATGCCTCGCCGGCATTTTGCTTTCCGACGTACATCCTCTTTGACCCGCCAGGACCGTCTGTGATTAATGCAGCCAATCCTGATTGGGCGGCCGATTGATCACCTTCCCTCGTCCAGCCAATCACATCCTCATGGTCAAAATAATCATGCTGGGTCCCGTATGCATAATGTTTACGCGCTTTTAAAATGGGTTCTATTTTATTTTTGAGCGACGGAATTTCCCTTGACGATGAACCCTTTGTTCCATACATATCTCCATAGAAAACCTGCGGGTAACCAGCCTCTCTTGTTAAAATGAAGGCATAAGCGAGGGGCTTAAACCATGTTTGTACAGTCGACTCCAATGATTGCCCCGGCTGTGTATCATGATTTTCCACAAATGTTACCGCTTGCATCGGATGCTTCGATACGACAGTGCCATCCAGCAAATGTCTCATATCATAGCCGCCCCCCTGTGAGGATGCAGCCTGCAAATGATAGTGAAGCGGGACATCAAAAACAGATTGCTTAAAATCAGTTTTATTCAAATAGTTTTCGAGCTCGTTCAGGTTATTTTGCCAATACTCTGCAACTGTAAACATTTCCTTTCCTGTTGATTGTCTGACTGCCTTTACCCAATCACTCAGAAAAGAAAATTTAATATGTTTAACAGCGTCGAGCCGAAAACCGTCGAGTTGAAGCTCGTTTGCATACCAGGTACCCCATCTTTTCGTTTCTGCGACAACATCCGGATGATCATAGTCAACGTCTGCATACATCAAATAATCGTAGTTGCCGTTTTCCCTTGATACTTCCCAATCCCATGCCTTTCCATCCCCTCGAAACTTATAGATGCGGTTCAGCTTTCGGGATTCGTCCCAATCCGCTCCGTCGAAATGGTACCAATGCCACTTAAAATCGCTGTACGTGCTTCCGCGGCCCGGGTAATGAAAGCCTGTCCATGCTTTTATTTGATACTCTCCTGATGTTTCCTGATTTCTATCGTTTGGATTCACTTCGACCGCGGTTACATCTTCCGTTGCATCCGCGCCTGCCTTATGATTCAAAACAACATCACCGTATACTTGAATGTTTTGCGAATGCAGGGAGCTGATCGCTGACTGAAGCTCCGGTTTTGTGCCGTATTTTGTGCGCATCGTCCCTTTTTGCTGAAATTCTCCTAAATCGTACAAATCATATGGGCCATATCCATTGTCAGATTGACTCGTTCCTTTGTATGCAGGCGGAATCCATACAGCAGTGATTCCAATTTCAGATAAATGCCCCGCATCTTCTTGCAAGCGTTTCCAATGTTGTCCGTCATTAGGCAGGTACCATTCAAAGTACTGCATCAGCGTGCCATTTACGCTTGCAGCCCAAGTTTTAGATACCGGCAGCGTGACAAACAGCAATGTTAAGAAAAACACCAGACCGCATGATATGGCACGTTTTCGTTTGTGAATCATTCTCCTCTCCCCTTTCCAGCATGATCACAAATCATTGTACAACAATAGGGGTTTTACACAAATAACCAATTTCCTATATTTTTTGTAATCTCTATAGGAATTTCTGCGACACAAAAAACCTCGGACTGAAAGCCCGAGGTTCTTCTATTTCGTTTTATCTTTATGGTCTATTCTAATTCAAGCTGGACGTTTTTTTGCGGTGCAAAAGTCGAGATCGCATGTTTATATATAAGCTGCTGCTTACCTTCCGATTCTAGCAATACGGTAAAGTTATCAAAGCCTTTCACCTGGCCGCGCAATTGAAAGCCGTTCAGTAAAAAAACAGTGACATACGTATTTTCTTTGCGGATTTGATTCAAAAACTGATCCTGAATATTAATCGGTTTCATGTTTCGTCCTCCTTGATTCTCTATATCATACAGTTTCGATTAAAGTTGCAGTTTTCCTGCTATATATGTGAAAATTTCCTTTTTTTTCAGCTCCATATCAACAGGCGGGGTCATATCGAACCAGTCAACCGGCATTTTGTTGCGAAACCACGTCAGCTGGCGTTTCGCATACCGTCTGGAGTTTTGTTTTAATTGCTCGACAGCCTCAGAAAGTGTCACAAATCCGTCAAAATATGCGTACAGCTCCTTGTAGCCGATCGCCTGTATCGATTGACAGTCTCTCAATTTTCGGTCGTAGAGCTGTTTCACTTCCGGAAGAAGTCCGGCTTCCATCATCAGATCGACTCGCTGATTAATCCTGTCGTAAAGCGTGTCTCTGTCCATTGTAAGCCCGATTAATACAGCATTGTACAGCAGCTCCCGCTTTTGCTCTTTTAAATGCTGGGACATCGTTTTACCAGATGTATGTAAAATCTCCAGCGCGCGAATCACTCTTCTTGTATTATTCGGATGAATCGCTTTTGCTGCTTCCGGATCAGCCACAGCCAGCTTAGCATGAAGGAATTCAGCCCCCTCCTGCGACGCAGCCTTCTGCATTTCTTCCCGAAACGCCGGATCGTTCGCCTCTTCCGTAAAGGTATAATCGTAAAGGACGGATTGAATGTAAAGCCCCGTACCGCCTACAATCATCGGAAGCTTTCCTTTTTTTGCGATCTCGCTGATTTTATTTCTGACCAAGCCTTGATAATCCGCGGTGGAAAAAGAATCTGCCGGGTCTAGAATGTCAATCAGATGATGCGGCACACCTTCTGTCTCCTGTTCAGAGATTTTAGCTGTCCCGATGTCCATTCCTTTATAAACCTGCATGGAATCTCCGCTTATAATTTCCGCGTTCAAAGCCTTAGCAAGCTGAATGCTTAAATTGGTTTTCCCCACTGCCGTTGGTCCGACTAATATGACAACGGGCTGTTTGTTATTTTTCACTATGTATCACTCTCTTTTACAAATCTCCCCCCATTATAGCACTCATCATATATAACCACCTATCCATTTTGCCCTTTTTTTGCAGCAGTAAACATTTCTTCTACCAGCCAAGAGGCTCATTTCCGACAATTTCCCGTGTCTTGCCTTTCAAATGATGGCGATGCGTTTTTCTGCTGTTATTTCGGGGATCGTACACTACGCCTCCGTAACGGATCTGAATCGGCTCGTTATAAGCGAGATAAGTGTTTTCTTCAATTTTGTGATAATGTGTGCCGTCAGCCCTGGGAATGGCAGGGCCCGAGATCCCGTAATAGCGGTGGAAATGACCATTTTCAAACGAAGTAATCCCAGTGAAGTAGTGTGTATGGCGATCCGTATTCGTTCCGTTTGCCGGCTGAGTAAAACCTTCAATGATATGATAATGCCCCTGTTCACTGGTTGTTTTAGCACGATAAGCATGTACGTGAGGCGGCGCCATGGCCCAGTCAGACTGATACAGGCCCAATCAATTCACTCTCCTTCTTTTTCAGCTGAACGCCCAATCAAATTTGGGTAGGCTGAATACACTGCATCATCTACACTTTATTATTGGAGGAAAGAAAAAATGAACGAAGCGGAATATTTCATTGACGAAAATGATGCAAGAATCTTTGGCAGACCAGGGTTCGGCTACGGGTTTGGACGGCCAGGTTTTGGATTTGGAAGACCTGGGTTTGGCTATGGCTTTGGACGGCCGTTTGGATTTTACGGAGGACCTTTTTTTGGCGGGCTGGTAGGCGGACTTGTAGGAAGTGCTTTATTTAACCCTTATTTTTATGGCGGATATCCTTATCCCCCGTACCCATATTACTACTAAACCCGGCAGACCCCTTATAAAAGGGGTCTTTTTTATCCCCCGAATCTGAGTTGAAATGAATCTCTTGACTCATACATAGGTTTGCACTAATATTTTTCTAGCTGATGATCTTTTCATTACCTAACATTTATCATATTTTGAGTGAGGAGGATTACGATGATGATCGGTTACTTATTCCTCACAATTGCCATATGCTCAGAATCAATCGGAGCGGCCATGCTGAAAGTGTCTGACGGCTTCAAAAAGTGGAAGCCGAGTGCATTGGTCGTGATTGGTTATTCCCTTGCCTTTTATATGCTGTCGCTTACCTTAAACCGCATCCCTCTAAGCCTTTCATATGCGACATGGAGCGGCGTGGGTACGGTGCTGACGGCCGTTATCGGTGCGAAATTTTTCAAGGAAAAACTGAATGTAAAAGGACTTATTGGGATTGCTCTATTAATTTCAGGTGTTGTGCTGCTTAATTGGCAGTAAGGGAGTGTTGTATATGAGAGGATTTCTTTATTTGGCTCTTGCCATATTATCTGAGGTATTTGGGAGCACAATGCTCAAACTCTCCGAAGGCTTTACGCAATTCTGGCCTATTATCGGAGTGGCTGCCGGATTTCTGTCCGCCTTCACGTTTTTAAGCTTTTCTTTAAGAACCATAGACTTATCAAGCGCTTACGCCACTTGGTCCGGTATCGGGACGGCGCTTACAGCTGTAGTCGGTTTTTTGCTTTTTGGCGAAACCATCAGCTTGAAGGGTATATTTGGGCTGACACTCGTTATTGCAGGCGTTGTGCTGTTAAATCAGTCAAAAGCCCCTAATAAAGAAAAAAAGCAGACGGCCTGTCAGTGACCGTCTGCTTTTTTATGATTGCTCCGATATTTTTACAGAAGCTTCCAGCTGCAGTTCGACGTTTCCTTGAATGGCTCGTGAGATCATGCAGGAAGACTCCGCTTTTTCACAAAGCTTGTGGGCTAACGCAACGTCTTCTTCTGAGGCATCGTGTCTGAGGACTACTGCGGGGCGGTGAATGATTTTTTTGTATGTAAAGATCCCTCTTGTCACATCGACTATGCCTTCTGATTCCATCTGCAGATCTTCTTTTTCCAGTCCGCTTCTTTCCATCATAGCAGCAAGCGTAATAATATAACAGGTTGCCGCTGCCCCGAGAAGCATTTCATCCGGGTTGGTCCCCTCCCCCGGTCCGTCCATTTCTTTAGGAATAGAAATAGACGTGATGAGATTCCCGCTTTCGATTGTGCCGACATCATTGCGTTTTCCCGGCCAATTCGCTTTTAAATAAAAATGATGATCTGCCATTTGATTGCCTCCTTCAATGGATTCCATTTCAGTCTACTGATCTTCCTTGATTTTGTCCTCTGATTTGCTTATTAGGAATATTCTTTTTCAAGTACATGTTTTATCGCCCGGACATAAGAGTAGAATTCACTGGTTTTCGTGTATTTCCTATCTTTATAGTAAAAATCATCAAAAAAGGCTTCTCTCTGTTCACGGCTGATTTCCAGCTGGATACTCAGCCCGGTTTCCCCCTGGTTATTAATGTTATCTGCACTTAATCCTGCAAGGCCGCTTTGAGAGGACGCTAATTCAGCGGAAAACCCTCTTTTTTCAAGAGCTCTGACAATCATTTTCGCCCGCTTACGGTCTGTTCCTCCGACAAGTGTATTTTTCTTTTCTCCTTTATATCCGTGAAAAGCGACAACGTACTGGTGCTCCTTGATCTTCTCTTCAGCCAATGGCTCATCAAAGTTGGTGCTTGTAATGTGCAGCGTTTGATTACCATGTGACTTTAAGCCCTCAAACAGGTAAGTCGAGTAGTCATCGTTGAAATAACGCACAAGCTCACTTACTCCGCCTTCAATTCTTCCGCCGTGCGGAGACATGATTAAAACTTTGCTCCCTTTTTTCTCTTGATAAGAAATATCATAATCAGCAGGGTCCTCATTCTCTGCCAGACTGCTGAAATTTGAATATGTATCCGGCTGGTTGGATGGTTCAGGTTCTAATGAGTAATGAACATATCTTATGAATAAGACTATGGCTAAGACTAATATGACATTTAGTAAAAATCTTCTCATGTTAAACTCCTTTCACAAGAATGGCAAGGTTCATTATATGAGGTATAGTCAATAGGTTTTATCTTACCATTGTATACACCATATCATCAGTGAAAAAGTTCCCGGTTTCAAAAAATCAATTGAATGTCACATTTATCAGCGGTTATATTCAAATATCAGTGAAAAAAGATTGAGAGGAAAAACGAAAAAGGTAGGAATAACCTCACTTGGTAATTAAATGTATAGAGGAATAAGGAAGGTTTTACTAAAAACCAGGCTGTCCGGGATGCTGAAGCGGACGGCCTGTTATAGTCCTGCGAACCGGGGTTCTTGCTTCCTTGTTCGCACAAAGTCACAGGAGAGGATAGAGTCTAATAAAAACGTTCTGATCTGATGGTTCGTAAAACAAAAAGCTTTAATTTGTGTTTTGCTTTTCTGCCTGACGATAATCGTTCTTTTTGTTATGGTGCCGTCTTTCTTCATATATATAATGCTGATTGGTATCTGATCTTCCAAAGACCGGCGTAAGAAGATATTCATACGATTATCGCTCCTCCTGTTTGATATATATAAATGATAATACGAACAAACGTTCTTTTTCAATACCCAATGATTAACAGTACACATGATTCTTTCGTATCAGATTCAAAAGATTCATAAAAACAAACTCTTGTCCGCCTCCTCTAAAGGACAAACAAACTTACCAAACATATGATCCACTCATAGAGTATACAGAGAACTTCATAATAGGAGGAAAATCTATGTTTGGCTACTCTATGGTACAAATGGTGAGAGCAAACGCTCATAAGCTTGATTGGCCATTGCGTGAAAGCGTCTTGCAGCTCTACAAGCCCTTCAAGTGGACTCCTTGCTTTTTACATCAGTTTTTTGAAACAAAATTAAAAAACAGAAAAAAAATGTCGGTCATCATTGAATTCGAGGAAGGCTGCCATGAGGCCGGCTTTCAAATGGCGGGACGGGTTTTACAAAAAGAAAAA
Source organism: Bacillus sp. XT-2 (assembly GCF_025696525.1). Classification (NCBI taxonomy): domain Bacteria; kingdom Bacillati; phylum Bacillota; class Bacilli; order Caryophanales; family Bacillaceae; genus Bacillus; species Bacillus sp. XT-2. The sequence continues at coordinate 134,799 of NZ_JAHVOC010000003.1, forward strand.
CGCAGCAAGCTAAAAAACCGTTTTAACAAAATCAATTGCTGCAGCGCAGAGGTTACCCCTTCAGCATTGCATTCTCTTCTTTCTGAATGCAGCGATATTCGCAAAGTGTATTTAAACCGCGAAGTCAAAGCGCTTCTTGACACAGCAGCCGAAGCAAGCCATGCAAAGGAAGTCGTCAGAAGCGGGCAAACCTTAACCGGTAAAGGCGTTACAGTCGCAGTAGTCGATACAGGAATCTACCCGCACCCTGACTTAGAGGGAAGAATTATTGGATTTGCCGATATGGTAAACCAAAAAACAGAGCCGTATGATGATAATGGACATGGCACACACTGCGCAGGTGATGTCGCAAGCAGCGGCGCGTCGTCTTCCGGCCGTTACCGCGGCCCTGCACCGGAAGCCAATTTAATCGGAGTAAAAGTGCTGAACAAACAAGGTTCAGGCACGTTAGCGGACATTATTGAAGGCGTCGAATGGTGTATTCAATATAATGAGGACAATCCGGATGAACCAATTGATATTATCAGCATGTCCCTTGGCGGCGATGCGCTGCGTTATGACAATGAACTGGAAGATCCATTAGTCAAAGCAGTTGAAGAAGCTTGGAACGCCGGGATTGTCGTCTGTGTTGCTGCCGGAAATTCAGGCCCTGATCCGCAGACAATTTCAAGCCCTGGTGTAAGCGAAAAAGTCATTACTGTCGGCGCGTTTGACGATAACAATACAGTAAGCAGCGAAGATGATACAGTTGCTTCTTTCTCAAGCCGCGGACCGACTGTATACGGGAAAGAAAAGCCCGATATTTTAGCACCGGGCGTAAACATCATTTCCCTTCGCTCACCGAATTCATATATCGATAAGCTGCAAAAATCAAGCCGTGTAGGGTCTCATTATTTTACAATGTCGGGGACATCAATGGCAACGCCGATCTGTGCGGGAATCGCCGCCTTAATACTCCAGCAAAATCCAGATCTTACGCCGGACGAAGTGAAAGAGCTGCTTAAAAATGGGGCTGATAAATGGACAGGCGAAGACCCGAATATTTACGGTGCCGGAGCAATCAATGCTGAGAAAGCTATTCCTGGTGAATAAGATTTCATGATCTTCGTGAACACTGCTGGTTCGTTAAAGGGTCAGCAGTGTTTTTTAGCATACATAAGCCGGTATATCCCAGCAGAGTGTAAAACATAAAACAATTGGGAATAGTTACAGTATAGATCAAAAGGAGGAATGACTGATGGCACTCAACAACACTGAGCTTTCTGAATGGTTGAGAGAGCGGATCGGCCAGACGCTTGATATTAGAAAAGGCGAACTGACCAATAACCAAGACGAGATTTCAGATTTGGATCAGATTGTTCTTCACCTTCAAAAAGTGGGCATACGCAGCGCAAACCACCCTGACGACTACGTTGCAAATGACGAACTCGTCCTGGAAGGCGAAGGAACAACCTTTACTGAAGCTGGAGACGTACCGCTTCCGCAGAACGCTTATGAAATTCCTTTATTAGGGGATATTCACATTCACCAAGAAAATGGCGGATTGAAGGTACTGACAGATCGTGCGGTATATACTATTGATGTACAAAACAAATGAAGAAACTTTCACCTGGTCGAAAGAATACAGCGCCTTTGAAATTGCCCCAAAGGCGCTTTTTTGCATGGAATCATTTCCTTACCCGCAAGCCGATATTTTCGTCCCAAAACTATTGAACGGCACCTAAAATAGATATATAGTTTTAGACATAACAGGTTGTCGTTTCCAATGGGATTCTGTTATACAGATTGCGCAAAGCTTTCTTTTACATCTGGTCTAAACTGAATAAATGCATCTGTCTTAATCTATTAGGCGAGGAGAATGGAAAATGGAAAATTTGATGTTTCATCCGCATGCTAAAGAGTTTCATGAAAACCCCTTTTCAGTTTTAGGCCGTTTTAGAGAACACGCACCCATTCATCGATTCGAATTACACCGTTTTGGAAGTACATATCCGGCGTGGTTAATCACCCGTTACGATGATTGCATGGCATTTCTTAAAGACAACCGAATTACAAGAGACGTTAAAAATGTAATGAGCAAAGAACAAATTGAAATGCTCAATGTCAGTGAAGACGTTGATTTCGTATCAGATCATATGCTGGCAAAAGACACACCTGACCATACTCGTTTAAGGTCACTGGTTCACCAAGCATTTACCCCCCGCGCCATTGAAAATCTACGCATCAGCATCGAACAAATTACTGAACGATTGTTAGATGAAATGGAAAAAGAGAATGAAACAGACTTTATGGCATCCTTTGCCTCTCCGTTACCGTTTATCGTGATTTCTGAAATGATGGGCATACCGAAAGAGGATCGGGCACAGTTTCAAATATGGACCAATGCCATGGTTGATACTTCAGAGGCCAACCGAGAACTGACCAATCAGGCTCTTCGGGAGTTTAAAGACTATGTTGGCAAGTTAATTCATGAAAGAAGAATACAGCCAAAAGACGATTTGATCAGTAAACTTGTGCATGCTGAAGAAGACGGCCAAACGTTAAGTGAAAAAGAACTTTACTCTATGCTGTTCCTTTTGGTGGTAGCAGGACTTGAAACGACGGTTAACTTAATCGGATCTGGCACCCTTGCATTGCTTCAGCACAAGGAAGAATTAGAGAAACTGAAACTGCATCCTGAAATGATAGATACAGCCGTTGAAGAATTGCTGCGCTACACCTCCCCTGTCGTTATGATGGCAAATCGGTGGGCCATTGAAGACTTCTCCTACCAAGGCCATTCTATCAAAAAGGGAGACATGATTTTTATAGGAATCGGTTCTGCCAATCGAGATCCTGAACGATTTGAAAATCCAGAAACATTCGATATAACCAGAACACCTAATCGGCATATCTCTTTCGGCTTTGGGATACACTTCTGTTTAGGAGCGCCGCTGGCAAGATTGGAAGGGCAAATTGCGTTTAACGCACTGCTGAAACGATTTCCGCAAATTGAACTTACGGTAACGCCAGAAGAGTTGAAATGGAGAAAAAATGCTTTTTTAAGAGGATTAGAAAGTCTTCCAGTCTCACTTGCAAGGAAAGATTCACTTTCACACCTCAGCTGATTTCTTCCAGCAGATAAAAATCCCCCTTTTAAAGGGGGATTTTAAATTTCCTCAGCGCTTTACCAATTCATCAGCGTTTTCTTCGCTGGCTTCATGTTTTTTGCGAAAAGCCTTAAGGAAATTCGCGTTTACTACGCCTCTGTTTGAGTATAGTTTTTCACAAAACTCCAGCATGGCGCTGGACGCTTTAGATTCTGTTAACATCATCATGTGATTGCTGGAATCGACATCCACCAGATGGAATTGAGGGATTTGCCGCTCCCATTCCTCCCAGTAGGCAGTATCATCCAACGGTATTTTTTCATTTGAAATGGCAAAGTAAATGTCCAAGTCTCCAAGGAATGACCTGCTTTTATTGCGGAAATAATAACATTTTACCGCTTCAGGATCCACAAGCGGCTGCACAGTGTACGCCTCAAATTCATAAGCATGCTGAGTTTTGACCATTTGGTTAAGCTGAGTCCGTATTCTCTTCTCTGGTTTGTTTAATCCCCGCTTTCTTGCTAAACCAATCAGTTCAGTTAAAAATTCCTCTTCCTCTCTGTCAACATCTACCTCTTCACGGCTGATGAGAACGTCTGTAAGCTTTTCCGGCTGAACAATAGATGCCAGCATCGTATTTATCGTTTGAAGCATTGACGTTTTTACAGAAGGCTCATTTTGTTCACGTCCAGGACTGTAAGGGGAATCAATCATGACCATGCTTTTTACAGCAAGCCCCTGCCTTTGCAGCTGGCGTGTTACTTCATATGCGAGCAGTCCGCCTAAGGAATATCCGCCTACATCATAAGGGCCTTCCGGCTGTACGGCTCGCATAATGTCTATATAATAGGAAGCCATTTGTTCAATTCCGTGTAAAGGAGCATGATTTGTCATAAAGCCCCTGGCTTGAATGCCGTAAAAAGGACGCTGGCTTTTCTTCGCAAATGGCGTATAGATTTCTACACCGCCTACTCCTCCATGAAACCAAAATACAGGGCGCCCCCGCTTGCCATCATTTAACGGTATCAATTCCGGAAATGACCGGCTGACAGTCTGGACTGACTGGTCTTGTACTGTGTTTTCCCGTTTCGTTGCTATCAAGTCCACCATATTCTGCACGGTTTGACACGTTTGCAGCTCTGCCAGGCTGATTGACAGGCCAGCTTCTGCTTGCAATTGCTGCAATAACTGTATACAAACGATAGAATCAAACCCGTAATCTTGTAATGCCTTTTGAGGATTTAATTCTTCAGGCGTCATGCCCAACACATCAGATATCATTTGAATATCGTTTCTTTTGTGAAGGGGAATCTCAGCATTTGAAAAAGCAGGTGCTATTTCTGGTGACAGAAAGCCATTCCAGCAATTTCTTTTTTCAAACGGATAGGCGGGCAATGATATTCTCCGCGCACCTTTTCCTCGATGAAGCTGCTCCCATGGAATTTGCACTCCTTTTGCCCAGCAAAACGCGATCTTTTCAAGATGGTTTTCAGACAATAGTGTCTGCATCACGATATCGCCCAATGTTCCCTCAAGCAAGGCGCCGATATCTGACAAGCCTTCTTCTGAATTTCCGATAAAGCAAGGTACAGTGCTTTTCGGCTTTTCGGCTTTTTCCGCAGCTGTTAAGTACTCTTCCAATCCGAGTACGAGTTCATCCTTACTGCGGATGATCAAGGCCATCCGGTCACTCATCTCTTCTCGTCCGACTTGAAGTGTGTAAGCGTAATTTTGTAAAGACAGTTCTTTTTGCTGTTTTACATAGTCAAGCATCTGTTGAACAACGGCTCTTAGTCTGTCTTGGTTTTTTGCAGAAAGCACCACAATGTGCGGCTCATCTGTATGTTCAATTGCTGGTTCTGTATGAGAAGGAACATATTCTTCTAAGATGATGTGCGCGTTTATTCCTCCAAAACCATAGCTATTAATGCTTGCTCTGCGTGGTATCGTTCTGCCTGCATCATCCTGTATTTCTTCCCACTGCTGGTTTCTGTCAATCATCCGGAAACGCGTTTCCTTTATTGACACCTGATCATTCAATGAATCAAAACCGGGAATACCAGGTATTGTTTTATGCTGCATCGCCATGCTGACTTTCATAAGAGCAGCCATGCCTGAGACCAGTTCTCCATGCCCGATGCTCGGCTTTAAGCTGCTGATGTAACATGGCATTTCTCCTTGCAATTGGGGTGAATGCTCCGATTCGAGCTGTCTGTATCCCGATTTCAACGCTTCCACTTCTATAACGTCAGCCACTGGCGAGGCGATCCCGTGCGCTTCTATATAAGTCACCGTTTTCGGATCAACTTGCGACCCTTGATAAGCCTTCTTCATCGCATCCTTCATTCCGATCGGATTAGGCGCGTGCAGTGACATTCCCCTGCCGCCATGCGATACACCTGTCCCTTTAATGACAGAATAAATATGATCAGAGTCTTCAATGGCTTTTTGTAAAGGTTTAATGATGAGAACCCCTGCACCTTCACTTCGAACAAATCCATTCGCCTCTGCTTGAAAGGACTTGGCTTTTCCTTCCGCACTCAAATATCCCATTGAATCAAAGCCGATAAAGCCCTTTGGTGAGAGCAGAAGGTTCACAGCGCCAACAATGGCTTGCTCACATTCGCCGTTTCGAATGGATTGAATCGCTCTGTGCAAAGCGACAAGAGCTGAGGAACAGGCAGCCTCATAATATTCACTTGGCCCTTTTACATTCAGTGCATAGGAAATACGGTTTGGCATTAAGGAAGGAATCACAGCCGCATCGGTATTGCCGGCTGCGACAAAAACTCCTGTCGGGCAGCTGGATAAGGCTTGGCCTGTTATACCGGCGTCTTCCATCGCCTTCCACGCATGTGTCAAAAGCAGAAACTCCTGGGGATCCATTGTCGCTGCTTCTTTCGGTGAAATGCCGAAAAACAGCGGGTCAAACTCACCTATGCCTTCTATAAACCCGCCCCATTGAAGGCTTGACTGCTTCCCATCAGTATTTTCGGTATATTTTCGCCAATCCCAGCGTTCTTCCGGCACTTCAGAAATACAATTCCTCCCATGAACCAGGTTATCCCAAAATTCCGTTACATTGTTTGCTTTTGGAAACTGCCCTGACATGCCGATAATGGCTATACCGTCTGCCGTATATTCTTTTGTTTCATCCGTCTTTCTTTCATAGGTTTGCATTTGCATTATTTTATTTTCTTTTATATTCGGGGATTTCTGCTGTTGCTTGACCCCTCCAAACAATTGAACAAAGGATTTTTCATGTTTCTCGGCAAAAAAGTCGGCCAGTTCTTGAAGAGTCGGATATTCAAAAAACAATGTAGGATTTAGCTCAATCTTTGTCGCTGATTCCAGCTCTCTTGTCAACGCAATCAATTGGGAAGAATCGATCCCCAAATCCATGATATGAACTTTTGCAAGAGACAGTTTTGATGGATTGGCCGCCTTATCAGCCAGTTTATCTGTGATATAGCTTCGAATACGGTCTCTTATATCGTGTATTTGAACTTCCTGATTTTCCTCTTTGCTTCCTCGATCTGTTAAGCGGAATTGCTTTAAAGAGTAACCTGAATAGCGCATCACCGTTTCTGACGCTTCATTCATCACATCTATGTCAAACAGCAGCATTTCACCGGTATTCTTAACCAAAGTAATCAAAAGCCAGCAATCTTCTCTTATTTTATTTTTTGTGAATTGAATATCGTTGATTCCAAATGGCAAGAAATGCCCCTCTATGTCTAATTGTTCTGTGAAACTGAGAATTGCCAGGTAAGCACTGTTTGTAATCAATGGGCTGACAGTGTAATGATGCGCATTTGCCATGCCGTTTTGAGACAAACGCACTTTTGCAAGGATTGAATTATTGCCTCTGTACAGATGAGTGATGGTTTTATATAAGTCTCCCCACTCAGCGCCGCCGTCGATGGTTTGATACATTTGGTCAATATGATCCAGCTCTGTTAACGAACGTTTTACGCTTTCGATGTTTACTTTTTTTGTTTCAAAATGATCTTTTTGGCATTGCCCGATTGCGGCAGGCTTCCAAGTTTCAGATGCCCGCTCACGATACATGATTTGCAAATCGATTGCATGATCTTTCTGAAGAGGATCAGCTTTCACTTCAATTGTTTGCCCTTGGTTTATGACAACAGGGTTTAGATAACTTAATTTACTGATACGGCCGCTGATTTCCTCAGGAAACATTTCAAAAAATGCGTCAATCGCAAGACTTGCATAGGTTGCACCGACGAGCACCCGTTCTTTGTTGAACACATGGCCTTGAACGTAAGGCTCATCGTATACGAATGAATCTTGTATCAGCGGATGATTAACCGTTTGCTCATCATGCCTTTTCCCTTCTTCATGAGGCAGGGCACCGAATTGAAAGACTGTTTGATGGTCAAATGCATAGTGAGGCAGATTGATCCAGCCAGTTTCATTCCCTTGATGTATATGGTCAAAATAAATCGAAGCCCCCGCAGCCCATTGCTGTGCGGTTAAGCTTGTTTCTTCATGGGCTGACCCTGCATTTGTAGAAATCGCATCTGATTGTAAATCAAAGGATGTATAGATACCATCTTGGAGTGAGCTTTCTTTTGTTTTTTGGAAAATCTTTAGTTTTTCAATCAATTCCTGCGTCGACGATACCGAAAATGCAGCCCGATGTTCTAAGTCATGGTTGATCCTGTGCAGTGAGCGTACAACTGCTCCAATAGAAGAAGATGGTTTTTTTTCTAAAAACACTCGCAGTTTTTCAAGATAGCTGAGCAGGCTCCATTTCGTTTTCGCAGAAAAAACGGCCAGATATTCCTGCTGGTGAGGCACTGGATGTTGCTGCTCAGTTACAGCGCCGATAAATTCTTCTATAATGAGATTCGCATAGGCCCCTCCCGCTCCGAAAGAATTAATCATGCTTCTTCTGGGCAGATGCTTTCCTGTATCGGGATCTTTTAACCGCTGCCACGGCTCCGTTCGTTTTTGCAGATAAAATGCTGTGTTTTCCAGGTTAATATTTGGATTGACAGGGGCGGCATTAATCGTCGGCACAAGCGTCCCATTTTTCATCTGCAACAGAACTTTCGTGAGCTGAGAAATGCCGGAAGCCGCCTCCAAATGTCCAAGATTCGATTTTACAGAGCCTATCGCACAAAACTGTTTCTTATTTGTATACTGTTGAAATGCATTAGATAGTGCGATTACTTCAATCGGGTCACCTAACGCTGAACCATTTGCCGCAGATTCTATATAGCCGATTGTTTCCGGATCAATGCCGGATTGCTGAATGGACTTGGAGATTAATGCAGCTTGCTGCTTCGGATCTGGCGCTGTATACATCTGCCTTCCTCCGCTATGATTGGCAAAGCTGCTTTTGATGACGGCATAAATATGGTCGTGATCTTCTATCGCTTTAGAGAGCGGTTTTAGCAGGACGGCTCCGACGCCTTCACCCGGAATAAGCCCGCTTCCTGTGCCAAAGCTCTTGCTTTGATTTCCGTTCCCTAAAAGATTTGCGCGCTCCAGCGCATCATATTTAGAGAGATCCAATGTTAAATTGACACCGCCGGCTATTGCCATCGAACAGTTTTTCAGTTTCAAACTCTCACATGCAAGATGGATTGCGTTTAATGAACTGGAGCATGCGGAGCTGACAGCCAGACTTGGTCCTGTCAGGTTAAAAAAATGAGAAACGCGATTTGCAATATGCCAGTCTCCGCCATTAGAGCTCAGCACCGCTTGTTCTAATGAAGGGATATTCCAAAAATACTGATTATACATGTTTCCAACAAAGACACCTACTCCCGTTCCGTTGTCCTGCAGTTCATTTAATCGGATTTGAGAATAGCCGCCGTCCTCAAATGTTTCCCAGACGGTTTCTAAAAATAAACGAAGTTCCGGCGTCATTTCCATTACTTGATTCTGATCCGCTTCAAAAAGATGATGATCAAACGCATGTACGTCTTTTAAAAATCCGCCGTAGCGCTTCTTATCTGACGATTGTAATGATTCTTTCGACAAAGTGTTTACTAAAGATGTCCGCCATCTTGATTGCGGAGCCTCTGTAATACAATTATCCCCAGCTATTAAATGCTCCCAGAGCTCTTCTACGTTTTCAGACATCGGATAACGTCCGCTTATGCCGATAATTGCAATATCTTCTGTGCCGTAATGATTTGGTGTGGTTCTATGAGAAGGGAGTGCCTTTACGTTTTTCGCTGTTTCGGTTTCTGATTTTGGATTCGCCTTTGCTTGCTGAGTTTTAATTAGCTGCTGGTCTCCGCTAAAACGGCGCGTTTGATATGTAAACGGCTGTTCAGATTTTACTGGCTTCGCTTGAATAGAAGTTTCTTTATTTGCGGGCTGTGATTTTTCTTTCAGCAGTGATGTCCGCAGCTTCTCTTCATGCTCCTTTATCAGAAAATCGACGAGTTCTTTCGTATTGCTGTGTTCAAATAAAATTGTTTTCGGAAGCTCACCCGTCAGTTTTTCTAACTCACGAATAAAATTCACCTGCAAAATAGAATCGATTCCATACTTCTCAAACGTTGTTTCTGCATGTATACGCTCCGGTGATAGTTTTATTGATTTTGCTAACGTATGTTTCACAAATTGTGTCGTTTGTTCAAGAAGATTATCCTCATCACTATCCTTCGTTTGAGAATGATGTTCACCTAGATGGTAATCTATAATTTCTTCTGCTGGTTTTTCTGTTCGCGTTTTTTGACGGACGATTCCGTCACTTTCCGCTGCAATGATCTGCTGGCCGAGCTGATGTGATTGTTCAGCCATAAAGGAAACATAACGAAAGCCCTCACTCTCAAGCACCATTTTCCAAGAGTCTGGATATAAACCGGGGCAGCCCGGGATACGCAGATCAGGATCTTCATACAGCCACCAGCCCTCTAATAAGCCAAAGGTCAGGTGTGAATACACATTATGGTCATTAATCTCATTCAGAAGGAGCAGGCCGTTTTTCTTCAAAACCGCTTTGGCATTTCTCAATGTCTGCCGGATATTTTTCGTCGCATGAAGCACATTTGCAGCGACAACCACATCATATCCGCCCGCTTCTATATGTTGTTCAGCCGCCGGCTCTTCCACATTAAATACCTTATACGTCAAATAAGGGTTGTCCGGACCGTACATTTTTTCCGCATGCAGTAAAAACGCTTTGGAGAGATCTGTATAGCAATATTCTTTTATATGCGACTGATAGGCTTTCATTTTTTGAAAAACCGCAGCGCTTGTGCCGCCTGTTCCTGCTCCGATTTCTAGTATACGAATCCTTGCTTCAGGCTCTTGCTTTAGACGCTCCTGCATAAAGGCAGCCAAGGTGTCTGCCAGCACATCGTTAAAATAGTCTGCGACTTGATTGTTTTTATAGATTCCTTCCACTAATTCCATAGATGAGTTCGGAAAAAGGATATCGGTGGCAGATGCCTTGCCGGTCAGAATATCCGGCAAGGCTTTAAGTGCAGTCTCTACTAACACCACCATGGCTTTCATGTTACTGTCTTGAAGCAAGTCTGCTTTTTTTTCATCCCATTCGTTCCACAATTCATTTATGTCCTCTGTTGAGCGGGTTACGGCGTATCCATTTGCCATTTGTTGAAGAAAACCATGCCGCTCCAAAATCGCTAGGCTCTCCTCAAACCATCTGCCATAGAAATTCTGCAGCATCGGCTGGGGCTTATTTTCCTTGAAAAATCCTATGGACTGCAATTGTGCTAACAGCATCTTACAGAGAATGTCTTCTGTGTTTCGCATTGGCGCTTCCCCTCCTATAACAGTTGTTGTATCGTTGTGCTGTCTCCCGGGTGATAGCTTCGCAGTTTCTCAATGGCGGAGCTGTGAGTTTCCGGATACACCTCAATTGTTTCGTCATTCTGTCCTGAGTCATTGCCCGTTTCGCAGTCTGCCATCTTCATCATCACAAGCTGTTTCAGCGGCCCCCCGAGCAGCAGTTCCAACGCTTCCATCGCTTCAGGGGCTTCAATGGAGCCTATGCCCGCCTGCGCCATTCTTCGCTGATAATCAGGTGAGGAAACAACACCAATGCTGCCCCAATAACTCCAATTGATCACAGCTACTGTACAAGGCCATACTTGTGAAAGCCGATGAGCAAAAGCATCCTTAAAGCTGCAGCCGGCAGCATAATTGCTCTGTCCTGAAGCTCTTGCAAATGATTGTACGGAAGAGAAAAACAAAGCAAAGTCCAACGGCTCTTTCTGGAAAACTTGAGCCATTTGCACACTTACATCCACTTTTGCAGAAAGAACATTTCTGAAACGTTCCTCGTCCATATTCATCAGGCTTTGGTCTTGCAAAACAATGGCAGAATGAATGATTCCGTTGATTTCCTGATGTATTTGTTTGATGGCTGCATAAGCGCGTTCCAAGTCCTCTCGGTTTGCGGCATCAGCTTCGATATAAAACGGAGCCGGCCCTAAACGCGCAAGTCTGTCCAGCTTGCTTTGAATGGATGCATCTTTTGTTCTTCTGCCAATCCAAACGACATGCGCTTGGTATGTTCGAATCACATATTCGCTCCAAGCTTCTCCAATTCCGCCCGCACCGCCTATGACCACATAAACGCCTCCGTGTTTATACTTGGTGTGCACAGGCTGATTGCTGTGTACAGGGATCAGACGCTGTTTGTGCCAGGTTTTGTTCCGACACGCCCAAGTATTTCCCTCTTGGTCGAATGGCAAGGAAAAGATTTCGGCCACCGGCCAATCCTCATTTCGATCTACATCGATCAGTTTTGTCTGCCAATTTGTATATTCTTTTGCCATCGAGCCGATCAGACCGTGAAGACCGGCATCAATTGGATTGACAATGTCATGGTGATCAACACATTGCGTATTCGCTGTCACGACCGTCCAGCTTATCGTCTTCTCTCCATAGCCTAAAGAAAGCATCGCCTTAATGAGCCTGAACTGTTGAATAACGCTTTGGTTTTGGGCTTCAATCATGTCATCACCGATTTCGCACTCCGAGACATGGGAAGGAGAAATCCACACAATATGGTCAAATGCCCCTAATGCATCAAGCTGGTTTGCCAACTGATGAATCGAATCATCCGGCTTGATGTGCAGCTCTTTGGCAAGCGGGAACTGTCTTTGTACAGCGTTTCTGCTGTTTTCATCCCCACCTAGAATGACAACACGCTCATCAGCAGACGAAATGATCCTGCTATTCTCCGTTTGCACTTGATCCCATACCGGCGCCATTAGAAGCGCTCCATTCAGAGACGCCTTGCTGTCAGAGCGTTTTATTTTTTCCGGGCGTTGTATGTCTTCTTCTATCACTCTTGAGGAGATGCCCTTGATTCTTACACATACCTGGCCTTGTTCATCACATAGATCAATATCCAGCCGTTGTATTCTGTCCTCGTTTGGACGCGAGGTGACAGAGACCCACATGTTTTCTGTACATGGGCTATATACTTCAAGCTCCTGCAGTGCAAAAGGCAATGAAAGCTGTTCATCTCCGGAATTCAGCTTTAACCCGATCGACGCCTGCAAAGCAGAATCCGTCATACTCGGATGAAGTACAAATTCGTTCAGCGTTTGAGATACTCCAGACGGCAACGAAAGCTCTGCCAACGCTTGGTTGCGGCCAATGTAAAGCTGCTGTATTCCTTGAAAACCAAGCCCGTATTCTATGCCGATCGCTTTAAATAACTCATAACACTGTTCATTTGACAGTGTGTTTTGACTGCATTGTGATTGCAGCGCGCTGATATTATGAGAAGGAATGTTTCCTGCTTCTCTTATCTCAACACTGCCCTGACTGTGTACCTTTCGTGCGCCCTCACCGTCTTCTGTAAAGATTTCAAAAGCAATTTCAGCATCGTGCTGAGGTTCAAGACTGATATGCACTTGGACAGGCTGACCGTCCGCCACAATCGGCTGCACCCAAACAACATTTTTTATATGAATGACAGATTGATGATCTTTGAGCCCTCGCACTGCCTGCGAAATGGCTGCATGCACCATCTCAAGATAAGCGACCCCCGGCATGACCGGTTTTCCCTTCACCTTGTGATCGTTGAAAAAGAACTCAGCGCCTGTAAAGATTGAGCTGAAACGCTGCTCTGTCAAATCAGAAGTGTTGGTTTGTACTAATGGGTGCAAAACTGCTGTATCGACAGTTTTTGTCGGTGCCTTTTGTGTGATTGCCTCCTCTTTCATATCCGTTATCCAGTAGCGCTCTTTTGCAAATGGATAGGTCGGCAAGCTGATACGGTTAGGCAGTTTGCCGCTATACAGTTTGTTCCAATCTATTTTTAATCCTGCTACCCATAATTCAACCAGTTTTGTATAAACTCCGGGTTCCCAGTCATTTTCGAGTGTTTTCTGAATGTCTTCGTCTGACCTGAGTGTCTGTAATATCCCTTTATTCGCCCTGCCTCTATACATGTTCGTCGCATTGGTTTGTCCTTCTATAAAGAGGTACAGTTTCTCCAGCAAATCTTGAACCGAGACAGCGATAATCCCTAATCTCTCCTCCATTGCATCGCGCCCCTCTTGAAGTGTATAGGCAATATCAGCGAGATCACGATCGGAGATTGAATGTTTGCTGATAAAATCCGCCAATTGCTGTGCTTGGTCCTTCAGGCGATCTTCTTCCTTTGCCGACAAGACAAAGATGCCCGGGTTCTGTGATGTCACTGCTGGCGCTTGTTCAGATGGAGCAGTTTCTTTTGGAATATATTCCTCAATGACCACATGGGCATTGACACCGCCTATGCCAAATGAACTGACTCCGGCTCGGCGAGGCAGCTCCCGTCCGTTTTCATCCCGCATCGATTTCCATTCTCTGGATTCCTGCACGATATAAAATGGGCTGTCTTCCAATCTGATATACGGATTGATCGTCTCACTGTGCAGACTTTTTACCAGCGTTTTGTGTTTTAGCTGCAACAGGATTTTGATGACACCGGCTACACCGGCTGCGAGCGATAAATGGCCGATGTTTGTCTTCGCTGAACCCAGTCCGCAATGGCTGGCATGAACAGAAGGATCTCCCGTTTTCTCGTACAGTTCTTTAAATGCAGCCTTCAGCCCGTTAATTTCTACCGGATCGCCAAGTTCCGTTCCGGTTCCATGCGCTTCAATATACGTCACAGTTCTCGGATCGATTCCAGCCTTCATATAAGCGGTTTTTACGACTTCTGCCTGAGCCTTCGGATTAGGAGTCGTCAGAGAATTCGCGCGGCCTCCGTGATTTACCGCACTTCCTTTGATCACACCGTAAATATGATCGCCGTCGCGTTCCGCCGCCTTTAGTTTTTTCAGGAAGAGGATGCCTGCACCTTCACTGACCGCAAATCCATCGGCTTTATCAGAGAACGTTTTGCATTTTCCTTCTTTGCTCAGAGCCCCTGCTTTATCGTAGGCAATGTGGCCTTGCGGTGTTACAACCGTGTTGACGCCTCCCGCGATCGCCATTTCACAGTTTCCAGCTTCAATTGCACAAACTGCATGATGAATGGCGACCAGTGAGCTTGAACATGCCGTGTCAATCGGTTCGCTCGGTCCATGAATGTTCAGAAAATAACTGACTCTATTCGGTCCGGCAGAAGGACTCATATTAGCAGCTGCTGAGCCTTCGATATCTACATTTGAGAGAAGAGAGCTGTATCCCGTGTTTCCAGTACCGATGAATAAGCCCGTTTTGGTTCCTGATAGGCTTTGGGCTGAATGTCCCGCTTCTTCTATCGCTTTCCAAGCATAGGTCATTAATAGACGCTGCTGAGGCTCCATCTGCTCAGCCTCCAGCGGAGAAATGCCGAAGAACAACGGATCAAAGTCGGCTACTCCATCAATAAAACCGCCCCATTTGACGTTCGTTTTATTTGCTTCTTTTAGCGGGTCTCCGTAGTACTCACGCCAATCCCAGCGGTCTTTTGGAACCTCTGTTATGCAATCTGTGCCTTCTTTCAAATTCATCCAGTACTCCTCAACATCCTTTGCTTTTGGGAAGACTCCGCTCATCCCTACAATGGCAATAGGTTCGGGCTCAGGCGCATGCTCGGCTGCCTTCTTCACTGGCAGCTCCTTTGGTTTGCCAAAACGGTTTTCGGTTGAAAACCTGATGTCTTTCATGGCTTTTTCCGCAGGCTGTACAGGCAGATCCTCCTTGACAGGTACTGCAAATTGCGCCGAGAATGTATCTTGATATTCTGCTGATAAATACGCGGCAAAGGCAGAAACAGTTGCATGCTCAAAGAAAATTGTAGGGGTCAGATCCAGCTTGTATTGTTCATTCAATATATTAGCGAATTCAGTTAAAGTGATTGAATCAAATCCATATTGATTGAACTCCATATCCGGATCAATCTCTTTAGTTTTGATTTTGAGCAATTGAGAGATTGCTTGCTTTAAAATGTCTTGTATTTGGTCCAATAAGCTGTCTTGATCCATTCTTGCTATCTGGGTCACCGGTTCTTGCGCTGGTTTATTCGGAACATCTTCAGAAGGCGGCTTTTGAGACAGCTTTTCTCTCATCATGTCTTTGATACCTTCCATGACAATGACGTTATCTTTATCAAAAGCCAATCCTTTATAAAGTGCCTGAATGCCGGTTTCGGTTCGCATAGCCGTAACGCCCGTATTTTTCATTGTCATTTTTTCAGTTTCTTTATTTACACGCATGCCGCCCTCTTTCCACAGCGGCCAATTGATCGACAATGTTTGGCCGTGTCTGTACATGGCGGTCACAAGCGCATTACGATAAGCAGCATAGCTGTCCATAAATGCATTAGCCATTGCATAATCCGCCTGTCCCGCGCTGCCGGTGATACTAGATATGGAAGAGAAAAGGATAAAGAAATCTAACGCGAGATGCTCGGTTGCCTCATCCACATTTACGAGCCCTTTTACCTTAGGAGCGAGGACCTGCTTAAGTTCTTCATTTGTTTTATTCATGAGATAGTTGTCTTTAAGCAGTCCAGCACTGTGAATCACGCCATGCAAGTCGCCATAATCAGCTGTGATCCTTGTGATTAACTCGGACGCAGCCTCCGTTTGAGTCACATCAACCCGTCTGTACTCTGTACGAGCACCTAAACGCTGCAGTTCGCTAAGCTGTAATTGCTGATCAGCGCTAAGCGCGGACCTGCCTGTAAGAATCAAAACAGGCTGTTTGACTTGGCTTGCAATTTCTTTCGCAAAAATAAATCCAAGTCCTCCTGCGCCGCCTGTGATGAGGTACACACCCTTATCCCTCCACGGCAATCTGATTTCACGGTCAGGCGTATGAATTTCATTTAATTCATTGATGTACCGTTTGCCTTTTTCATATTTAATGCGCTGATCTCCTGCGTTTCTTTTATTCTCTTGGACTATCTCTGCGATCCTATTCATAGTTTCGTTTGTATCGATTTCAATCGTCTGGCCGATCAGCTTTGTATTCTCCAGCCCGGCCGTTTTAAGGAGCGCCGAAAGTCCTGAGAAAGAGTAATGCTTTCTTTGCGCTGAGGTAAGCATTTGGATCAGAACATGGCCTTGCGGCTTGCTTTTGAGGATACTCTGTATCGTCTCAAGCGCTTGTTCGGCATAATCTTGGAATCGCTCTGCCAGACCCTCCCGATAAGACTCTAATACTATACATTCCGCTCCTTTGAGCTTTGATTCAATACTGTCTTTTGAGAGTCCGTTCATTTCACAAAGCATGATAATATGCCGTTCATATTCTGGTTCCAGACCGTCTTTGTCGATCTCCTTAGACATCCATTTTTCCTCAAACATCAAAGTTTCCATTGTTTGGTCAGACTCTGCTGATCTAGGGTCGCTTTCTGCCGCTCTGAATGACAAACCTTTTAACCGTACGCAAACATTGCCGTTCTCATCTAAGATATCGATATCCCGTTTTTGTACCTTATCAGTCGCTTTGCTGCCTTCACTGAATCTGGCGTATACCCACATGTTCGAGGAGCATGTCCCGAAGACTTCAAGCTCTTGAACCGCAAAAGGCAGCGTCAGCCGGTTATCTCCTGCGCCTGTCAAAATGCTGGATGCCTGTAAAGCGGAGTCCATCAGACCCGGATGCATGCTGAATTGGCCAATTGTATCTAAGACAGAAGGATGCAATGACAATCTTGCCAATACAAAATGTTCAGCTGTATAAATCTTTTCTACACCGCGATAAGCTGGACCGTAGTCAAAACCAATCATTTTATAGGTGTCGTATACTTCGTTTACGGAGAAATGAGTTTGCTGACACTTCTTGCGCAGGGATGCTAAATCAATGACCGGCGTATCCGCAGCAGGATGTAATTCAGCCCCGCCTTGACTGTATACTATTGGTTTGTCACCGGCTATTTCCGGGTTGCCGTAGATTTCATACGTAATGTCACCATGCTCCTCCGGAAAAAGCCTGATGTGTACTTGCACCGGCTGCTCCCCGACTACAATCGGCCGCACCCACACTGTGTTTTTGAGCGTAATGCGATACTGACCGTTTTGTACCTCGGCAGCCTGCTCAATGGCAGCCCGCGCCATTTCAAGATGGGCCACTCCCGGCAAGATCCGTTGGCCTTTGACAACATGATCTGCAAGGAAAAACTCTTCTCCCGTATAGATTGAGCTAAACCGCTGTTCCGAGAGATTCGAAGTGTTTTGATGCATTAATGGATGTAACACAGATGCGCTGATGTGAGATGCTTTTTTGTCGGCTTCAAGGCTTCCCCTATTTGCGACATAATCAGAAATCCAGTAACGGTCTTTCGCAAACGGATATGTCGGCAAGCTAATGCGATGCGGCTCATTCTCGCCATACAGCTTCGCCCAGTCCACATCAAGCCCTTTCACCCATAATTCCAGCAATTTTGCATACTTTCCGCGCTCCATCCATTTTTCAACCG
This sequence comes from Bacillus sp. XT-2, assembly GCF_025696525.1. Taxonomy (NCBI): domain Bacteria; kingdom Bacillati; phylum Bacillota; class Bacilli; order Caryophanales; family Bacillaceae; genus Bacillus; species Bacillus sp. XT-2. The sequence continues at coordinate 152,757 of NZ_JAHVOC010000003.1, forward strand.
CTTCTTGAATTTCTTCATCTTCCGTCAGCATTTGCAGCGTTCCTTTATCAATCCGCCCTCTATATACATCCTCCACATTATTTTTGCCGGCTGCATAGTCTTTTAGCTTGTCTTGCAAATCCTCAATTGACCCGGAAATGATCCCCAGCCGTTCTTCCATCGCGTCTCGCCCGGCTTGCAGCGTATAAGCAATATTTGCGAGATCTTCGTCTTTGTAAATATGCTGGTCTAACGCTTCAGCCAGCTGCTGTGCGTATTCTTTCAGTCTTGCTTCATTTTTAGCTGATAGGACGAAAATACCTGGATGTTCAGAAGTGATCGACGGTATGTTGCCAGCGTCCGCCTTCGGAATATATTCCTCGATGAGCACGTGGGCATTTACCCCGCCGATACCAAATGAACTGACGCCTGCACGGCGAGGCAGCTTCTGCCCCTGCGCATTCTGTAGCGCTTTCCATTCTTCTGTTTCCCGAACGATATAAAATGGGCTGTTTTCAAGCTGAATATACGGATTGACAGTCTCGCAATGGAGACTTTTCACTAAGGTTTTGTGTTTAAGCTGCATTAAAATTTTAATAATTCCTGCTGCACCGGCTGCAAGCGATAAATGACCGATGTTTGTCTTCGCTGAACCAAGGCCGCAATAATGATTAGCAGAAGTGTCTCCTTCTTTTACACCCAGCCCTTTAAAAGCCGCTTTCAATCCGTTAATTTCAACCGGATCTCCAAGCTCCGTACCTGTTCCGTGCGCCTCAATGTACGTCACCGTTTTGGGATCGATTCCCGCCTTTTGGAATGCCTTTTGAATGACTTCCGCCTGGGCCTTCGGATTAGGCGTCGTTAAAGACGCCGCACGCCCCCCGTGGTTCACTGCGCTTCCTTTTATCACCCCATAAATATGGTCTCCCGCTTCCTCGGCCGCTTTTAACTTCTTCAGAAACAGTATGCCGGCTCCTTCCCCATGAGCAAAACCATCAGCTCGATTTGAGAACGTCTTGCATTTGCCTTCTTTGCTCAGGGCACCCGCTTTATCAAAGCTAATATACACCTCAGGCAGAATAATCGTATTAACGCCGCCGGCTAATGCCATGTCACAAGTGCCTTCCTCGATTGAGGAAATGGCGTGATGGATCGCTACCAATGAACTGGAGCACGCCGTATCAATAGGTTCACTCGGCCCATGCAGATTAAGGAAATAACTGACACGATTCGGACCGACTGACGGGCTCGTGTTAGCTGCCGCTGACCCTTCTATTGCCGAGTTCGCTTTAGATAAAAGAGAACTGTATCCTGTATTTCCCGTTCCGATGAATACGCCTGTTTTTGTGCCTGACAGACTTTTTGCCGAATACCCTGCATCTTCAATCGCTTTCCATGCATAAGTCAATAATAAGCGTTGCTGTGGCTCCATTTGTTCAGCTTCACGCGGGGAAATGCCAAAGAATAATGGGTCGAATTCCGCAATGCCGTCAATAAAACCTCCCCATCTTACATTCGTTTTATTGGCTTCCTTCGCAGGGTCCCCTTCATATTCGCGCCAATCCCAGCGGTCTTTCGGAATTTCCGTCATGCAGTCCTTGCCTTCTTTTAAGTTCTTCCAGTAGGCATCCACATCTTTTGCCATAGGAAAAATGCCGCTTATTCCGACGATTGCGATTGGCTCGGGACCGGATTCACTCTGTATGGTTCCCGGCAGCATAACCGGCTGCTTTCGGCGTCTTTTTGAGGTGACATGTATGGTTTTATCCTGTTCAAATGCAGGCTGAGCCTGAACCTTTGACCTGGTCCGTACAGCAAATGTTTTCGCAAATACCGCTTGATATTCTTCTGACAAATGCTTGCCGAACTCATGGATCGTCGGATGGTCAAAAAAGACGGTTGGCGTCAGCGCCAGTTTATATGCCCGATTGATATGGTTGGTGAATTCAGTCATAGAAATGGAGTCAAACCCATACACCGTCATTTCGGCATGGTCATCAATCGTTTCAAATGGAACCTTTAATAGCTTGGCGACCTCCCGCTTTAACATCGCCTTTACTTTATCCAGCAAACTCCCTGTGTCAATGCTCTTTGCCGGTTCAGTCATGCTTTCTGTTTCCCTCTTTTCAATAGGTGCTGAGGCTGTTTTTGACAGCATGTTTTGTTTTATCTTCTGAACGTTGCCTTCCATCACCATGACCTGGCTTGCCTCACTATTGAACGCTTGATAAAAAGCCTGTATGCCTTGTTTTGCTTCCAGAGGAACAATTCCGGCCAGCTGCACAAGTCTTTTCTCCGTTTCACGATCGACCTTCATGCCGCCCTCTTTCCATAATGGCCAGTTTACAGAAAGCGTTTTGCCATGCCGCTGACCGTGTTCGGCTAGCGTACTGCGGTATCCGGCATACATATCCATAAATACATTGGCTGCCGCATAGTCAGCCTGACCAAGGCTGCCTAAACTTCCCGAAAGAGATGAAAAGAGAATGAAAACATCCAATGCAAAATCTTTGCTGGCTTCATCCAGGTGAACGAGTCCTTTTACTTTAGGCGCCAGCACATCATGCAAATCTTCTGCTGATTTCTTGGCCAAATAGCTATCTTTAATAATTCCCGCGCTATGAAGAATGCCATCAAGACGGCCATGTTCTTTCTGGATATTGTTCATTAACTGGTACACTGCGATTTTATCGGCAACATCCATTTGCTGATAGGTGATCTCGGCCCCTATGGCGCGAAGCTCTTCAATCTTCCCTCTTTTATTATCATTCAGAGGTGAACGGCCCGTCAGAACGACTGTCGCATTTTTCGTTTGTTCAGCAATTTCTTTTGCGAACATAAGGCCTAAGCCACCGGCACCGCCTGTGATGAGATAAACGCCGCCGTCTTTCCACGGCATGCTGATGTTACGGCTTGCCGCTTTCATTTCACTCCAATCTGCAATAAATCGTGTACCGTTTTGATATCTGATATGGGTGCCGCTGCTTATTTGATTTTCTTTCAGTTTGCGGGCGATACTTTCCCCGCTTTCTTCACTGCTGATTTCAATCATTTGTCCGGTCAGCTTAACCGTTTCTAACTCGGCCGTTTTCAGCAGCCCTGTCAATCCAGAAAACAATTGCTGCTCGCCTTCTGCGGAGGTCACGATCTGAATCAGAATATCTCCTTTCGGTTTCTCGCGAATCAGCGCTTGCACTTTTCTAAACACCTGTTCCGTATACGAATGAAAACGCCCATCCACTGAAGCAGGCCTTGCTTCCAGGATGAAGACATGGACATGCTCCATTTCTGCTTCGATCTTTTTTCTCATGTCCTGATCACATTCACAGAGGAACACGAGATGCTCTGCATATTCTTTATCCGCTTTTCCGCCAGCCTTTTGTTCTTTCCAAACGGGCTGAAGCAATAAGGTTTCTGAATGTGATGATTCTGTTTGTATGTCAGCCTCCATCACTCTCGTCGAAAACCCCTTCATCCGTATACAAACGCTGCCATGCTCATCGCATAGGTCAATATCAACTTTCTGTATCAGATCGCCCGGTTTATTTTTTGAATTAAACTGAACATAAACCCACATATCAGAAACGCATTCATGAAAGACTTCAAGCTCCTCTAAAGCAAATGGCAGTGCAGCTTTAAAGTCTTCACTGTCAGAAAGCTCCGCCCTGGTGACGTTTTGCAAATATTCAGCCGCCTGTAACGCCCCATCCAATAAACTTGGATGAAGAGCATAATCGGCTGCTGTATGAGAGACAGATCCCGGCAGCGATAATTTGGCAAGCAGCTGGCCGTCTCCTTTATAAACGGTCTCCACACTCTTGTATCCTGGACCGTAATCGGCTCCGATCATGCCTTCATAAAATAAGGAGGTGTCCATCAAGCCTTGATTACATTGATTCTTTATCGCCTCTAGATCCAATACCTCCGCATGCTTTGGCTGAAATAATTCCGCTATGCCCTGGTTATATACAATTGGGTCTGCGTCAGCGGATTCCGGTTCACCATACATCCGATAAAGAATATCTCCGCCGTCTTCATCATAGACCCCGATGTTTACTGTAACCGGCTCATCTCCCGCTACAACCGGACGCATCCAAACCACATGTTTCAGGCGGATTCCGGATTCCTCATCATCTAAACCGCCAATTCCTTGTTCTATAGCGGCTCTTGCCATTTCAAGCGTGACAGCTGCCGGCAAAATCGCCATCCCTTTAATGATATGCTCAGCAATAAAATACTCCTGTCCTGTGAAGCTGGAGCTGAACCGCTGCTCCGATAAAACAGATGTATTCTGGTGCACCAAAGGATGCAAGCGTGATGGTACGGCTGTTTTACGATTGCCCGTGCTGATGTCAGGCCAATACCGTTCTTCAGCAAAAGGATATGTCGGCAGACTCATGCGGCGCGGCTTCGTATTCGGGTAAAGATGGCGCCATTCAACCTGAAAACCTTTGGCCCACACTTCGGCAAGCTTTTTCAGTTTGCCTTTGGACATCCATGATGCAACCAGTTCTTCCGTTTCCTCATCTCCAAGCAAGAGATCAGCGGATTTCACTCGCGTTTTTTCTCCTTGAATACAGCCTTCTGTCAACGGTTGTCCATTCACAAAACGCTCCAGCTGCAGCTTCCATTCTTCCAAATCGCTCGCCATAAAAATAACTCTTGTGTCCATCGCCTCCCTGCCGATCTGGAAGGTGTATGCTAAATCCCTTAAAGAGTGTTGTGTCAGATCATTTTGACTGACAAATGTCAGCAGTTCCTTTACATATGCTTGCAGCCGCTCCCTGTTCTTTGCCGATACCGGAATGAGGTACGGAGGATTTCCTTCGTTATCCGCTCTTGTATCTTGGGCATTTTCATATTGTTCGAATATGGCATGAGCGTTCGTTCCGCCAAGCCCAAACGAGCTCAGAGCTGCCCGATGTACACCTTGATTTTTCTGTAATAATTTTCGTTCGCGGACAACATAAAATGGAGAGCTGTCAAAGTGAATATTAGGATTCGGCTCCTGGCAGTTGATAGTTGGCGCAAGTTCGTTATGAGATAAGCTCATGGCAACCTTAATGCAGCCGGCTAACCCTGCGGCAGTATCCAAATGTCCGATATTGGTTTTCACCGAACCGATGCCGCAAAATTGTATTTTGTCCGTGTATTGCTTGTACACTTTGTTTAAGGCAGAAATTTCAATAGGGTCGCCTAATTTAGTCCCTGTACCGTGTGCTTCAATGTAGCTGATCGTTTCAGGATGGATATCGGTTTCGTCCAATACGCTCTGTATGACCTCTGTTTGGCCTTTTACGCTAGGAGCATAAAAGCCGGCCTTATCAGCTCCGTCATTATTGATTCCTATTCCGCGCATGATGGCGTAAATATGGTCTCCGTCTCTTACCGCATCCACAGCTTTTTTCAATAGGACGACAGCTACACCTTCTCCTCCAGCCATTCCGTCAGCTGCGGCGTCAAATGCCTTAACATGCCCGTCACTTGAAAAATTCAATCCGTTTTGATGCACATAGCCTATTCCTGACTGCGCGTGCAAGGTTGCGCCTCCAACAAGCGCGTATTCAGATTCACCAGCTGTTAGGCTTTTGTACGCTTGATACAAACCTACTAGTGAAGAAGAACAATTGGAATGAACAAAGTAGCTTGGCCCCTTTAATCCGAGCTTGTGCGAGATCATCGTCGGGATCGTTCCGCTTTGGGCTAATACCCATGAGACATAGCCATCCGGAGATTCATGTCCTTCTGTTCTCTCCTTCGGCAATAACGTTCTGTAGGAATTGTTGCTTGCAGACATATACACACTTGTTTCCGGAATCTCTTTTGCCACATAGCCCGCATCCTCAATTGCTTTCCATGAATGCAGCAATAAGAGACGGAGCTGAGGGTCCATAAACTCAGCATCTTTAGGAGAGATCTGAAAGAAACCTGGGTCAAACAAATCTTTTCCCTCAATTACAGATTGCACAGGAACGTAATCAGGATGTTGAATTAATTCTTCAGGCACTCCATTTTCTCGCAGTTCTTCTTTTGAAAAAAATTGAATACTTTCCTTGCCTTCTTTGATTTGATTCCAGAACTCATGATGATTTTTCGCCCCCGGAAACTGGCAGGAGATTCCCACAATGGCAATACTGTCTTCAAAATACGGCGGCAGCGCTTGCTGTTCCGTTTGTTTCACCCTCTTCACATTCTGCTTGCTTTCATTTTGAGGAATGGCCGCCGTATCTGTGTTTTTCATTTCAATAATGTATTGGCTGATGGCCCTGATATTGGCGTACTCGAACAGCTCCGTTACACTGAATTCACAGTCAAATTCTTTTTGGATTCGTTCCGCCACGGCCACGGCAAGAAGTGAATCGCCTCCCACATCGAAAAATCCGTCCTCTGGCCCAAAACCGCTGACTTTCAGCATATCCTCCCAAATGAGCTGCACTTTGCCTTCTACCTCTGATAACTGTAAGTGTTGTGTTTTTCTATTATTTAAAATGACCTTCCGATGTTCCAATTCCTTGCGGTTCACTTTCCCGCTTGGTGTTAACGGCATCTCATCCAGGCGGATAAAGTGCGCAGGTATCATATATTCCGGCAGGCTGGATTTCAGGCAGCGTCGCAAATCGTTTGGATCGATAGGCTGATGTCCATTTTGCTCCGTATAATATGCAGCCAGCTTTTTATGTCCTTCCAGCTGCTTGACCACTACTGCCTGATCTAAAATGCCCGGATATTCACTCAGTTTCGTTTCTATTGCACCTAATTCAATTCGGAAACCTCGGATTTTAACCTGGCTGTCAATGCGGCCTAAATATTCAATATTCCCGTCAGGCAGCCATCTTGCTGAATCACCGGATTTATAAAGCTTGGTCCCAGATTCAAACGGATTGTTAATAAATGTTTCCGCTGTCAGGCCGGGCTGGTTATAATAGCCCCTTGCCAATCCGTCGCCTGCGATACAAAGCTCACCAGGTTTTCCGATCGGAACAGGCTTCAGATGCTGGTCCACGATATAAATCTTCGTATTGGATACAGGCTTGCCGATTGGCGTATGATGACTGGCGATATCTCCTGTTCCGCATCCGAAATAAGTCGCGTAAATGGAGGCTTCTGTTGGTCCGTAAATATTTTCAACACGGCAGTTTTTAAAGATCGAAACTGCCTTTTTCACCAATTCCTTAGGAAAGGCTTCTCCTGCAACCATCATGTATTTGATTGGTCCTTCTTCAGTAAATTTCCTGTTGTCTTTCGCCGTTTCTAAAAATACATGCAGCATGGCAGGAACAAAATTAACATGGGTCACTTGATATTTTTCAATCACATCCATGCACAGCTGCGGTGATTTCTCTTCATCCGGCGGAAGAATAATGAGGCGGCCATTTCCGATAAACCAGCCGAATAATTCCGATATGGATACGTCGAAAACATAGTTCGTCTTTAATAAATAAGCATCCTCAGCAGTGACAGGATACTGGGATTCAAGAAAATTCAGCGTATTCATAATGCTCTGATGCTCTACCATGACTCCTTTAGGCTGTCCGGTACTGCCCGAGGTGTAAATGATATAAGCGAGATGATGGGGTTTGACTTCTCGTTTCAATCCACTTTTTTGTTGAGCTGTGTCCGTTTGACTGCAAGCCAAATCGATATTGATGACTTTTACATGGTCATCAGTTAATTTGTTTACTTTGTCATGAGCTTTAGATTGTGTAAGGACAATGGACGCTTCACTGTCTTTGAGCATGTACGCTAATCGTTCTTGAGGGAAGTTCGGATCTAGAGGCACATACGCTCCGCCGGCTTTCAGAATCCCTAAAATTCCGATCAGCATATCAAACGAACGCTCTGCACAAATCCCTACCGGGCGTTCCGGTCCAGCCCCCTGTGCTTGAAGATAAATGGCCAGCGATGTGCTTTTTTGATCTAATTCCTTATATGTAAGAGTCTCCTCTTCGAATACGACCGCTATCGCATCGGGGGTTTTTTTCGCTTTTTCCTCAAAAATTTCATGTATGCACTTGTCTTTGGAGTCATTTGTCTTTGTCGCATTCCATTGCTCGAACAAGCTGATTTGTTCTTGATCTAACTGTAAAGAGTATGTTTCAAGTGATAAAGACGGATCGAGAATGATGTGTTCAGTGAGTTTGATGTAGTTCTCCATCATTCTTTCAATGGTAGATAATTCATATATATCAGGGTTATACAGAAGATGAAGCACTGTTTCGTTTTCTTGTTCATACACTTCCAGTGCCAGCTCGAATTCCCCTTCTTGCCGAATGTCTTCGATATATTTGATGCCAAGAGCTTGATATGGTTCCAGCATTTTTTGTAAGCCTGCTGTCTGAAAGAAATTCTGGTAGAGAAAGGCTGTTTGAAAAATCGGAGAATCCGCTGCTGAGCGGTCTACATTCAGTTCTCTTACCAGTGCCGGAAATGGGTATGCCGCATGGTCAAGTCCGTCTGCCACTGTCAGCTGCAGGTCTCGAAGGAACTCTTGAAATGTTTGGGTTCCTATCTCTTTACTCCGAACAGCCATCATATTAATAAAGTACCCGATGATCGATTCAAAACCGTCTTCAGGCCGCCCCATTGTCGGGACTCCCACAATGATGTCCTTTTGTTTTGTATAGTGATGCAGCAGCACTTTATAAATAGAAAGGTACACAACTGATTCGTTCACATAATGAGAACGTGCTAACGACTTTATTTGCTTGCTCAGGTTATGAGGGAGCAAGCTTTTGTAAGCTTGCCCCTTATATTTTTGTGCTGAAGGACGGGGACGGTCGGCCGGCAGCTCAAGAATAGGCAGCGTTCCGGACAGCTGCTCTTTCCAATAAGCGAGATGCTCAGCCCCTTCTCTAGCGCCCAGCATACGGTTTTCCCAGTCAACAAAGTCAGGATAATCGGCCGGTAAAGTCTGCAGCATCAACTCTTCGCCTTGCAGCAATTGTTGATACGCCTCTAAAAGCGTCGATATAAATGTCAGCATTGACACACCGTCAAATATAATATGATGAACCGTGATAAGCACAATGCATGCCTCGTTTGACTGATGAAACAGATATGTGCGCATTAACGGACCAGTTTCCAAATGAAAAGGTTCTTTAGCTTTTTCTTTTAGGTAGGGCAATACCTCAGCTGAATGCATAGCTGAGATATTCGCTTCCTCAAAATGAAGAGCCTGCGACGGCTGAACCGTTTGAAATGGAATGCCATTTTCCTCTTGAATCACACTCGTTAAAACAGGATATTGTTTCTGTACAAACAGAAGGGCTTGCTTGAACGTCTCGACATGTAATTTTTTGCTGACGTGAAAGCATAAAGGTATATTATATGCACCCATATCAGGAGACATTTTTTGAAGCATCCATAACCCTTTTTGACCTTCTGAAAGCGGGCTATTCAACTGACGCTTCATGCTTTGAAGATGTTCTTCTACCTCAGTAATCGTTAATTCTCCTGATCTGTAGGCATCGAGAATTTCTTTATGGTTCATACGATTAACTCCCTTCTATGATGTTTTGCACACTCTTAAAATCCAAATTCCCTTGCGCCACCTCTTGCATCAAACCGATGATTTGCTCGTCACTGTACAGGCTGTTGGTTTGATTTTGCGGCAGAGCCTCCGCGCTTCGGTTTTTTCCTTCAGCTTTTAAGGCCACATAAGCAGAAAGCGCTTGGATTGTCTGGAATTCAAGAAGCTCCCGGCCGGTCAGCTTGATCTGAATGGTCTTTTCTAAATGACGCATCAGCTTTCGGCCAAGAATTGAATCCATCCCGTATTCTTGAACGTTTCTTTTGAAACTGATTTGATGCCGTGACAGGCTCAGCTCTCGTTCCAGAAATTGTACGATGATGTCTTGAATGTGTTTCTCTTCATTGGACTCGTCAGTCTCACTTTGGGCGACTTGTGACGATGGCCTAATATTCTTATCTGATGAGATCCAATAGCGTTCCTTTGCAAATGGATAGCCAGGTAACGGAACGATACGGACATTATTGTCTTCATGGAGCAGTTCCCAAGAAATATGATTACCTTTCGTCCACCAATCTGCTATCTTTTTAAAATCTTTTTCTATGACGACCGTTTTCAGAGATGTCTCATCTCGTTCTTCTGAAATGTCTTCCGCATTCCCTGTATAAAAGGATGTAAATTGGCCGAATGATTCACCATTCTTCACTGCTTCTGCAAATTCCTTCAATTTTCGCACCAGTTGTTCCTGATTATTCACTACGATCGCCAGTCTTGCTTCCATTGCTTTTCTTCCAACCTGGAGTGTATACGCAACATCAGGTAATGAAAGGCTGTCATTATGCTCTGCATACTCAAGCATTTGCAGAACAGCATCGTGAAGCCGATCCTCATTTTGAGCAGAAAGCACGATAACTTGCGGACATTCGGTTGGCTCTTGATGCGCGGATGCCTGCTCATCCGGAATGTATTCTTCAATTACTGCATGCGCATTCGTACCGCTGATGCCCGTTGTGCTGATTGTCCCCATCCTCGGATTATGATTTTTTCTGATCCATGGCTGGTTCTCTTTGTGAAGCACAAAAGGGCTTTCTGCAAACTGAATATAGGGGTTGCTCGATTCACATTCATGGGTAGCCGGAATGGTTTGATTTTTCATAGCCATCAGCATACTGATCAAAGCAACCACACCGGAAGCTGCAAATGTGTGTCCGATTAATGATTTAATCGAGCCGATGGTGCAGAATTGCTTCTGTTTCGTATATTTGCTGAACGCATCCGTCAATGCCTGTACTTCAAGCGGATCTCCCAGATTTGATCCAGTGCTGTGCGCCATCACATATTGAATATCCAGCGGATTGATCTGATATTTTTCATAAATGCTTTCTATTAATTCCGCCTGACTAAAAGGATTGGGAGCTGTCATTCCATTGGTTTTGCCGTCATAATTCACGCCGCTTGCTTTTATACATCCATAAATGTGATCTTGATCTTCAATTGCCTTTGATAATGGTTTCAGCAGAACAGCTGCTACCGCTTCACCAGGCACAAGCCCATTGGCATCCTGGTCAAACACTTTGCATTGTCCATCTGGAGAAAGCATTTCCGCCTTTGTCAGCGCCTCATAAGACATTTGAGAAATATTCAGACTGACGCCGCCGGCTAAAGCCATTTCACAGTCTCCCTGACGCAAGGCTGCGCAAGCCTGATGAATGGCTACAAGTCCTGAGGAACATGCTGCCGTCAACGCCATATTAGGTCCTTTTAAATCTAATGCATATGCAATTCGCGCAGCCAATGTGGCGTTTTGAGTGCCGGTAATGTAATCCGTCTCACCGGTTAAGTGGGCATATTCTCCTTCTTCCACACCCACATAAACGCCGCAGGACTTTCCTTTAATCCGGTTTCCCATATATCCTGCGTCCTCAAATGTATGCCATGCTTCTTCAAGAAACAATCGCTGGCGCGGGTCCATACTTTCAGCTTCTTTAGGCGATATGTGGAAAAACAGCGGATCAAATCGGTCTATGTCTTTCAAAAATGCGCCCCATCTCGGCACTTCTGCTTTCTCTGGATGTCCTTTGACTTCACGCCAGTCCCAGCGGTCTTTGGGAATTTCTGAAATGCATTTTTTTCCGTTTTTCAGATTGTCCCACAATTCATGAACCGAATCAGCTTGAGGAAACCTGCCGCTCATTCCGATAATGGCGATAGGCTCTGTGTAAAGCTGCCGGCCGCTTCTATGGCTGTTTTGTGTTTCGAGTGCTGCAGAAACCGGCACTTCAGCTTCTGCCTGATTCTGAGTATCAGATGCATCATCACGGTAAAATTCTTCGATCAGGCCTTTATGATCCGTTAAAAAGAAGCGGATCAATTCTTTTAAAGTTGAATAGCCAAAAAATAAAGCAGGCGTTATCTCGACTTTGTAATAGTCAGTTAACACGTTCGAGAATTTAGCCAAGTAGATGGAATCAAATCCAAAGTCGGCCCAGTTCTTATTCAAGTCTAGCTTGTCTTTTGAGATCTTAAGCAAGGTGTGAATATGCGTTTTCAAGTCCATTTCCATACGTTTTTCAACGCTTAGGTTCTTCATCCCGCCCGATGTTTCTTGTGCAGGCGGGGCTATCATGTCCGGTTCTGGAACGGCACGTTCAGTCATTCCTAAAAAGCGGCGGACCCGGCTTGGCTGACCGGCTATGATAAGCTGCTGCGCATCCTGCTGAGACAAAATATGTTCAAACATACGTATGCCTTCTTCCGCTTCTAAGAAGCGCTGACCGCTTGACTTCAAGTACATCTCGGTAGTTTCGGCATTCCCGATTGACATCCCGCCGTCCTTCCAAACAGGCCAGTTGATAACAAACGTATTGCCGCGATGAAGCTCGTTTCTGTAATGTGCATAAGCCATTTGGAACCGATTCCCTACCGCATAATCACAAAAACCAAAGTCTCCTAAAATAGCAGAAGACGAAGAGAAGTAACAGATAAAATCCAGGGTTTCTTTTTTAAACCACTCGTCAAGCGCGATCGTTCCATTGATTTTCGGTTCAATAATGCGCGTGAAGCTATCCATCTCTTTTTCAAAAATAGAGGACCCGCTTTCGATACCGGCGGCATGAATGACACCATTGATGGTGCCGTACCGGTCTTTTCCGCGTTTCACGCAGTCTCCCATTGCGATCGGATCACACACATCCGCCTCTGCATACATGGCTTCGCCGCCTAACTCCCTCAATGCTTTTAGCTGCTTTTGTTTTTCTTTGTTGATAGGCGTTCGTCCTGTCAGAATGATGTTCGCGGCATAGTTTTTAGCCAAATGCTTGGCGAATAAATAACCGAGCCCTCCTAACCCGCCTGTAATCAGGTAAGTTCCCCCGGACTTCAATTTGCTGTTGCCTGGCTGTAACGTTGTCTGTTCAATCTGACATACATAACGTTTCTCATTCTGATACAAGACGGTTTGTTCGGTTGAAGCCTGTAATTCCGTCCAGATCTTACTTGTCCAATCATCCATTGATTCTTTTGGAATTTGATCAGCATCCTGAAAGATTCCTGTCACTTTCGTATTCGGAAGGACTAGCCCGAGTGAACGTTCAAATCCTATCCATGATTCCAGATAACTTCGGTCAAGACCATTTTCAAAACATCCAGCCAATAACACACGGGCAGGTTGAATCTTCGCGGCCGCCATAGCTTGCAATAAATAGACTGCACAGGAATAATCTTGACTACAGCTTGAATCCTCCGTCGCCCATAAATAGAGGATTGCATCCGGTTCTCCATGTTCTTCCTGAATCCTACGGAAGGCTTTCTCAAAAGTGCCGGGATCCTTCCGTACAATTTGATAAGAGTATTGAGACTGTTTGCCGTACGTTGCGCCTTGAGAAACAAATATGACCTGGGTCTCTGGATCAAAGCTTTTCACAGCTGAAGCAAATGCTTGTTGCTTGTCGCTGTCAGTCAGAAAACAGACGAGAGTTGTGAAGCTTTTCGATGTGAGAGACACCTGCTGTTCTTTCCATACTTCTTTAAAGGTCATCACCTCGAAGTCTTCTTGCTCTTGGTGTTCTATATTGTTTTCAAAGGACGTTGTTCTCTTTTCAACACCTGATGCCCAGTAATGTTCCTTCGCAAATGGATATGTCGGCAGGCTGATTCGGATCGGCTTATGAGCTCCGTACAGCTTTGTCCAGTCAAAAGACAAGCCCTTCACCCAAAGATCCAGTAATTTCGTAAATTTCCCTTTGCTCATCCAGGCGTCTATCATCTTCTCCGTATCTTCATCAGCTGATAAGAGCGCTAATGCTTGTTTATTATCGTCAATACGATCCAGATACAGATCCTCTGCTTTCATTTCTATAAAATCTAGCAGCTTGCTCTCTAGATCTTCTATTGATTCGGCAATAAAGCCAAGCCTTTCCTCCATTGCTTCACGGCCTGTTTGCAGCGTAAAGGCAATCCGGACCAGATCTGATTCACTGTACCTTTTTTCGCGAACGGCAGTGAGCAGCTGCTCCGCTCTTTCTTGAAGCCGTTCACTGTTTTTCGCTGACAGCACGATCAGAGCAGGAGGATGTTGGGGTGTTTGCGCCCCGGTTTTCGGAATATATTCTTCTAAGATCAGATGGGCATTTGACCCTCCGGCGCCAAAACTGCTTAATCCGGCGCGTCTTGGCACTTCCCGACCGTCAATGATCGGCCGCTTCCATTCACCAAGCTTTTGCTGAACGATAAACGGAGTTTGACTGAATTCAATATTTGGATTCAAACGCTCAGCATGCAATGATGGTGCGATTTGACCGTATCTAAACTGAAACAGTATTTTTGTCAAACCAGCGATGCCGGCTGCACTTTCACAATGACCAATATTGGATTTGCTGGAGCCGATCGCGCAGAACTGTCTTTCTTGTGTATCTTCCTCAAACGCTTTTGTTAATCCAGCAATCTCAATCGGATCTCCTAATGCAGTGCCTGTTCCGTGTGCCTCCAGATAACTGATCGTTCTGGCTGGGATATTTGCATGCTGAATGGCTTCTTTAATCAGCTTGGCTTGGGCATTCGGATTTGGAACCGTATATCCGTTGGTTTTGCCTCCGCTGTTAATGGAGCTGGCCTTTATCACCCCATATATATGGTCACCGTCTTCTATTGCTTTTTGCAAAGGCTTTAAAATGACGGCACCCACTCCTTCTCCGTCAACAAACCCATCTGCGTCATCACCGAATGATTTACATTTGTCAGTTTCAGAGAGCATGTTCATGACAGATAAGTTCTGATAGTGAACAGGGTCGACAACTAAATTGACGCCGCCGGCAATGGCGCACTCACTTGATCCGCTGTAAATGCTTTCTAACGCCAAATGGATCGCTGTCAGAGAAGACGAACATGCTGTGTCAACAGCAAGGCTCGGGCCTTGGAAATTCAGCAAATAGGATACCCTGTTGGCAATGGACCAATAGCCGTAGCCAGTAGGATAATTTTTGTTCATTACTCCGGCAAAGACGCCGACTTTTCTGCTTGAGCAGAGCGAGTCTGGTGTGTATCCCGCATCTTCAATACTCGCATAGGCGGTTTGCAGGAATAATCGCTCCTGAGGATCCATTCTTTCTGCTTCTAGCGGAGAAATTTGAAAGAATAAAGGATCAAAAGTATCCATACCTTTGATAAATCCGCCCCATTTTGTATAAATCGAGCCTTCTTTTCCTTTTTCTTTATCGTAATATGCTTTCCAATCCCAGCGGCCTTCCGGGATTTCCTCTATACAATTTCTTCCTTCTTTTAGATTGTTCCAAAATTCTTCTGCTGTCTCCGCCTGAGGATAACGCCCGGATATGCCGATAATGGCAATATCACGGCTGACCGATGCTTGTGCCAGTGATGGTGCTTCTTTCTCGCGGCTGCGGCCAAGCTTACGATAGCGCCGGGTTGTGTCAGGCGCCTGCCCAGCCTCCTGTGAAGATTTGTTATTGATTGCTACCGGCTTGTCATTTTGCACTTGACGGTCAAGGCCTGTCAGTCTCAAAAGTGCTGCTTTTTTCGTTTTGATTAAGTGTTCCACTAACGCGTCTATTGTCTGATACTCAAAAAATAAAGTGCTGCTCACATGGTCCAGTTCCTTACGTAATGTATTCGTGAGCTGAACAACGACAATAGAATCGATGCCGTACTTTTCAAGCTGTTCAGATGAATCAATTTTACTTGCAGGTATTTTCAATGTTTGTCCGATTAGTTTTTTCATATACTCGGTGCTTTTTTCTATCAAGACAGCATCATTTGATGGTCCGCCTATCTCTGAAGCTACGTTTTGGACAGATGCCGGCTCCTTCCTCACTGGAGAAAAATCCTTTTCTGCAGGAGGCGCCATTTCCATAGCCATACGGCGTACCACTCCGTTGCTTGAGGCTGCGATGATCTGGTGACTGAGGTCATGTGCTGCTTCTGCCGGGAAGAACACGGATTCAAAGCCTTCGCTTTCTAAGGCCTCTTTCCATTTGTTTGGATATAGACCAGGACAGCCGGGAATTCGCAGCGCAGGATCTTCATACAGCCACCAGCCTTCCAACAGTCCGAAGGTGATGTGTGGAAACAAGCTGTTTCCCGCCATTTCATTTAGTAACAGCAATCCGTTGTGCTTCATCACAGCTTTTGCATGCCGCAGCGTTTGGCGAATATTTTTTGTCGCGTGAAGAACATTAGCGGCAATTACAACGTCATAGCCGCCTGCCTCGATTTCCTGCTGATCGATTGGTTTTTCTACGTCAAATAGCTGATATGTCAGGTAAGGATTTTCCGCCCCATACTCTTTTTCTGCATGCAGCAAAAACGCCTTTGAAAGATCTGTATAACAATATTCTCCTATATGATTTTGATAGGTTTTCAGTTTTTGAAAGATTCCGGCACTCGTGCCGCCAGTACCTGCGCCTATCTCCATAATGCGAATGGAGGTTTTAGGGTCCTGTTTCAGCCGTTCATCTACGTAAGCTGTTAACGTATCAGCGAGCACTGTATTGAAGTAGTCTGCAACTTGGTTATGCTTGTAAATACCTTCCACCAATTCCATTGACGAATGAGGGAACATGATATCTGTCGCAGGCACCTTCCCTGTCAGGATATCCGGTAATGCTTTCAGCATGGCCTCAGCTAATACAACCATCGCTTTTGTGTTGCTGTCTTGGAGCCATTCTGCTTTTTTTGCATCCCATTCATTCCAAAGCATGTCTATATCCGCTGCCTTGTCCTTCCTCACCAAAGAATCTCCATCTTTTTTAAGGTAGTCTTGCTGCAGAAGGAATTCGCTGCTTTGCCGGAGCCACTTTTCATAAAACTCACGAGTATTGTTGTTTCCTTGAAGACGTTCAACCGATAATGTATGACCATCAAACAGCCCGGCCGTCTGCAGCTGCGCTAACAGAAGTCTGTAAAGGAGAGCGTCCAGCTCCTCATGTGTTACTCTTTTTATTTTCCGTGTTTCCGGCAGGCGTCTCTTCAGGCTTTCGGCGTCTATCGAAGGCTGCTGCGGGTAAAGGGTGATGAATTCCTTCTGATTCACGCCTTCGACTGCAACAGGTTTAGTCGTATGAATGAAAGCCGTTTGGCTGACAGGCCCTGAAAGCAGGGCTTCTAACGCTTCCATCCCTTCCTCAGGTTCAATTAAGCCTAAGCCAATTTGATTCATGAGCTGCACATAATTTTCATCTTCGGCCGCTTCACTGTTCCCCCAATATCCCCAATTCATGACGTTAACGGGACAACTCCAGCTTTGGGACAGCCGGTAAGCAAATGCATCTGCGAATGCACAGCCTGAGGCATAATGGCTTTGCTTCACATTTTTGATATGGGACACAAGCGAAGAGAAAAATAGAACAAAATCCAAATCCTCCTGCTGAAATACTTGGGCCATATGAACACTTACATCCACCTTTGCCGCCAATCCAGCTCTGAATTCTTCGAGCGTCATATTTTCCAGGCTTTGTTCAAATAAAACCATTGCAGAATGAACGATCCCATGAATATGAGGATGGCGTTTTTTCACTTGTTCATAAGCCTGCTGCAATGAATGCATATCCGCAGCATCGGCTGCAATATAGTAAGGCGCAGGTCCAAGTGCCGAGAGACGGTTTAATTTTGCCTGGATGGCATCATTGATTTGACTGCGTCCAATCCAAACGATCTGTGCCTGATAGCGGCGGATCATATACTCACTCCACGCCTCTCCGATGTACCCAGCTCCTCCAATAACCACATACACTCCGCCGGTTCGATATAACGTATCATTTGACGGGGATTGCTGATAGGGAATCAATTGCTGCTGATGCCATTGGTGATTCCGATAGGCCCACGCGTGCCCAAGACGGTCTGCAGGGAGTGTAAACATCTGTTTGATCGGCCAAGTGCAGCCTTCTTCAAGGTCAATCAGCCGGATATTCCAATGCGGATATTCCTTAGCCATTGTGCCAATGAGTCCATGAATGCTAGCATGAGCAGGATTGACAGCTTCATGCTGAGTAATCGGCTGCGCTTGGACGGTGATAATTGACCATTCCAGCTTTTCCCCGCCATAGCCTAATTGAAGAAGTGCTTTCACAAGCTTAAATACGTGAAGAACGTTTTCTTCCTGTTCTTCAATAAACATTTGCTCTGAGTGTAGCGGAGCAATCCACAGTACATGGTCAATGCTGCCGCACGCTTGCAGCTTGTTCACTATCATTTCCATGTGATCTGCCGGCTGGATATCCAAAACCACAGCCTGAGGATAGTATTGTTTCATTAACTTCTGTTCGTGCTCAGTACCCCCTAATAAAACGGCTTGTCCGCCGACAGCCGAGACACCGTTCTCCGCATTTGGAGACACTGGTTCCCAGACAGGAACCATCATCGTATGTCCTATCGATGAAGCCCCCGCTGCTATTGCTTCCGGAGATTGAGGTTCTCCTTCAAGCGCTCTAATGGAAGCCCCCTTCATTTGCACACAGACATTCCCGTCTTCATCGCATAGTTCAATATCATACTTTCTGATTTTGTTCTCTGCCTTACTGTCTGAACTGAATCTAATATAAGACCACATTTCAGAAGGGCAAGGGGCAAGAATGTTAAGTTCCTGCATTGCAAACGGCAGAGACAGCTTATGGACTTGAGCATCCGTATTGACTGAGCTAACGATAAAACCAATCGATGCATGGAAAGCGGCATCCATCAAACTCGGATGGAGCATGAATTGCTTCTTACCGTCTTCCAAAAAAGCGGGCAAGGAGATTTTTGCAAGCAATTGTTCGTGTCCGATAAGCACTTTTTTAATCCCTTGATAGCCCTCTCCATAGTCAAGCCCTATCTTCCGAAACGCCGCATAGCATTGCTCTGACGTCACTGTATCCAGACTGCATTCCGCCTGCAGCGCTTTAATATCTAAAACAGGAATGTCCGGTTCAGCCCCTAGGATTGCAGTCCCTTGGCTGTGTATCATCTGGTTTTCATCTTTGCTGTAAATCTCATAGCTGATCTCTCCGCTATCCTCAGGATAAAGGCCAATATGTATCTCTTTTGGTTCACTTTCAATCGCGATAGGACGAATCCAGACGATGTCTCTGAGCGACACAATTCTTTGTCCATCTTCCAGATCACCCGCTGCTTTTTCCGCTGCTTCCCTTGCCATTTCTAAATAGGCAACACCCGGCAGGATTTTCTGTCCCTGCACAACATGATCTGATAGAAAAAATTCCTTGCCTGTGAAGCTAGAGCTAAAGCGCTGCTCAGAAAAGTCTGACGTATTCCTATGCAGCAGCGGATGTAATGCAGAATTCGTTGTTCTGCCGCTGATTTTCGTCTCAGGTGCCGGTATCCAGTAGCGTTCTTTTGCAAACGGGTAGGTTGGAACACTTATTTTAAGCGGCTTGCGAGCGCCGTAGAGTTCATCCCAGTTGACCTGTTTTCCTTGAACCCATGATTCCGCGATGTTCTTCAAATCTCCCGCTTTTGCCCCGGTAAACCCTTGGCCCTCTTTGGCCTGTCCGGTCCAGCAGCGATCGGCTTGTTCACCTTTTACAAATGCTTGAAGTTGATGAATTAGATCCTTTATGTCTTTTACGATGAAGGCTGCCCGCTCCTCCATTTCCACCCGTCCTGCCTGCAGTGTATAAGCAAGCTCAAAAAGATTAATGTCCTCGTGAAGAAACTCAATGAGTTTGCCGGCGTATGCTTGCAGCCTGTCTATATTTCTCGCCGACAAGGGGATAATTGCCTCTTCATATTTCACAGAAACAGAGGCTGAGTCGTTCTCTGCCGGGATGTATTCTTCCAAAATGATATGCGCATTGGACCCTGACGCTCCAAACGAACTTACACCGGCACGGCGGGGATACTTAATCTCCATTCCGTTTTCTGTCAATGCCGGTTGCTCCCATTTCTTTGCTTCGCGCTGAACAAAAAACGGTGATTGATCCAGCTCCAAATAAGGATTCAGCTCTTCTGAGTGTAGGGATGGGACCAGCGTTTTATAATACAGCTGCAGAACGGTCTTCGTTAACCCGCTGATGCCGGCTGCAGATTCAGCATGGCCAATATTTGATTTCACAGAACCGATCGAACAAAATTGCTGATCCTGCGTATTTCGGCTGAAAGCCTTCACCAATCCTTGAATTTCAATTGGGTCTCCTAATGAGGTGCCGGTGCCATGCGCTTCCACATAGCCGACCGTACGCGGATCGATTCCTGTTTTTTCTAAGCAGGTTTCTATAACATCGGCTTGCGCTATAGGGCTCGGAACCGTAATACCGCTGACTTTGCCTACATGATTAATGGCACTTCCTTTGATGACGGCATAGATCCGGTCACCATCCTGTTCAGCTTTTTGCAGAGGCTTTAATAATACCGTTCCAACCCCTTCTCCAGAAACGTATCCGTCACCGCCTTCGCCGAATGTATGACAATAGCCGTCGCTCGAGTGCATCCCCACACTGCCATAGCTGATATATTTAGCCGGATGCAGAGATAAGTTGACACCCCCTGCTATCGCAGCCTCACATTCCCCATTCCGGATGCTTTCTATCGCCAAGTGAATGGCAGTCAAAGAGGATGAGCAGACCGTGTCCACTGCCATGCTTGGCCCATGGAAATTACAGTAGTAAGACACTCTATTGGCGATTTGCGCATAGTTCAGTGACAAAGGAAAGGGATTTTGTTCGGATAAAGCTTCAGCACCTATAAGGGAATAGTCCTTATGCATGACACCGGCAAAGACGCCGACATGCCGTCTTTTATTGGCGCCTCGCTGTGCAGCAATTGTCTCAGGCGTATAACCTGCATCTTCAATGGCTTCCCAGCATGTCTCTAAAAACAAGCGTTCTTGAGGATCCATGGTTTCTGCTTCTCTGGGAGAAATTCTGAAGAATTGCGGATCAAAGCAATCGGCATCCTCAATGAACCCGCCCCATTTTGAAAAGGGCTTTCCAGAAGGTGTTGTCAGTTCATCGAATTCCTTCCATTCCCACCGTGATTTCGGAATTTCACTGATGCAGTCTGTTCCAGCCTTAAGATTTTCCCAAAATTCTTGTATGTTTTTCGCCTTAGGATAACGGCCTGCCATCCCAATGATCGCAATGTCCTCCGCTTTTTTTGGCGGGGAAGAAGGAGCATCTAAAGACTCCGGCAGTGATGCAGGAGGCTGGCGGACAGCATCGTCCGCCTCTCCAAACAAATAGTTTTCAGCCAAATGCGCTGATAATTCTGCAATCGTTGTATATTCAAACAGCAAAGTGGGAGAGAGATCTTCTCCAACATGAGATCCTATCGCCTGAACAATTTCAAGCAAGGATGGCGAATCTAACCCAAGCTCATAGTACCCGGCGTGAATATCCATTTGTTCTGCCGGTTTTTCAAGCTGTTCAGCCAGCAACTGACGCAGTAACCTTTCAAACGCATTGTATTTCCGGCCAGCGTCATGAGAGACAGAAGTTTCTTTTACCACTCTCTCTTCCTGGAGCTGATCGATTTCTTTTTCAGGCTGAAAGGCCTTCGCATCCCGGACAGACTTGCTTGCGAAGTTTTTAAGTTCGGCTATTTTTTGTCCAGAAGAATTAAAATATTCAATGGTCATATAAGTAAGCTCGTTTTTCTGGCGCACGGAGGAAGCCTGAATGCGCGCCGCACATTCTTTTTGTAATGGCTCCGAAGCTGTAAAGGATTCGAAAAACAAAGGCAGATACACAGTCTGTTCGTTTTTATTTACACTTGAGAGCAAGCCGCTTGACCCTAAACCGCTGCCGTCGATGAGCGTCGGATGAAACATAAAAGCCTCAGAATGAAGCAATGCTTCTTGTCCGACAGATACATCAATCAAAGCGGCCTCTTTTGTTTCATATACCTGTCCTTCTGCTTTCATCATGCCTGTATGCACTAATTCTTGACGGCGGCATTGATCATAAATGTCGTCCAAATTCAGAATTCGGCCGGCCGCTTTTTTCCATTGATGAAGGTCGATCTTTTCCGTGAAAGCAGCTGGTGCTTTATGATGCATCTCGGCCGAAGCATATCGTCTATGACCTGATAACGACTCTCCATGCTGTTTTTGCCCTTCAATTAAGATGGACCATGTCCCTTTTTTGCTTTCAGACACTTGGATTGTCAGGGCAATGTCATACGATGCTTCCGCGATCAAAGGATAAAAAATGGTCAGATTTTTCAGTTCTAGCTCTTGATAAGCGTAACCATGTTCTTGGAATACTTGATAAATCAGATCTATATAAGCAAGGCCGGGTAATAACGCTTGTCCATATACCTTGTGATTGCACATGATAGGATTATTCAATGAGATGCGCAGTTGTTCAGTTATCATGTTCCCACTCCTCTCTTATTTGAAAGTTTTCCAAAACATTTCTTTAGGAGCACCCTTGTCTGAAAACCCTTGACCCCGCTCAGTTTGAGCTGATAGGGCTCGATTCTCTGTTAAAACGGGCCGCCGATGCAGTGCCGGCAGCGGCAAAGGCTTTCTTCTGATCGGCCGATCAGCCGAGTCATCCCAAGCTTCTATAATCAAGTGGGCATTCGTTCCTCCATCAGCAAAACAATTGATTGCTGCAGCCGGCGTTTTCTCTTTCCACTCGGCTTGTGTTTTACAAAAATACAAATCCGTTTCCTCAATATTAAAATGCGTCATTTTCTCATCACCTGACAGGAACGGAACCAATTGTCTATGTTTCAGCATCAAAGCGACCTTAATCAGGCTTGCTATCCCTTCTGCGCATAAAGGGTGGCCGATGTTAGGCTTAACCGACCCCAATCCTAATGGAGCATTGCAGCGAGAGCGGTAAATCGCTTGAATCGCCTTAAGCTCAAGCAAGTCTGTCACAATTGAACCAGATCCATTTGCTTCGAGATAACTGATTTCTTCAGGCTTTTTGCCGCTTTTCTCAAGCGCCGACAGCATCACGTCCTTTTGCGCCTCAAGATTCGGTGCGGACGGACCTGCGGTTCTTCCGTCATTGTTTACAGCTGCGGCTTTAATGACAGCATAAATGGAATCTCCGTCTTCAAGTGCTTGGCTGACCGTTTTGACTAAAACCATTCCCACGCCTTCTCCTAAAACGACGCCTTCTGCTCGCTTGTCAAATACATGGAAAGACGGCTTGTCACTTAAAAGTCCGCGCTCCTGAAACATTCGATGTGCATCTGTATCGAGCAAACTGACACCGCCGACAACCGCTGCCTCGATATCTCCGTTTCGTAAAGCCTGAATGGCCATATTCATGCCGACCAATGCAGAGGAACAAGCTGTATCCAGAACAATACTCGGTCCTCGCAAATCAAAAAATTGTGAAATATTAGCGGCTAAATAGTTTTGTCCTCCAGCCACAATCGGATTTCTCGCTTTTGAAAGACTGGATTGATCAGGCTTGTGCTGACTGCGACCTCCTATATAGACACCAGCCCGCCTGCCTTTCATTTCCTTTTCGGTGTACCCGGCGTGATACATCAGCTTCAGACTTTCTTCCAATACTGCCAAAGCCTGCGGGTCCATTGCTCTGACATCATCATCGGACATCAGGAAGAAATCAGGATCAAATCGGTTCAGGTCCTCGATTACCCCGGCATAATACGAGCTTGAATTGCCAAAGCGTTCATGCGGCACAGGTTTGATCTCTGATCGACCGTCACGTATTAAATCCCAGTATGCCTCCAGCGTTTCCGCTCCGGGAAATCGGCATGTCAGGCCAACGATCGCGATGTCTTCTGCATGAACTGCCGGTTTTATATCGCTTGCCTTTTGCATTTGCTGTTTCGCCGCGGAAGCCTGATCGGGCGGCAATGATGCCGCATCAGGCGCATGTTCTTTTGAGTCAGCTGAATGTACAGCATCTGATAAGGCAGATTTATATTCAGATATCAGCCACTTTGCAAAAGATTCTATTGTGGGGTATTCAAATAAAATAGATGGATCGATATCTCCTTTTAACTTTTGATTAATCTGCTGTAATAGCTGAGCCAAAATAATCGAATCTACTCCGTATTCTTGAAAAGGCTCATCAGTTTCAAGGTCTTCGGCGCCTATCTTCAGCTCGTCAGAAAAAATAGTCACAAGCCATTCTACTGTTCCATGGAACAAGCTTTGAGCGCTGTCTGATTTTCTTGTCTCAGCACGTTGGAAAGCCTTATCCGTCAGTGAGTGCTGCATGAGCTTACCCGGCTGCCATACATCTGTATGGTGAATCGCGGGCAGGACAACAGCTTGCTGTTTTTCAGAAAGAATCTGATCCAGAAGCTGCAATCCCTCCTCGTTATTCAAGCCTAACAGTCCGGTCTGTTCTAAAGCTTTGCTTCGAACCTCGCCTAAGCCGGTCTCCTTCCAATTTGGCCACTGAATGCTGACGATCGGATATTTATCTTTATGTGATTCTGCAAAATAATCCATAAATGCATTCGCCATTGCATAATCAGCTTGTCCGGCCGCAAGCACAGGGACGGTCGCTGATACAGATGAAAATAAAACAAAGAATTGCAGCGGCTCATCTTTGAGCAGGTCAAATAAGGTTTGAAGCCCTCCGACTTTC
The DNA here is from genome assembly GCF_025696525.1 of Bacillus sp. XT-2. Taxonomy (NCBI): domain Bacteria; kingdom Bacillati; phylum Bacillota; class Bacilli; order Caryophanales; family Bacillaceae; genus Bacillus; species Bacillus sp. XT-2. Next base: position 177,240 of record NZ_JAHVOC010000003.1, read on the forward strand.
GGCTCCAGCACGGCTTGAATTTCTTCTGCTGATTTTCTTATAAATGCCGGATTATGTTTATTCACAGCCCCGGCACAATGAATCACTCCGCCAATCGCTCCCATCGTTTGCTGAATCGTCTCGATGCTTTGTTTGACAGCAAGCGGATCGGATAGCTGAAGAGACTGTACTTGTACTTGAGCGCCCATTTCTTCCAACTCTTGGATGTCTTTCAATTTCTGAGCAAGCGGCGTGTTTTTCGCTTTAAGAAACTCCCACTGTTCACGCGGGGGCATGACTTCACGGCCGGTGAGAACCAATCGTTTCACCCCGTATGTTTGCACAAAATGACGCGCACACACCATTCCAAGCCCTCTTGTCCCCCCTGTAATCAGCAGCACCTGGTCTGACGGAAACGATAATTCTTTTTGATTAACAGCATCTGCTGTTCGCTCGTCCAAATATGCGCGATAACGCCGTCCGTCTCGATAACAGACTTCGGTGTCTGTACTGTCAGCATAAAATTCATCTGCAATCTGTCTGGCCAGCTCCTTTTCGGCTGTTACATGGTCTGTGTCCATATGTCTTGATGTAAGGTGACTGTATTCACTTTGGAGCATTCGGTATAGACCAGCCCGGGATGCACCGGACAGATTAACATCTTTATTTTCAAAAGACTCGAGCCCCTTCGTCACACACAAGACAGTCAATTCTTGCTTGTGTTTACGGCCAAGCTCAATCAGTTTTTGCAGCCAACTGATCCAGTTTATCGATTGCTCATGGCTCATTCCGCATCCGATCAAATCCACTGCTCCGCCGACATTTTCCCAGTCGGCGTCTGACAGATGCTCAAGCTCTTGTATGTCAATGATGCGATAGCTCGAGAAATACAGGGAAAGCTCTTCAGCCAATGACCTTGTTTCTGCGTTTGCCAATATGGCAACCGTTTGGCTCATACGTTCTGCTGATGTAATCGGGCAATCCTGCCACTGTTTTTGTAACAAGCTCTGTTTCGTAGGCCGTACAGCAGATGGCAATGCCGAACGGCTGTCTTTTTCTGCAGCATCTTCAATTGGGAGCCAATAGTATTCTTCTGCAAACGGATAAGCAGGCAGACTGATTCGGCGAGGCACGTGATCGCCATAAAGCTTGTTCCAGTTTATTCGCAATCCTTTTACCCATAATTCTGCTAGCTTCTCCAGCCTTTTTTTCTCAATCCACGTTTCCAGCAGGATTTTGGCGTCATTATCTGTTTCAAACACTTTCATTTCACTTTTCTTCGTTTTGACATGCGCGTCATAGATTTCCGTATTCGGAATATCTGCAATATAGTCTTCTAACGTTTTGATAAGCATTTCTCTCGAATCAGCCAAAAATGCCATTCGGTAGTCCATTGGTTCCCGGCCAGTCTGAAGGGTATATGCCATATCATCCAGATTGATATCTTTATTAGAATCTGCGAAGTCTCTCATCAATTGGGCATAAGCCTTCAATTGCTGCCTCTTTTTCGCTGAGAGCACAAATAGCTTTGAATGATGGCGATCTGGCAATGGATCATTGTTTCTATCAGACTGATATTCTTCAATCACGAGGTGGGCGTTCGTTCCGCTATATCCAAAAGAACTCACACAGGCCCGCCGCGGTTTTCTATCACCCGTTTCCCAATGCTTAAGCTCAGTGTTTACATACAAAGGCGATTCTTCAAATTGAAAATGCTCATTAGGTTCAGAGAAGTTCAGTGTAGGCACCAGCGTTTTATGTTTCATGCACATCAGCACTTTTTGAACACCGGCAACACCCGCTGCCGCTGATGTATGGCCAATGTTGCTTTTCACAGAACCGATCGCACAAAATTGCTTTTTGTCTGTTTTCTCTTTAAAGACGGTGGACAGCGCCTCTAATTCTATTGGATCTCCTTGTTTTGTTCCGGTGCCGTGCATTTCAACATAGCTAATGCTTTCAGGATGTATGCCATATGTCTCATATATATCCCGTTCCAGATCCATTTGGCTTTTCACGCTCGGTGCCGTAATTCCGTTTGTTTTCCCGTCCTGATTAATGCCCGAACCGATAATAACACCATAGATGTGATCACGATCCGCTTCTGCATCTTTCAGCCGTTTCAAAACGAGCGCTCCTGCCCCTTCTCCGGGAACAAAACCATTTGCGCCATTATCAAATGCTTTGCATTGTCCATCAGGAGACAGCATGCCGGCTTCACACATACTGATGTAAGATTCCGGTGTCAGGTATAAAGTGACTCCTCCCACCAGCGCCATATCAATTTCTTTGTTTACTAATGCTTGACGCGCTAAATGTGTACCGACTAGTGAGGATGAGCATGCCGTATCGATCGGAATCGCCGGCCCTTTTAAATTGAGATAATACGGAATACGCGCTGCCGCTATCGCAAAGCTGTTTCCGGTGGCGCTTGCTCTTGCCTGATTCCGATTCAGCATCACTCCGTATTCATTGCTCATAATGCCAAGATAAACACCGCACTTTTTATTGCTTAACGTTTGCGCATTATATCCGGCATCCTCGAATGCTTTATAGCCTTCCTGCAAAAAGATTCGATGCTGCGGGTCTATCAGTTCAGCTTCTGACGGCGGAATATTAAAAAACAGCGGATCAAAATGTTCAATATCATCCAGCATCCCCAGTGATTTGCAGTAGACTTTCCCCTTTTGATTCAGTGCCGGGTCATAGTATTTGTCTACATCCCACCGTGATTTCGGAATGTCACGAATCGCATTTCTTGCATTGACCAGATGATCCCAATATTCTCTTACATCCTTGGCACCGGGGTATCTGCCTGCCATCCCGACTATGGCTATCGCATCGTCTCGGTAACCTTGATGAGATCGGTCTGGTTTCTGTTCAGGCGCTTTCATCGCTGGCAGCCGAACGGGCTGAATCGAACGCTCCGCGGGTTTCGCTTTAGCTTTAGCTGTTGCTTCAGGCTGTTTATTCTCTTGGAAAAGCTCATCCGCTCTTTCTTTACTTCTATTACTATGATTGACAAGCTCGGCTTTTAACATATTTGCAAACTGACGAATTGTTGGATAATCATAAACTTTGGTAACTGAAAATGATGTGCCATATTGCTTATTGATTGCTTTTATCCATTCTAGTCCTGTAATGGAGTCCATTCCGATATCGATAAAGGTGTCATCAATATCGACCTCTTGGGAATCCATGCATAACACTTCAGCAATGCTTTCCTTTAATTCATCATTCAGTGTTTCAATTGTTCCAGCATATTGACTGGAAGCAGAAATTTCCGCAGCTGCATATTGAATGTCTTCAACTGGTTTCTGCTGCTCCGGCTCATGATGGCCTAAAGGCGGCAACGAAATATTATCCGGTTTAGATAAGATGGATTCCCGTTGTATCGGTGTATACGTCTCCTCTGATTTTTGCGGATGGTTTTCTGCATTTTCTCCATCAGCTTGTGTGCTTAATTCATCTTTTAAGAAAGCGGCAAAATCACGGATTGTCGGATAATCATAAACCTTGGTCACAAGAAGCGATGTACCAAATTTCTTATTGATTGATTTTATCCATTCAAGACCGGTAATGGAGTCCATGCCGATATCAATAAATGCCTCGTCCGGGTCGATTTCAATTTGATCCATATATAACACGTCTGCTAAGCTTGCCGTCAGTTCATCACATAAGACTTCAGCAGTTATGGTTTGCTGCTTTCTAACCGGCTGCAGCGGAACAGATGTACTTTGCTGTGTTTCCTGACTGCTTGCCATCAAAGGCTGCAACGAAATATTGGCAGGCTTACCGCTGACTTTTTCCGGAATAAATGGATCTTGGATGACTGGCTGTGATGTAACAGCCGGCTTCACTGGTCTTTTTTCAACTGTCTTCACCACAGTTTCTTCTATCCAATAACGGTCTCTTGCAAAAGGATAGGCAGGCAAGCTGATACGGCGCGGCTTACCATTTTGATAAAGCATGTTCCAATCGATATTTAACCCTTTGACCCAGAGGTCTAAAAACTTTGCAAATTTTCCTTTGCGAACCCATGCTTCAATTGTCTTCGCCATATCTTCATCAGCCGCAAAAACTGCCATGGTTTCTTTATTTCGCTTCACTTGTCCCCGATATAAGTGTTCAATGTGTTCTTTTCCAGAGATAAAATCATTCAGTTTTTCTTTAAGCTCCTGCATATTTTCAGCCACAAACGCCAAACGCTCATTCATTGCTTCCCGTCCGACCTGAAGCGTATATGCGATACGAGGCAGATCGGCTTCAGAATAACGCCCCTCACGGAGAACATCCAGCAATCGTTCCGCCCGTTTTTGAAGTCTCTCTTCATTTTTTGCTGAGAGCACAATAACAGCCGCCTGTCCCGCTGAAGAATGCTCTGGCTCAGATTTGGAAGCATATTCTTCTATTAGAATATGGGCGTTACCCCCTCCGGCGCCAAATGATGAGAGGCCTGCGACTCGCGGATATTCAATTTCTTTTCCATTTACTTCAATGATCGGCTTCTTCCATTCTTCAAGCTCTTGCTGGACTTTGAATGGAGAATTAAAGAAGTCAATATTCGGATTCAGCACTTTTGAATGAAGGGAAGGCGCCAGCTGTCTGTATTTCATTTGAAGCAATACCTTTGTTAATCCCGCAATGCCCGCTGCACTCTCACAGTGCCCGATATTTGATTTGGCTGAGCCTATGGCACAAAATTGTTTGTCTTTCGTATGTTCTGAGAACACTTTAGCCAGCCCTGTTATTTCAATAGGATCTCCGAGTGAAGTGCCTGTGCCATGCGCTTCGATATAACTGATAGCCCGCGGGTCAATTTGCGCCTCTGTAACCGCCTTTTTAATGACATCTGCCTGGGCTTTCGGGTTAGGAACTGAGTATCCGTTTGTTTTTCCCCCGTGGTTAATGGCTGTGCCCTTAATGACTCCATAAATGTGATCGCCATCTTCAATCGCTTTGGACAATGGCTTAAGGAGTACAGCTCCAACGCCTTCTCCCGGCACATAGCCGTCTCCTCCCTGTCCAAAGCTTTCACACCTGCCTTTACTTGACATAAATTTGTTCTGTCCAAGCATCAAATATTTATTGGGGTGGATTGAAACATTGACTCCCCCTGCGAAAGCTGCCTCACATTCACCGCGCTGCAAGCTTTGGCAAGCCAAATGTATAGCGGTCAATGAAGAAGAACACATCGTATCCAGAGCCATACTCGGTCCATGGAAATCGAAATAATAGGATACCCGGTTTGCTACAGAGGATGGATTCCCCGGTAAAGCCAGAGACCGGCCCCGCGCTTGTTCTTGCGCTCCGTACAGCTGATATTCTTCGTACATGACACCGACGTAAACGCCTACGTCTCCGCCAAGTTCAGCATCCTGTTTACGGCCGAGGTGCTCTCTTGTATATCCGGCATCCTCCATCGTTTCGTAAACACATTGCAAAAATAAACGCTCCTGCGGATCCATTAATTTCGCTTCACGAGGAGAGATATGGAAAAATTGCGGATCAAACTTATCTACATCCTTAATAAAGCCTCCCCACTTGCTGTACGTTTTTCCTGGTTTGTCCTTATCTTTATCGTAATAGAGACTGTGGTCCCAGCGGTCTTCAGGAATCTCGGTAATACAGTCGTGGCCGTCCCTCAAGTTTTTCCACAGTTCATGGATGTTGTCTGCTTGCGGATAGCGTCCGGAGATTCCGATAATCGCAATCTCTTCCGTTTCTTTTTCAGCAGACTGCTTTTGCACATTTCTTTGCTTGGGGACGAATCCGGACTTTCTGCGGCGAACCGGACTTTCTTTTTTCTCTTCGGTCTCAGAATCTGTCTTTCTATTTTCTTCTATTGAAGAAGATGTTTCTGATTCAATCCCCAAGATGTGTAACAGCTTTTCTCTATGTGATTCAGTAAAATACTGTGATAATGACCGAATATTGAGGTATTCAAAGAACAAGGTTTTAGACAATGAACCGAATACTTTTTCTAATTGTCCGGTAACATGCATGATCATAATTGAATCGATTCCGTAATCCTCCATTGGAGCTTCGGCGTCAATCTGGCTGACAGGCAGCTTTGTAACTGAGGAAAGCACACTCTTGAAATAATCCTCTGCTTTTTCTCTCAGCATCTCTTCATCGGCTCCCATCACGGAACTCGCATTTTCAGTATGCTGAATTTCACTTTTGTATTTTCCATTTGGAGATTGCCCATTTCCTGTTTGATCCAAAAATGAATGGATTTTGCTCACAACGCCTGCAGCCACCATCAGCTGCGATTTTCCTGAGGTCCATCCATGGTATAATGCCTGAATTCCGTCATCTGCTTCCATGGCGACCATACCTGTATCTCTCGTCAGCATCCTTTCGGTTTCAGCATCAACATGCATGCCTCCGTCTTTCCACAGCGGCCAGCTCATGGAAAGGGTTTTCCCGTAGCGCTTGTGCTGTGCTGCTTGGACATTCCGGTACTCGCTGAATGTATTCATAAAAGCATTTGCCATTGCGTAATCTGCCTGTCCTGCACTTCCCACTGTCCCGGCATTTGAAGAAAAAAGGATAAAAAAGTCGAGCGGGATATCTTTCGTTGCTTCGTCAAGATGAATCAGGCCGGTGACCTTTGGAGCGAGCACATCTTGAATCTCATCTTTCTTTTTTCTAATAATGAAATTATCTTTTATAATGCCAGCGCTATGAATGATGCCATTTAAGCCGCCATAGTCCTCTTGAATCTCTTTCGTTAAAGCCATAACAGCTTCTTTTTCAGTCATATCTGTTTGTCTATAAACAACACGCGCGCCCATTTTCTGTAACTTCTGAAGCTCTGACTGCTTTCTTTCATTGACAGGAGACCTGCCTGTGAGAATCATGACAGCCTCACGCGTTTTGTTTGCAATTTCATTTGCAAATAGGAAACCAAGCCCCCCTGCACCGCCTGTAATCAGATAAACCCCTTTATCCTTCCATGGCATGTCGGTGCCCGGTTGATCAGCTGCTGTCTCTTTCCATTTGCTTACATACCGTTTTCCTTGCCAATATCGGATATGGTTATCATGAGGATATTGCCTGCATTCTGCTAATGTTTCGGCCAGATCGCTTGCAGATATCCCTGAATCAAATTCAATCAGCTGGCCATTGAATGCTGGGTTTTCCAGCTGGGCCGTTTTGAGAAGTCCCGCTAAGCCGTTTAGCAGCTGCGGTTCGTCCAATGCAGGAACAGCGACTTGAACGAGCACATTCCCGCCAGGTTTTGAGTTTAGCAGCTGTTGAATGTCTTCGAATAACTGTAAAGCATACGCTTTAAACCGTTCATGAACTGCCTGCCCGCTTATTTCTAATACCGTACAGTCAAACTTGTTCCGGATTCTTTCGATTTGCCTTTCTGCCATATCACAAACAATAACTTTATGCCTCTGATATTCTATTAACTCATTTTTCTCTGAAACAGTTGCTTCTTCCCATATATGCTCGAATAAAAGTGTGCCAGTTGCTAAATCTGTCTCGTTTTCTAGAGTTCTGGCAGAATAGCCTTTCATTCGCACGCATACCTGGCCCACTTCATTACACAAATCGATGTCAAGCTTCTGAATACGATCCGCGGCGGTACTGTCCTTGCTGTATTTCACGCGGGCCCACATCGAAGTCTCACAATCTTTGAAAATTTGGATATCCTGCAATGCGAAAGGCAGCATTGCTTGGCTTTCTGTCAAACTGGCATCCTCTGTTCCAAGCCTCAGACCGATAGAAGCTTGAAATGCCGCATCTATCATGCTCGGATGCAAAACATAATGATCTTGGGTATGTGAAACGACAGACGGCATCGTCAATTTAGCTAGAGCTTCGTTTGCCCCGACATATATAGTATCAATCGCTCTGTGGCCGTCACCGTACTCAATTCCCATTTCCGCATAAGCGTCATAGCATACACCAGGCGGCAGAATGCGTCTACTGCAGCTTGCTTTCACCTTTTCAATATTCAGTTTAGGAGCTTCTTCAGTCTGGCAAAGCACAACGCTTCCTTGGCCGTATATCACCGGTTCCTCCCCCGCGCTGTCACTCTCCCTGCAGATTTCGAACAAAATATCACCATTGTCTTCCGGATAAAGGTGAACGTATATGACTGATTGCAGATCTGTGACAGCAACAGGGCGAATCCAAACGATATCCTGAAGACGAATATCTGCATGCATCTGGTTCGTAGCCGCCTTTTCTGCAGCTGCCCGAACCATTTCTAACAAGGCTGCACCGGGTAAAATGTGCTGACCTTTAATGACATGATCCTTTAAGAAAAATTCACGCCCTGTGAACTCTGAACGAAAACGCACGCCCGACATGTCAGACACATTTTCGTGCAGGAGAGGATGAATGGCATGGCCTAGGGTCAAATTCTGTTTTGGCAAGTCAATCTCTGTCTCTTTCTCCGGTACCCAATACCGCACTTTTGCGAAAGGGTATGTCGGCAAGCTGATCCGCTTAGGTTTGTTTCCCCCGTATAAGAGCTTCCAATCAACCGCAGATCCGCCGGCCCATTTTTCAGCGATCAGGTTTAGATTTTCTTGTTCCAGCCATTTATGTACTGTTTCTCCGGAAAGTGATATATCACCGGTTTCTTTTGTCATTCGGCCCTTCCAGCAATGCTCAATGGTTTCCTGTCCTTTTAGATATGCTTCTAATTGACCTCTCAATTCTTGAATCCCGCCTGCTAAAAAAGCAACCCGCTCTTCCATCGGTTCACGGCCAATCTGCAATGTATAAGCTACATCTCTGATTTCAATACCCTCATGAAGAAAATCGAGAAGACGTTCCGCATACACATGAAGACGTTCTTGATTCCGGGCAGAAAGCGGAATAATCACCGGTGTGGTGTCAGGTACAGACACGGTCTGCTCCGCTGCTTCAGGAATGTATTCTTCTAAAATCATATGGGCATTAGACCCCGTTGCACCGAACGAACTGATGCTTGCCCGGCGCGGATAGATGATTCCCTCACCATTCTCATTGATAACAGGCTGCTTCCAAGTTTCGGTTTTATGCTGCACATAAAATGGCGACTTTTCAAAGTCTACGTACGGGTTCAGCTCTTCTGAATGCAAAGAAGGCACGAGGGTTTGATGGTGAAGCTGAAGGGCGACTTTGCTTAAACCGCTGATACCTGCGGCGGATTCCGCATGCCCGATATTTGACTTGACAGAACCGATTGAACAGAACTGACGATCCTCTGTATATTGGCGGAACGCTTTTACCAGACCCTGTAATTCGATCGGATCTCCTAAAGATGTACCGGTTCCGTGCGCTTCCACATAACTGACAGTCCGCGGGTCAATCCCTGTTTTCTCCAAGCATGTCTCAATCAGATCAGCTTGTGAAACAGGACTTGGCACAGAAATCCCGCTTACAGTTCCTACATGGTTGACTGCACTTCCTTTAATTACTGCATAAATACGATCTCCATCTTTCTCGGCCTGACGTAAAGGCTTTAATAAGACCGCACCAATTCCTTCTGCCGGCACATAGCCGTCCCCATCCTTGCCAAACGTGCGGCAGTGCCCGTCAGTGGAAAACATATCCCAAACACCGTACGTCATATACTTATTCGGGTGCAGAGAAAGGTTAACACCGCCGGCTAATGCTACCTCGCACTCTCCGTGACGAAGGCTTTCCAACGCCAGATGTACGGCAGTTAAAGATGAGGAACATACCGTATCAACCGCCATACTCGGACCGTGGAAATTGCAAAAATAGGACACTCTGTTGGCAATTTGCGCATAGTTGAGAGAGAGAGGGAACACATTTTCCTTCGATGCTGCTTCAGCACCGACTAATGTATAATCCTTGTGCATGACGCCGGCAAAAACGCCTACATGCTGTCTTTTGTTCCGTCCTCTAGGTGTGGCCAACGTCTTCGGCGTGTAGCCAGCATCCTCAATCGTTTCCCAGCATGTTTCTAAAAACAGCCGCTCCTGAGGATCCATTGTCTCCGCTTCTCTCGGCGTAATTCTGAAAAATTGGGGATCAAAGCAATCAGGATCATCAATAAATCCGCCCCACTTAGAAATGCTTTTTCCTGAAGGGGAGGTGATTCCTTCAAAGCGCCTCCAATCCCAGCGCGACTCGGGAATCTCACTAATGCAATCCATTCCCTCTTTCAGATTGTTCCAAAAGTCATGAATATTGTTTGCCTTCGGGTACCGGCCCGCCATGCCGATAATCGCAATGTCTCCTTCTGCTGCCTTCAGAGATGCAGTTCGGGCAGAATCCTCATGTATACGTCTCTTCCGGCTTTCAGCAGTACCGCGATCAATTGTGCGAATAGCGGCACGCTTTCGTTCGTTTTGATCAATAGAATGAGAGGAGGTAAAATGCTCACCGTACTCCTGGGCAAGAAACGCTGACAGCTCCGCAATCGTGGTATGCTCAAACAGGAGAGTCGGTGAAAGGCTCTCACCAATTTTGTCACTGATGGTTTCTACCACTTCAAGCAAACCGGATGAATTCAGTCCCATTTGATAATAGCCAACCTGCTTTTCAATCTGTTCAACCGCCTTATTGATTTTGTCTGCGATTAATTGGCTGACGAATTGTTCAGCTGCCTCGTATGTCCCCGTACTCTCGGCTGACGATGACACCTCTTTGATTCCTTCTGCAGCCTGTGAAAGTTCGGCTGTATCTTTACTCGCCTCCTGGCTTTGAGGCAAATCCTTGCGGCCTCCATGAATAAGCTCTGCTTCACGCACTAATTTACTTGTGAAGTTTTTCAGTTCAGCTACCTTTTCTCCCGAAGCATTAAAAAATTCAAGCGTTACATAAATGAGCTCTTTTTCCTGACGGACAGATGAACGCTTAATTCTTGTCATGCAATGCGTCTGCAAAAGGGCTGAAGCAGAAAAAGATTCATAGAACAGAGGCAAAAACAGCCTCTGTTCCCCTTTAAGCAAAGATGTAAGCAAATTGTTGGCTCCCACTCCGCTCCCATCGATGAGAGCCGGATGAAACATAAAGCCTTCTGCATGAAGCATAGCTTCGGAGCCAAGAGAAAGATCAAGGAGCACACCGTCTTCCTCTTCATAAATATGTCCATTCGCTTTCATATATCCGCTATGCACAAGTTCCTGGCGTCTGCACTGTTCATACACATCATCGAGCTGTACAATCGTGTCCGGAATTGCTTTGAGGTGATTGACCTCCAGTGTTTCTTCAAACACTGCCGGCACGTCGGTGTGCATATCAGCCTTCATAAAGAGCTTTTCATCTGACGCTTCTTTATCACGGCGTTTTTCGAAGCCTTTAACTGATATTTGCCAATGCCCTTCATTTTTCTCCGTGCAATCGATATTGAGCATAATTACCGAATCCTGTCTAGCAGTCAACGGCTGGTAAATGGATAAGTTCCGCAGTTGAAGCTCTGAGAAGGAATAGCCGTGTTCTCTGAATATCTGGTAAATCATATCAATATAAGCCAAACCCGGAAGAACATGTTGTCCGTAAACCACATGGTGATAAATAAACGGATTTTTTAACGATAGAGTGAGTTGCTTCGTTATATTTTTCACGTTAGACCTCCACTTCATAAGAATCCCATATGTTTGCTGTGTCCATTTTTAAGGTCTCCTCTTCCGGCTTTGACGCGCCAGCCGAAAACACCCGTTTCTTTAATTCAGGAGGCGATATTGGACTACGCTTAATCACACGTTTTTTATCTTCATCCCACGCCTCTAAAATGACATGGGCGTTTGTCCCCCCATCGGCAAAGCAGTTAATGGCCGCAGCAGGCAGCGGTTCTGTCCATTTTTCCAGCGATCGGCTGAACGTGAGATTCGCTTTCTGCTTATCGAAATGTGACATCTCTTTATCACCTGATAAAAATGGAACAACACTGCGCTCTTTCATCATCAGAACAACCTTGATAAAACTTGCGATTCCTTCAGCACAAAGCGGATGTCCGATATTCGGCTTGATTGATCCGAGCGAAAGGGGATTTGCGTTCCCTGAACGGTACACGGATTGAATCGCTTTAAGCTCAAGCAGATCGGTTACCATTGAACCTGATCCGTTTGCTTCAAGATAGCTGATGTCCTCTGGCTGTTTTCCGCTTTTGGCAAGCGCAGCCTTCATGACTTCCTTTTGCGCTTCCAAATTAGGTGTTGCAGGCCCTGCGGTTCTTCCGTCATTATTGACCGAGGCCGCTTTGACCACAGCATAAATGGTATCTCCGTCTTGTATGGCCTGTTTTACCGTTTTTAACAGAACCATTCCGACACCCTCACCTAAAACAACGCCATCAGCACGCTCATCAAACACATGGAAGGATGAACGCTTACTTAAAATGCCGCGCTGCTCAAACAGCCGGTGAGAGGCGTCTGAACCAAGCAAGCTGACACCGCCCACTACAGCAGCTTTCATATCCCCGCTGTGTAAGGCCTGAATAGCCATGTTCATGCCGACTAAAGCTGATGAACATGCTGTATCTAACACAACACTCGGGCCGCGGACATCAAAAAATTGTGAAATATTTGCCGCTACATAATTCTGGCCGACTGTCACGATAGGATTCTTCGTATGAAGAAGACTCTCTTCATCAGGCTTGTGCTGGCTTCTGCCTCCAAGATAGACACCGATAGATTCACCCTTTATTTCATCTGGTGTATATCCGGCGTGATACCAAAGTTTCAAACACTCTTCCAATACCAATAACGCTTGCGGGTCCATCGCCTTTACATCCTCTTCATGGAGCAGGAAGAAATCATGATCGAAATGGCTGATGTGATCAATGACTCCGGCATAATACGGTGACTGATAACCCCAGCGCTCTGCCGGAACCGGTCCGATTGACGAGCGTCCCTCAGATAATAACGACCAATATGCTTCCAGTGTATCCGCCCCCGGAAAGCGGCAAGATAATCCGACAACGGCGATATCCTCTGGATGAGAACTCGGTGACGAGGACACCGGCACCTGTCTTCGGCTGACAGAAGCAGGATCCTCCGCAGGGTGAGGTGTGACTGTCTCAGTTCTATTTGCCGAAGATGCTTCCGCATTTTCCCCTATCTTGTCTCCAAACAGAGCAGTCAAGGATTCGGCATAAGATCCTACAAGCCAATCAGCAAAGCGCTGAATTGTTGGATATTCATAAAGAATAGATGGATCGAGCGCTGTGTCTAACTTTCGATTAATACGCTGGAGCAGCTGTGCCAAGATAATAGAATCTACACCATAATCCTGAAATAAATCATCAATTTTCAGGTGTTCGCGTTCGATTCTCAGCTCTTCAGAAAACAAAGCAACAAGCCATGTCCGCGTTTCATCTAAAAGCAGCTCATGTTTAGCCGGCTCTGCGGTTTTCCCGATTTTTTCAGATTGTGATACAAGCAAAGCTTCTTCTTTCAATCCAGATTCTTGCCGGATCCGCCGCTCCATCAGCCGGTCTGGCTTCCAATTTTCCTGATTCGTTATAGCAGGGAGGACAACCGGCTGCAAGGTCCCAGATAAGATTTGATCCAGAAAACGCAAGCCCTCTGAATTCGTAATGCTCAGCAAGCCGCTTTCTCGATATGCTTGATTTGTCACTTCCCCCATACCGGTTTCTTTCCAATTCGGCCACTGAATGCTGAAGATTGGCGCATTTTCCTTATGTGCTTCTGCAAAATAATCCATATAGCTGTTAGCCATGGCATAATCAGCTTGTCCAGCCGAAAGTGCCGGAATAATGGCCGAAACAGAAGAAAATAATACAAAAAACTGTAGTGGCTCATGACTTACATAGCGATAAAGGGTTGTAAGCCCAGACACCTTCGGCTCCAGTACCTGCCGCATATCATCAGCTGTTTTGCGGATAAACGCCAAGGTATCCATGTCCGTTATTCCTGCACAATGAATGACTCCGCCAATTGGCCCCATTGTTTGATTGATTTCATGTAAGGCTTGCTGTACTTGTGTCTCATCAGACAAAGAGAGTGACAGCATTTGAACTTGTATGCCTTGTGCCTCCAGCTCCCGTACCGCTTGAATTTTCTGCGCCGCAGAGGTATTTAATGTCTCAGCATGAGCCCATTCTTCTCGCGGAGGAAGCTGCTCACGTCCTGTCAAAACCAGCTTTTTCACTCCATAGTGTTCCGCAAAATGCCGGGCGCTTAATAGTCCGATTCCTCTTGTCCCGCCTGTAATGAGAAGCACATGTTCTTCCGGGAAGGTCTGTCGATCTTCGACTCCTCTCCAGGTTACCGGATGCGCTTTTAAGTAAGCCTGGTACCGCAAGCCCTCTCTGTAGCAAACCTCCGTCTCCTCAGTATCGGAATAAAACTCCTCAGCGATCTGCTTCGCGAGAATATGAGGATGAACAGAGTCTTCCGCATCCATATGCCTTGATCTCAAATGGCTGTATTCGCTTTGAAGCATACGATACAAGCCAGCACGGGAGGCTCCTGTCATCTGCACGGAAGGGTTTTGGAATGATTCCAGCCCTTTCGTCACACAAAGCAGCATGATTCCCTCTTTATGCCCGTCTTCAACCAGCCTTTGAATCCAGCTAATCCAATGTAGCTGTTCTTCCTCGTGTCCGCCGCAACCGATTAAATCCACAAGGCCGTCAAACTGTTTCCAATCATTACTTAACTGTTCATTGTCAATCCGGCTCACATTTAATATGAGATGTTTCGGGAAATGCTTTGATACTTCAGCTGCCAAGTCTGCCGTCTCTTCATTGCTGAGAATCGCAACAGCCCTTGTCCCCGGCGTTTTTGTGGCAATCGGACTTGCGCTCCATTGTTTTGTCAAAACACATGAGGTCCGCTTTTCACTATGATCAACGAACTCTATGTTGTCCGGTTCTGAAAGACTTTTCTCTGCCGGAAGCCAATAGTAATCCTTCGCAAACGGATATGAAGGAAGGCTCATTAGACGCGGTTTGGCCGCCCCGCCATACAGTTTAGCCCAATTGACCGCGACACCTTTGACCCATAAATCCGCAAGCTTGGCGTATTTCCTTTTTCTGATCCAAGCCTCAATAGCCATTGCCAAGTCCTCATCAGCAGAAAAAATGGCCAACGCTTCTTTGTTTCGATTCGCCTGTCCGCGGAAGAGCCCTTCAGTCCCTTCCTCGCTGTCAACATACGCTTGCAGTTTTTCTTCAAGCTCCTGCATTGTGCCCGCAATACAAGCCATGCGTTCATCCATTTCTTCCCGCCCGACTTGAAGCGTGTAGGCGATACGGTGCAGATCTTGATCTGTATACTTTTTGTCACGAATGGCACCCAGCAATTGTGCAGCCCGATCCATTAGCCTTTGTTTATTTTTAGCCGACAGCACAATAATGTTCGGATGTTCAGTAAGCGCATGTCGGGAACCTGCTTTTGGAATGTATTCTTCAATCACAATATGGGCGTTTACTCCGCCAATCCCAAAAGAACTTATTCCTGCCCGGCGCGGGATTTCGTTTCCGTTCCGGTCTTTGACAGCCTTCCATTCCTCTTTTTCTTGAACAATGTAAAATGGACTGTCAGTAAGCTGCAGGTAAGGATTGAGCGTATCGCAATGCAGGCTTTTGGCCAAGGTTTTATGCTTCATCTGCAGCAGTACCTTAATCAGGCCAGAAATACCCGCTGCCAGCTCCAAATGACCGATATTGCTTTTAACTGAGCCGATCCCGCATCGATGATCCGGAACTTCCGGCTGTGTGTGCTCATCCCTATTAGACAGTTCTTTAAACGCGGCTTTCAGCCCGTTTATTTCTATCGGATCTCCCAATTCAGTCCCCGTTCCGTGCGCTTCGATATATGTGACTGTACTTGGATCTATGCCTGCCCGGCGATATGCACGCACCAGCAAATCAGCTTGCGCTTTCGGATTAGGAGATGTCAGAGTATTGGCTCTTCCTCCGTGATTTTCTGCCGTACCCCGAATGACGCCGTAAATATGATTCCCATCGCGCTCAGCATCTGTCAGTTTTTTCAGCATGACCATTCCGACACCTTCTCCTCTGACATAACCATTCGCATCAGCAGAGAATGTTTTACATCTACCGTCTTTGCTCAGCATGCCAGCTTTGCTGTAGCTAATGTGCGCCTCCTCGGTTAATATCGTGTTCACGCCTCCTGCGATTGCCATCTCACAGTCGCCGCTTTGCATAGCAGTCACAGCACGGTGAATCGCAACAAGCGAGCTTGAACAAGCCGTTTCTACCGGTTCACTTGGACCATGGGTATTTAAGAAATAACTCATTCTATTCGGACCTACCGAAGGAATCATATGGCCTGTTGCGGCATGTCCTTCAATCGGGAGATTTTCTTTAGTAAATAAATCTTTATATCCTGTATTTCCTGTGCCGATAAAGATGCCTGTCCCTGTACCTGAAAGGCTCTGCGGCGAGCATCCAGCATCTTCTATCACCTTCCATGCATATTCCATTAACAGCCTCTGTTGAGGATCTACATAATGGGCTTCACGGGGTGATATCCCAAAAAACAACGGATCAAATTCTGCTACACCATCAATAAATCCGCCCCATTTGATGTCAGTCTTATTGGCTTCTGAGTCAGGATTTCCAAAATGCTCCCGCCAATCCCAACGGTCTTTCGGGACTTCCGTGATACTGTCTTTGCCTTCCTCAAGATTTCTCCAGAATTCATCTATGTCATTGGCTCCAGGGAATCGGCCGCTGATGCCGACAATGGCGATCGGCTCATAATCGGCAGTCTGATTTGTGTTTCTTTCCTCTTTTGGCATAACAGTCTGTTTAAAGCGCTGTTTTCTCCTCTTTGTCATGCTTGGAGCCGCAGGAGCTGTTTCTTCAT
Source organism: Bacillus sp. XT-2 (assembly GCF_025696525.1). Lineage (NCBI taxonomy): Bacteria > Bacillati > Bacillota > Bacilli > Caryophanales > Bacillaceae > Bacillus > Bacillus sp. XT-2. Next base: position 194,000 of record NZ_JAHVOC010000003.1, read on the forward strand.
CTTTTTCAGGAACCGATGATATTACGTTCTCCTCAGCAAAAGCCTCCTTGTATTCATCTATCAGATAGTCAGCCAAACTTTGAATCCTTCCATATTCAAAGAAAATGGTCGGCGTCAATTCCAATTGATATGCTTCGTTAATCTGATTCGTAAATACAGTGAATGAAACTGAATCAAAGCCATACTCACTCAGCTCTGTATTGATATCGATATCTTCAACGTTCACTTTTAAAATGACGCTGACCATGTGACTCAATGAAGCTTGCAGGCTGTCTGCAGCAGATAAAGAGTTGGATGGTTCATCAGTCCCGCTGACGGCTACATCTTGAGGCAGCCATTCATCCTGATACTCAGACATTACATATTCAGCCAGGCTTCGTATACTTCCATATTCGAAGAAAATGGTCGGCGCTAACTCCAATTGGTACACTTCATTAATCCGGTTTGTAAATACAGTAAACGTAACCGAATCGAATCCGTACTCGCTGAGTTCTGTATTGATATCAATATCTTCAGTGTTAACTTTTAAAATCTCTCCGACCATCTGGATGAAAGACTGTTCCAATTTACGGGTTTGGGTGTTATGTTTATCTGCGCTTTTATGATCCGTCCGTTTGATTTTAGACCCGGAAGAGAGCAATTTTTGCTTCATTTTCGCAAGCTGACCTTCCATCACGAATACTTGCGGCTTTTCTGAAGCGATTCCTTGATAAAGGGCTTTAATGCCGTGATCACTTTGCATCGGGACCATTCCTGCGTTTTTCAACATACTCTTTTCAATTTCAGCATCAACTTGCATACCGCCCTCTTTCCATAACGGCCAGTTGAAGGAAATGGTTGTGCCGTTCCGCTTCTTAGACACGGCAAGCGCGTTTCTGTACACGGCAAATGCATCCATAAATGTATTGGCTGCTGCATAGTCTGCTTGTCCAGTGTTTCCTAAACATCCGGACACAGAAGAAAACAAGATGAAAAAGTCCAACTGCCAATCTTTGCTGCATTCATCTAGATAAAACAAACCGTTCACTTTTGGCTGTAACACTTCTTGAAACTCTTTATTTGTTTTGTGCACAATGAAGTGATCTTTTATGATGCCTGCACCGTGAAGAATTCCATTGAGATGGCCGTACGTCTCTTTGATTTCATCCATGAGCCGTGAGACCGCCTTTTGATCTCCAACATCAGCCTGTTTATAGATAACCTCTGCACCCAACTTTCGGAGAGCCTCAAGCTCCTGCTCCTTATGCTCACTTAAGACTGAGCGTCCCGTAAGAATGATGGCCGGATGAACGGCTCGATTGGCAATTTCTTTTGCAAACAAAAGGCCTAAGCTCCCCGCTCCACCTGTGATAAGGTAAACGCCATTATCCTTCCATGGCATATGAAGCTCAGCAGCTGCCGGACGCGCTATTTCACTCCAGCCTTTGACAAAGCGGTCACCAGCTTCATATTTGATCTGTTTGTCATCAGGCCTCTGACTGTCGTCTATCAGCTTTTGATGAAGGCCAATGATCTCTTCCGGATTCTCGACCTCAATGACCTGAGCTGTAAGTTTGCTGTATTCCAATTCTGCTGTTTTGAGTAATCCGGACATTCCCGCAAACAATTGCTTCTCGCCTTTCCCCGGCACAATCACTTGAATGATCAGATTAGCTTTAGAGCGAATCTTCTTTTGTATGAGTTCAAAAACCTGCTGTGTATAGCTTTGAAAACGTTCAGCGATATTCCCCTCAGTTTCATTCAGAGTAATGACATGCACATTCTGCATGCGGGATGCAATGCCGTCGCTGACCTTTCGTTCGGTTTCACAGAAGACAACGAGATGCTCTCCGTAAGATGTCACCTCTTTAGCGATCACCTCATCCTGCTTATTCCAAATCGGCTCGAGCATTAACCGCTCATGTGTAACTGCAGGTTTTGGCGAATGAACTTCTCCTTCCAACACTCTTGTTGAAAATCCCTTCATCCTTACGCATACGTCCCCAGTCTCGTCAAACAAATCGATATCCGCTTTCTGCACCATATCTCCGCCGTGATCACCGTCACTTAACCGGGCATATGCCCACATCGCAGACGTACATCCTTTGATCACTTCAAGTTCTTCAAGCGCAAACGGCAAAATCAATTTTTGCTCAGTAAATTCCTGCATGATACAGATTGTGGCAGCCTGAACAGCGGAGTCCATCATACTTGGATGCAGCACAAAACGTTCCTGTGTGTCAGAAACAGATGCTGGCAGCTGCAATCGTGCCAAAACCTCTCTGTTTCCGATATTCACTTTCTGAATTCCTTGGAATGCCGGACCATGAAACATTCCCCTGCTTCTGCCTTCCTCGTAAAATTGGTGAGGCGAAAGCTCCTTCCGGCTGCAGCGGCGCTGTAATTCACCAAGATCCCAAGCCGGCTTTTCTGCTGCAGTTATCAGTTCCGCACTGCCTTGACTGTGTATGGCTGAGCCTGACCCTTCTCCGGTACTGTAAATGTCATATGTGATTTTCCCATCCTCTTCTGGAAAGAGACTGATATGCACATGAACCGGCTGACTCTCGACCACTACAGGCTGAACCCAAACGGCGTGATTTAATTTGATTCTGACATCCTGTTCGTTTATGCTGCCTGTAGCCTTGTTTACAGCCATTTGCGCCATTTCAAGGTAGGCAACCCCAGGGAGCACCGGCTTCCCTCTCACCACATGATCTGTCAGAAAGAATTCCTCACCTGTAAAAACTGAACTGAATCTCTGCTCAGAAAAGTCTGACGTATTTTGATGAAGCAGCGGATGCAATGCACTGACGCCTGTCTGTTTAGCGGACATTCTTCCCGAAAGCTTGTGATCATCCTGTGATGCCCAGTATCGTTCCTTTGCAAAAGGATATGTCGGCAAACTCATTCTGTTTGGACGCACATCTTTGTAAAGCTGCAGCCAATCAATATGCGCTCCTTTACTCCATATCTCCGCCAGCTTGTTCACTTTTCCTTTTTCGATCCACTTCCCAATCAGTTCCGCGCTGTCTTCATCCTCTGTCAGCCATGAAACATCCTTGGCTTGCTGCTTCTCTCCTTGATAACAGCCTTCTATTGGTGAATTTCCATTGATAAAATCAGCCAGCCTTTGTTTTAACTCATCCACATGATCAGCGATAAAGGCAACCCGATATTCCATTGCTTCTCGCCCGACCTGAAGGGTATAAGCAAAATCAGCCAGACGGCCGCTTTCAAGCCCTCTTCTTTCCAAATGAACCAAAATGCCATGTACATACTCATGCAGCCGCTCTTTATTTTTTGCCGATATCGGAATGATGCAGGCCCCTGTTTGTTTCTGATCAGCAGAAACTGTTTTGTATTGCTCGAAAATCGCATGAGTGTTTGTCCCGCCAAGCCCGAACGAACTAAGTGCAGCCCTGTGCGTTTTTATTTCATTACTCAATGCTTTCTTTTGATCGACGACGTAAAAAGGAGAATTAGCTAAGTCTGTATTTGGATTCGGATCCTTATAATTGATGCTAGGAGCAAGCTCATTATGGTAAAGGCTCATCACAACCTTAATGCAGCCTGCCAGCCCGGCGGCCGTATCAGCGTGTCCTATATTGGATTTGACCGATCCGATTCCGCAAAATTGTTTTTTATTTGTATACTGCCTGTAAACTGCCGTCAACGCTGACAGCTCGATTGGATCTCCAAGCTTCGTACCTGTACCGTGCGCTTCCACATAGCTGATGGATTCAGGCTGAATATTCGTTTGATTCATGACCTTTTGAATCACGTCCGCCTGTCCTTTTACACTTGGAGCATAAAAGCCGACTTTGTCAGCTCCATCGTTATTTATACCTATGCCTCTTAACAACGCATAGATGTGGTCGCCGTCTTTTACGGCATCCGCCGCTTTTTTGAGCAATACAACGGCAACGCCCTCACCGCCAATCATTCCGTCGGCAGAGGCATCAAATGCCTTAATATGCCCATCACTTGAAAAATTCAAACCTGACTGATGTACGTATCCGATATTTGACTCGGTGTGCAATGTCGCTCCGCCGACCAAAGCATAATTAGATTCACCAGACATCAGGTTTTGATAGGCAGAATGCAATCCGATTAAAGAAGAAGAACAATTGGCATGAACGAAATAGCTAGGCCCTTTCAATCCGAGCTTATGAGAAATCATCGTCGGAATGGTTCCGCTCTGTGCAAGCACCCACGATACATAACCGTCCGGCGTTTCAAGGCTCTCCGTTGTTTCTTTTGGCAAGAGCGCGCGATATGAATTATTGCTTGCTGACATATAAACACTCGTTTCCGGAATCTGTTTGGACACGTAACCGGCATCTTCTATCGCTTTCCAGGAGTGAGTCATGAGCATCCGCAGCTGCGGATCCATAAATTCAGCATCTTTAGGTGATATTTGAAAGAAGCTTGGGTCAAACTCGTCCTTCCCTTCAATCGAGGATTTAGCCGGGACATACCGTGAGCTCTCAGTCAGTTCCTCTGAAACACCAAAACTCCGAAGCTCTTCTGTACTGAAAAATTTAATACTTTCCTTGCCGTCTCTAAGGTTCTCCCAAAACTCAGCATGGTTTTTCGCACCTGGAAATTCACACGATATCCCAATAATCGCTACACTGTCCTCATAATAATCCGGAAAATCACCAGTAACATTTTGCATGTGAATAGGCTTATCTGACTTTTCCGCTGATGCTAAAGTCAAAGAGAAACCAGTATCCGCCATTTGCTGTTCAGTGATATATTTACTGATGCCTTTGATCGTTGAGTATTCAAACAAGTCTGTGACAGTAAACTCACAGGATAGTTCATGCTTGATGCGTTCGGCAGCCGTAACAGCGAGAAGCGAATCGCCTCCCACATCGAAAAATCCGTCTTCCTGCTCAATGTCATAAACGTTCAGTACATCTTGCCAAATAGATAAAATAGTTTCCTGTATTTTCATAGAAGCAATATTCCCTTGCCTTGGCTGCTTCGCTGTCACTTTTTGTTTCTTCAGAGTATTTCTGTCTATCTTGCCGTTCGGTGTTAACGGCATATGGTCAAGCTGGGTAAAATAAGAAGGCACCATATAGGCTGGTAAACTGTTTTTTAAATAATTCCGCAGCTCCCTTGATGATAGAGATAAATTTGCATCTTTCCCTGTATAATAGGCAGCGAGCTTCTCGTCTCCATCCTGTTCAGCTGCCAGAATGACGCTTTCCTGAATAGCCGGATGTTCATTAAGCCGGCTTTCAATATCGCCAAGCTCAATGCGGAATCCGCGTATTTTCACCTGGTTGTCGATGCGGCCGATATATTCAATCCTGCCTCCCGGAAGCCAGCGTGCCTTGTCACCTGTTCTATAAAGCTTTGACCCAGGCTCAAAAGGGCTGTCTATAAATCTTTCATCCGTCAATTCACCCTGTTTGTAATAGCCCTTTGCCACTCCGTCCCCCGCAATGCAAAGCTCTCCCGGGACACCAGCCGGGACAGGCGTAAGCTGCGAATTGGTAATATAAATCCGTGTATTTGCGATAGGCCGGCCTATCGTGATGTGAGAGCTTTCTTCATTCACACGCTGGACCGCAGACCAGACTGTTGTTTCCGTAGGTCCGAACATATTCCAGGCTTCGCTGTCCGTATTGAGAAAATGCCGCTTTAGTTTTTCAGGTAAGGCTTCGCCTCCGCATAGAATCTTGACTCCCTCTTCATTTTTCCAGCCTGAATAAAAGAGCATTTTCCATGTCGCAGGAGTTGCTTGCATGATTGTCGGTCTCAAATCTTGTATGTCGCGCTTCAGTTTTTCAACGTCTTTTGTATGTTCAGTTTGGCAAATATGGCACTGCGCCCCCTTTATCAAAGGCAGATATAGCTCTAAAGCAGCTATATCAAAACAGTAGGTTGTCACAGCAAGCAGGCTATCCGCTGATGAAAGACCGGGCGTCTCACCCATAGAAACGAGAAAGTTTGTCAACGCTTTATGCGGAATCATGACACCTTTGGGCTTCCCTGTGCTGCCGGACGTATAAATGACATAAGCCAAGTTTTCCGGCTTGACGGTGCGCGAAAGAACACGTCGATCAAAAGCGGCTTGAGTGACATCATCCCAGTCCTGATCTAACAAAACTGTCTGAACCCCATTCCAGCTTAAAGTATTGGCCAATTCGGAAGTAGTCAGTGTAATGGAGACTTCACTGTCCTTCAGCATGTATTCCAATCGCTCAGCCGGATAAGACGGGTCTAACGGCACATATGCTCCTCCTGCCTTGAGAATCGCCAATAAACCCACAATCATTTCCAGCGATCGATCCACATAGATACCTGCCAAGCGATCCGGCCCCGCTCCATGCGCCTGCAAATATATGGCCAGCTGTGTGCTTTTTTCATCAAGCTCCCGATACGTCAATGTTTCACCTTTATAGCTGACAGCCGCCCGATTAGGCGTCTTTTTCGCCTGCTGCTCAAATAACTCATGAAAACACGCATGTGGATAATTCTTGTCAGTAGCGTTCCACGTTCTGAGAATCATTTGTTCCTCTTCGTCAGTTAATAAGGAATACTCTTTTAAAGTCTGAGAAGGACTCCCAACAGCCTGTTCTGTTAAATAAACAAAGTGATCGAACATAGCGGAAATAGTAACGGTATCAAACAGCCCAGTATTGTATTTGATGTTCAGCTCCATTTTTTCTTCTTCTTCCCATAGCTCAAACACCAATTCGTATTCACCCTCTTGATGAATACTCTCAACGAAATCAACAGAAAAGGAATCCTTAAATTTACTCAACAGACTTTGATAACTTCCAGTTTGAAGAAAATTCTGATAGAAAAAAGCTGTCTGAAAAACAGGTGAACCTGCTTGCTGGCGAGAAATATTCAAATCCCGCACCATTTTTGGAAAAGGATAAGCCGCATGATCCAGTCCATCGAGGATTGTGAATTGCAATCTCGAAACGAACTCAGAAAAAGTTTCTGCCGCTTTCAGTTCACCCCGGATAGGCAGCATATTGAGAAAATGCCCAATAGAGGAATCAAATCGCTCTTCAGGTCTCACCATCGCAGGCATGCCGACGATCAGTTCTTTCTGATCGCAATAACGGCCTAACAGCATCATATAGCAGCTCAGCAATACCGTTGAAACATTTGTAGAATGCTCTTTGGCAAACGATCTGACACGCTTCATTAAACTGCTGGGCAGCCGCCGAGCGTATGTGTCTTCCTTAAACTCTGAAACGGACGTACTGGTGCTTACAGCCGGCAGCTGAAGATTCGGCAATGTGCCCGATAGCTGTTTCCGCCAGTACGAACGATGTTTCTCGCCGTCTTCACCGGCAAGCATGTTCTGTTCCCAAGCGGCAAAATCGTGATAAACGGCCGGTGAAACAGACTCTTTCGGCTCCTGTCCTTCTAATAGAAGCTTATAGCTGTCAAAAAGGCTGCGAATAAACGTCAGGGAAGAAATCCCGTCAAAAATAATATGGTGAATAACCACAAGCATAAAGTGCTCTTCTTCTGATCTGGAAAAAACACGGACGCGCATTAACGGGCTGTTTTCCTTTACATACGGTGCTTTTACTTGTTTTCTAAGATAAGCAGTTGTGTCAGACTCTTTCATATCCGAAATGTCTTCTGTTTTGATATCAAGAGACAGCGCCGGCTCATTTTTGAGGCAAGGCACTCCGTCTTGTTCTTGAATCACATGCTTTAATATCGGATGCTGTTTCAGCACATAGTGAAAAGCTTGCTTTAAGGTTTCAAGGTGAAGCGCTGACGTAAATCGAAAACAGAGAGGTACGTGATAAGCGCTATTTTCAGGTGACATTTTTTGCAAAGTCCACAAACCTTTTTGAACTTCAGAAAGAGGTTGAAAGGCTGCTTGCTTTTTTTCCGCCTCTTCTGATTGGGGTGCGTCAATGCTATCTTTGTCACCAGACAGGCTGCTCCGCAAATCTTCTTTTTCAGACAGATAGTTTGCCAGTGATTCGATTGCAGGATACTTATATAACTCTCTGGCTGTAAGTCTGATGCGGTATTTTTTCTCGACCGCCCGAATAAGCTTCATCATCTTAATAGAGTCAATACCAAGGCTTTGGATATTGGTGTTGGACTCAATCCAATTGCGGGAAACATGAAGCTCATCAGTAAAACAACTGAGCAGATATTCCTGTATATCTTCTCTTATTCTTTTGGCATCATCTGCTTCTTGTGTCTCTCCCTCACCGTTTATACGGTTCGGTTTGTGAAGCAAGTGGTCGAACTCCCCATTTTCAAATGCCGTTTTCAGCTGTGTGCGCTGAATCTTTCCTATAGCTGTTTTCGGAATCTCTTCTTTATGCACCGGAAGCAAAAATTCGGGAGTCACACCGATTGTCTGCGTGACATGGTACTGTATGTTTCTAAGAAGCTGAACGATTTCATCATCATTCATCTGGGTGGAAGTAACAAAGAAGATAGCCAGCTGATCCGTTGTATTGTTATTCACACGGACAGCACAAGCGGCAGTATAAGAAGTTTCGATTTCCGCTAATTCTTCAACCGCGGATTCAATCGCATGGCTGTAGTAATTGACACCATTAATAATAATCGCATCTTTCGTACGGCCCGTAATGGTTAGACGCCCATTGCGCAAAAAACCGAGATCGCCAGTTTCAAACCAGCCATCCTCCGTAAACACACTCTCATTCAAATCCGGGCGCCGATAATATCCGCTGGTAACAGAGAGGCCAGAGACTTGAAAACGGCCGATCTCGCCTTCCTCAACCAATTCATTATGGTCATCCACAATCCTCATGGAGAATCCAGGAATCGGGGAGCCTATTTCCACAAAACCATCATCATCGCTTGTTGCGGCACGGGTAAACTCACGAGAGAAAATCACGCCGGATGAAGTTTCAGACATGCCCCATGCAGGGCGAATCGCGTCACCAGGCAATCCGTGAGGTTCTAAAAGCTCTAGCATTCTGCGCCCGACTTTAGCGACCATCGCTTCACCGCCATTGAGCATATAGCGCATGGATGACAGGTCCCAGTTTCGATTTTTCATTTCATCAGAAAAATCAGTGACAAGTCCGAAAGCAAAATTCGGCGCCCACGTAACAGAAGCACGGTAATGATCAATCCAATCAAGCCATTTTAGAGGTTCCATCAAAATCGTTTCACTTGCGACGTTGATTTCTTGGCAGCCAAGATAGACATCCCGCAAATGAAGCATCCCAATGCCTCCGACATGATCAAACGGCATCCAGTTAAACGTGATATCCTCTCTTGTAAAACCTTGCATTTGAATAATGCCTTTCACCATGCTTAAAATATTTTTGTGATTGAGCATGACTGCTTTGGGAGTGCCCGTACTCCCTGAAGTCAGCAGCAGAAGCGCCAAATCTTCAGGATGAGCTTGATGCCAGTCGGTTTCCATCTCATCACGGTAAAGATCCTCGACAGCAAAGGCGCGAAAACCTTCAAGTTCTTGCTCTTTTGCCCAATCAATCATTTCCTGAAGCAATTCCCGACTCGTAACCACCGGCGGCCTGTCAAGAAGTGTCCATGCGTCTTTCAGCTTTTGAGTCCCGCTGTTCGACTCTGTGTACGCCGGGGCAACAGCTAAAGGCGCCGGAACAATTCCAGTTGAAACACAGCCCCAGAAAGCAGGGATAAATTGTGAATTGTCACCAAGCTGCAAGATCACATTGTCCTTTGCTCTCAGGCCAGATTGACGGAGCCCCTTCACAATACGCAGCGCATCCTTCCATAAACGGCCGTAAGATTGATGAATCTCAGTTCCATCCGGCTGCAGATAAATGATCCCCTTTGTTTCTCCAAGCTCCACTGCAGTTTTGTATAAAACCTCGGGTATTGTAGCCGGTTGATCTTCGGATATATGTAATGGCTCCCCATAACTGACAGAGGGATTAGCTAATCCGCGGGTATTCACATCATTTCTCATAGAGCTGCCTCCATTTCACCTGCACATTTTTATGTATCACACGACGATCGTTTCTAATTCAATTAATTCCCATATAAACCTGTGATTCTCGTTTTGACTTCGTCTTGATGAAATGTTTTCTCATGCATAACGAGCTCCTGTTCTATCACGCTGGGAAGCTGCTCGCGAAGCGGCGCAACCAAGTGGTCTTTTAGTGTAATTAAGGAGTTTCTCGGTTTTTCCGCCAGCTCACGCGCCAGCTCCACAGCATACTCCAAAACTTCAGATCGAGGGAGGACTTTAAAGGGTATTCCTCTTTTTTCGAGATCGGCTCCCCGGTAATTGCCTGCATTCATTAATAACTCCTGCGCCAAGCTGAACCCGAGTTTTTGGGGAACGATAAAAGTAGCTCCCATACCTGGTGTAAACCCGTATTTCATAAAATTAGTGGTATACACACTCTCCCTGCTCAGAATAACAAAATCAGCAAAGAGCCCCATGACAAAGCCGCCCCCAATTCCGTGACCCTGCATGGCAGCAATGACGGGAATTCTGCAATCAAGTGCCAGAGAATAGAGATTGTCATCAGTAAACTTGGTGATTCCTTGCTGGATTCTCAGCAAACCTTCTTGTGTTCCGCCTGAAGCAAAATAATTGTCGTATCCCGTTAAAATCACTGCTTTATAGTTTTGTTGATTGCGAATGAATTCGAACGCTTGAATTAATCCGTCTGTGAGTTCTTGCGAAAACGCGTTTTTATGAACACGGTCATGCATCTTGACCTGAATAATAGCGGGCTCGATTTCAAAAAGCTCTACAACAGAATGCGTCATGATGTCCTCCTAACGGTTTCTGATTGTATGTATTTCACACAGTTTACGGGCTCTTCTCCCAAGGGAACTGCCCCGTTTCAACGTACCTTATGATTCCCATTTGATTTTGAGGGTCGGAAAACATGTCTTGATTTTCAGTTAAAGCCATGGATTTCGTACGGCGCGGGCGGTCATCCAATGAATTGATAAACTGTTTATACCGCGCAATTGCCTTTTTATTTAACCGCCGTAAGCGCAATAAATGCTTTCTCAGCAGGACCTCGCTTTGAGCGTCATAGGCATCTACCAAGCCCCATTCCATGGCTTCCTGAACAAAAATCGGTTTTGTCATTAATGTCATATAATGCGCTTTTTGATAGCCGATCCTGCGAATCAGAAATGGCAGCACACAAGCTGGATAAAGACCAAATAATAACTCGGACAGACTGAATGATGCAGTTTGATCCGCAATGACAATATCACTGGCAGCCACAAATCCAAGACCTCCGGCATTTACTTTTCCCCGCACATGTGAAATGGTGACAAAAGGACCAGTCTGCAATTTCAGCCACAAATCATAGAGAGGTTCTTGAGAACTCGCTTGTTTTCTGCCGCTTTTCATCTCCTGATATATTTCTTGAAAATCCGCTCCGAAACAAAATACCTCCGGGAGCCCCTCTAAAACAATGACCGTAACGGAAGCTGTCTCACATTGATTCATCACTTGTAAACATTCATCGATTAATTGGTCATTGATCGTATTATTAGCGTCAGGACGATGAAAGGTTAGATAGCAAATTGACTCTTGAAACCGGACCTTAATCGTTTGGTATGTCACGACATCCACCTGTACTTGCGATGAAACTCAGAAATTTCTTCTAAAAACAGCCTCGGCTTTTCTTGATGAAACTGCAATACCCCCGGAATCATCTCAAGATCCAGCTTGACATTACGAGTTCCGAACCGGACCATCCCGCTTCCCTTGAACAGCGTTTCATACTCATCCATTGAAAGATGATATCGATTGTCCAAGTGCTTCTCGATTTCAAATAAACGCTGGCGTTTTTGGCCTTGAGGCGTTGCTATTCCGCTGTAAAATTCAGAACAGCAGCCTGAACCATAGGAGAAACAGCCGATTCGTTTAGGCGAGTCAAGCTGCGCTTTGTCAATAGTGCTAGCCAACGCCAGAAGCAATGCGGCTCCCATAATGTTTCCGACCCTTTGGCAGTAGAGCAATCCAGGCTGTACCCGTTTCAAAAAATCAGTTTCTATCTCGGCCGTTTTCGCCTTTGCCATCTTACGCATCATCGTCCGGTGCGCCCCTTTCACCATCCCGCCAAAAGGCGTATGGTAGGCTAGATATTGAAACGTATCTTGATAATGAGCCCCGGGTACACGTTTTTGATATTCCAAGAACGTTTGTTCACAGCAATCCAAATATGACATTAAAGACAGGTCAGCATCTCCCGCCTCACTGTCGGGAATGGGACGGCACGTATCCATCACTTCGTAGCCGTAATAGCCGTTTGCCCCGGGATCAACTTGAAACACCTCGGGATTTTCGCCTATCAAAACAGCCACTGCTCCCGCTCCGGCACTCGGTTCGGCATAGGACCAATCCTCACTTAAAGCGTCTCCGCCTTCAGCGATTAAAAAACGGGAAATATCACTGGCGATGACCAGTGCTTTGGCACCCGGAGACGTCTGGGATAATATAAAATTCACTGCCATTTGAAATCCGGCAGTTCCTGAATAACAGGCTTGTTTTATTTCGAACAAACGGCAGTTGCGATTGAGCCCTAAATATTCATGGATATAGGTGCTTAATGATTTTCCAAAATCGATCCCAGATTCGGAACAGGTGATCAGCAATTCAATCCTGTCCTTCTCTGCGTCACTTAGTGAATCAATAATCGGTTTAGCCGCATTCACTCCAAAGGTCACAGGATCTTCGTAAGGCAGTGCTACCGCTTTTTCCTTCATTAATAAATTTTCAAATCTAGCAGTATCTAAATGTCTGTACTTGGCTAATTGCATGACATCAAGGTATGCCGTTCCGCCAAAGACATTCATCGCTTCTATTCCAGCAGAAACCATTTATGATTCGCCTCCGCATTTTTCAATGTTTTGTATACAAACAGCGGTATTCATTCCGCCAAAACCCATGCTTAAACTCAACGCGTTTTTTATGTCGTGTGAAATTGATTGATCCGTCACCCAATGCAAGGAAGGATCAATTGGATCATGTAAATTCCGGCTCGGATGCAGGCGTGATTCTTTCATTTGAAGCAGTACAGAAATAATCTCAACAATGCCTGCTGCACTGAGCCCATGCCCGGTTATTGATTTTGTTGCATTTATATAAGCATGAGAAAGACCGCAAGCATGCAGCGCCTTCAATTCAATTTCATCTCCAATGAAAGAACCCGTGCCATGAGGGTTTATGTAATCAATTTCTTCAGGTGTGAGACCGGCTCGCTCCAATGCCTTTTGTATGACATAGATCTCCCCTTCTAAAGAAGGATCAGGATTGCGGTTCCCATCTACTTTGATTGACCATCCTGACAATGCAGCATAGGGTTTTACGCCCCGGCGGACAGCCGTATCTTTTCGTTCTATCACCAATGCGCCGCAGCATTCTCCATAAATAAATCCATCTCTGTTCTGGTCAAAGGGACGGCACGCTTTTTCCGGCTCATCAGCATATTTATCCGTTCCCATAGCGCCTAAAGCCCTAAGCGCCTCACATTCCATATAGGAAATATCCATTAACGCCCCCAGTGCGATGCAAATATCTACCTCTCCTGACAGGACTTGCTGAATTGCTTGAATCACCGCTAACTGGCCGCTTGCGGAAGCACCTCCCGCCGTATAAGCTAAACCGGTGATTCCAAACTGTTCTGTACAAAGACCGCAAAGATCGCTATCCATAAAAGACAGTGCATATGCTGGCGACATGAAACCAGAGCGGTCCCTATAATTCTCATAATGCTGGAGGGTCTCTCTTTGCTGAAAGTTCGATCCTCCTGCTACCAGCCCGATACGTGCGGAACCAGCATCGTCTAACTTCGCCTCCTCCCAGGCTTCTGAGAGAGTAACCAAAGCAGCCCGGCTGGAAAATGACGCTTTTCTTAGCAGTTTCTTAGAAAGACGGTCCGGATAAGATAACGAAGGAATTTCAGCCCCAATAAACCGGCTGTCTTTTTGTCTGCCAGGGCGCTGCATCACTTCAAAGGCATGCCTCCCAGACAATAACGAAGAAACAAAAGCCTCTTTCCCTTGGCCGATCGCTGCCGTTACTCCGACACCGGTCACCAGAATCTCAGGCGGATTGTACTTTGTCATAAAGCACCTCAGCTAATTCGCCGATGTTGTTCACACCAGACAGCTCGACACGAGGGATTTTTAATGATAAATCCTCAAGCACCATGGTTATAATTTCAGCCCTGTCTACAGAATCAGCCCCTAAATCAGCTAATCGATCTTCAGGCTCAAAACGATGTCCGTCCAATTCCGGAAGAACCTCACAAATATTAGTAATCAATACTTCGAAGACTTTCTGTTTATTCATAACGTTTGTCTCTCCTTAAAATGAAATGTTAAACATGCAGGCTCGGCCCATTTTTTCGCAATATTCAATCTTTTATTATTGTACAATAGACTTTAAAGCGCCTTTTGAGAAAATAATGCAATTCTGTCGTTAAGTAACTTTGCGGTTTCTCTCATTAATATTTTCCCGATGTCATCCACATGACGGTTCCGCCAGCTCTCTAATTCCGAGCCTTTGACCCATTGATTAAAAGCCCCTAACGCAGGGCCGCAGTGAACTTGATAATCGACTTTAGACTCTTCGCTTCCGCTGATCGCCAATTGCGAGCTGTACCTAAAGTACCATCTGAAAATCAATGCCATCTTATGTTTCGGATTCCGTTCAGCCTTCTCAATCTCTGCCGATGGATAGTGTAATTTAATATCTTCATATATTTTTTCGATACTGCGTTTAAAATATTTCTCCTCAAGCTGAGTTAAGGTCTTTTGATCGATCTCACTCAATGATCCAAATCGCTGGTAAAGTTCATGCAGCTTGCTGGCTCGCGCCGGAAAAAACACACCTTTTTTCAGCACTTGCACTTTGCTGCCCGATTCGAACATATCACCCGCTGGCGCATACGCCGTATCTTGAACATTCATTTGCTGCAATAAATCTTTCACTCTGTCACTTGTGGCCGCTTCAACCGTACACTGATTGATTGAGCCGGTTAAGATAAAATCAGCACCGAGCATAAAGGCAGCCATCGCCGCCTCAGGAGTTCCTATCCCGCCTGCCGCACCGACGCGTATTTTTTTGTTATATCGATACTTTTTCATCATTTCGTCTCTTAATAATGTCATCGCCGGCATCAAGCTGTATGCGACACCGCCGTCCGTATGACCGCCTGAGTCTGCTTCCACACAAATATCCTCTGCCACAGGGATCTCCCGCAATAACTCAGCTTCACTAGTTGTGATTTTGTTTTCTCTTAAAAGCTTCTCTACCATATTCTCCGGCGCAGGACTCATAAAGGATTCGGCAACCTCCGGCCTTGAGATTTTCGCTATCATTCGATTTAAACATATCACTTCACCGTTTGGACGCCGTTTCAATCCTTTGGCGCGATATCTTACTAAAGCAGGAGTGACACTTAAAAATGCGGAGGCTTCCAAATGTTTCACATTATGTTTCAATAAAAGATCAATCATTTTTTCTTCTGATTCAATATGCTTCATATTGTGCACCAGGTTAATGCCATAGGCTTGTCCCTGCCCCAATTCGCCTTGAATAGACAGAATCGCATCCTCAACGTCATTCAGATCCAAACCGCCCGTGCCAAAGAACCCCATCATCCCCGCTTTTGACATCTTTACAACCATTTCTTTCGAAGCAATACCGCGGTACATTCCTCCTGCAAGATAAGCATATGTAAGTTGATAGTCTTTTTTAAACTCGGCACTTCCTAATGAATGAGCTGTAATCTCAGCAGAAATTCGAGCTGAATGGGCGTCAGTTTCTGCTTGTTCATTTTGCTGGCCGGGAAAGACATTTTTCTCTGTTGAATCAGCATGATGTGTTAACGGCTCCGCTTCATTTTTTATGCGGGTAATTAAGCCGGTTAACACCTTTCCAGGACCGACTTCTTCAAACTCCATTGCTCCTCTTCCCATAAGAAAACGAATGCTGTCTGTCCATCTAACCGTGCTGTTCATTTGTTGAGACAGGGTCTCTTTCAGCCTTTCCTGTTGATAAGGCTCTGCATATACATTCGAGATAACCGGAAAAGACAAAGGCGCAAAATGGAATGTTTCTATAAATTGCTTAAATTCTTGTTTTGCTTCATCCATATACCTGGAATGAAAAGCTCCGCTTACGTTTAACGGGTGGAACAGCTTTACATCCTGGATGGTTTCAAAAACAGCTCCCGCTTTTTCAATATCTTTTTTTTGCCCGGAAATCACAATTTGCCGAGGTGTATTCTCATTTGCCACATCAATCGTATGTAAATGATGTTCTTCTAATACGGCTGCAACTTGTTCCTTATCTAAACCGATCACCGCAGCCATACCGCCTCCAGTAACCCGTCCCATCAGCTCGCCTCTTTTTTTCACCAGCTTTAAGCCTGTCCCAAAGTCAAATGCGCCTGCTGCAAACAGCGCGTTGTATTCTCCTAAGCTATGCCCCGCCGCAAAATCAGGTTTTTCGCCGATCTCCTCCTGCTTTTTCAAATAACTGAGTGCATTGACCACGTATAAAGCAGGCTGAGTATATTGAGTATGATTGACATCGAAATAGCCTTTTTCAGTACAGAGTTTTTTGATTGAATATCCAAGTATTTGATCTGCTTGGTCCGTCAAATGCTGATATTGCTCAAAAAGTCCTTGTCCCATTCCTTTTTGCTGGGAGCCTTGTCCTGGAAAAACATATGTAATCATCTTGTTTACTTCCTTTCTAGTTTCTGTAAACGCTCAACCATCTCCAGATTTTTCAGCTCCTGATGAAATGGTGTGATGATTGAATAACAGCGATTCGCTGAATCTCCCGAGATTAATTGTTTAACAAACGCAGCTAAGGTTCCTGAAGGCCCCAAATCAATGAAATGGCACGTATGCTGACTTTCCAAAAATTGAATAGCTTCTCGAAATCTCATTGGTCTTCTTACAGTATCCCAAAAGAAATCGTTATGAATCTCGCGAATGCTCCTTCCCGTTAAACAGGATACCAACGGGATTGAAGGGTGTTTAAAAGATTTTGATCTTAAAAATTCTTTATATACATCTTCTGCAGGATCAATAAGGGAAGAATGAAATCCGTAGGATACAGGCAGCGGCTGGCAGAGAATCCCGTTCTCTCTCAGGACATCAGTGATCTGCTGTATGTTTTCACTTTCTCCCGAAATGACAAAGTGCGAATCATAATGAATGGAGGTTAATTCACTATTTTCAAATAGCTGCGGATGATCAAGTAATAGTTGCGGTTTGTCGAGTATAGCCAGCATTTTTCCTTTATCGCAGTATTTTTCGATGACGGTAGCCTGTTCAAGTATGCATTCCAGTATCTCTTTTGCGTCTAAAACACCGGAAGCAGCAGCTGACGCGAATTCTCCCAGACTTGCCCCCAGCACGTAATCAGGCTGGATTCCCTTTTCTGCGAAAACCCGATATAAAGAATACTCAACCATAAAAATAGCGGGGTGCGTATAAAGGACACGGTCAAACGGATCCGATACACGCTTAGCGGGATGATACATTTCATTGACTATAGATATGCCGATTCGCCGAGAGACAATGGCATCCATTTCAAGCATACATTGGCGAAAAACGGTGTTTCCGCTGAATAATTCTTTTCCCATATGATAGTACTGAGAGCCTTGTCCGGAAAACATAAAAACGAGTGGTTCATTCATTTTTATAACCTTCTTTTTTATGTATTTAAAGGTGAGTTACGAAAATATGATGGTGCTGGCTGGCTGTGAGAAAAGCCTCGTTTTATGGTTTATAACATGAATGGAAAAATGCTTTGGTTTTGTTGTTCTGGATGTGGAAGCTCGTTAATGAAGTGATCTTGGAAGTATCTGAATTTGATGTGAATCATTTTGGCATCGCCAAAAACATCGACTCTATTATGACTTAGATGTTTTTGAAATAAAGGGCGGTTCTCTTGAAAGGAGAGCGATGGTTTATCGTAATATAAAAACTGACTGCGGTAGTGCAAATGTCCGCTAGAGAGCGAACTTTTTTTATGAGCCTCTTTATGTAACAGTATATAAATTCTTTCAGTTTTAACAGTGTCTATCGAATCATGCATCACGTATACTTTTGACCCGAATTTGAGGCCTTTTGGTATAGAAATCGGTTTAGCGTGTCATAGGTTCCGTATCTGTTTCAATGCGGCGGATCAATCCTGTTAACACATTTCCCGGTCCTATTTCCTCAAACTCCATTTGACCTTTTTCCATTAAAAAGCGTATACTTTCAGTCCATTTTACCGAATGGGTGATTTGATCCGCCAGTGTCGGCTTAATTACTTCAGAAGAGTACGGTCTGGCATATACATTAGAAATAACCGGAATAGATAAAGGAGCAAAATGAAAAGTGTCAAGAAATTGTTCAAACTCCTGCTTTGCATGATTCATGTATCTGGAATGAAACGCACCGCTGACGTTTAAGGGGAGAAACATCGTAACGTCTGTCTTGGCTTCAAAGATGGGTGCGGCTTTGTCAATATCTTCTTTTTGACCTGAAATCACAATTTGATAAGGAGCATTTACATTCGCAATGTCAATCGCATGTAAATGATGATCTATCAAAACCTCTGAAACCTGTTCTTCATTTAGTCCCATAACGGCCGCCATACCGCCGTTGCTTACCATGCTCATAAGCTCGCCTCTTTTTCTGACAAGCTTTAACCCCGTCTCAAAATCAAAGGCTTCAGCCGCAAATAGCGCATTGTATTCTCCAAGGCTGTGCCCGGCAACAAAATCGGGTTTTATGTCTGTTTCCTGTATTTTTTTCAGGTAGCTTAATGCGTTCACTACATATAAGGCCGGCTGAGTAAATTGCGTTTTGTTTAAGTTTGAATAAGGATTTTCTATGCATAGGCGTTTGATAGAATACCCTAAGATCTCATCTGCTTGTGCCGTCAGTTCTTTAAACTCATCAAATAACTCACTGCCCATTCCCTGTTTCTGTGAACCCTGTCCCGGAAAAACATATGTGATCATTCTATTAAAGCCACCCTTCCCCGCATATATAATTACCTGCTGACTTACGTTATAGAAAATATAAGTATTGCCCCGGATAAATAGTAGCATGTTCATGTTGATGGTAACCTCTGTAAATATTATCCGTCAAGTTAATTTTTCCTACACTTTCCATCGTTTTTTCTCTGCATTTTTCCATAAAGGTATAAAGAATCAGGACATGCTGTAAAACATAAGAAAATAGACCTGCATATCATTTGTGCCAAAAGATGATGATACATAAGCTTCATTTCATTACTTAATAAAATCAACCCGTGCTTTGTCATCATTTTTCAAAAGGCAAATCTTTCGGATGCAGAAAGAAAATAGTCTAATAGAATGATTTCGGAAAAACTTATTTAAAATCAAAAATACCTCTTTGGTTTTTTCTATTGCGGAATTTCACAAAGTATTCTCTTTTATCAATCTGAAAATAAATATTATGTTTTAAAAGCTCACCTATTGTTTGCCCTGGTGTTTGACCAAATGAATGCCCCGGATAAACCCGCACTTCTGGGGAAACGATGGATTTTATCCTCTGAACACTGTCGAACATATCATCTGCGGAACTGCCATGATCTTCACATATCCCGCATCCTTCCGTAAAAATCGTATCTCCTGTGAATATACTTTCTGAAAACAAATAACACATCCCGCCGGCTGTATGCCCAGGTGTAAGCAGACATTGCGCTTTCGTCATTCCTATGCTGATGGTTTCAAGGTCTTGAAGAGCAATTAAGTTTTTGCATCTGAATTGGTAAAAGTCGATTTCTGTTTTCGACATATACACTTGAGGATGAAATAATGCCGTGAGCGGCTCAACAAGATTTACATGATCATAATGAGAGTGCGTTAAAAGAATTGCTGATAAATCAACCTCCAGTTCAGAAAGTTTATTAGTTAGTTTACTCAATTCCCATGATGGATCAACAACTATCGCAGATCGGCTTACAATATCTTCAATGATGTAACAATAGTTAGTCCACCCTTGATGAAATGTTTTGATCGTATGTACCGCATAAGTAACCATTTTCACCATTCCTATCAATATGAAGTTCTTTCATTCTCTCTTCCATTCCCACTTTACCAAACGGTATGCGGCTTTTCCATTCTTCAATTCATTCTTGCAGTTACGGCTTGATTCACATAAAAAAAGTTATTCTTTTTGGAGACTTGTCCATTAAGAATAACTTTTTGCAGTGACCTATTCACTCTTGGGCTGATTCATCAACGCATATAGATTGTAAATGCTGCATAATAACACGTTTGATCCGTTCTTTATTCACACGGCGAGGGTCAAACATCGCATGTAAAGCCAAGCCATCAATTAAGGCGTACAGCCTCTCTTCTTCTATTTCTTTATCAGCATGTTTTTGCAATAAATGAAGCTGGTCCAAGTAGTCGATCAGATTTCGAATTGCTTTGTAAATCTCATCATGTCCCGCATCAAACATATTGTCTTTATGTCTCGCATAAACAGTAAAAGCAAACCATACCTCCATCTCTCTAATCGTTTCAGCATTTGTCGGGACAATTTCAAGCAGTATGTGTAACACTTTTTCTTTAGGCGGCAAATCAAGGGCAGCAATTTTATTAATGCGGGCTGTCACCTTTTCTTTCACAAGTTTCATTGCAAAAACAAGCAATTCATCCTGAGTTGAAAAATAATGGCGAAGCGCACCTAACGACAGTCCTGCTTCTTTGGCAATGTTTCTGACTGAGGCCCCCTCCATCCCTCGTTCTAAAATCACCCGCCATGTCGCTTCTGCAATGTGTTTTCTTCTTTTTTCATGGTCAATTTGTTTTGGCATATCTTTATTTTACCAAGAAAAAAATCAGAGAGCAATTTCTATAATACAGTTGTTTTATAAAAACGCAGATGATAAAATCATATTAAATAATACAACTGTATTAGAAAGAGGGGAACAGATTGAACAGTGTCGCTTGGATGATTGTCTTCTGCGAAATAGGATTTTGGGTTGTAATAGTGTTAGGCCTTGTCGTACGCTATCTATTTAAACAAGATAAATTAGGGCTGTTTCTTTTTGCCTTAACCCCTGTCATTGACCTGATTTTGTTAATAATGACGTCTGCGGACTTATACCGCGGAGCCGTTGCGACTACTGCACACGCGATTGCTGCAGTGTACATCGGCGTATCGATTGCTTTCGGCAAGCAAATGATCCAATGGGCGGATGAAAAATTCCGTTATTATGTAACAAAGCAAGGCTCAAAACCGCTTGTGCGCTATGGAATGGATCATGCGAAACATTATGCGAAAAGCTTGATCAGACATGTGCTCGCTTATCTTATTGGTGCCGGGCTGCTGGCCGGGATGATTTATTTTATTAATGATGCTGCCCGTACCGAAGCGCTGAGCAGTGTTTTAAAGCTATGGACAGTCATTCTGGGCATTGATTGCCTGATCACCGCCAGTTATTTTATCTGGCCGAAAAAAGCGAAAGCTTCAAAAAATCTCAGAAGTTAAAATTAGTCTCGCTAAAAAATCCTTTTTCAATAGAAAAAGGATTTTTTCACTTTTGTAAATATATGTTACACTTTATGCAAGTCATCTAGATAAGGAGCTTATATGAAATAAGCCTCTGCTTTCTCAGTATACCTGTCGGATTTTCGCTTTTTTCATTAGGCACTTGCCTAGGAAACATATCCTGTTTTTATTATTATTTTAGTATATTCGGGATGAGTTCTGCTGTATTGTGAATCACTAACATGTAAGGAGTGTAATACGTGAGCCAGAAAGAACACGACACGCCATTTAAAGACTTAAAACCAAGCTCAAAAATAATAGTGATTGTATCCATTGCCCTCCTTATCACAATTGCAGCTGCTGTGATCTTCGGCGGTTATTTCTTCGGCATGAAAGGGCTATTTGCCATCCTCGGCATCACATACGATTCCAATCAAACCTTATTGTTTTTTATATTGGGATGCTTTGCTGCCGGACTGGTTATAGACCCTCTAACAAAAGTCGTTTCTTTGATAATGATCCATTCACTTTCTATCAGAAAAACAGCACTTTTCACATTTGTTTTTTATTTCATCGCTAATTTCATAACAATTTGTTTAGTAGATTACTTTATGGATTCTATTTATATCCCGGACGCATTACTCTTTGTCATATCAGCATTTATGGCGTTCATTGAACTAGCATTTGATGATCAGCCTAAAACATAAAAAGATAAAAAACCGCTTGTGATTGATTCAAGCGGTTTTATGCTTTAATGACATTTTCGTCGCCTCACTTTCCTATAAGTCAACGAGAAAGTGTAAAACAGTTAGAGGAATGAAACCTGGAATGCAAAACAAAAATCAAAATATGTCTAAAAACTTGTTATGGTTTCGTTTCTTCTTGTTGCTGTGTCTAGTGTGCATCACAGCCTCGGCTACGGGTGAGGCAGGATCGGGCAACCAGAGGCGGTTCAAGGCTTAAGGGCATAGCCCTCACTCTTTGTCCTTTCATTCGCGAGTGAAGATACATATGAAATCTTTTTAATGAATTGTTTAGTACTCTTTACTTCTCCTTCGAATATTTTGTATCCTATTCATAATCTCTCCTTTGCCAATATAAAAAGACGCCCAATCGGATGTCTTACTCTCTTTCTACTAGAACGCCTGTAATCACCGGTGTCTCTTCACCTTCTTGCATAGGGCCGTAAGCTGAAAGCTTATCACCCTTAGTTAATGTTAAGTAACTCATGTTCATCACTTGATACACTTTTCACCATCTTCTCCCTGAGAAATTATAAACGAATCCAAAGCACCACCTTCATCCGTTACATTCTCGACTGTGCCAGTTATCTTCACAACTTTATCAACTGGTGGATCGTTTACATTTAATCCTTCATATGACGCTTGAGTAGCAATTTCCTTTACTGTTTCGTTAACTTCTGCCTGTGCTGTGTCTGTAGACTCGTCTTCTTGAGTAACACCAGCATCAACTATAGACAACCCATCTGTGTTTGATTCCTTGTTTATTTCATTCTGTTTCGCAGTGTCAATTTTTTTCGTTTCATTGCTGGTTGAACAGCCAGCAAGCAGTCCAATAGATATCAAAGTAATTATTATTTATGTATTTCATGTAACTCCCTCCATTATGAGAAGAGTATACCTTACATGATTGTTTCAAACTACTTTTTAATAGACAAAAGTTAATCCCTCCCCCATACATTCCTTTCCTCTGTTCACATGTGCACCTGCATCGCGCAACTACCCAAATAAAAAAGCACCCCGAGGGATGCTTTTTTATTTTCTTTTCACATCAAATTGCGTGACAAGTCGCATATTAACATTTGCTATACGCTTACCATCTTCAAACTCATACCAATGTTCACATTCTTGCAATTCTTTTATAAGTGCTTTCTCAGATTCTGCAATTACTTTAGCTGTTCTTAAATTTTCATTATCAAACCAAAAAACAACTTCAAATTTCATAAACTTTCACCTCTTGATTTATTATCAGACAAGAGGACTAGAAATGAAACAGTTCGCAAAATTTGTCGAACGATTCCCTTTTAATCACATATTTATTCTTTCTAAACTGCCACCGTACCGCCAATTGTCTATCGTAAGATTTACCGGAAGCAGTTTACAGAGAATATAAAAATCGCCTTAACGAATATAAAAAAGAATTTAAGATAATAATTTTATCTGAGCGTAACACCTTCAACACTTTATTTGCGCTTAGTTAAAGCCTTGCGTTAGACGCATTCAATCTTTAATTAATATACGCAAGGCTTTACACATCAATACCATTCATTACATACTTTATTTTTTTCCTTTATTTTTTCTTTTTTTACTATCAAATAAACCAAATGCAACTGCCAACGCAATAATCATTGCAGCATACCAAGGCCAATCCATCATATCACCACTTTCATAAAAGTAATCTGCCAAATAAGGCTAATCAAATACGGCACTAATATTGATACGTTCTTAATGAGTTGTTGGTTTCATTAAATAATATTCCCTCTAAACTGCCACCGCGCTCAAGTCGTAAACCGCCAATAGTTCTCCTCGAGATTTACCGGAAGCAGTTTACAGAGAATATAAAAAGACATCCCATCTATCAGGAACGTCAACAACCTTCTATTTTTTATCTCTGGTAAATTGTTATTTATTAAGTCATTTAAAACAAACCCTTGAAAACTTCTTAAATTCTTTGTGTAATATTTAAAACTAAATATGAACACAACGGATCTAATTATTTGAACAATATAACAGAGCTTCGAAGTGAAGCCAGACATGAAAGCCATATTTAATATAACCAGGTAACATTGTAACAGCACTAGAAATGAATTGTGATATTAACATTGTTCCAAGTCCATGAACAGTTGATAATAAATATCTGTATCGATCAGTGATATAGACCCTCGCCTCATCGTTTACCTTCAATAGCTGTTTATGCCAAGTGTATTCCAAATGGAAGTAATCAGTTGATTTTATTGATAACTAAATTGTGGTCTTGTATAAAAAGATTTAATACTATCCAAAAAAGAAACATCCATCCAGGAATACCCCATCTAATAAGATATTTTGTTTCGAAACTCATTCAATCGCCCCCACCTTATTATCGGTGAAAGGAATGGACAAAGGAACATTTTGCAGGATTTGTCGAATTATTTACGAAGCTTACTTTCCTTAATCACGAAATTACATTCACAATTGAAAATTTAGTACATAGTTTTTTAGTAACAAGATTAAAAGAAGCGACCCACTTATTAGCAGTGCCGCTCCTCAATTTATTACCTATTACCATAATACATGGCTGTAAACAAAATGGTGTGCCGTTATCATGCCATGTTTCTGCGAAAATTATTTAACTGTCATTCCTCTACAGAAACACCGCCTATTCAGAATGAATCTTAATACATGCCCTTTTGTTCTAAACGTGAAGCTGTTGCACCTCTGCTCATAATATTCACCACCTGATATGTAGTTTAAAACACATCAAACCATGCCTTTTTGTTCTTTCTTTGATCCAGAACCTCTACTCATCCTGTTCACCTCCTTTAATAAATATCTGGTTCATCAAAATAATGAAAATCATCTTCTATTTGTGTATGTGATCCTGATCTATTTTCACACTTACAAAATTTATTCTCGCTGCTCACAAAACATACCTCCATCTTCCATTTTATACTAATCATATCAGCTTCATTTCTCACAATCACGCATTAATTAACACTAACTTTTATATATATCCACATTATCCACGAATTACCCATATGTTTTATACTGTGCAACTCGTCGAACTCCACCAACTCCTTGTCCTCTCTGTTTTTAACCAATATCCCTAAAATGAATTACACACCTGTTATTTTTGAGGAATTGACGAAAAATGCAAAGAAAAAGGCCCATCCTTGTTGTTTTGGATGAGCCGGGTTATATTTTGAATTTCTTCATAGCGTTGTTCATGGCGTCTTGATTGATTCCAATATACCGCAGGGTTGTCCGTTGATCCGAGTGATTAAATATCTCCTGCAGCATGGCAACGTCCTTCGTTTGTTTGTAAAAGTGATAGCCAAATATTTTCCTCAATGTATGAGTGCCGATGTCATCTAAACCAACATACTCAGCAGCCGCCCTGAGAATCTTGTATGCCATCGACCGGGATATTGGCTTGTTAATCCCTTCACGGCTTTTAAAGAGAAATTCATGATCCTCTTTCCCTTCGACATAGGCCCTAAATTCTCTTTGAAGAGCTGGCGTCATATCAATTCTCTTTTTCTTTTTCGTTTTCTTCTCTATGAGATTGAAGTATGGCCGTTTCGCGTCTCTCACTCTCAGCTGCAGAATATCTGATATGCGGAGCACTGAATTGATACCGGTCACGAATAGCATGTAATTCCTCATGTTTTGCTCTTTTAAAAACCTCTTGATGTAAAAGATGCATTCCGGATCACGTATAGGCTGAACAAAATTCATTAAGAAGCTGCCCCTTTCTTGTAGACTTCTTCTCTTAGAGCAAACGCCAGCCTATAGAGAGCTTTTGCCTTTACACGATAATAGCTGCGCTGGCTCATTCCCATTTCTGCATATACCTCATAATCATACATTTCTTCCGGCTTCATATAGAGCATAACGATGATCTGCCGTTCTCTTTGAGAAAGCCGGTTAACAGCCCTTTGAATCCTTTTTAAGAATTTATCACGCTGAATCTCCCAATCAAGACGCTTTAATGCTGCATCTTCCGTTGAGGAATGAAACTCATTCGTGATACTTGGTGGAACAATGCTGTAAGTAGGTGTAACCTTTGGCAAAAAATCATCTGGCACCTGTAAGAGATATAACCGGTATTGATCAAGCAGCTTCTCTGCTTTTAATTTAGTCGCTTCTTCGTCAATCTGAGGAATGTTTAATGTTAATTGATTCATAGTTTTACCTCCCGTTTATTTGCGTCTTAAAGCCCCGCCTTTGCCTCTTTTCAATGTTTGCCTATCTTGCACCCATCATTTGCCGCCAAAACCGTTCAGAACGCTCCTGTGCGTTTTTATTGGGCTTTTTCTTCCTCTTCTTCATGCCATCCCTCCGTTCAAATAAAAAACGGACACCAAACAAACAGCTTTAATGCTGTAAGTTCAGTGTCCGCAGGCTTTCCGTCTTGGACTTATTTAATTTTAATTACGTTTATATTCATACTTCTATTTTATCTATTATTCTAATAATTTTTATCCGCGAATTTAGAAATTAATTCTGTAAATTTATAAAACTGTTCATTTTGTGATACATAACGGTCAAAGAGATTAAATTTATTGAACATAGCCTTTCTTAAACCGGTACTAAGTTCAAGCTGAATACTCTTACCAGTTCTATTTCTATTTGCGATATTTTCCGGGTCAGTTCCTGCAGGTCGGCTGTCTTCCGCCAATAACTACGCAGAAAATCCGGCTTGGTTAAGTACATCCGTTAATTTCTGCGCTCTTACTCGATCAGTGCCGCCAACTTTAACATGCTAGACTGTTTACGATGTAAACACTTTTCTACAAAAATATGCCTACACCAGAAGAGGTGTGGGCATATTTTTGTATTTAATAAGTTGAAATTGTTCCAGATCCTTCAAAATACCAATATGAACCTGATTGTTTTTTCATGACTATATAATAATTTCCTGCTGGTATATCTACTAAATCCTCATCAAAATAGGTGGTTTCACCATCTGCAACATCTATTGTAAAACTGTCGATCACTGGGTCAGTGCCCAATACATCTTTTTTAATCTCAACTAATACTGTCGTTTTGTCTTCCGATTCATATCCAGTAGCATAAATTTCTCCTGAAACATTCAAGGTTCCTGCACAAAGGGCTCTGGTTATTCCCGTGAGTTTAGTGAAAAATTCAAAGTCAAAATCGTAAGAGTCATAACACGAAGCAGCCGGGGTTACAGAATTCGCAGTCGGTTTTTCAGAGTTCAATGATGATGCATTCGCCGTTGCAAACGGACTGATCGCCAAGCAAATAAGTACGCTAAACAAAGTAAGAATCTTTTTCACCATTTTATTCCCCCCATATTGTTGTTTCGCACAATAAAAATATTAACATATTAGTAAATTAATGTAAATTATATTTTTGGGCTTTATTTTATTTTCTACTAGATTATTTGTTTTCTATTCTCGATTACAAATATATAATTGATAATGAATACGATCTTATTCGTACAAAATCACCAAAAGTACGACTTTATTCGCACAACCAAAAAGTGGGATGGCGCTAGAGCCACAAGGGATATTACTTGAAGTATTCCGGCAAGATTTTCAGCTTATGAACTTGCCTGTAATCCATCACACAAATTCCTCCTCAACGCCCAAGCTGCAGCCGCATTTCGGGCAGCTGGCATCTGGGCGGATTTATATATTTAAACTAAGTTCACAAATTACTAACAAAAATTCCCTTGGATATTTTTTTATTTCATGTAATAATACAGTTGTACTAAAAACAAAAGGAGTGTTTAAAATGAAATTGAAAAAAGTTTTAACTGGTTCTGCATTGTCCCTTGCTTTACTCGTTTCCGCTGCTCCTGCCTTTGCTGCAAGCCCTACTAATACTCATTCTGAAGAAAGTACAACAAAGGAAGTATCTGCATTAGGAACCCTAGTTGTTCGTGGATTACCTTCTGATCCAGAGCCAGGTCCAACAATCACTATAAACGGAACAACATATTATTTAGACAATGTTACTTTTTATCCTGATGGATCTTATACCGCCTACTATTCAAGTTAACTATGAGGAGGCTATGAGCCTCCTCTTCCCCTAGCCTAGTTACTCCCAATCACTCCCGGTAGAACGGCAATCGTAAGGAATAAAACCACTGCAATCACCCCAATCAGCCAGCCATTTGTCTTGTCTCTTTTTGCAATAATTGCGTCCTTACCAACCATTTTCAGATCGTCAGCCTGAGCAACGATCATAGGCACTTCCTCGACATTAACCTTTAAGTGTTCGGCCGCCTCGTAAATGGTCATCGCTTCGTCCTTCGTAGCTTTGACTGCCCGCTGAAGCTCTACTTGTAAAGGAATCATTCAGCAGCACCATCCTTTTTCCAGTCAGCAATGATCTTTTTAGACTCCTCAGATATTGAATACAGAACAGTATTTGTACAAAACGTTCTTTTGTTTCAAAGAAAGCACGGTCAAATCCAAATTGTGAGAAATGAACCGGTATGTCCTGACCCTCAGAATGCTTACCGATTTTAAAGGCCTCTTCTTTTGTATAAAGCCCCGCACGCTGTAGAATCGCTGTATATCCGCTACTGTTGATTCCCCAAAACAAATGAACACTGCCGCCGAAAGTCATATCTCTATGTCTAGTGGTTAAAATCAGATACTCTTTCATTTCGCATTTCTCGTGAGCTTGCTTTAATTCTCCTTTTAGCCGCTGAATCTCTTCCTGAGCCTGCCGGAATTGATGGACCATTATTTCCTGCTGGCGCTTGTTTTCCTCGATGATTGCCTGCTGCTTTTTCATGAAGCCGATCATAATTTCTTTGACATATCTCTTTTCGATGATGTAGCAAGGCCCTGCGTTTATATCACATGGCTGCAGCTCCTCCTCAGAAGCTAATTGCCACAATGACAAGTCACTTATAATTTCCTGCAATTTATCCATGTCCGTTCCTCCCATATTGCAGAGGACCGGCCCCTCTGCGTCACATTTTATATCCGATCTCAAAATCAATTCTGGAAAGATTGCCTTTTGACGTTTGCACGAAGGTTTTCCAGTGCTCTGGCATTTCCGTTAACTTGAATGATTTATTGTTTCCGTCAATCACAATGACGTAATTTTTGTCATTTTCAATTTGATTAAGTACCTGTTCCAGATTTTCTATATGTTTTGGACAGTTCACTATAAACGCCCCCGTATGGTATAATAAAAGTGTTGAGTTTCTATTTTCCATACGGGTGACGTCTAATGACTGTCATCACATCCAATCGTTCATCGGGAAAACTTGCAGCTTTGTCTGTGGTTCTTCTGTTGAAATGATTGGATGTTTTTTTATATACTCCAAACGCTCCTCTTTCGTCATAATCCATGTAATGACTTCCCTATGCTGACGTAAGTTTTTATTTTCTACAGTCAAGATGACTTCAAATGTTTAAATTCATATTACTGAAAAAACACAATAAAAATAGCATTGAGTGATTCCGAAGAATATCTCAATGCTTGAAATGCATGGGAAAAATATGGAAAAGGGTGTATTCCCCTTCACCAAACCCTGCTACATCACGCGTTTGAACATCTTTTCCATCTCATATGTCGAGTGGTGAATGATGATCGGACGGCCGTGCGGGCATGTAAATGGGTCTGATGTGCTCCGGAGATCGTCCAGGAGCGCTTTGATCTCATCGTTTCTGAGGTGGCGGTTTGCTTTGATTGAACCTTTGCAGCTCATCATAATCGCCGCTTCCTCGCGCAGTTTTTTGATATCAATGTTTTTCGAATCGAGCACCTGCTGAATGATTTCTTCTATCAGCTCGGCTTCTTCTCCTTTTGGAAACCAAGCCGGGTGGCAGCGAACGATGTAACTGTTCGAGCCGAAAGACTCTAAAAAGACACCTACGCTTTCGAGCTCTTGTAGATGCTGTTCGATAATGAGTGCCTCGTTCGTGGAATAATGGAACGTCAGCGGCACAATCATGTCCTGCACCTCAGGCTCAACCTCCCCAACCTTTTCACGAAAATATTCGTATTTAATACGCTCTTGGGCGGCATGCTGGTCGATAATATATAAGCCGTTTTCGTTTTGCGCCAATATATAGGTCCCATGCATCTGGCCGATCGGGTACATGATCGGCACACGTTCAGATGATGGCTGCTGAAGTTCCTGAGCGGGCTCCTGTTCGAATGCTTCAGGCAATTCCTCTGAAACAGCAGGCTCTGCAATATCTTGTTTTGTTTCAGCCACAGAATGAGTTTCAAGCTGCTCTGAAGGCAATTCGTCTTCTATCTCAACTGGTTCTTTGACAACTGAACTGAGCTTCATTGGTGAATACGAAGGCATAGGCGCTTTTTCCGGCACTTTTCTTTCAGCAGGTTTTTCATCAAAGGTCATGAACTGCTGCTCATTTTTGATCACAGGTGCTGACTTTTTCGGAAGCTGTGCGCTCGGTATCAGCTGCTGCTGTTTAAATACATCTTTTATGCCGTCACGAATTAAGTCGTGCAGCTCTGTTTCCTTGCTGAGCCGTACCTCAAGCTTCGAAGGGTGCACGTTGACATCGACTAAAATCGGGTCCATGGTGATTTCTATAAATGTGATCGGATGGCGTCCGATTGGCAAAAGTGTGTGATATCCTTCGTGCACCGCCTTGACGAGCGGGAAATTTTTAATATAACGGCCATTGATGACAGACGACATGTAATTTCTCGATGCCCGTGTAATCTCTGGCAGAGCGATATATCCCTTCACTTCAAAATCCAGTGAGCTGACATGAAGCGGCAGCATTTTTTTAGCGACAGCCGTACCGTAAATCGCGGCAAGGACATGGCGCACATCTCCATTTCCATTCGTTTGGAGAAGATTTTTTCCATGATGGCGAAGGCGGATCGATACCTCCGGATGTGCCAGCGCAATCCGGTTGACCACATCCGTAATATTCCCAAGCTCTGTATGAACGGTTTTCATATATTTCAAGCGGGCCGGTGTATTAAAAAACAGATTGGAAACGACAATTTCGGTTCCCTTCCTGCTTGAGGAACGCGATTCAGAAATGATGTTTCCGCCTTGAAGCATGAGCTTCGTTCCCGCTCCTTCTCCCGTGCTTGTCGTAATCTCCAGATGGGAGACAGACGCAATACTCGGCAGTGCCTCTCCCCTAAAGCCAAGTGTTCTCACTCTGAATAAATCATTCTCATCTTTTATTTTACTTGTTGCGTGGCGGCGGAAGGCACGCTTGCAATCTTCATTTTCCATTCCTTCTCCATTATCCAGAACACGAATGGATGCAAGACCCGCTTCCTCAATGTCGATTTCAATGACTGTGCTGTCAGCGTCGATGGCATTTTCCACCAATTCCTTCACGACTGAGGCGGGCCGTTCCACAACCTCGCCCGCCGCAATTTTATTTGAAAGTTCATCTGACAGCTGGATGACTTTTGCCACATTCATCACCCCGTTTTAATGTAATTTCTTTTGCAGCTTGTACATTTCATTCATCGCTTCCAGCGGTGTCATATCAAGTATATTCAGAGATTTAAAGATATCAAGTACTTGCTTTTCTTTTTTAGAAAGCTTTGGTGATGCAGCCGGTTTATCCGATTCGTCAAAGAAGGACAGCTGTGCCGGCTCTTCTTTTACCTCAGGTTTCTGCACTGGCACTTCCGGTTTGTTCCCTGAATGCTCAAGTTCTTTTAGAATGTCTTGAGCACGCGAAATCAGATCTTCCGGCAACTCAGCCAGCTGGGCGACATGGATACCGTAGCTTTTGTCAGCTGCCCCTTCTTTAATTTGATGAAGAAAGACAACCGTTCCATTATATTCCTCAGCACGAACATGGACATTTTTCAGCTGCGGAAGCTTTTCTTCAAGAACCGTCAGCTCATGATAGTGCGTACTAAACAGCGTCTTGGCGCCAATATGGTCATGAACATATTCAATAATCGCTTGCGCAAGGGCCATGCCGTCATATGTGGACGTTCCCCGCCCGATTTCATCAAACAAAATGAGGCTGTTTTTGGTTGCATTTACAATCGCATTTTTGGCTTCAAGCATTTCCACCATAAATGTACTTTGTCCAGAGATCAAATCATCCGCCGCGCCGATTCGGGTGAAAATTTGATCGAAAATCGGAAGCATAGCTTTTTTCGCGGGCACAAAGCAGCCAATTTGCGCCATAATGGAGATGAGCGCGATTTGTCTCATGTATGTGCTTTTCCCCGACATGTTCGGACCGGTAATGAGCAGCATCTGTCTGTTATCGCCCATCACACAGTTGTTAGGCACGTATTCCTGGCTGTCCATTACTTTTTCAACAACCGGGTGTCTGCCCTCTATGACCTCAACTTCATCTTTAGAAAACTCAGGTTTCGTGTAATGACGATTTTCACTGATTGTCGCAAAGCATTGCAGCGCATCGAGCTCACTCATCTGTTTGGCGAGCTGCTGCAAACGCGGAATATACAATTTCACTTTCTCACGCAGCTCGGTGAACAGCTCGTATTCCAGCTCGCAGATGTTATTTTCCGCTTCCAAAATGAGCGCTTCTTTTTCTTTTAATTCAGGTGTAATGTAGCGTTCTGCATTTGTTAGCGTCTGTTTCCGCTCATAGCGCCCTTCTTCAAGAAGGTGCAAATTCGCCTTTGTCACTTCAATATAATAGCCAAATACTTTATTGAAGCCGACTTTTAATGACCGAATGCCTGTATATTCACGTTCCTGCTGTTCAAGGCGGGCAATCCAGTCTTTCCCGTTTCTGCTAGCATCGCGGTATTCATCGAGTTTTTGATTGTACCCGTCTTTGATCAGGTTCCCTTCTTTTACTGATATCGGAGGGTTTTCGTACAGGGCTCCTTCCAGTAATTCTAGAACATCACCGCACGGGTTAATCCGCTCCGCACGTTCCTTCGCTTTCTTATGAGCCAGTGAAGCAACAAGCTGTTTAATGCCGGGCACTTGCTTTAATGATTCTTTCAGCTGAATGAGATCCCGTGCATTGACATTTCCGAATGCGACACGGCCTGCGAGGCGTTCTAAATCATAGACTTCCTTTAAACGCTCACGCAGATCTTCCCGTTCAAAGAAATGGGACATTAATGTTTCCACCATTTCTTGACGCTCTTCAATTTGATTCACTCTGATAAGCGGACGGTCAATCCACTGTTTCAGCAGCCGCCCTCCCATCGCAGTTTTTGTTTCATCAAGCAGCCATAACAGGGAGCCTTTTTTATTTTTTGAACGGATCGTTTCAGTCAGCTCTAAATTCCGCTTCGAGTATAAGTCGATTTTCATGGCTTCTTCAAGCTCATACACTTGTACAGGCTGAAGATGATCTAAGCTCCGTTTCTGAGTCCTTTTCAGATACGTATATAAACGGAGAAAAGTTTTCGTTACGTCCGGATTCTGCAAATGCTCAATAATCTGAACGTGCTCATCCGTTTCCCCATCTTCAATCGAAATGGTAGCGCCGCACCGCTCCTTCAGCTGAGCAACCGTCTTTTCATCAAGGCTTTCCGCTACGACAATTTCCCGCGCGCCGACTGAATAAATTTCTGATATGACGTCTTCCAGCCGTTCAATTAAAACAGCCAAATTTTCACCCGTTGTTAAATCGGACAGTGCCAGCCCGTATCCGTTTGAGCAGGCCGAAACTGATGCAATAAAGTTGTTTTCTGATTCATGGATGCCTTTTCCGTCCATTACAGTTCCAGGGGTAATCAGCTGAACGACTTCACGTTTGACGACGCCCTTTGCAGCCTTTGGATCCTCCGTTTGTTCGCATATGGCCACCTTGTATCCTTTTTTAATAAGCTGCTCGATATAAGCCGAAGCAGAATGATACGGAACACCGCACATCGGTATTTTTTCAGCGGCGCCTCCGTCTCTGCTTGTTAACGTAATTTCCAGCTCTTGTGACGCTTTTTTAGCGTCCTCAAAAAACATTTCGTAAAAATCACCGAGACGAAAAAATAAAAAGGCATCCTGATGCTCTGCCTTTATTTTTAAATATTGCTGTATCATAGGCGTATAAGTAGCCATTGTTTAATCCCTCACTATGTATCAACGTTTCTATTTGCCAGCCTTCATTATAACATAAACAGAAAGTGTTAAAAGAATGATATGTCTATATAAAAAAGAGACTTGGGGTACCGACTCCCCTAGTCTCTTTTTTATTCTTCAGGATCTCCAACTAAAAATTCAGGATTGATGTCCTCCAGCTCTTCATCAAGTTCGTCTTCCCAATCCTCTTCGTCATCCTCTTCCCAATCAGAATTCACTTCTACAACAACCTTTGTTTCCCCTACCACTTCCGCCAAAAATTCCCTCTCCGCTTGCACAACAATTTTATTGCCATTTGGAGATATGGTGACTTCAAGGCAGTTTGGCTGCTGCAGCACTTTTGCAATCACTTCATGCTCATCGTCTAAGTAATTGTTATCTCTGTATCTGAGTTTAATCACATCGACGTACTTCACTCGTTCTGTGACAACCTCTGTTTTTGTATTGTCTGCGTAAGAGTACCATACGTTTATATCATAATACCCTTCAATTTCTACGGTTTTTCCGATTTTTTCTGCGTCATACTTGTGATTGATAATCCAACCGCCCAAAATGCTGCTCGGTTTTTTCTCAGGGGAGATGGTATTGGTGCACTGTGTAAATTTTCTGCCTTTCGCTACTACCGCCTTCGTGATAATTTCCCTGTATTCAGACATTCCGGCATGCCTCCTTGTTCTTCTTCGTGTTATCTTATGCTGGGCATTTGTCTAGTGTGCATTTTTATAAATAAAATATAAAAATACAAAGTTTCTGTTCCATTGTATGCAGGGGTGCCTAGAAACTTTACTCATAAGTGCGATAAAGTTTATTTGGCTAAAGGCGGCCAAACATATTGAATATTTAGTACATAGTTCATTTAGTTCTGTTGATAGTTTAACATAAAAAAACACGGGCCTGAAAAGGCACCGCGTTTAAAGAGAACAGCTGTTATTTGAATGTTTCATCTTCGAACCGGTTTCTCCTTTTAGAAGGTCGCCTCCGGTTGATGTAATGATTTCATTTGTGACCTGGTTGGAAATGGTGGTCGCCACGAGCTGCAGAAGGTCATTCACCTCAACCTGAGAATCTCTGAATTCCTGGATGACAGGAATGTCTTCAAGCTCCTCTTGCAGCGCATCAATTTTTTCTTCTACTTGTTTGAGCGCTTCGAGTTTTTGGTAATGCTTCAGATTAACAGCTTGTTTTTGCAGGGCTTTAATCTGATTAATGATTACAGACACTTTTGCGTTCTCATTAATTTGCGCTTCAGCCCGTTTGAAAAAATCAACCTCTTCTGTTTCAGAGATCATTTTTGCAAGGTTTCGTGCTTGCTGCACAATGTCTTTTTTAGAGTAGAGCGTCATCTTATTTCACCTCGATTGCTTCTCCTGCCATTTCTCCGTCAAGCGACCACGTTTTCGCTTGCTGGATTTTCACGCGAACGATTTTGCCGATCGCTTCCTTTGGTCCTTTGAAATTCACAAGCTTGCTTTTTTCAGTGTAGCCGGCAAGAACCTCAGGGTTGTTTTTGCTTTCGCCCTCAACTAATACTTCGACAACCTTGCCTTCATATTCCTTCATTTTTTTCGCAGAAATTTCATTAACCAATGCGTTCAGACGCTGCAGGCGTTCTTTTTTCACTCTCATCGGAACGTTATCTTTCATTTTTGCTGCAGGTGTGCCTTCACGCGGAGAGTAAATGAACGTATAGGCGCTGTCAAACTCCACTTCACGGTATAATGACAGCGTTTCTTCAAACTGTTCGTCCGTTTCGTTAGGGAAGCCGACGATAATGTCAGTTGTTAAAGAAGCGTTTGGCATAGCCGCTTTGATTTTTCTGACGAGCTCCATGTAACGCTCTCTGTCATATTTGCGTGCCATCAGTTTCAAGACCTCTGAGCTTCCTGATTGGACCGGCAGATGAATATGATCGAGCAGATTGCCGCCTTTTGCAAGCACTTCAATGAGGTGATCATCAAAGTCACGCGGATGACTCGTTGTGAAACGGATTCTCGGGATATCGATTTTGCGCAGCTCATCCATCAAATCACCAAGGCCGTAGTTCATATCTTCAAAGTCTTTTCCGTACGCGTTTACGTTTTGGCCTAAAAGTGTAATTTCCTTATAGCCTTCGCTTGCAAGTCTTCTTACTTCCTGAATGATCTCTTCCGGACGGCGGCTTCTTTCTTTTCCGCGTGTATACGGGACGATGCAATACGTACAGAACTTGTCACAGCCGTACATGATGTTGACCCAACCCTTAATTTTTCCGTTGCGGACTTTCGGAAGGTTTTCAATGACATCGCCTTCCTTGGACCAAACTTCTATGACCATTTCTTTTGAAAGGTATGCTTCAGACAAAAGCTCCGGCAGACGATGGATATTATGCGTACCGAAAATCATATCGACAAACGGATGTTTTTTCAAAATCCTGTTAACGACTGATTCCTCTTGTGACATACAGCCGCAAACGCCTAAGATAAGATCCGGGTTATTTTTTTTGAGTGCTTTTAAGTGTCCAAGCTCACCGAATACCTTGTTTTCCGCATTTTCACGGATCGCACATGTATTTAACAGAATGACATTGGCATCGTCAACAGAGTTTGTCGCTTCATAGCCAAGAGCCATAAAGATCCCTGCCATTACTTCTGTATCATGTTCGTTCATTTGGCAGCCGTACGTCCGGATATAGAATTTTCTTCCTTCACCCATGCCTTTGAATTCTTCAGAAATTTTAAAGTCATTATGATAAGTAACGGCTTCTTTGCCGCGTTTTTTCGCATCTTTTAAAGAAGGCGGAATGTAGACAGCTTCAAAGTACTTGCTGTAATCCTTCTCGGATTTTTTGTCCGATGGATTAACTTGTCCGCTCTCTAATTTTTGCTTTTCATTCATATGATATTTCTCCTTTCAAACCAAACTTCCACCCTCCAGTATAAAGGTTATTGAAGCTCTGCACAACTGGCAACCTATCATTGTACACTCATTGAGAATAATAATCAATAAGGAATGAAAGGGAGAAGAGTGTTCCCTTCTCCTTACAATAGCTGAAGCTCCTTTGCTGTCTTTTCAATGGCATCAAGCGCCTGATCCAGTTCTTCTTTGGTGTGCTCAGCTGTAATAATTGTGCGTATTCTGGCTTTTCCTTTTGCAACAGTCGGGAAAACGATGCTTTGGGCAAAAACACCTTGTGACAGAAGCTGATCAGAAAATTGCTTCGCTGCCCCCTCATCACCTATTAAAATAGGCAAAATCGGCGTCTCGCTCTGTGTGAGAGTAAAACCCATTTGGACAAGCATTGATTTAAAATAATGTGTATTCTCCCACAGACGCTCCATATGCTCCGGCTCTTCCAGCAAGACATCAATTGCTTCCATACAAGCTGCAGTTACAGCCGGAGGATGTGACGTGCTAAATAAAAATGGACGGCCTTTATGACGCAAATAGTCGATTAACACCTTTGAACCGGCAGCGTATCCCCCTAAAACTCCGATTGCCTTGCTTAACGTTCCGACTTGAATATGAACCCTTCCGTCAAGACCGAAATGATTTACCGTCCCTCTGCCGTCTTCGCCAAGCACTCCGGATGCGTGGGCGTCATCAACCATCACAAAAGCGTCATATTTCTCAGCGAGCTCCACAATGTCAGGCAGAGGAGCAATATTTCCATCCATTGAAAATACGCCGTCAGTGACAATCAAGCGCATGCGGTAATTCATTGATTTTCTCAGCACCTTCTCTAAATCACTCATATCTACATGCTGATAAACCTTTTTATCCGCCTTAGTCAATCTGATTCCATCAATGATAGAGGCATGGTTCAATTCATCAGAAATGACAATATCGTCTTTTGAAAGAATGCTGGAAAGTACACCTTGGTTTGTTGTAAAGCCTGATTGGAAGACTAGTGCCGCCTCTGTTTTTTTAAAGGCTGCCAGTTTTTTCTCCAATTCTTGGTGCATTGTAAACGTTCCGGCGATTGTCCGGACTGAACCGGTTCCGGCTCCAAATTGCTGAGCAGCTTCCTGTGCAGCTTTGATGAGTCTTGGATGTGAAGTAAATCCGAGGTAATTATTAGAAGAAAGCTGAATAACTTTTTTATGATTCACTGTAACAGAAGGGCCCTGCATTGATTCTACCTGTTTAACGTCTTGCCATGTGTGGTTTTCTTTCATTCTTTCAAGCTCTGCTTTTAGGAACTCAAATTCTTTTGTCATGTTGATCCCCCTTTTATGGAATTAAAATAACCTTTCCGCACTGTCCGCTTCTCATCAGTTCAAACCCTTTCTCAAACTCTTCTAATGGAAACTGATGGGTAACAATAGGTGAAAGATCCAGTGTGTTTGTTCTAAGCAATTGTGAAACCTGCCGCCATGTCGTAAACATCTTTCTCCCTGTGATCCCTTGGATGGTAAGGCCTTTAAACACGACTTTATTCGTCAAGTCGATGGTAACCGGATGTTCCGGCAGGCTGAGAATATGAAATCTCCCGCCATTTGCAGCCATTGCTAGGCCTTGCGCGATAGCTGAAGGGTGACCCGACATCTCACAAACGAGATCAGCTCCTTCCCCGCCCGTTAAAGCGCTTACAATTTTGAGCGGATCTTCTTTTTCGACGGAGACCGTGCTTGTGGCTCCCATTTGTTTGGCGAGAGCTAATCTGTACTCATTTTTGTCAATGGCGACCACCTGCGCTGCACCTGCTGCTTTTGCGACCGCTACCGCCATAAGTCCGATCGGCCCGCATCCGATAATAGCAGTCGTTCCTCCGGCGTTCTGACTCTCAAGAACTGTATGAACGGCATTTCCTAAAGGCTCTTGAATGGAAGCAATCGCCGGGTCCATATCCGCGGGATTCTTCCAAACGTTTTCGGCCGGCACTTTGACATACTCCGCAAAACAGCCTGCCGTGTCCACTCCGATAATGGCCGTATTTTTACATACATGAGGCTTTCCTGTTAAACAAGGGACGCATGTGCCGCATACAATGTGTGTTTCCGCAGAAACATACTCCCCAATTTTTACACTGCTGACATTCTCGCCTACAGCCTCAACAATACCACTGAACTCATGGCCGAAGACACAAGGAGTTTTTATTCTCTGCCGTGCCCATTGGTCCCAATTGTAAATATGCACATCCGTGCCGCAAATGGAAGCTGCCTTAACTTTTATAAGAACTTCATGCTTATCGATTTCAGGAATGGGAACTTCAGCCAGCACAGCGCCGAAAGCACCGTGTTTTTTCATTACAGCTTTCATCTTTCCACTCTGCATGTACAATCCTCCTTTAAAAGTCTTGTTATAACCGGATTGTACCATGATCTGGAATCATCGTAAACAGCTGTGTCCTCCTAGAAAAGACAAAAGTATCCGTCTTGAAAAATGGGCTAAATTTTTTTATAAAAAGCCAGAATCGTTTTTACACATGACATATGGTTCATTTATATTATAAAAATACTATTGAGAGAAAATATCACAATAAATGAAAAACAACCTGCTTGCATATGCAAACAGGTTGTGAATACTTTAATTTTCTTAGCGAGGCTCCACGATTAATTTAATCGCTGTTCTTTCTTCACCATCGATCTGAATATCAGTAAAAGCCGGAATACAAATCAAATCAACCCCGCTTGGCGCCACAAATCCTCTGGCGATTGCCACAGCTTTTACAGCTTGGTTCAAAGCACCCGCTCCAATTGCTTGAATCTCGGCGGCTCCGCGCTCTCTTAACACACCTGCAAGCGCACCTGCCACTGAATTTGGACTCGATTTTGCTGAAACTTTTAAGATTTCCATTTCTGCTCCCCCTTAGTTTTACAATGGATAAGTGAGTGTTCATTAGAACAATCATTATTAGATGTTGCTATCCAAAAAGCCATCCCCACAATGCTTTTCAAAAATAGCGGGCTACCTTCCATTTTTACTATATTCACTAAGGAGTTGCTATATTCCTGCTTTTCTTTTTAATATTTTTATAAAATAACCATGTGATCAATTATTCAAAGAACATGTGATCATCATTGATTAAAATACGTTCGATTTTAACGGCTTTTTTCGTTTGATCGTCTATATCGATGACGACTCCGCTCAGGGTTGTTTTTCCTTCAGCGACAGTAAAGCGCACAGGAAGGTTTGTTTTGAAACGTTTGATAATCGTTTCTCTGTCCATCCCCAGTATACCGTCATATGGGCCGGTCATTCCTACATCAGTAATATATGCCGTGCCCTTCGGCAAAATGCGGTTATCCGCTGTTTGCACGTGAGTGTGAGTTCCTACTACAGCAGATGCCCGTCCATCCGTGTACCAGCCGAGTGCAAGCTTTTCACTTGTCGCTTCCGCATGGAAGTCGATAAA
The DNA here is from genome assembly GCF_025696525.1 of Bacillus sp. XT-2. Lineage (NCBI taxonomy): Bacteria > Bacillati > Bacillota > Bacilli > Caryophanales > Bacillaceae > Bacillus > Bacillus sp. XT-2. The sequence goes on from NZ_JAHVOC010000003.1 coordinate 234,546, forward strand.
AATGTACGGTGTTCTTTTAGCAGCTTCGGCAATTAATTCATCCGCTTTTAAAAACGGATCATCGAGCGGCGGTAAAAACGTACGGCCTTGTAAGTTGATAACAGCTAGTTCTTTACCGTTTGCTTTCACATATGTGATCCCTTTTCCCGGTGTTCCTTCCGGAAAGTTTGCGGGACGGACTAAGTTCGGGACATCGTCGATAAAATCAAAAATTTCCTTTTTGTCCCATGTATGGTTTCCCATCGTGATCGCATCTGCGCCAGACTGTATTAAACTGTGATAGATTTTTTCTGTTAAGCCTTTTCCATGTGCGGCATTTTCGCCATTTATAATGGTAAAATGCGGCTTGTATTTTGTTTTCAGCTTTGGCACATACTCTTTTACCATGTCGCGGCCCGGTGACCCGACAACATCTCCGATAAATAAAATTCTCATTTTGTAAATCCTTTCTATTCCTCAGCCGTCAAAAAAATAAAGTGATGCTTAGCGCATCACTTTATTTTGCATACTCTACGGCTCGAGTTTCTCTAATGACTGTCACTTTAATATGACCTGGATAATCGAGCTCGTCCTCAATTCGTTTTCGGATATCTCGCGCCAGGCGATGAGCTTCAAGATCATTTATTGAATCCGGCTTCACCATAATACGCACTTCACGTCCAGCCTGAATCGCAAATGATTTTTCAACACCTTCGTAGGACTCAGAAATTTCTTCGAGCTTTTCAAGTCTTCGAATGTAGTTCTCGAGCGTCTCACTTCTTGCGCCAGGTCTTGCAGCGGAAAGCGCATCTGCTGCAGCTACCAGCACAGCGATAATGGAAGTCGGCTCTTCGTCCCCATGGTGTGATGCAATACTGTTAATTACGACTGGGTGCTCTTTATATTTAGTCGCAAGCTCGACTCCGATTTCAACGTGGCTTCCTTCTACTTCATGGTCAATCGCTTTTCCGATGTCATGAAGTAGTCCCGCCCGTTTAGCAAGCTTTGCATCTTCTCCAAGCTCCGATGCCATCAGCCCAGCCAAGAATGCGACTTCCATGGAATGCTTAAGCACATTTTGACCGTAGCTTGTACGGAACTTTAAGCGGCCGAGAATCTTGATCAGATCTGGGTGGAGACCGTGAACGCCAACCTCAAATGTCGTTTGCTCACCCATCTCACGAATGTAGTCATCGACCTCGCGGCGAGATTTTTCAACCATTTCTTCAATCCGTGCCGGATGAATACGGCCATCCTGAACGAGTTTATCAAGAGCAATCCTTGCTGTCTCACGTCTGATCGGATCAAATCCGGACAGAATGACAGCTTCAGGGGTATCATCGATAATCAGGTCAATACCTGTCAGCGTTTCAAGCGTACGAATGTTACGCCCTTCCCGGCCGATGATACGTCCTTTCATCTCATCATTTGGAAGATTGACAACTGATACCGTTGTTTCGGCAACGTGATCCGCTGCGCAGCGCTGTAAGGCGAGTGAAAGAATGTTTTTCGCTTTTTTATCCGCCTCTTCTTTCGCACGGTTCTCAGTTTCTTTTGTCATGATGGCGATGTCATGTGAAAGCTCGTTTTCAACCCGGTCAAGAATGATTTGTTTCGCTTCGTCACGAGTCAGACTCGAAATTCGTTCCAACTCCGACTGCTGCATACGAATCATCTCATCCACTTTGCTTTCCATCTCTTCAATATGTTGTTGTCGTTCATTCAGAGAATGATCTTTCTTCTCCAACATCGCTTCCCGTTTATCAATTCCCTCATGTTTGCGATCAAGGTTTTCCTCCTTTTGGAGTAAACGGTTTTCTTGTTTTTGAAGCTCATTTCGTCTTTCACGAACTTCTTGTTCAGCATCTATTCGAAGTTTGTGGATTTCATCCTTTGCTTCAAGCAGAGCTTCTTTTTTCAGTGCTTCAGCATCACGCTTTGCATCTTCAAGAATTTGCTCGGCTGCACCGCGTGCGCCTGCAATTTTCGCTTCGGCAATGGTTTTACGAACATAGTAGCCAACAACTAAACCGAGTAGAATCAGCAAAATGGAGATGAGAACCATCATAATTGGGGTCATACTTTCACCTCCTCTTGCTATGAACTTGGTTGTTGCTCAAAATAAGTGTCGGCATGTACATTGTCTAGTTTTCTCAACATACAGAACCTTCACAGGGAATGAAAGTTTCATCGCCCTTGTCAAGTTTAAATGGTTTAACAATCATGTTAAAAAAACAAATGTTACAACTTCATTGTAATTGTGTCGGAAATACTTGTCAAGCTTGCCAGCTTAACGTTTGCCGAGCCGCCCCTATTTATCGTGCCGAACGTGAATCCGCCAATCTTTTGAAAAAACAGATCGTAAATTACTCCTGATTTAGAAGCTGGTATATTTTATTGTTCACTTGTCCAAGTTTAGCGTTATTTTGAATGTTTGACAACAAAACAACAACGGTTTGTCCGGATTTGCTGAAGCTGTTCAATACGTTGAAGCCCGGCATGACTCCGTGGTTTGAATAGCTTCCGGGAGCAACATAAAATCCCATCCCGTATGTGGAACTGCTCCCTGGCGTGAACATTTTTTCATAGCTTTCTTGCGAATAGAGCTTGCCGTCTATCAGTGCTTTGTCAAATTTGTACATATCGGCAGCACTCATATATATATCGCCTGCTCCATAAAGCTGAGATAAATCAGGCATATACGGTGTGACGGCCCTGCTGCCTTTCAGCTTGTAGCCGACAGCTGGATAAGGCTGCTTATCGTATGTCTTGTAAAAACCCGAATGCGTCATCCCTGCAGGCTTAAAGATATGATTGGTTATGTATTGTTCATAAGACTCACCGCTCACTTCAGCAACAATATAAGCGAGAACTGTATAGTTAGAATCCTGATAGTCCCATATTCCAGGCTGGCGTTTGATTCCTTGCTGCTCTATGTCTTTTATTAAGTCATCCGGAGTGATCTCGCCATTCCCTTCAACATGTCCGTTTATCCCCGATGTATGAGTAAGCAGATTCTTTAATGTAATATTCTTTCCGTTGGGAAAATGGGATAAATACGTGCTGACCGGATCACTTGTCTGGAGCTTTCCCTTTTCCTCAAGCTGCAAAATAGCGGTTGCTATCAGCGCTTTTTGTGACGATCCGACATAAAAGGATGTCGCAGGATTGTTTTTTATATGATGCTCGCGGTCCGCGTAACCAAAACCTTTATTGATTACGACTTCTCCATTTCTGACGATCATGGCTGTCCCGCTGAAGCCGATCTCTTTTAAATAACTGCTGATTTTTTGATTGCGGTCCACTGCTTTTATTTGTTCCTCTGTTTTTTTGGCTTTGTTTTTCTTCTGATCAGCTTGCTTCTGACCGGTATCAGAAACCGCCGCAGCTTCTTGAGATGGTTCGGCTTCTTCATCCTCTCGATGAATGGCATTCCAAATCGTGAAACAAATGATTGCGGCCAACATACCAAACAAAAGTTTACCTCTTTTATTTAGTTTTCTCCGTCTGCGCGTCGCAGTTCTTCTGCGAGTGGGGCTTGTCATTCATTTTATCCTCCCAATCTAATTTCAAATACACACGTTTTGTTAGACGTATGAAGTACTATAAAAGTTGTCAAAAAAACCAATTTATTTATCTTTATTTTGCAGAAAATATAAAAGAAAAAAAGGCAGAGTTTTCACTCTGCCTTTTTTATCATTTCAAATTCATTTTATTTTTATTCTTCAAATTCAAGTTCTTCCTGTGTCTCTTCCGCCTGTTGCTGTACTACTCCGTTATTATCTAAGCCGTAATGTTCACGAATTTGCTCCTGAATCATCAGCATGATATCTTTATTTTCTTTTAAGAATTGTTTGGCATTTTCACGGCCTTGGCCAAGACGCTCTTCTTCATAAGAGTACCATGAACCGCTTTTTTGCACGATATCAAGTTCAGTTCCGAGATCAATGATTTCGCCTTCTTTTGAGATACCTTCTCCATACATAATATCAACCTCAGCTGTACGGAACGGAGGAGCCACCTTGTTTTTCACGACTTTAATTCTCGTTTTATTCCCCATAACGTCGTTGCCTTGTTTCAGCTGTTCAGCACGGCGTACTTCAAGACGAACGGAAGAGTAGAATTTCAGCGCACGACCGCCGGGAGTCGTTTCCGGGTTTCCGAACATAACGCCGACTTTTTCACGAATTTGGTTAATGAAAATCGCAATTGTTTTCGATTTGTTGATAGCCCCTGAAAGCTTACGAAGCGCTTGAGACATTAAACGTGCCTGCAAACCGACATGTGAATCTCCCATGTCGCCTTCAATTTCTGCTTTCGGAACGAGCGCCGCTACAGAGTCGACAACAACGATGTCAACTGCACCGCTTCGAACCAACGCTTCTGCAATTTCAAGCGCCTGCTCGCCTGTGTCAGGCTGAGACAGTAAAAGCTCTTCGATATTGACACCGAGTTTTTGTGCGTATACCGGGTCTAGCGCGTGCTCCGCATCGATAAACGCAGCTTGTCCTCCCTGCTGCTGAACCTCAGCAATTGCATGAAGCGCCACAGTTGTTTTACCTGAGCTTTCAGGACCGTATACTTCAATAATCCGTCCGCGGGGATACCCGCCTATTCCCAATGCCGTATCAAGAGCGAGGGAGCCGCTTGGAACAGTAGAAATTCTTGTATCTGTCTTTTCTCCCAGTTTCATAATGGAACCTTTGCCGAACTGCTTTTCTATTTGTTTAAGAGCCATATCTAAGGCTGCCTGACGATCACTCATTCTATTTTTTCCTCCTTTATGTTACCACTACATATACTATACCCTGTTTGAAGGGATTTGCCAAGAAAAAAGCGAACGCATATTCGGATTTTTTCTTGGCCTGATTTCTACCAAAATATCATAATGAGTCAGAGAAATCATGTTTTTTGAGGAGGATAGTGTGCTGAAAACATTATTTTTGCTCTAACAGTTTTAAAATTAAATGGCAGCCATATTTAGCAGCACGTTTTCTGATTCCTGTTCTGGAGCCTGCAAAGTGAAACTCGTGAACCTCTTCTTTTCCGTTTGCAAAAATACCGATAAACACATGTCCAGGTGCATGGCCTTCTTGAGTATCAGGGCCGGCAACACCGGTAAAGCTAATGCCAATATCGCTTCCAGTGAGCTGCTGAACACCCTTTGCAAGCTCAGATGCGCATTCCTCGCTGACTGCGCCGAAACGGTCCAATGTTTCCTTTTTGACGCCGAGGACATTTTGCTTCACTTCGTTTGAATAGCAAACAACGCCGCCGGAAAACAATGCTGAAGCGCCGCTTAGGTCTGTCAGCCATTCGGAAAACAGCCCGCCGGTAAAGCTTTCTGCGGCAGAAAGCGTGATGCCTTTTTCCTTGCATGCTTTAGATAGCTCTTTCACAAGCGATGTATCGTCGTAGCCATAGAAAAATTCACCGACACATTCTAAAATAACGGCTTCTGTTTCTTTTAACAAACGCTCTGTTTCTTTTTCATCGGCATGTTTTGCTGTCAGGCGAAGCGTCACCTCTCCGTCCGCTGCCAACGGAGCGATCGTCGGGTTCGTCTGTGCATCAATGATATCTTCTAAATCAGCTTCAAGCTGAGATTCGCCGATACCGAAAAAGCGAAGAACAGTTGATACAATTTTTTCATTGGAGCCCATCTTTTTAAGAAGAAGCGGTTTTGCCTCATTTTCAAACATCGGACGCAATTCGCTTGGCGGCCCGGGAAGAAGCATATAAAAGCGCGAATCATGCTCTGTAAGCATTCCCGGCGCCATTCCAAAGTGATTCGCCAGTACGTCAGATCCTTCGATGACAAGCGCCTGTTTTCGGTTATTAGGTGACATCGTGCGTTTTGTTCGTTTGAAATAATCCTCAATGGATTGAAACGCCTCATCATTTAAAACGAGCGGACGTCCCAGCACATTTGCTATTGTTTCTTTTGTTAAATCATCTTTTGTCGGTCCGAGCCCTCCTGAAAAAATAATAAAATCAGAGCGCTCTTCAGCAATGCGGATGACCTGCTTCAGCCGCTCCGGATTATCACCGACTGCTGTATGGTAAAATACGTTTACTCCGATTTCTGCCAGCTGTTTGCTGATAAATTGAGCATTTGTATTAGCAATCTGACCGAGTAAGAGCTCTGAACCGACTGCAATAATCTCTGCTTTTTTTGGAAATTCCATCATGTATGTCCTTCTTTCTTAGTTAGATGTTTTTAGCGCTTCCCAGTTTTTAGCGAAATAGTCCCAACCTGATACAACGGTAAAGAATACGGCTACCCATAACGCCAGGTCAGCGAACGGAAATGACACAAGCTCAAATGGAAGATTGTGAAGAAGCAATGCAGATACTGCAATGATTTGTGCCCAGGTTTTAATTTTACCAAGCATATTCGCAGCTACTACTTCTCCCGTTCCGGCTAATACAAGCCTTAAACCTGTTACGGCAAACTCCCGGCTGATAATCACAATGACCATCCAAGCTGGAGCAAGATCAAATTGAACAAGGATAATTAACGCTGCTGATACGAGAAGTTTGTCCGCAAGCGGATCGAGAAATTTCCCAAAGTTTGTAACAAGGTTCAGTTTGCGGGCATAATAACCATCTATCCAATCTGTCGTCGATGCAATAATAAACAAGATAGCGCCCGCCAAGTGTGTGACCGGAATGGATTCGTCTCCAAATTCGAGCCTGCCCCAGTCAAACGGCGCCAGCATGATAATCATGAAGATTGGGATTAATGCAATTCTTGCTAGTGTGATTTTATTCGGTAAGTTAAACATAAAGCCCCTCCAGTTTCATACTCGGACGTGAAGAAAAGTCATCTGGTGATTAAGATGACTTTTCTTCCTTTTTATTTACAATCTTTATTGTTTGTGCCATCACTTCTTTAGGATCAAGTTTATATGAAAGAACCTCACCGTTGATTTTTATTTTCAGGTTAGGTGCATATCCTGTGCGGATTTCAACTTGTTTCTGATCAGTTATGTCTTTTTTATACGTTTCGTCTTTTTTCAGTGTACCCTCTTTAAGAGAGCTGCTGTTTTCATCGCGCACTCGAATCCAAGAGTTGTCTGAAGCCTTCAGCTCAAGCACGATTTTATCAGCGCCGGACACTTCATAAGTTGTTACAGATCCTTCAGTGCCAGTTGCTTTCACCTCTAAATTGTCACTGTCTTCTTTTTTATCTTCTTTGTCTTTCGTTTCTTTTTTCGTGTCTGTCTCTTTTTCAGAGCTGTTGGTTTGATTCTCTTTCAGCGTTGAATCTTTAGGGATCTCATACTTGCTTTCACTTTTCGCGATTGATTTTTCTGATGCCGCATTGCTATTATCATCGTTTTTATGATTCGCAAACTGAATTATAGCGTAAACAATGGCGATCACGACAATCACGCCGAGAATCACAAGTATTGTAGGCAGCAATTCCAGCGCCTTAGAAGCAGGCTTCGGCATTTCCTTCTGGAGATTCATGCCGGAGATTTTTTCAGACACATCGTCATGATACGTATTCGGGATATCTTTTTTATGCTCCTCAAACAATTGGTCAGCATCAAGCCCGACGGCTTCCGCATATTGCTTGATGAAAGCCCGGACATAAAACTTACCCGGAATAATGTCATAATTTCCTTCCTCCAAGGCGGTTAAATACCTTTTTTGAATCTTAGTTGCCGCTTGGAGATCATCCAATGACATTGCTTTTTCCTCTCTGGCTTCTTTCAGCCGGATTCCTAGTTCAGTCACAACAAACACCTTCCAATTTTAAAAATCAAAGCTTGAAAACCCGGATTGATCAAACATTTGGGGTTCTTCAGCATGTTCATATGTAATAACCTCATCAGGATCATTTCTCAGTTCAATAATATAATCAAAGTCATCTAGTGTATACTCTGTATTTTGAACGAATATGTCCGGATGCTCCACCACTTTTGTAGCAGGCAGCCTCATGATTTCCCTCACCAGCTGCAGATGGCGTTCTGATCCTCTTCTTGTCGATACAATACCGTCAATGATAAAGACATTTTCAGTGCTGTATTCATCGGCAATCAGCTGGCTTCTGATTGTCTGTTTCAGCAAGGTAGATGACACAAACAGCCACCTTTTGCTGGCGCATACGCTGGAAGCTACGATTGACTCCGTTTTCCCGACGCGCGGCATTCCCCGGATCCCGATTAATTTATGGCCTTCTTTTTTGAACAGTTCGGCCATAAAATCGACTAATAAGCCCAGCTCGTCCCGTTCAAAGCGGAATGTTTTCTTATCATCGGCATCCCTCTGGATGTACCGGCCGTGACGCACGGCGAGGCGGTCGCGAAGCCTTGGTTCTCTCAGCTTCGTTACTTTAATTGTTTCCATCGTTTTTAAGATTGATTCTAATCGTTTAATTTGATCTATATGGCGGCACCTGAGCAGCATTCCCCTTCTGGAAAGATCGACGCCGTTTATCGTTACGATGTTAATAGAAAGCATCCCGAGAAGAGATGAAATATCCCCGAGCAGTCCGGGGCGGTTCACTTGAATTTCATATTCAAAATACCATTCGAGCTTTGCCAAATGATATACCCCCTTCATTGTGGCAAAATTTTACCTTCCTTTATCATAAAGCATTTTTCTCTAATTAGAAAGAAGAATGTTGCTGTGATGGGGAAAACATAAAAAAGAGAGGAAGAATCTCCTCTCTTCTTAATGAGTGCTGTTATTTTCAACAAGCTTAACCATCATATTGGCAATGGCGTGCTGTTCTTCTTTAGATGCTACGCTCCAAAGATCTGCCAGCACTTTTTCCTGCTCGTTCTTAGAATCCACTTCATTAGCCAGGTAACCGCCGATTTCTGTAGCAAGGTCAGTGATGGTGTCCTGACTCATGCCTTTTTCTTGCGCATAGTTTAAACGATCACCAAGGAAATTCTTCCAGTTATCCCAGTTTTCTAATACTGACATGTGAGTTTCCTCCATTTCATGTGAAGTTACAAAATTATTTTGTCCTTCTTAAAAGAAACTATACACATTTTATTTTGCTTCAGCAGTGCCAGCCGCCGTTAACTGACAGAATCTGTCCAGTAATATAGGAAGCTTTTTCAGACAGGAGAAATGCTGCCGCCTCGGCAACTTCTTTCGGCTGTGCAAGCCTGCCGATCGGGATTTCATCAGCGATCTCTTCTAATTCATCCGGATTGAATTGATTCATCATGCTTGTATCTACAGCACCCGGCGCTACTGCGTTGACCCTGATACCGCTTGGGGCCAGCTCCTTAGCCAGTCCTTTTACAAACGAGTGCTGCGCTCCCTTTGCCATGCTGTACAGCACCTCACACGATGCGCCAGTCTCTCCCCAAATAGAGCTGACTGCCACGATCGCTCCCGATTTGTTACGGATCATGCCTGGAAGAAGGTTTCTCGTCAGCATGTAAGGACTTGCCACATGCAGCTGAACCATTTCCTGTACCGTAGCATTATCTACATCAGTAATCAGTCCAAAATGGCTTCTGCCGCTGTTTAAAACGATCGCATCAACCGGCTGAACAATTGATTTTGTTAGTTCATCAGCGCCAGTGGGAGTGGAGAGATCTCCTTGCAAAATATCAGCATATATGCCAAATGACCGTTTCAGTTTTTCAGCAAGCTCTGCAGCCGCGCTTTCATTCTGATTGTAGTGCAAAAGCAGATCATACCCCTCTGCTGCAAGCGATTCACTTATGCTTTTGCCGATACCGCCGCTCGCCCCGGTGACTAATGCTGTTTTTTTCATCCTCTTTCCTTCTTTCCGCAGAAAAACACCCCTCACTTGGAGGGATGCATGTTAAGATTTAGGAACCACTTTGCAGACAGTCAGTCTGTCCTCAGCAATTTCCTCTTGTATGATTTGCTGCACATCCTCAAGGGTGATCTGCTCGAGAACAGTTACGATATCAAACAGGCTCATCTCCAAAAATGCATAGCGAGTGAATTGGTTAGCGATGTATTCAGGTGAGTTTAATGCCTTTAAAAATGACCCGATTTTTTTCTTTCTGGCAAGTTCAATCTTCTCAGCGGTGATGATTTCACCGGCACGAAGCAGCTTGCCTGAAATGTCTTCAGCCAATTTATCCGGTTCAGGCGTGTCTCCGCCAATGGCCGCAAAACCGAACCCATATTCAGCCGTAAAATCAAAGCTGAACGTTTCATCTATATACCCTTTTTCATAAAGGGACTCATATTGGGCAGAGCTTTTGCCGAACAAAGATTCAAGCAATAGGTTCATTGTAAGTTCATGCTTGAGCAGCTCTTTCCCTAATTTATACGGATGCTTTGATTTCAGTCCGACGAGACATTTCGGTCCCTGAACATTCATTTTAATTTCTTTTTCTTTCCGGAAAACAGCTTCTTGCTCTTTTACTTCTTCCCGTTTAATTTCCGGCTGATCTGTATACGGTTTTCTTTCCTGATTTTCTCTTACCTGAGAAATGATCGCTTCAGGATCAACAGGGCCGACTATAAAGAGAAGCATGTTGCTTGGATGATAAAACGTCTCATAGCATTCGTAAAGAAGGTCCTTTGTGATATGAGATATACTTTCTACCGTCCCGGCTATGTCTATTTTGACAGGATGATCTTTGTACATGTTTTCAATCACCCCGAAGTAAAGCCTCCAGTCAGGGTTATCATCATACATGTTAATTTCCTGGCCGATAATCCCTTTTTCCTTTTCCACCGTCTTTTCTGTAAAATAAGGGTCCTGCACAAAATCAATCAGTGTCTCCAAATTCCGTTCCACATTTGACGTGCTTGAGAAAAGATATGCCGTTCTTGTAAATGACGTGAACGCATTGGCAGAGGCGCCCTGTTTACTGAAATCTTGAAAAACATCTCCATCAGCTTTTTCAAACAACTTATGTTCAAGAAAATGGGCAATCCCGTCCGGAACTTGAACCATCTCGTCTCTCCCAAGAGGGACAAACTGATTATCTATAGACCCGTACTTTGTTGTGAATACCGCATACGTCTTGTTGAAGCCTTTTTTCGGCAAAACGTATACGTCCAGGCCGTTTGACATTTTTTCATGATACAGCGTCTCCTGAAGCTGTTCAAATTCGATTGGTTTTATCAAGATGCACCCTCCGTCCCTTTTAAGAAATAAGTCGTATCAAGCTGAATCTTTTCGCCGACTTTAATGATATCCTCTTTTGTCACCCGCTCAATATTGGCAAGGAAATCTTCGATCGGAATATCGACTTGGGCAGCGGCCTGCTGATATAGAAATTCAGATAAACCGTACGCAGTATCAATTGTTTCCAGCACCTGATTCCGAATCATGGCTTTCGTCTGTGAGATGTCTTGCTCACTGAACTCCCCGTTTTTCATAGCCTGAAATTGCTCGGCAATAATAGAGACGGCTTGTTTGTAGTTTTTCACTTCAATTCCTGACATCACCATTAATAAACCTTTAAAGCTATCGATACGCGAGGCTGCGTAATAAGCGAGACTGGCTTTTTCCCGAACATTAATGAAAAGCTTGGAATGAGAAAAGCCGCCGAACATTCCGTTAAAAACTTGTAAAGCTGAATAATCCTGATCTGTAAAGGTAATATTGGTCCGATAGCCAATATTCAGCTTGCCTTGTTTGACGTCTTCTTCATCAATGACTTCTTTGGGTTCAGGTTGTTCAGCATGATTGTTCACAAATTCTTCCAGGGTGCGTTCCTCTGTTTGAAAATATTGTTCAATAGCAGCTTGCACTTGTTTCCTGTCAACATCGCCGACGACATATAAATCAAGCTGGTCTTTTTGGATCGCGTGTCGGTATGTTTCATATAATTGATCGGCCGTAATGGCATCAACATCGTCGATCTCACCATTGACGTGCAGCGAGTAAGGCTCGTTTTTACACATTTCCTGTATAAGCCTTAGATTAGAGTAACGCATTTTATCATCATAAACTGCTTGAATTCTTTGCTTCAGCGTTCGTTTTTCTTGATCCACATATTGCGATTGAAAAACGCCTGCTTCCAAAGCAGGTGAAAAGACGATTTCTGCGAGAAGCTGCAGCCCTTTTTCAAGGAGCGGCGTCTGATCTTTTAAATATTTTTCATTCGGAATTTCAAGTCTGAATGTAATTACATGCTGTTCACCTTTTTTCGAGAGATCAGCCGAAACAGACGTGCCGTACAGTTCATCCAGATAAGAACGCAATTCTGCAGTTTTCGGACGGCTTTCTGTTCCTCGAAGCAGCACATGCGGGAACAGCGCTCTTTTCGTAACTTGCTCCTTTGTTAAGGGCGCCAGCATTTTAAAGATAAGCGAGACGGTTTTAAATTTTTCTGTTTCTACAATATGTGCGGTTAAACCGCCGTGCTTTGTTTTGACTTCATTGACATATGACATGTGAAACCTCCTTCGTTCATTTCTTATTAGTATGTATTATGACCAAATTTCAGCATTCGCAGAAACACTCTTTCATGTAATTATAGCAACTGTAGGATTTATAAGGAAACAATAACCTCTTACGTATTAATTGTTCGTCCGCTATTGGAAATAAAAAAGAGCTTCCTGCTTGATGCCTCTTAATCACAAGTTTTCTGCCGAGATTCGCTATTTTTCTCAGCAAAAAAAAGACGGTGTGTCAAACCGTCCCTAAGTTTTTTTCTTCTTCACTTTTTTTAGCATCTACATTAAAGAGCACCAGAAATAAGGAAATAATCCCGCAAAACGCGGAAAGAATGAAGATAAGCCAGCTTGCATTAGACATCAATGCCGCAAACACAGGCGGCCCGAGAGCTACTCCAATAAAGCGCATACTATTATAAAATGAGGAAATAGTTCCGCATTCCTCACTCTCAATCCCTTCTGTTATCAGCGCATCTAAAGCAGGAAGCGCCATTCCGATTCCAATTCCCCCAAAACTCAAAAAGATAAATAAAAAATAAAAACTGTGGTTCCACCACAAGCCGATAAAAGACAGGCTTAACATAATCATCCCTGTAACGACGCAAAATTTCATTCTTGCCTTATCTTTGCCGATCTTTTTACCCGCTATAAAAGAACTGCTGGACAGGAATAAAAGAGGTATCGCCAGCAGCCCGCCTTTGGCCACTCCGTCAATTGTATATTTATTCTCTAGCGTATCTGATAAGTAAAATAATACGCCAAATAATAAAAACATAATGACGCATCCAATAATAAAAACTGTGTAGAGCCAGCGTCCATCCTGTTTAAAGATTTTCCGCACATTCTTGAGGAACTCTGAAATTGTAGGTGCATCCTCATCTTCTTCAGGCTTCTCGACCAGAAACAATACGAGCAAAAAGCTGATCAAACAGAAAAACGGAATAAACCAAAACGGGACGAACCAGTACCAGGAGGCAAGTAAGGCGCCCAGAATGGGACTCAGCACTTTTCCCGAGGTGTTAGCGGTCTCAATATCGCCAAGACCGGCACTGACCTTTTCATCATCCCCCTTAAACAGATCGCCGATAAACGGCATGACGATGGGAGCTGCACCCGCTGATCCGATGCCTTGAAGAACCCGTCCGGCCAAGATCATAGCGTAAGGATTGTCTATATATGTCGAAGCAAAAGCAGCCACAGCTCCCCCTATTCCCGCAATAATAAGGCATGGGAGCAGCACTTTTTTTCTGCCAAATCTATCCGACAGGTACCCCGCGATCGGAATGCAAATGATCGCTACCACCGAATATACAGTGATAATTAATGACACTTGAAATGAACTGACCGACAGCTTTTTCTCCATCATCGGAAGCACGGGAATCAGCATGGAGTTCCCTAATGTCATAACAAGCGGTACGGAAGCCAGAGCAATAATATTTTTCATTCCTATTTTTTCTTTCAACATTTTCACCCATTCACTTTGTCATCCTTTATATCTTGCGTTAACCGCAGTAAAAGTATGTACAAAGAAACATAAACCAGGCAAATAAAAAAACAGACACATCACAGGCGTCTGTTTTAGAAACGTTTACGCAAAACATGGAATCTGAATTTGTCGGCTCTGAAATAATTTAATGAATAAAGCACCGGTTTATCATGCTGATCGTAATGCGTTTGTTTTAACAGCAAAAGAGCTGTTTCCGGATCGCATTCCAGCACTGGAGAAATCGTATCATGATAGCCGATCGGCTCAATATCAGTTACGGCGTAGCTGATCACAGAGCCTGAATTTTTCTCAAGCAGGTCAAACATAGACTCTTGCTGGTGAGAAAAAGAATCCGGCAATATATCCATCGGAATTTTGTCAATACAATACACAATCGGCTGTCCGTTTGCCGTTCTGACACGTTCAAGATAAAAAACTTCCTGGCCTGATGTCAAATGAAATCTCTTGATATCATCATCAGATGGCATAAGCACTTGAGATGAAAGAAAAATCGTTCCTGGAATCATATTAGCCTGTTCAATCATCTTGGTTACACTGTTCAGCTGTTCAATGCCCGAAAGAAATAACGGCTTAGAATGGACAAAAGTTCCTACACCATGCCTTCTGATAATCACATGCTCTTCTTCCAATATCCGCAGTGCTTCACGCAAAGTCGCCCGGCTGACACCAAGCTTTTTGGAAAGCTCAAATTCAGAAGGGAGCTTTTCTTTCTCAGTGTAGATTCCATTTTTAATATCCTCTTTTATTCGTTCAATCACTTTTAAATACAAGTGCCGATTATCAGCTTTTGTAGACATGTTTCCCCTCCGTAAACCACTTTCGATAAAAATTATTGAACAATTGGGACAACTATATCATGTTTTGTCGAAAAAATAAATAAAAAGGTGTACAGTTTACATAATGTTATTATTGTTACTGAACTCCCTTCATTTAAGAAGAGAGCTCATCATGTTTTTCTTTTGATATTAAGACTTCCCTTGGTTTGCTGCCTTCATACGGGCCAACTACGCCGCGTTCTTCCATTGCATCAATCAGGCGTGCCGCTCTCGTATACCCGATTCTGAACCTTCTTTGCAGCATCGATACGGATGCAGTCTGCATGCCGACGATTAATTCGACGGCTTCATCATAAAGGTCATCGGTAACCTCAGTATGGGTTTCCGTTATTTCTTCAGGAATCATTTCTTCCTGATATTGAGCTTTTTGCTGC
This sequence comes from Bacillus sp. XT-2, assembly GCF_025696525.1. Lineage (NCBI taxonomy): Bacteria > Bacillati > Bacillota > Bacilli > Caryophanales > Bacillaceae > Bacillus > Bacillus sp. XT-2. The sequence continues at coordinate 249,608 of NZ_JAHVOC010000003.1, forward strand.
GTAATGACATGATCCACGACCTGCTCCACTTCTTCGTCTGACAAAAATGCTCCTTGTACACGGACAGGTTTATTAGCCCCGACAGGTAAAAACAGCATATCTCCTCGGCCTAAAAGCTTCTCAGCGCCCCCCATATCCAGAATGGTCCTTGAGTCCGTCTGTGAAGAGACACTGAATGCGATTCGTGACGGAATATTTGCCTTGATGACCCCTGTAATAACGTCAACTGACGGACGCTGTGTGGCAATAATAAGATGGATGCCGGCAGCCCGTGCCATTTGGGACAATCTCGTAATCGAGTCTTCTACATCAGATGAAGCTACCATCATGAGATCAGCTAGCTCGTCCACAATGACCACGATATACGGAAGCTCTGGCTGTTTTGCCTCTCCCTCATTATTGGATCGTTTTATATAATCATTGTACCCTTCAATATTTCTTGTTCCTGTATGAGAAAACAATTCGTACCGACGTTCCATTTCATTGACAACCTTTTTCAAAGCTTGTGATGCTTTTTTCGGATCAGTTACCACCGGAGCAAGCAAATGCGGAATCCCATTGTACACATTCAGTTCAACCATTTTTGGGTCAATCATCATCATTTTCACTTCATGCGGTTTAGCGCGCATCAGAATACTTGTAATAATGCCGTTGACACAGACACTTTTTCCGCTCCCGGTCGCGCCTGCGACAAGCAAATGAGGCATTTTGTTTAATTCAGCAAGCACAGCTTCACCCGAAATATTACGGCCAAGTCCGATTAACAGTTTTGCATCAGGTCTGTCATTAAGTTTTGACTCAAGCACTTCCTTCAGCGATACCATAGCCACTTCCGCGTTTGGCACTTCTATGCCGATGGCAGATTTACCTGGAATAGGCGCCTCAATCCTGATGTCTTTTGCAGCTAACGCCAGCGCTAAATCGTCACTTAGGTTGACTATCTTGCTTACCTTCACTCCGACATCCGGATACACTTCATATTTCGTGACAGCCGGCCCAAGATGAACCTGTGTCACTTTCGCCTTTACGCCGAAGCTTTGGAACGTGCGTTCAAGCTTTCTGGCATTTTCATAAATATTTTTTTTATCAGCCTGCTGGCCGGTATGCTTCGGATCAGCTAATAAATCTAATGACGGCATCTGATAATCTTTATTTTCAAGTTCTGTAAAAGTCATTGGCGGAGCAGCAGCCGTTTCATTATGGTCAGCCTCGGACTGATTTTCCTGAAGCGGTTCTGTCGCCGGCTCAATTCGTTTTACCGCAGCTGCCGGAGGCTCTTCCGTTTCATTCCGGTCTGAAAAGCTTGAGATAATCGGCTCTGAATGAATGAGAGGCGATACCATTTCCTGCTCCTCTTCTTCAGCAGCGGGCTCTGGCTCCATTTGCTGTTTTTTGCGCGCCGGCTTTTGTTTTTTACTGGTATTGGCTTTCGCTTTTTTCGATGATTTCATATTTGTTTTGACTGATTTCATATCATCAATAAAAGCAAACCATTGTTCTTTGATGAAACGGCCGATCGGGCTCATCCACTTTTTCAGCGTTTCTTGAAGAGAACGCCCCGTGACCAGAATCATTCCGATCAAAATCATTACAATCGCCATAATTTGAGAACCAGTTGATGCAAACAAAAAGTGTGAAGCCGCAAACAGAAGCGCCCCTATCATTCCCCCGCCTAAATCAGGTGAAGCAGAGCTCCCATTCATGTCCATTAAAAATAATTCCCATGTATTGCGGATCACGCTGGCAGACTCAATAGATCCTCTGTTCGTCAAATTTTTAAACAGCTGCACATGAGAAAGCAGCAATATGCTTGCAATGATGCAGTACAGCCCCGCCTTTCGTCTCGTTAAAAGACTCGGCGTTTTTTTCTTCCAAAATAGTGAAACCCCTAAAACGAATAAGCCTAACAAGCATAAAATAAACCACTCACCAGCGAAAAAACGGAACAAGTAGATAAAGGTTTGTCCCACTACACCAAGCTGTAAAATGGCGATAATTGAGATAGCAATGCACAGCAATCCGTTTAATTCAAATTTTATGTTGAGCTGTTTTGCCTGTTTTTTTCTCGATTTTCTTTTTTTCTTTGCCACACTCATCACCTTACTGCGTTAAAAAATGTAAGTTCATACATAATGAAGAAAGCAGCCGTTTACTGGCTGCGTTTTTCTGTAGGATTCCCCTATTATAGCATATTTTGCCCTTAAAAAAGGGCCGGAATCTTATACGTTTAATTTTAGCTTTTGTCCCGGAGAAATATCCGGATGCAGAAAGTGCATAGGATTAGTACTCATGACTTGAATAACCTCTGCTTCATTGCCTTTCATCTCGACAAGAAGCGGAACACCTCTATACTCAATTTGCTCATGTGCACTTGGCTGTTGGTTCTGTTCCGCGAAAACAATTTCCTGCGGCATCGTGGTATACAAAATCATTGAATCATCCGTCCTTCTTCTTCTCTCGCTTCCTCGATCAGCTCATTTAATTTATGAATCGCTTGTCCGACTCCGCCGACGTGATCAATCAGTCCATACTCGACGGCATCCTTGCCGACGACATTTGTTCCAATATCGCGTGTTAAGTTTCCTTTTGAAAACATCAGCTCTTTAAACTTATCTTCATCTACATTTGAATGGCTTGTTACAAATTTAACGACTCTTTCTTGCATCTTATCCAAGTACTCAAAGGTTTGAGGCACGCCGATCACCAGTCCCGTCAGACGAACGGGATGAATCGTCATGGTAGCTGTTTCAGCGATATAGCTGTAATCACAAGATACCGCAATTGGTACACCGATGGAATGTCCTCCGCCAAGTACGATGGAGACGGTTGGTTTTGACAAAGATGCGAGCATTTCAGCAATTGCAAGACCCGCTTCCACATCTCCGCCGACTGTATTTAATATAATAAGTAAACCTTCAATTTTTGGATTCTGCTCAATGGCAACGATTTGCGGGATTACATGTTCATATTTTGTTGTTTTGTTTTGCGGAGGCAGCTGAACATGGCCTTCTATTTGTCCGATAATGGTCAGACAATGGATATTTGTATCTTGCGGCAGCTGCGGAAGTGTCGTTTCCCCTAGCTGCTGTATTTTATTCATAATGCTGTCTTTCGCATCATTTTTTTCGGGACGTTCTTCTTCTGTATTTTCCATACGATGATCCATTTCGCTTTCACCCTTTCCGAGTTTCTCTTTGTATTATGAACAAAGATCTTCAATTCAATCCCGGCTTAACAGGCAAAAAAATAAAGACCGGAACAGGTCCGGTCTTACGTTTACATTAGACTTCCATAATAATTGGGATGATCATCGGTTTACGTTTTGTTTTTTCATATAGGAATTGGTTCAAAGCATCTCGCATTGCCTGCTTAAGTGTTGACCATTCAACGTTTGATGTTTCAGTTGCTTCTGTCACGATAGAACGTACAAGCTCAGTAGCCTGTACGATAAGGCCTTCAGACTCTCTTACATAAACAAAACCGCGTGTGATAATCTCAGGACCTGATACAAGATGTTTCTTTTGTTTATCAAGTGTAATGACAACAATCAGTATGCCGTCTTGTGAAAGTAAGCGGCGGTCTCTCAGCACAATATTTCCGATGTCGCCTACACCTAAACCGTCGATTAAAATATTGCCGTATGGCACTTTATCACCGATCTTTACGTTTTGGCCGCGGAACTCGACAACGTCTCCTTTTTCAATTAAGAAGATATCACTGCGCTTCATGCCGATTTCTTCAGCGATTTTCGAATGAGCCTTTTGCATTCTGTATTCGCCGTTTACAGGAATTAAATATTTTGGTTTAAGCAGATTGATCATCAGCTTTAACTCTTCCTGTGAGCCATGTCCAGATACATGCACACGCTTTTGAGCAAAAATGACTTGCGCGCCGGCTCTGGCAAGCAAATCAACTGTTTTAGAATAAATGAGTTCCTGCCCAGGGATCGGAGTGGATGCAATGACAACTGTATCCCCTTCTTCGATATTCAGCTGCTTGTGAGCTTTGTTTGCCATTCTTGTCAGAGCTGCCAACGGTTCACCATGGCTGCCGGCAGTTACAATCGCTACTTCGCGCTTCGGATATTTTTTGACATCCTGAATTGAAATAAACAGTTCATCATCTGCTTCAATATATCCAAGCTTTCTTGCAAGCTGAAGGATCGATTGAAGGTTTTTTCCGGCAATGGCAATCTTTCTGCCATTTTGAGCCGCTGCATGAATGACTTGCTGAATCCGGTTAATATTGGATGCGAAAACGGCAATGATTACCCGGTTCTCTGAATTGTACAGTGCGTCCGAAATCTCTCCGCTGACAGCAGCCTCCGAAGGGGTGTAACCCGGACGTTCTGCATTAGCACTGTCAGAAAGCAGAGCAAGTACGCCGCTGTTGCCGATTTTGGCAATCTCGCCAATGTCGCACGATTGATTAAGTGCGGGTGTTTGGTCAAATTTGAAGTCTCCCGTGCATACAATAGATCCAAGTGATGTTTTTAAACTGACGCCTACTGAATCAGGGATACTGTGGATCGTATTAAAGAACGATACCTTTGTTGATTCAAATGTAATGACAGATTTTGAGTGAATTTCTCTTAAATCAGCTTTTCGGTTATGTCCGTATTGTTTTAATTTTTCTCTTAATAGTGCAAGCGTTAGCTTTGTTCCGTATACAGGAACAGAAAGCTTGTTTAATAAGTAAAAAACGCCGCCGATATTCTCATCATGCCCATGTGTTAAAAAGATAGCCTTAACGCGGTCAGATCGTTCAATCAAATATGATATGTCAGGAATCACCACATCAATACCGAGCATTTCGTTTTCTGGATGCATAAGGCCGGCATCAACGACAAATATGTCTGAATCAATTTCGATGACATAAAGGTTCTTCCCAATTTCTCCGACACCGCCAAGGGCGATAATTCTAACGTTTTCTGTATTTTTCTTTTTCAAAATCTATATCCTCCTAGTCTCATACCCGTCCATCATCACTTGTTCCTATTATAACTGAAAGTAAATTTAGAAAACAAGATAAAGCAGAAGGTTTAGGGAAAACCAATATGTATAAGAAACGGTCAAACTCAGGTGGAATGAGAATGACCGCGTTTGTTTCACTGTATGAAATTTTTCTTACAGTTCGCTGATCGCGCTGCTTAAGCTCAGACGTTCATCTTCGTTTAATGGGATGAGAGGAAGACGCACTGAACCGACATCAAGGCCTTTCAGCTGAAGAGCTGTTTTCACAGGAGCCGGGTTAGGCGCTTTAAACAGTTCCTTCATAATCGGCAGCAATTTCTGGTGAATCAGTGCCGCGTTAGCTGTTTGCCCATTTGTATAATTTTTGATCATTTGCTGCATATCAGAGCCTACTATATGGCTTGCGACTGAAACGACACCTCTTCCTCCTACTGACAGAACAGGAAGCGTCAAGGCGTCATCCCCAGAATAAACGGAGAAATCTTCAGGCGTTTCCGCAACAATTTTTGTAATCGCTTCGAGATCTCCGCTCGCTTCTTTGATCGCAACAACATTCGGAATATCTGCCGCCAACCGGATTGTCGTCTCAGGAGCAAGAGAAGCAACGGTGCGGCCCGGCACATTGTACAGCATAACCGGAAGAGATGTTTCAGAAGCAACAGCTTTAAAATGCTGATACATTCCTTCTTGTGAAGGTTTATTATAATACGGCGTAACAAGCATCACCGCATCTACGCCTGCTTCCTCAGCTTTTTTGGTCAGCTTAATGGAATCTTTCGTATTGTTGCTGCCAGTACCCGCAATGACAGGCACCCGGCCGTTCACTTCTTTGACCGTATATTCAAATAGCGCTATTTTTTCTTCTGTTGAAAGGGTTGGTGATTCTCCTGTTGTTCCCGCTACTACTAAAGAATCTGTTCCGTTTTTCAACAAGTAATCAATCAGTGTAGACAATTTTTGAAAGTCTACATTCCCTTTATTGTCAAAAGGTGTAATCATAGCTGTAGACACATTTCCGAAATTCATTTTTTTCACCTCATCATGATTCAATCACATTTACTTAGAAAGTTCAAACACTTCATGCAAAGCGTTTACAGCAGGAACCATGTCCTCTTCATGGACAAGCACCCAGATGGTCGTGTGGCTGTCCGCCGACTGCAGAATAGGAATCTCTTTCTCTGATAGAGCTGTCACAATTTTAGACGTTACACCCGGGACGCCCATGATACCGGCACCGACCGCCGAAACTTTTGCACAGTTTTTCGTCACCATCGGGTCATAACCCATATCCATTAAGATGCGCTGAGCTGTTTCCGTCTTGTTCCCAGCCACCGTATAAACGATTTCACTAGGTGTAATGTTAAAGAAATCAACGCTGATTCCTGCACTCGCCATCGCTTTAAAAACTTCAGTCTGAACGTTATACTGACCGATTTTTGAAGGCACTTTGAACTGTGTGACATCTTTGACATGGGCAATTCCGGTAATCAGCCGTTCAAAAACATCACTGCCGACATTGGAAGAATGATGTGATGTCACCAATGTGCCTTTATCTTTGGAATATGTTGAGCGGACGCGAATCGGAACCTTAGCCTGCATCGCAATCTCCACAGCTCGCGGATGAATCACTTTCGCTCCCTGGTACGCGAGGTTGCAGATTTCTGTATATGTTACCACAGGAAGCGGTTTCGCGTTTTCCACTACTCTCGGATCAGCAGTCATCACACCTTCAACATCTGTGAAAATATCGATGTATTCAGCGTCAATTGCCGCCCCAAGTGCAGCTGCAGACGTATCGCTGCCCCCTCTTCCGATCGTTGTTGTATCGCCCTTTTCAGTAGCGCCTTGGAATCCTGCGACGACTACTGCGTCATGATTCGCAAGCACACTGAATAAACGCTCCGGTTTCATTTCAAGGATTTTCGCATTTGTATGCTGATCATTCGTTAAGAACCCAGCCTGAGCCCCTGTCAGCGCAGATGCTTTTACACCGTTATCCAGCAGCATGCTCGTAAAGACGACAGAAGAAATCGTCTCTCCGCATGATAAAAGCAGATCCTGCTCTCTCGGGGAAATCGCAGACTGATCGCCGTAAAGCAGTCCCAACAGAGAGTCTGTTGCGTACGGATCACCCTTCCGGCCCATCGCGGAAACGACAACGACAACCTTATATCCTTCACTGATTGCTTCTTTAATGTGCTCTAAAGCCAGTTTACGGCCTTTGTCATCTTTTACAGATGTCCCGCCAAACTTCTGAACAATTATCTTCACTGTTTTCACTCCAAATTATTCGGACGTAACAGAAGAGAGCAGGCTATTTGCGCCTTACTCTCTTCTATTCGTCTTTGGGAAATTCTTTCTTTTATACGAGGTTTAGTTTTTTCAGGCTTTCTGCAATTTGAACAGAGTTCCATGCCGCGCCTTTTAATAGGTTATCAGAAACTACCCATAAATGAAAACCGTTTGCTCTGTCCAAGTCTTTGCGAATACGGCCTACAAACACATCGTTTTTGCCGACTGCATCGGCAGGCATCGGATAAAGCTGCTGGCTCGGGTCGTCCTGAAGTGTAATGCCAGGAGCTTCTTTTAATAGATTTTTAATATCTTCCACAGTAGCGTCATCTCGGTCTACCTCGATGTAAACGGACTCTGAATGGCCGGTTTCAATCGGAAGTCTCACACATGTAGCCGCTACTTGAAGCTCAGGCATGTGCATGATTTTTTTTGTTTCATTTATCATTTTCATTTCCTCAAACGTATAGCCGTTATCTTGGAATTTATCAATTTGCGGAATCGCATTGAAAGCGATTTGATAGTGTTTTTTATCCCCTTTTACAGGCATAATCTCTGGTTTGATTTCTTCGTTGTTCAAAATCGCCTCTGTTTGGCTGTACAGCTCTTTTACAGCTTCATTTCCCGCTCCTGATACCGCTTGGTAAGTTGATACGATAACTTTGTTTAAGCCGTAAGCTTTGCGGATCGGTTCCAGCGCAGCCACCATTTGAATTGTAGAGCAGTTAGGGTTGGCAATAATGCCGTTGTGTTCGTGCAAGTCTGCCTCGTTAACTTCAGGCACAACAAGCGGTGTATTTTCGTCCATACGGAACGCACTTGTATTATCTATAACAATAGCGCCGCGTTTTACAGCTTCGGGTGCCAATGCCTGTGATACGCTTCCGCCGGCGCTGAACAAAGCAATATTTACCCCTTCAAAGCTTTCAGGAGAAGCTTCCTGTACAGTCAGCTCTTGGCCTTTAAATGTGACTTGGGTACCCGCAGAGCGTTTTGAAGATAGCAATGTAAGTGTGTCCATTTCAAAATTTCTGTCTTCAAGTGTTTTAAGCATTTGTTGTCCTACAGCTCCTGTCGCTCCGACAACAGCTACGTGTAAACCTCTTCCCATCTGTAAAACTCCTTCCGCCAATCAGCTTCATTGAATTGATTTGACTATAATTTTACGTTTTATTTTACCATAGAATATGCGGGTGATGACCGAATTTTTTTGTTTGGGAAAGATTTTCTGTATATTTAGTCATTTCCCTGATAATTATCAACGAGAATTGGTTGAAGCTGCTGATGAATCAGCGCCTTTTCAACGGTTTGAGGAAGCAGATCCATTTTGGCAACCATTGAATTCGGTTTTTTGAAGGGATCGTCTTGCCCAAATGGAATAAAGAAGATATTTTTGGTAGACATGAGCCTCATTAGGTTTGTGCCGTTTAAACCGAGAGCGTCATTTGTTGATATACCGAGAACGACCGGCCGATTGTTTCTGATTGTTGCTTTTGCAGCCATCAGTACAGGGCTGTCTGTCATGGCGTTGGCGAGCTTGCTCATCGAATTTCCGGTTAAAGGCGCAATTACCATGCAGTCCAGCGGAAGCTTTGGCCCGAGGGGTTCAGCCTTTACAATTGAATCAATTGCCTCATATCCGGTAAGGTCTTCAATCTTTTTAACCCATTCCGCTCCTTCTCCAAAGCGTGTATCAGTCGATTTTACAGTAAATGTGACAACCGGCCGGACTTCCGCTCCTTCATTGACTAGCGTCTCAATTTGCGGAAACACCGCTTCATATGTGCAATGCGAGCCGGTCAGTCCAAATCCGATTCTTTTCCCTTTTAATGACGACATTCTTATTTCCCCTCCTCAGCATGTAGTTCAGCCAAAAGCTTGCTCAAGACATTGGCGAGGATCTGCCCTGCTGTTTTAGGAGCGACAATCCCCGGCAAACCAGGGGCAAGGAGTGCCTTAATCCCTTGTTTTTCAGCATATTTAAAATCGGTTCCGCCGGGTCGTGAAGCCAGATCCAATATTAAGGTTTTCGGTGTCATGCGAGAAAGCACAGTTTGATTCAAAATCATGCTCGGTATGGTATTAATACAAATATCTATATCTTTGACATGCTCTTTGAGTTCATCAGTGTGAAACGGGACGAGCCCCATTTCGGTGATGCGTGCCAGATGCGCTGAACTTCTTGCCCCGACCTTTACATTCGCCCCAAGCGCGGCAAATGTACGGGCGATCGTCATTCCAGTGCGTCCCAGCCCGAGAACCGCCACCTGAGATCCGTGTATCGTATAATCTGTGTGCTGAATGGCCAGCATGATGGTTCCTTCTACTGTCGGAATAGAATTGTATATCGCAATGTCATCCCGCTCAAACAGCTTAACAAGTTTTCTGTTTGCTTGAGCTGCAATGTTTTCTAAATAGGCGTTAGAAATCCCTGAGAAAATGACACAGTGTGCAGGCGTTTGGTCAAGGTGCTCCTGTTTTAAAACAACTTCTTCATTTGAAAATACGGTTGATACGACACCTTCTCCTGTTGTCGCAGACACAGGAAGAATGATACTGTCTATTTGCTGATAAGGAATTTCATCAATGTTGCATTTTACAGCTCCGGTAAAACCGTGATCCAATTGGTCAAAACCGACGAGATAGATGTCAGTCTGCTGTTCAGTGAGCTTTCTAATAATTTCGAGCTGTCTTGCGTCACCGCCGATAACTGCAATTTTCAATCCGGTTAACATGTTAAACGTTCACCTTCTTTGTATATACTGGATCCCTAGCTGTTAAGCTCCCCTTCATCTTATGATCAAAAGGAAATAGCGGTGAATTAAAACATACGCTTTTTTCACACAAAAAAACATCGGCTGACTCAGCCGATGTTTGGATGTTCTCATGAAAGCCCATAACCTGCAGAGTTGGGCCTTTTCTATAGTTACTCTTGGTGAGGAGAAATTTCCTCAGGGACATCTAAAATGATCATATCTGATCCGATCTTTTGAATATGATTCCAGGGGACACGAATGTCTTGACCGTGTTTTCTCAAACCAAACCATTTGACTGTCGGAATGAGGAGCGCTGTGATCTGTCCATCCTGTTCATTGATTTCTAAATCGGTCTGACCCAGTACTCCCAGCCGTTCAGCTCTTTTGATGTCGACAATTTCCTTCCCGGATAATTCACTGAGCCGCATCTCTGTCACCCCCTTGTACTATGTATGATCAAAAGGATAAAAAAATGCCTGCTCCGTTTCAGGGCAGGCATTTCAGATTTATGACGGCATATTGCCGGAAGGGCTGATAAGAGCCAGAGAATAGTCATTCGTAAACATTTGTCTGGCAAGACCGTTGACACGTTCTAAGTTTACAGCGTTTAATTCATTAATAATTTCGTCTAATGTTTTGTGTTTTCCGAGCAGCAGTTCATTTTTACCGTTTCGGCTCATTTTGCTGTTCGTGCTTTCTAAGCTCAGCATCAAGCTTCCCTTCATTTGCTCCTTACTGTTTTCCAGCTCTTTCGGCGTTATGCCGTCGCGCTTTAATGTTGCAAGGGTTTCTTGAATGGTTTCTGACAGCTGCTGAAGCTGATTTGCACCTGTTCCGCCATAAATGGTGAGCATGCCGCTGTCCTCATATGAGCTGTGATAGCTGTAAACAGAATAAGCGAGCCCTTTATCTTCACGAACATCTTGGAACAGACGGCTGCTCATGCTGCCTCCGAGCACATTATTAAGGACGATCAAATCATAAATTTTTTCATGACCGACTTCCAGCCCTTTAAATCCCAGACATAAATGGGCTTGTTCTGTTTCTTTTTTTCTTGTGAGTTTTTCTGTATGGAATCCGGGCTTCTGTAGACCTGTCGCTTTGCCTTTTGCCTCATATGATCCGAACCATTTTTCTACATCTTTTATAAAGCTTTCTGAAATATTACCCGCTACAGAAATAACGACACGGTCCGGCGTATAATAATCATGCATGTACTGTCTGAGAGAGTCGCCGTTAAAGGAATCAAGCGTTTCTTCTGTGCCTAGAATCGGATAGCCTAAAGAATGATTCCCGTACGTGGCTTTGCTCAGTAAATCATGAACAATATCATCGGGCGCGTCTTCATACATTTTTATTTCTTCGTAAACTACATTTTTTTCTTTTTTCAGCTCGTTTTCATCAAAAGTTGAATGAAAGAACATATCTGCTAATACGTCAAGTGCGTAATTCGCATGCTCATCAAGCACCTTTGCATAATAGCAGGTATATTCCTTTGAGGTAAACGCATTGACCTGACCGCCAATACGATCAAAAGATTCTGCTATCTCACGTGCAGATCTTGTGCTCGTCCCTTTGAAGAACATATGCTCCAAAAAGTGGGAAATCCCATTTATCTCCGGCGTTTCGTGCCGCGAGCCTGTACCAATCCAAACGCCGATCGCGACAGAACGGACTGTCGGGTTATTTTCAAGCACAACTCTTACACCATTTTGACACGTATATCGTTTAATCAAATTTGTTCCTCCTATTCAAAGACTAGCTGCCTGCCCTGTTACTTCAACAGTCTTGTTTCATCCATTAGTTCAGTGACTGTTCCAAGCGCATATCCTTTATCTTTTATCTTTGTAATCAGCGCTTCAAGACTTTCCGCCGTGGGATCGGTCGGATGCATTAAAATCATGGCACCATTATGTATCTTGCTTAACACCCGGGTTTGAAGTGCAGACGGAGCCGGTTTTTGCCAGTCGATTGTATCAACCGTCCACATCACCGTTCCCATATGTTTCTCAGCTGCAATGTCAACAACCGCTTTCCTGAAACTCCCGCTTGGCGGAGCGAACCATTTCGGCTTGACGCCGAGCGTTTTTTCTATTTGCTCATTGGTCTTGTCGAGCTGTTCGGAAATTCTTCCTGTAGTCAGTTTGCTCATATCCGGATGATTGTATGAATGATTTCCGATTTCATGTCCTTTTTCCGCAATCTTTTTAGCCAGCTGTTCATTGTTTTTCACCCAATTGCCTTCCAGAAAAAACGTAGCCTTCACGTTATGCTTTTGAAGGACAGGGAGCATTCTTTCCAAATATTCGTTTCCCCATGCCACATTAATTAAAAAAGCCACCATCGGTTTTTCCGGATTCCCTTTGTAAATAGGCTCTGGCTGAAGAGACTCAAGATGAACGCTTGGTTTTGCTTGACTGTACACTAAATCGTTTTCTCGAAACTCACCGTGCTTTTTCATTTTTTTATATGATTTTTCAATATTGACCTTTAAACCATTGTAACCGGGAATGCTTTTCCACACCTTGTCTATTCTTGCATTCTGAGGCTTTACTTCATAATCTGGCGCCTTTTGAAGCAATTCTTCATATAGCGGGTCTTTGGACGCCGAGACGGTCACCGTATCTTGTTTCATTGCCCCTATATAATCAAGTGTGTGCGGATTTTTCATCATCTCGAAAGAAACAAAAAAAAGAAATAGAAAAACGGCAAACGGTACAAATTTTTTGTACATGTTCTGTCCCCCCTCACCTCACATTATGAAGGAGAAGGACAAGGTAGAACCCGCTTGCTTTTTAAAGCGTCAAAATAAAGAAGCCGGGTCTCCCAGGCTCCTTTTATGTTTTCATTTAAGATTTTTGTTCTTCTTTTTCTTTCTCTTCACGGAGCACAGCTTTACGAGACAAGTTGACCCGTCCTTGCTTATCGATTTCAGTAACCTTCACAAGAATCTCGTCTCCGATTTTGACAACATCTTCAACTTTTCCTACGCGCTCAAGCGCAAGCTCTGAAATGTGTACCAAACCGTCTTTTCCGCTGAAAATTTCAACGAAAGCGCCGAACTTTTCAATTCGTTTCACTTTACCTAAGTAAAGCTGGCCGACTTCAACCTCTCTGACGAGGTCTTCGATGATTTTCTTCGCTTTTTGGTTGCTGCTTTCAACTGTCGACGAAATAAAGATTGTGCCATCCTGCTCGATATCAATTTTAACACCGGTCTCTTCGATGATTTTATTGATTTGTTTTCCGCTAGGTCCGATGACATCGCGGATTTTATCAGGATTAATAGCCATTGTTAAAATCTTAGGCGCATATTGAGAAAGCTCTTTTCTTGATTCGCTTAATGTAGCAAGCATACTGTTGAGGATTTCCATTCTTCCTTTTTTCGCCTGCTGAAGCGCTTCTTCAAGAATCTCTCTGGAAAGGCCTTCAATTTTAATGTCCATTTGCAGCGCCGTTACGCCCTTTGCAGTTCCGGCAACTTTAAAGTCCATGTCTCCAAGCGCGTCTTCCATGCCTTGAATATCAGTCAGAACAGTATAATGTTCGCCTGATTTGACAAGTCCCATTGCAATACCTGCGACTGGTGCTTTAATCGGTACACCGGCATCCATCATCGCAAGTGTGCTTGCACAAATACTTGCCTGAGAAGTGGAACCGTTTGATTCAAGCACTTCAGATACAAGACGGACAGTATAAGGGAAGTCTTTTTCAGATGGAATAACAGGCTCAAGCGCACGCTCACCAAGAGCTCCATGTCCGATTTCACGGCGTCCCGGTCCGCGCATCGGTCCAGTTTCCCCGACGCTGAATTGCGGGAAGTTGTAATGATGCATAAACCGTTTCGATTCTTCGACACCTAAACCATCAAGGATTTGCACATCTCCGAGAGCACCTAACGTACAAACGCTGAGAGCCTGGGTCTGTCCTCTTGTGAACAATCCGGAACCGTGTGTTCTCGGCAAGAGGCCAACCTCAGAAGAAAGCGGGCGGATTTGATCGACTCCGCGGCCGTCAGGTCTTACTTTCTCTTCAGTAATCAGGCGGCGCACTTCATTTTTGACAAGCTTGGACAAAATCTGTTTGACTTGTTTGATTGTTTCCTCGTCATGCTCATCATCCTCGAATTTTGCCACAACTGTGTTTTTTACTTCATTAATGGCATCTTCGCGGGCATGCTTTTCATGAACCTGGATTGCTTTCAGCAGATCTCGCTCTGCTAAAGCCTTTACTTTTTCACTCAGCTCTTCATCAATTTCATAAAGCTTAATTTCTGATTTTTCTTTGCCGACAGCTGCGACAATTTCTTCTTGGAATGCAATCAGGCGTTTAATCTCATCATGGCCGAACATAATCGCTTCTAGCATCGTTTCCTCAGGAACTTCGTCTGCTCCTGCTTCCACCATGTTAATTGCATCTTTAGTTCCGGCAACGACAAGATTGATATCACTTTTCTCAAGCTGATCAACCGTCGGGTTAATAACAAATTGATTATCAATGCGTCCGACAGTTACCCCTGCAATCGGTCCTTCAAACGGGATGTCTGATACAGAAAGTGCAAGCGATGAACCGAACATAGCAGCCATTTCTGAAGAGCAGTCTTGATCAACACTCATGACGATGCTGATGACTTGAACTTCATTACGGAATCCATCGGCGAACAAAGGCCGGATCGGACGGTCGATTAAACGGCTCGCCAAAACAGCTTTTTCACTTGGACGTCCTTCTCTTTTAATAAACCCGCCAGGTATTTTACCTACCGCATACAATCTTTCCTCGTAGTTTACAGTAAGCGGGAAGAAATCAAGCGGTTTCGGTTCTTTTGAAGCGGTTGCTGTACTGAGTACTGCTGTATCGCCGTAGCGAACCATAACAGCACCATTTGCCTGTTTGGCAAGCTGGCCGGTTTCAACAGTAAGCGTTCTTCCGGCCCAATCTATGGTAAAGACATGTTTTTCTTGTCCCATACGATTACGAACTCCTCTCTTCGTTGTGTGAAATAATCAATTACTCCTATTATGAACGAAATGGATTGAACATATCAATGTCAAAGTAGTATGTAAAAGGATTTCAATGATTGATTATAAAAATTTTTCGCTTTTATACGATAAAAAAGCGGGAATCCTCCCGCTTTTTACGATTATCGACGTAAGCCTAGTTTGTTAATTAACTCACGGTAACGAGTTACGTCTTTATTACGCAGATACGTAAGAAGATTACGACGCTTACCTACCATTTTAAGAAGACCGCGACGTGAATGGTGGTCTTTCTTGTGAGTACGTAAATGCTCGTTCAAGTTGTTAATTGAATCAGTTAGGATAGCGATCTGAACTTCTGGAGATCCAGTATCAGATTCGTGTGTTTTAAACTCGCTGATGAGTTGGTTTTTACGCTCTTGAGTAATTGCCATCCTGTTTCACCTCCAAATAATATTTAGCCCCAGTTACCTAGCAACCGTCGGTGACTTCGGATTGCCAAGCAAAGGTTTTAAGACTACGAAAACTATCATACTAAAAATCGAGCCTATATGCAAATATTTTAGAATAAAATTTGTGTGCGCTGCATGTTATTTCCGCAAATTGCTGAAATAACGGATCGCTTGCTGCTTATCTTTCTCAATTTGCTCTGTTAATTCTTGAATGCCGTTGAACTTGCGCTCGCTCCGAATTCGTTTATACCATTCAATTTTTATAGCGGCTCCGTATACTTCTTGATCAAAATCAAATAAATTGACCTCAATTGAAGGCTGTTCCGGTCGTTTTTCATAAAACGTCGGCTTATAGCCGATATTGCAAACGCCGTTGTAAATCTCGCCGTTTATTTCCGCCTTGACGGCATATACACCGGTCGGCGGGACAATATAGCTGTTATTCAAGCCGATATTGGCCGTCGGAAACCCGATTGTCCGCCCTCTTTTATCTCCGTGAATGACAATTCCTTTAATAAAGTAGGGCTGTCCAAGCAAGACATTGGCCAGTTCAACGTCTCCGTTTTGAAGTGCAGTCCGAATATAGCTGGAGCTGATTTTTTTATCCTGCTCCGTCAATTTTTCCACCATTGTGCAATCAGCTTTTCCATCTAAATCAACCGGCATCGTTTCCATTGTTCCTTTGCCGTATTTTCCGTACGTAAAATCAAAGCCTGCCACTGCATGCTGTACATTAAGGCCTAAAATATACTGATCAACAAACTGCTTAGGAGTCAGAGAAGCAAACACTTCATTGAATTTAACGACATACAGTATCTCCGTGCCTAATTGTTCAATTTGGCTGATTTTATCTTCAAGAGGGGTAATCAGATCCTTTGGTTCCTGATCCCTGCCCAGCACATGAGAGGGATGGGGGTGAAAGGTCATCACGGCTAATGTCAGATTTCTTTCTTCAGCTATCTGTTTGGCTGTGCCGATTACCTTTTGATGCCCTAGATGAACGCCGTCAAAATAACCTAACGCCATCACAGATTCTGGCTGCTCCTCTTTTATTAAATGATGCGGATGTGTAATATGTATCGTCTTCACAGAACGGTCACCTTTTTTCTATTGTTCGCTTTTTTGCATCAATACTTTTGCCGGCTTTAACAGCCCGTGTTTTGTAGGATGGGGGAAATAAATCGCCAGACAGCTTCCGGATTCCGTATAGACTGCGATACGGTCGTCGCTTGTCAGATCCGTGAATTGTTCAGGTGTTTCAAGCAAAGCCCCATTTTCTACTTTCTTAGCTAATGTATCACTTATGATCCATTTCGGCAAATGATTGAGCGTACGTTCAATAGAGACTGTATGCTCTGTTATAGTTCCGGATTCGGCTTGAGCTTCCAGCTCTTCGAACGTAAAGCATTCATCAAGGGAAAAGTCACCGGACGCCGTACGGATCAAATGAGACATATGAGCCGGATATCCGAGCTTTTCACCAATCATAACCGCCAATGTCCGCACATAGGTTCCTTTTGAACATGTTACTGTAAACCGGAAACTCGCTGTCTCTCCATTATGTTTAACCCCTGTAGTGAGCACAATATCTTCAATGGTAATAAGACGTTTTGGCCGTTCTACTTCAAGTCCCGCTCTTGCATATTCATATAATTTTTTGCCGTTTACCTTTACTGCGGAATACATCGGGGGAATCTGTTCTTGTTGTCCCTTTAAACTGTTTAAAACCTTTTCTACTTCTGCTTCATCAACAGCTTGATCTACTGGCTTTGTTTCAACAGTTTCTCCGGTTTGATCCTCTGTCGTCGTTGAAACACCAAGCGTAATTTCTGCATCATATGTTTTAGACTTCTCAGTTAAATATTCGACAATTTTTGTAGCCCGGCCCACACAAATCGGAAGCACACCTGATACCTCAGGATCAAGCGTTCCCGTATGTCCGACTTTTTTTGTTTTAAGCAGCTTCCGGATCTTCATGACACAATCATGCGATGTCATGCCGACCGGTTTATGTAAAAGGAGAACTCCGTTAACCATATGCCTTTCACTCCTTCTGTTGTGAGGATTTTCTTCAAAACGCAGAAAAGAGGACAGACGACGAACGCCTATCCTCTTCATTTGTTATTCAGACGGGTTCTCTGAATTCAATTGGTGAATCAATGTTTCGATTCGATTTCCGTAATCAATTGATTCATCGAACTCAAATTCAATTTCAGGCGTTTTACGAAGTCTGATGCGGCTGCCGATTTCAGAGCGAATAAACCCTTTCGCCTTAGCAAGCCCTTTCAGTGCTTCCTCCCGTTTTTTCTCGTCTCCGAGAACGGAAATATACACCTTTGCAATTTGTAAATCACCTGATACACGTACATCCGTTACTGTCAGAAAACCAATTCTCGGATCCTTCAGCTTTCGGCTGATAATATCACCGAGTTCTTTTTTCATTTGCTCGCCGACACGGTTTGCTCTCATACTCAATTCAATCACCTCTAAGTTAAAACCACTCTGTTCTAGTGATCGTCCGTTCAATTTCAGGAAAAGAGTCGATAAACGCAAGAACACGCTGCAACTCTTTTTCTGTCTGAACGCGAGAGGAAGAAACAGCGGCAATTCCAAAGCTGGTTCTTTGCCATGTGTCCTGATAGCCAATCTCCGAAATCGAAACATTGAACTTATTTTGAACCCTGGTTAAGATCCGCTTCAGAACGGCGCGCTTTTCTTTTAACGATCCTGCATCATAAATGATGCATTCACATTCCGCAAATCCGATCACGTTCTTTCAATTTCTTGCATGACATACGCTTCAAGGATGTCACCTTCACGAATGTCATTGTATTTCTTAATCGTTATACCACATTCGTAGCCTTGTGAAACTTCTTTCACATCGTCTTTAAAGCGTTTCAGAACGTCCACTTCACCTTCGAAGATTACGACGCCGTCACGAATTAAACGGAGGCCGCTGTCGCGCGTAATCGTTCCTTCAGTAACATATCCTCCGGCAATCGTACCGATTTTAGATACTTTAAATGTTTGGCGCACTTCTACTTGACCAATTACTTTTTCTTCATATTCAGGATCAAGCATACCTTTCATAGCTGCTTCAATCTCGTCGATTACTTTGTAAATAATACGGTGAAGACGAATATCTACGTTTTCAGCTTCAGCCGTACTCTTAGCATTACCGTCCGGTCTCACATTAAACCCGATAACAATTGCATTGGAAGCAGATGCTAAAATAATGTCAGATTCTGTGATTGCACCAACGCCTGTGTGGATGATTTTCACTTTAACGCCTTCAACTTCAATTTTTTGAAGTGCGGCTGTTAAAGCTTCGGCAGATCCTTGAACGTCAGCTTTTACGATGAGGTTGATGTCTTTTACATCACCTTGTTTAATTTGCTCGAATAAGTCGTCAAGACTCAGCTTTGCTTTATCGCTGCGCTGCTCTTCAAGCTGTTTGGAAGCACGGGCTTCTCCAACAGAACGAGCTGTTTTTTCATCTTTAAAGACAAGGAATTGATCTCCCGCTTGAGGCACGTCATTTAGACCGGTAATTTCAACCGGAGTAGACGGTCCCGCTGTTTTCACACGGCGACCAATGTCATTGACCATTGCACGGACACGGCCAAATGTATTGCCGACTACAATCGGATCACCGACATGCAGTGTTCCAGTCTGTACGAGCAATGTCGCAACTGACCCTCTGCCTTTATCAAGTTCCGCTTCAATAACAGTTCCTTTTGCCTGGCGGTTCGGGTTCGCTTTCAGTTCCTCTACCTCACTGACAAGCAAGATCATTTCAACGAGTTCATCAATGCCTTTTCCAGTTAAAGCGGAAAGCGGAACAAAAATCGTTTCTCCGCCCCAAGCTTCAGGCACAAGTCCGTATTCTGTCAGTTCTTGCATCACACGGTCAGGGTTTGCAGCTTCTTTATCAACTTTATTCACAGCAACGATGATCGGTACTTCTGCCGCTTTCGCGTGGTTGATCGCCTCTACTGTTTGCGGCATTACACCGTCATCCGCAGCTACAACCAGGATCGTAATATCGGTTACTTCCGCACCGCGTGCACGCATTGTTGTAAATGCGGCGTGACCCGGGGTATCCAAGAAAGTGATTTTCTTGCCGTTTTCTTCGATTTGGTAGGCTCCGATATGCTGAGTGATTCCGCCAGCTTCTCCTTCAACAACCTTTGTTTTACGGATGCTGTCAAGAAGCGTTGTTTTCCCATGGTCAACGTGACCCATGATTGTAACGACAGGAGGACGAATTTCAAGATCCTCTTCTTTGTCAGGCTCTTCGTATTTCTCTAATTCAGTTTCTTCAAGGACAATAACTTCTTCAGTTTCAACACCGTATTCTGATGCAATCAGTTCGATTGTGTCTTTATCGAGCTCTTGGTTAATGGTTGCCATAACACCAAGAAGCATCAGTTTTTTGATGAGTTCAGAAGGCTCTTTGCCAAGCTCTTCGGCCAGTGCGCCGACTGTTAAAGTGCCTGAGAACGTAATTTTTTCAGGAAGCTCTTTTTTCGGCTTCACAGGCTTTTGCTGATGTTGGTTTCTGTTGTTGTTATTGTTGCGTTTATTTTTTTTGTTGTTGTTATTCTTCTTGTTTTTGTTAAATTGATTATTCTGCACGTCATTCTTCTTTCCGTCTCGAATTTTATTTGGTTGATTTCCAGCAGACTGCTGATTTACCCCTTGCGGCTGTTTGTTTTTGTTCGTTTCCGCAGGCTTTTGAGATTTAACGGCTGCGCCGCCTTTTTTAAATTTGGCATCAAGCTGTTTAATGGCCTTTTCTTCAAGCATGGCCATATGATTATTCACTTCTAAATCCATGTTCTTCAGTGCGGTCAAAATTTCCTTACTTGAAACATTTAACGCTTTTGCATATTCGTATACTCTCATTTTAGCCATTCGTTCACCCCCAAAAATATTAATCGAGCAAGCTGATCAGCTTATTCGCAAAACCTTGGTCAGTGACGGCGACAACGACACGGGATTCTTTACCGATAGAGTGTCCAAGAATCGCGCGATCCGCGACTTTTTTATAAGGAACTTTATAATAATTGCACTTGTCGGTTACTTTCTTTGCTGTGTTAGATGATGCATCCTCTGTAAGCAGGACAAGCTTCGCACGCGCATTCCTGATTTCTTTAATAACCAAGTCCTCGCCTGACACGACCTTACGAGCTCGATTGGCCAGACCCAGCAAGGGAAACCATTCCATTCCAGACATTTTATTTTTTCACCTTTTCCGCCAGTTCCAGCAATTCTTCGAAAATCTGGTCATCGATTTGTGATTGAAATTGATTTTGCAAAGTGTTTTTCTTTTTTGCTGCTAAGATGCACTCTTTATCCAGCGTTAAATAAGCACCCCGCCCGTTCTTTTTCCCGGTCGGATCTACTGAGATTTCGCCTTCTTTTGAACGTACAACTCGGATTAGTTCCTTTTTAGGCTTCATTTCTCCAGTCACTACACACTTGCGTAACGGGATCTTTTTGTGTTTATTCACCTAAGGTCACCTCTTATTCATCCGATTCAGCAATTTCAGGCTCCGTAAAGAGCGGCTCTTCGTCGTCTTCTTCAAGTTCTCTCGGATAGATTCCAAGCTCTCTTGCGTCTGTTTCGCTCTTAATATCAATCTTCCAGCCTGTCAATTTAGCAGCTAAGCGTGCGTTTTGCCCTCTTTTGCCAATCGCCAGAGACAGCTGGTAATCAGGAACAATAACAGTTGTCGCTTTTTCTTCTTCATTCACGATGACATCCAGCACTTTCGAAGGGCTGAGCGCATTCGCGACAAATTCTACAGGATCATTCGACCAGTTGACAATGTCAATTTTTTCACCTTTTAATTCATTGACAATCGCCTGTACACGCTGGCCTTTAGGACCGACGCAAGAGCCCACCGGATCCACATCAGGATCATCAGTGCGAACAGAAATTTTCGAACGGTCGCCTGCTTCTCTGGCAACAGATTTCAGCTCTACAGTTCCATCATAAATTTCCGGCACTTCGATTTCAAATAAACGCTTCAAGAGGCCTGGGTGTGTTCTTGACACATAAATCTGCGGGCCTTTCGTCGTTTTTTCTACTTTTGTGATATACACCTTAATGCGGTCATGAGGCTTATAGCTTTCATTCGGCATTTGTTCATTAACCGGCAGCAAGGCTTCAATTTTGCCCAAAGACACATAGATAAATTTATTGTCCAGGCGCTGGACGATACCAGTCATGATGTCTTCTTCACGGTCAATAAACTCAGAATAGATCACACCGCGTTCAGCTTCGCGCACACGCTGTGTCACGACCTGCTTCGCTGTTTGGGCCGCAATGCGTCCGAAATCCTTAGGCGTTACTTCAATCTCTACAACATCGCCTACCATATATTCCGGGTGGATGCTTTGCGCCTCTTCGATTGAGATCTCCAGTCTTTGATCGTATACCTCATCAACGACATCTTTTCTTGCGAATACACGGATTGTACCTGTTTCACGGTTCAAATCCACCCGTACATTCTGCGCCTGATTAAAATTTCGCTTATAAGCAGAAATTAAAGCAGCTTCGATTGCTTCAATGATAATTTCTTTGCTGATGCCTTTTTCTTTTTCAAGAATGGTGAGAGCATCTAATAATTCACTGCTCATGTTAACGGTCTCCCCCCTTAAAACTTGTATTCATTAGAATGTTACAGCTAATCTTGCGTTAGCTATTTTTTCATACGGAATATCGATCCGTTTCTTTCTTGTTTTGATTGTCATCTCAACTGTCACTGTTTGTCCATCGAATTCAGCCAGCTGTCCTTCAAACACTTTTACGCCGTCAATCGGCTCATAGGTCTTAATGTATACATTTTTCCCAAGTGATTTTTCGAAATCGGCTTTTTTCTTTAATGGACGCTCAGCTCCCGGGGATGAAACCTCAAGAAAGTAATTTTGGCTGATTGGGTCTGCCTCATCAAGCTTCTCGCTTAGAGCTTCGCTTACTTTGGCACATTCCTCAATATCCACACCGTCATCGGAATCAATAAACACGCGAAGGAACCAGCTTTGACCCTCTTTGACAAATTCAATGTCAACGAGTTCGAGCTGAAGGCTGTCTACGATTGGCTGAGCCATTTCTTGAACGGTGTCAGTCACTTTTTTGCTCATGTTCTTCCTCCTTGTGCTGTCGATATCATATTCGTCTCGTCACTCTGCATAAAAACCCTGCTTCAAAAGAGCAGGGGCTTTAAAGTAAACGATGAACATGTCGAGACAAAATTGTCTTGTTCAATACAAAAGAGCGGGTTTCCCCACTCTTTGCCTCGGTAATCGTTAGCATTTCCAATAAAACTATACCATAACCATATTTTTATTGCAAATGGATATACGTTACCTTTACGCTGTTAAGCTGATCACAGGGGCTCTACTCATACGATTGCACTTTTGCCGCTCATGTATGCATAAAAGCCGAATTTCTTAAGAAATTCGGCTTTTATATGCTAAAACAGCGATAATTGGTTTTGATCCGGCAATGACTCCAAACAGCCGTGACGATCTAAATACTCTAAAATCGTTTTTGATACTTTCCCTCTCTTTTGCAAATCTTCTTTTGAGAGAAATTCTCCTTCTTCACGGGCCTTTACAATATTTAGAGCGGCGTTCGTACCTAATCCAGGAATAGAATTAAACGGCGGGATCAGGCTGTTGCCGTCAATAATAAATTCCGTTGCGCTGGAGCGGTATAAATCGACTTTTTGGAATGAATAGCCTCTTTCACACATTTCCAGCGCTAATTCTAATACTGTGAGAAGGTTTTTTTCCTTCGGCGACGCATCAAGCCCTTTGGAGTTGATATCCTCCATTACGGCTTTGATTGCTGTGGAGCCTTTGATCATTGTATCAATATCAAAGTCGTCTGCACGAACCGTAAAATAAGCCGCATAATACAGAAGCGCGTGATGCACTTTAAAGTAAGCTATACGGACCGCCATTAATACATAAGCCGCGGCGTGGGCTTTCGGGAACATGTATTTAATCTTTTTGCAGGAATCGATATACCAGTCTGGGACATTGTTATTTTTCATTTCTTCTTCCCATTCAGGCGTTAAACCTTTTCCTTTACGGACAAATTCCATAATTTTAAACGCCAGTGACGGCTCGAGCCCTTGATAGATTAAATAAACCATAATGTCATCACGGCAGCCGATCACCTCACTCAGCTCACAAATATTATTGTGAATGAGCTCTTGCGCATTGCCGAGCCATACATCTGTTCCGTGAGACAGCCCTGAAATCTGAACGAGCTCAGAAAACGTTGTCGGCTTTGTGTCTTCAAGCATTTGCCGGACAAAGCGGGTTCCGAATTCAGGAATTCCCAGAGTGCCCGTTTTACATCCAATCTGTTCCTGTGTGACACCGAGTGATTCGGTTCCTTGGAAGATTTTCATTACTTCAGGGTCATCTGTCGGAATCGTTTTCGGATCAATTCCGCTTAAATCTTGAAGCATACGGATTACCGTCGGGTCATCGTGCCCCAGAATATCAAGCTTCAGCAGGTTGTCATGAATGGAATGGAAGTCAAAATGAGTCGTTTTCCATTCAGAACCTGTCGCATCTGCCGGAAACTGAATCGGAGAGAAATCATAAATATCCATATAATCCGGAACTACGATAATACCGCCAGGGTGCTGTCCGGTCGTCCGTTTTACACCTGTACAGCCTTGCACAAGCCGGTCGATTTCGGCGCCGCGCATATGGAGATTATTGTCGCCGGCATAGCCTTTTACGTAACCGTAGGCTGTTTTTTCTGCAACCGTGCCGATCGTTCCCGCACGATATACGTTGTCTTCTCCGAACAATACTTTTGTATAATTGTGGGCCTGCGGCTGATATTCCCCTGAGAAGTTCAAATCGATATCAGGTACTTTATCCCCTTTAAATCCCAAGAACGTTTCAAACGGAATATCGTGCCCGTCTTTTTTCAAAGGCGTTCCGCAATGAGGACACATTTTGTCAGGCAGGTCAAAACCTGAACCGACAGATCCGTCATTAAAGAACTCAGAATGCTGGCATTCAGCACATATATAGTGCGGTGGCAGCGGGTTCACCTCTGTGATCTCAGTAAGTGTCGCAACTAATGAAGAACCTACCGATCCCCGTGACCCTACCAGATACCCGTCATCGAGAGATCTCTTTACGAGTTTATGAGAGATCAAATAAATAACAGCAAAGCCGTGGCCGATGATACTTTTCAGTTCTTTTTCAATACGCGCTTCAACGATTTCAGGGAGCTGCTCTCCGTAAATGCTTCGTGCACGCTGATAGCTCATTTCCCTGATCTCTTCATCAGCGCCTTCGATTTTCGGCGTATATAAATCATCTTTAATCGGCTTGATGTCTTCAATTAAAGACGCAACCTTTTGTGTGTTGGTGACAACGATTTCCTTCGCTTTTTCTTCTCCTAAGAAGGAAAAGGCTTCAAGCATTTCATCTGTCGTTCTGAAATGCACTTTCGGGAGTTCGTGTCTGTTCAGCGGATTCGCGCCGCCCTGAGAGGATACTAAAATCTTTCTGTAAATTTTGTCCTCATCATTCAAATAATGAACATTTCCTGTTGCGACAACAGGTTTATTAAGCTTTTCACCGAGTTTGGTGATATTCGTAATGATTTCTTTCAGCGATTTTTCATCGCGAACCAGTTCTAGCTCAAGCAAGTGGCGGTACACCTCAGGCGGTTGAACCTCGAGATAATCGTAGAATGACGCAACATCCTCCACCTCTTCCGGCGACTTTTGCATCATGCCTTCAAAAACCTCTCCTCTGTCGCAAGCTGAACCGATCAGAAGGCCTTCCCTGTATTTCTCAAGCTGAGACCTTGGAATACGCGGCACTCTGTAAAAATAATGAATATGGGAAAGTGAAACGAGCTTAAATAAGTTTTTCAAGCCTGTGCTGTTCACCGCCAGCACTGTTGCATGATACGGTCTTGACCTTTGATAAGCGTTGGACTGACCCATATTTTCATTCAGCTGGTCATGATACTGAATGCCCTTTTCAGCAGCATCCTCCAGCATTTTCAAAAGCAAATAAGCGGTTGCCTCGGTATCGTAGATCGCGCGGTGGTGCTGTGTAAGTTCAATGTTAAACTTTTTACACAGCGTGTTCAGACGGTGATTCTTAAATTCCGGATAAAGAAAACGGCCGAGCTCCAGTGTATCAATGACAGGATTTTTTGCTTTTTCAACTTGGAGAAGCTTTTTGAAAGCAACGTTTAAAAATCCCATATCGAAGCTTGCATTATGGGCGACGAGAATATCATCGCCAATCCATTCTCTGAAATCTCTTATCACGTCTATTACATCCGGCGCGTCGACCAGCATATCATCAGTGATGCCTGTCAGTTCAATGATTGTCGCCGAAAGCGGACGATGCGGGTTGGCAAATGACTCAAACTTATCAATGATCTCCCCGCCTTTCACTTTTACAGCCGCCAGTTCAATAATCGTATCATACACAGCGGAAAGTCCGGTTGTTTCGACGTCAAAAACGACATATGTTTCTTCATCAAGCAAACGGTGTGCGGGATTATAAGCAATCGGCACCCCGTCATCCACGATATTTGCTTCCATTCCGTAAATCATTTTAATTCCATGTTTTTGGGCAGCAGAATACGCATCTGGGAAGGATTGAACGACAGCATGGTCAGTCAAAGCGATCGCCTCATGCCCCCATTTTTTCGCCTGTTCAACAAGCTTTCCGATGCCTGTTACAGCATCCATTTGGCTCATTGGGGAATGCAGATGCAATTCTACCCTTTTTTCTCCTTCAGGCGCCGTGTCTTCACGGTTTTTTGCTTTTATCTCATTTACATCGTTTGCAATCATGACCAGATCTCGGACAAAGGTGTCGTTTTGAATGCTTCCGCGCGCTTTTACCCACATGCCTTTTTTCAGAGACTTCATCAGGGCCGCATCTTCTTTTTCTCTTGCAAACATTTTAATTAAGATACTATTTGTGTAGTCAGTAATTTTGAAGATGCACAGCGTGCGCCCGCTTTTCAGTTCTCTGGTTTCCACATCAAACACATAACCCTGAACCGTAATTCTCCGTTCCTCGTCCATTATGCTGTCAAGTGTTCTGATTTCCTCGTTATCTTTAATTTGATAGCCGATAACAAGAGGCCCTGAAGGAGCTTGATCTTCATCACTTTCTTTATCTTTCTTCTCCATTTCAATTAAAGCCTGCATCGCCCGCTCTTGGTCTTCAGCTAGCTTTTGTTCCCGAAACTTTTGCACTTCTTGATCAGATACAAATATTTCAGCATCAAGCTGAAAATCCGGAAACCCAAATTGACGGTATCCCGCTTGAATCATCGCACTGTATTTGTTCTTAAGAGCAGATGCTTCTGTATCCGTTTTTGTTTTGACAATCAGTTTGTTGCCCTTCAGCTTTGGTTTTTGCTGGCTTAAGAGACTGATAATCGGCGGTGAAATGCCTTGCAGCTCTTCAATGCAGCGTGTCCAGTAATCCTGCACGAGGCCTTCATCAACCTCGGCATCATGCACTTCGATTGAAGACGTCACTTTTGCAATATGGGCAAACGATTGCGTCAGCCTCATGGTTAACATGTCATATATTTGATAAGGCAGCAAAGATTTAAATTTAAAATGAAAATGCCAAGATTTAGAAGCTTTGTGTATCGTCAGCTTTTTAATCTCGCCATCTTCAAAGTATGTCATGAAGGTATCATCTGTCATATTAATCTGCTGCAGAAGAATTTGAAACTGCCTTCTGTTTACTGATAACTGTTCCATTAAGACAGTATCCCCCCTAGAAACATCATAAGTGAAGGTACCTCAGGCAATGAGGTACCTTCTATTATTTCTATTTTAACATGTTTTTTGATAAATCGTTATGGTGTTTACTGCTTGCTGATAAAAGCAGATAACTCATCAACAGAAACTTCTGTTGACTCACCTGTTTTGCGGATTTTCACTTCCACAATTCCTTCATCAGCCCGTTTGCCGACAGTAATACGGATTGGAAGACCGATTAGATCCGAGTCAGCAAATTTTACGCCGGCGCGTTCCGCACGATCGTCATACAGCACTTCATAGCCTTTCGCCTTTAAATCAGCGTACAGCTTTTCAGCCAATTCTTTTTGCGCATCGTTTTTGATATTCAGTGCAAGAATATGAAGATCATACGGCGCGACGCTTTTTGGCCATATTAAGCCTTTTTCGTCGTGATGCTGTTCAGCAATAGCAGAAAGGGTTCTGGAAACACCGATTCCGTAACAGCCCATCAGCATTGGCTGTGCTCGTCCGTTTTCATCTAAATATGTCGCATTCATCGCTTCAGAATAACGAGTTCCAAGCTTAAAGACTTGTCCGACTTCGATTCCTTCTGCAAAACGGATCGTGCCTTTGCCGTCTGGTGACGGGTCGCCTTCCTTAATAAAGCGAAGATCGGCAAATTCTTTAATTTGCGCATCGCGGGTTACGTTGACATTTTTATAATGATAATCTCCTTCATTCGCACCGGCAACAGCATTAACCATTGCTTTAACAGCGAAATCTGCATAGACGTCAATCTCTTGATTCACACCGATAGGTCCGACAAAACCAGGCTCTGTTCCAAGCTGCTGAACGACCTCTTCATGAGAAGCAAGTTCCATAACCTCTGCATGCAGGAGATTCTTCACTTTAATATCATTCACTTCGTGATCCCCTCTTACAAGCACCAGAACAAAACGGTCATCCGCTTTAAACAATACCGATTTAATGCAGGCTTCAGCTGAAACCTGTAAATATGCAGTCAGCTCATCGATCGTTTTCACATTAGGAGTGTGCACTTTTTCTAAAGCGATAGGCTCTTCATTTGAAGTGACTTCCTGATAAAGAACCTCAGCCATTTCGATATTGGCTGCATATTGTGATTCATCAGAGTACGCAATGGTATCCTCTCCGATTTCAGAAAGTGCCATAAACTCATGTGTATCTTTTCCACCCATGGCACCTGAGTCAGCGATAACAGGTCTTACATTAATGCCGCAGCGGGCGAAAACATTAGAATACGCATTGTACATTTTTTGATATGTTTCATCCAAGCTCTCTTCAGAAGCATGGAAAGAATAAGCATCCTTCATAATGAATTCGCGGCCTCTTAACAAACCGAAGCGCGGGCGTTTTTCATCCCTGAATTTAGACTGGATTTGGTACAGAGTCAGAGGGAGACGCTTATAGGATTTAACCTCATCGCGAACGAGTGAAGTGATCACTTCTTCATGCGTTGCCCCTAAAGCAAATTCACGGCCGTGACGGTCTTGAAGTCTCATCAGTTCAGGACCGTACGTATACCATCTGCCTGATTCCTGCCATGTCTCAGCCTGCTGCAGCGCGGGCATAAGCATTTCTACAGCGTCGATTTTTTCCATTTCCTCACGGACGATCTGCTGAATGTTTTGAATAACCTTATACGCAAGAGGCATATAGCTGTATACCCCGCTCGTATTCTGTCTGATAAATCCTGCTCTTAGAAGAAGCTGATGACTTTTCGCTTCGGCATCAGCTGGAACTTCACGGAGCGTAGGAATAAGCGTCAAGCTTTGTCTCATTTCTTCGCACCTCTGATTGATTTACTTTTCATTTACAAAAACAGCCGCTGGATATCGTTCCATGTAACGACCAGCATAAGAAGCATTAGGAAAGCGACTCCGATAAACACCACAAAGGCTTCTTTTTCTCTGTTGATCGGTTTGCCCCGAATGGCTTCTATAAATAGAAACAACAGTCTTCCGCCGTCAAGAGCCGGAATCGGAAGCAGGTTGACGATACCAAGGTTAATACTTAAAAATGCAGCAAACTGGAATAAATTAATGATTCCCGTTTTTGCCACTTGGTCTGTCATATCGTATATGCCGACAGGACCTGAAAGCATATCAATTTTAAATTGTCCTGTCACTAATTTACTGAGATTTGTTAATATCGCTTTTGTAACATCAACAGTTGATGTTGCACCATAAGCAACTGCTGAGAGAACGCCTTTCTCAGTAGGCGCGTAAGAACCAAAGCGGCCGATTGTTTTTTTGTTCTCATCTTTAACGGCTTCCGGAGTAACTGAAATGTGGAGCGTTTTGTTATCTCTTTTTACCTCAACGTCAATTTCTTTTTCCGGGTTTTCTTTTACCGCAGAGACAATGTCGGTCCAGGACCTCATCTTCTCTCCGTTAATGCTTTGAATGTAATCTCCTTCTTTTAGCCCTGCTTCGGCTGCCCGTCCGTTGTCTGTCAGTTGTCCAAGCATAGGCTCATTTGACGGAACACCCTGAATCAGCCCAAGCATCACTAAAATGACATAAGCCAATATGAAATTCATAATCGGACCTGCGGCAATCGCCTTAATTCGCTGCCACACAGGTTTGGAACCAAACTGGCGGTTATACGGCGCGATCTGAACTTCTTCTCCGTCTACAATGAAAAAGGAGGTTTCACTCACACTAAAGCTGGAAAGCTCATCCTCTTTCCCCTGTTCATAGCCGGTGATCTTCATGTCATGCTCTAGGTCCGCCGTTTCCACCTCGATAATTAAAGCATCCGGGTATTTTTCCTTTTGATTGATGATGACTTTTTCAACCTGATCCTCTTTGTTAAAAAGAAGCCCGATCGTGTAGCCAGGTTTCACCTCAATCATTTCCGGATCTTCGCCGGCCATGCGGACAAATCCGCCGACCGGGAGAAGTCTGATCGTATACACCGTTTCATTTTTTTTGAATGAAAAGATTTTTGGACCAAAACCGATCGCAAATTCACGGCACAGAATTCCCGCTCTTTGGGCTAACAACAAATGGCCCAGTTCATGGAAGAAAACGAGCGTTCCGAAAATAATGATAAACGCTATAACTGTATTCACGAACATACCACCTTATGTGAGTATTGAATTGACGTATCCCCGGGTATCTTTGTCCACTTCCTGAATGTCTGCCAAGCTAGGCTTTTGAATAAGCTGATGGCGGTTTAATGCCTTTTCGATACAGTCTTCAATCGCTAAAAACGATATCTTGCCCGCTAAAAAGGCGGCGACAGCCACTTCATTTGCCGCGTTTAGCACAGTCGGCATTGTTCCCCCTATTTTACCTGATTCAAAGGCAAATTGTAAGCAGCGGAACCTGTCAAAGTCAGCTTTCTCAAAATGAAGACTGCCGATTTCCCACAGCTCGAGCCTTTTGGCGTCTGGCAATGGCAATCGGTCGGGATAGGTGAGCGCATATTGAATCGGAACCCTCATATCAGGAGTGCCGAGCTGTGCAATCACACTTTTGTCATGAAACTCTACCATGGAATGGATGATGCTCTCCTTATGTAAGACCACATCGATTTGTTCATATGGAATATCGAAAAGCCAATGCGCCTCAATCACCTCT
Organism: Bacillus sp. XT-2; assembly: GCF_025696525.1. Lineage (NCBI taxonomy): Bacteria > Bacillati > Bacillota > Bacilli > Caryophanales > Bacillaceae > Bacillus > Bacillus sp. XT-2. The sequence continues at coordinate 280,463 of NZ_JAHVOC010000003.1, forward strand.
AATCCCTTATTCATCATTGTAGCCGAATCAATTGTAATTTTTGCACCCATTGACCAATTCGGGTGCTGTAATGCATCTTCAATTGTAACTGATTCGAGCTGCTCCCGCGTCTTGTCCCGAAAACTTCCGCCGGACGCCGTAATGATAAGGCGATCAATGTTTTTAGCCTGTTCGCCTTGTAGGGCTTGAAAAATGGCTGAATGCTCACTGTCAACGGGCAGCAGCGGAACATTGTATTTCTTAGCATGTTCTTTAACTATATGCCCGGCAGTGACAAGAGTTTCCTTATTTGCAAGCGCAATTGTTTTTTTCTGTTCGATCGCCTTTAACGTAGGGATGAGACCGACACTTCCAAGCAAGGCATTGACAACAATATCGACTTCCTCCATAACTGCCGCTTCAATCAGGCCTTCTTCTCCAAGCCCGATCTGGCAATCAAATGAAAAAGAAACTTGTTTTAATTTGTGATATGTATCCAGATCACCGACAGATACAAACTTCGGCTGAAAGGCCTCTATCATCGGCACGGCCTTATCAATATTTTTGCCGAACGACATAGATACCAGCTGAAATTGGTCTTGGTGCGTACGCAATACGTCAAGAGTCTGTTCGCCGATTGATCCTGTTGCTCCTAAAAGACAAATATTTTTCAAAGTGCCACTACTCCTATTCTTTTTGCTGCATATTCAGTCTCATATTCATATTAGACTTTTTTATGAAAAAAGGGCAAGCAGAAAGTACAAGAAAGGCATGACAAACAAAAAACTGTCAAAACGGTCTAGGACACCGCCATGCCCGGGAAGGATCTTCCCAGAATCCTTTACATCGTAATGTCTTTTCAGAGCGGATTCTACTAAATCCCCAATCTGTCCGAAAACAGACAAAAACAGTGTGATCAAAAGCAGATAGAAGTATGGGATCGGCAGGTTTGCGACAAGCTGAAAAATCGTCGAAAGTACAAGTGCAATGACGATTCCGCCTACAAATCCCTCAACTGTTTTATTAGGGCTGATTTCAGGCCACAATTTTCGTTTCCCAAGCGATTTCCCGACAAAATATGCACCGGAATCAGTCGACCAAATCACGACACAGGCATAAAAAATGTATGTCAGCCCGTGCTGATCAAGGTTTCTGATTTCAATAAAATAATGAAAACACATTCCGATGTAAATCGTTGCAAGGGTAATAAAGCCGACTTCATCAAAGGTAAAAGTGTTCTTCACCAATACTGTGTACGTCAGTAAAATCAGTACTGCGAACAAAGCCGTTTCAATTTTCGAGATACCATTCGCTTCAAAAAAAGAATACTGGCTTGGCATTAAGAACATCCATAACAATAAAAGACTGATCAATCCAGGCAGTGAAACAAGCTTAAGTTTTTTCATCCGCAAAAGCTCAAAAAGTGCTACACTGCCCATTGCATAAACTAATATGGTGAACGGCAAATTCCCGACAATAACTAAAAATAAAAATACAATTGCTGCCAGAACACCTGTCAAAATTCTTTGTTTCATGTCCACCATCCTCTAAATTCCGCCAAACCTCCGGCCCCGTTGCTGATATTCTCCTAACGCCTGCAAGAAATGATTTTCTTTAAAGTCAGGCCACAGAACGTCAGTAAAGACAAATTCACTGTAGGCAACCTGCCAAAGCATAAAGTTGCTTAGTCTAATCTCGCCGCTCGTTCGAATTAAAAGTTCAGGATCCTGCAAAGATTCAGTCATTAAATGATTAGAAAAAAGCGATTCATCAATGTCTTCTATTTTCAAAGAACCATCCTTCACTTTTTCCGCGAGTGTTTTTGCAGCAGTGACAATTTCAGTACGCCCTCCATAGTTGAGAGCAAAATTAAGGATCAGCCCGTCATTTTGCGCCGTATCCTTTACAGCCTTTTCAATCGCACGCATTGTGTGCGGCGGCAAGGCTGATTCATCTCCTATAATCCGGACCTGCACATTCTCCTCAACAAGTTCCGGTAGATACGTATTTAAAAACTCTTCAGGAAGCTTCATCAAAAAATCAACTTCCATTTTTGGCCGCTTCCAGTTTTCTGTTGAAAATGCGTACAGGGTCAGTACTTTGACACCCAATTCGTTAGCAAGCTTAGTTGTCCTTTTAACCACCTTCATTCCTTCGTGGTGGCCTGCAATTCGGGGGAGAGAGCGTTTTTTAGCCCAACGGCCATTTCCATCCATTATAATGGCGATGTGTTCGGGGATTTCTCCCTTAAGTATGTCTTCTTTTGTATAGCGTTCTAAGTTGGAAGCCGCAGTTTGCTGGTTCTTCCAATTTTTGAGTATGTTGAGCATGAGATTCCTCCGTCACCCAAAAAGGTTGCATTCCCTGCTGATAACTAATGTAATCAACAGTATTAACAAAAAAACCCCCTGTAAACATGAGAGGGTCTTTTCACTATTATCTATTGTACATAGTTTTTCATTAAACTTCCATGATTTCTTTTTCTTTGTCTTTTGTGACACTGTCAATTTTCGACACATATTCATCTGTCAGTTTTTGAACATCTTCATTGGAAGCACGCAGCTCATCTTCAGTGATGTCTCCGTTTTTCTCAAGTTTTTTGAGATCATCGTTCGCATCACGGCGTACATTTCGTACAGCTACTTTTGCGTCTTCAGCATATTTTTTTACAACTTTGACTAATTCTTTACGTCTTTCTTCTGTTAGCGCAGGAATCGCAATGCGAATCATATTGCCGTCGCTCGTTGGCGTTAAGCCTAAATCCGCTTTTAAAATTGCTTTTTCGATATCACCGATTGCTGACTTGTCGTATGGTGTTATGACCAGCATACGAGCTTCAGGCACGTTAATAGAAGACAGCTGATTTAAAGGTGTCTGCGCTCCGTAATATTCAACTGTTACTTTATCTAATAAAGATGGGTTCGCACGGCCTGCGCGTACAGTAGCCAATTCACGCTGATAAGCAGCAATTGCTTTTTCCATTTTTTCTTTCGTTTGTGTTAATACTTCTTTTGACACGTTATTTCCCCCTCACGATCGTTCCGATTGATTCGCCTGTCACGGCGCGTTTAATATTTCCTTCTTCCATAATAGAAAAGACGATTAGCGGAATGTCATTATCCATGCATAAAGATGATGCTGTTGAATCCATCACTTCCAAGCCGTCTTTTAAAACGTCAAGGTAAGAAAGCGATTCATATTTTACAGCTGATTCATCTTTTCTAGGATCAGCATTATACACACCGTCAACATTGTTTTTAGCCATTAAAATAACGTCTGCTTCAATTTCAGCAGCGCGCAGTGCAGCTGTCGTATCAGTTGAGAAATATGGGTTTCCTGTACCCGCAGCAAAAATAACGACACGTTTTTTCTCTAAGTGGCGTATCGCTTTTCTTCTGATATACGGTTCAGCAACTTGTCTCATTTCAATGGATGTTTGCACTCTGGACTGGATTCCGAGTGTTTCCAAGCTGTCTTGAAGAGCAAGCGAGTTCATCACTGTCGCCAGCATCCCCATATAGTCTGCAGTTGCGCGGTCCATGCCCAGGTCACTTCCTGTTTTTCCGCGCCATAAGTTGCCGCCGCCTACTACAACAGCCACTTCGACTTCAAGCTCAGCGATTTCTTTCACTTGCTTTGCAATGGATTGAATGACAGTAGGGTTAATTCCGTTACCCTGTTCCCCTGCCAATGCTTCCCCGCTAAGCTTTAATACGATACGTTTGTATTTTGGTTTTTCCATAATAACCTCCAAGTGTAAACATTGCCGTTTTCTATTATGCAAGAGAAAAAAAGGTTTGTAAATATAGTTTTAAAAATAGGGAACACAAAGTGTGTCCCCTATACTGCCTGAAAAGACGCGACTTGATCGCGACATCTTTTCACCATTATTTTTTCACTTGGTTCATTACTTCTTCAGCAAAGTTTTCTTGACGTTTTTCGATACCTTCGCCAACTTCATAGCGAACGAAAGTTTCAACAGTTGCGTTTTTCGCTGCAACAACTTGTTTCACTTTTTCATCTGGGTTTTTAACGAATGCTTGGTCTAAAAGACAAATTTCTTCGAAGAATTTGTTCAGACGGCCTTCAACCATTTTCGCTACGATGTTTTCAGGTTTTCCTTCTTGAAGAGCTTGCTGAGTTAAGATTTGACGCTCATGGTCTGTTTCTTCTTCTGATACTTGGTCACGAGAAATGTAACGAGGGTTAACCGCAGCAACATGCATTGCGATATCTTTCGCAGTTTCTTCGTCAGTTGTACCGTTAAGAACAGTTAATACGCCGATGCGTCCGCCCATGTGAAGGTAAGCACCGAATGCAGAGCTGTCATCTTTTGTAAGAACAGCAAAGCGGCGAAGCGTGATTTTCTCACCGATTTTAGCAACTGCACTTGTAATGTACTCTTCTACAGTAGAGCCGTTGTCCATTTTTTGGCCCATTGCTTCTTCAACATCTGCAGGAGTGTTTGCAAGAAGGTGGTCAGCCAATGTGTTAAGAAGCTCTACGAAGCCTTCGTTTTTCGCAACGAAATCAGTTTCAGAGTTTACTTCTAAAATAACACCTTTGTTGCCGTCAGTTTTAATAAGAGTTGAACCTTCTGCTGCGATACGGTCAGCTTTTTTCGCTGCTTTTGCAATTCCTTTTTCTCTAAGAAGGTCAATTGCTTTGTCCATATCTCCATCAGTTTCAGTTAAAGCTTTCTTACAATCCATCATACCCGCGCCAGTTTTTTGACGCAGTTCTTTTACTTGCTGTGCAGTAATAGCCATTTGTATTCCTCCTTATATGTTTAAACAAGATATGTATCATGACATTTTTCTTGAAAAAAGGTGATAAAAGGCAGTCCCTCTTATCACCTTTTGAATAGGTTACGCAGTTGTTGTTTCAGTTTCTGGTGCAGTTTCTTCAGCAACTTCCGCTTCTTCTTCGCCTTGCTTCGCTTCTAAGATTGCATCTGCCATTTTAGAAGTTAGAAGTTTAACAGCGCGGATAGCGTCATCGTTCGCAGGAATAACAACATCGATTTCATCAGGGTCACAGTTAGTATCTACAATTCCGATGATAGGGATGTTTAATTTGCGAGCTTCCGCAACAGCGATGCGCTCTTTGCGAGGATCGATGATGAACAATGCATCAGGAAGATCCTTCATTTCTTTAATTCCGCCTAGGAATTTTTCAAGACGCTCTAATTCTTTTTTCAATTGAACGACTTCTTTTTTAGGAAGTACTTCAAACGTACCGTTTTCTTGCATTTTTTCAATGTCTTTAAGACGTTTAATACGTTTTTGGATTGTTTCAAAGTTTGTTAATGTACCGCCCAACCAGCGTTGGTTGACATAGTACATGCCAGAGCGTTGAGCTTCTTCTTTAACAGAATCTTGAGCTTGTTTTTTTGTGCCGACGAAAAGGATTCTTCCGCCTTCAGCAGCAAGATTTTTAGTGAAGTTGTAAGCTTCCTCTACTTTTTTGACTGTTTTTTGAAGGTCAATGATGTAGATTCCGTTACGCTCCGTGAAAATGTAACGCTTCATTTTTGGGTTCCAACGGCGTGTTTGGTGACCGAAGTGAACACCAGCTTCAAGCAATTGCTTCATAGAAATGACTGACATGTTATTTCCTCCTAATATAATGGTTTTTTTCCTCCGCTTAGGTCATTTTTGTGCAGAACTGCCGCCTGCAGCACCCTCTGCATAAATCGTTAAGCGTGTGTATTTAACACCAAGAAATAATATAACACAGCTTTATGCGACAATCAAGAATGCTTTACAGCTTTGGAGCGAAATTTTAGAAATAGCTCGATTTCTGTCTTTCCGCTCTTCAATTTCTGAGCAATTTCACCAGCTGAATATCCCTGTTCATATAATGCCATAACTTCATCTTCAAATGAACGGGCATCGCTGTTTACGTTCTCTTCCGCCCTCTCAACCTCGTTGATCAGACCTTCGATATGCTCGGGAAGAGCGTTGTTTTCTTCCTGAACAGCACCTCGCTCTGAATGTTGTTCAGCCTGCTGATGCTCTTCCTTCTGTTTTTCTTCAGTTTGAACAGAAGGTACATCCAAGTTGTCTATCAACTTCTCATTTTCTTCTTTTAGTTCAAGAAGAAATGCCGCAAGTGTGTTCTCCGTCTCTTCCAGCAGCTTCTTTTGCTGTTTTTCTGTTTCTTTCACAGCTGCGAGCCTCATATACAGGATAATGACAGCGTACAGAAGAACGCCGTGAAGCGTGAAGCTTAAAAGCCATAATAGTGTTGACATGTTTTTCACTCGCTAATCATGAGAATTCTTTATTGAATTACTTTTTCAAGCAGATTCTTTAATTTAAATAGTGCCTTTGAATGTATTTGTGATATACGGGACGTAGAAAGATTCAATACCTGTCCGATTTCTGTCAATGTCAATTCCTCTTTATAGAACAAACTGACCACAAGCTGTTCTTTTTCAGAGAGTTCGTGAATTTTGTCCGCAAGCTGCGCAATCAGCTCATCTTTCATGATCTTTTCTTCCGGCGGGACATTTTTGTCATCTCTGATCATGACCTGGATGTTTTCCCCGTCATCCTGATCATGAAGCTTTTCGTCAATTGACAGCAGATTTGCAAAAAAACCTTCATTCATTGTTGACACTACATCCTGTTCCGTCATTCCGAGTTCCTCTGCAATTTCTGCGGGCGATACATTCCGAAGATAGCGCTGTTCAAGCTTTTCAATCGCCGCTTCAACCTTCTTTGTTTTTTCACGCGAGGTTCTGGGCAGCCAATCCTCTTTACGAAGCCCGTCAATAATTGCACCGCGAATTCTAAACGAGGCGTAGGTATCAAATTTTAAGTCCCGGCTGGGGTCAAATTTTTCAAGGGCATCGTATAAACCAAGCATACCAAGGCTCATAAGATCGTCTTTATGCACTGATTTTGGCAGTCCGACAGAAATTCTGCCTACATGATATGTGACAAGCGGCATGTAACGGCGCATTAAATCATCACCGGCCTTAGGATCTTTCCACTCTTTCCAGCGCGACCAAAGCACCTGATCTTCATAATTCAAGGATTGCATTGTTATCCCCCTAATACCTTAATTAAATCGTTTTTTCACCTTGTTTAACAGTTCGAATATGCAGCATACAGGACTTCGGTTCAAATTCTATCGTACGGCCGCTTGAGCCTCCCGTATCTTCACTGATAATCGGAATATTATATAATGACAGCTGTTCCTTTATCGCTAAGACATTTCTCGGTCCGATCTTCATCAAATCATTCGTCATTTTAAATTTAAACATCTCTGATCCGCCGGCAAGCTTTGCTTTTAACGCAAACTTTCGGCAGCCCGCTTCTACCAGCATATCAATCGTAGCTTTTACAGCGGTATCGGCATATTTTGCCCGATTGAGTTCAGCTGTTTTTGATAACGTCGAATCCGGCAGCATGACATGGACAAGCCCCGCCGTTTGCTTTTCTTTATCGTAAAGCACCAGCCCTACACACGACCCTAAACCAGACGTCCGGATTGAATCCGGGAAGCGGGCGATCTTCACGTCCGCAATCCCAACCTTTACAACAGCAGCCTCAGTTGTATTCATAATGAAGCACCCAAGGCGACAAAGAGCTTTTCAAATGAATCATAGTCCGGCAGCATAAACATATGCGCTTTTAGCTCCTGCTGATGGCTTTGGTCAAAAATTGACGTATCAACAACAATTGCATGTTCCCCAACCTGACTGAGCTCCATCAGACCTTCACTGATGACAGCACCGAACATGTCCAGTGAAACTTCTGGAACACTCGGGTAAAGCTGGAGTTTCGTCAAATCAGCCAATGCCGTTAAATATGATCCTGCTAAAATATTGCCCAGTTCATGCAAAGCGGAAGAACTCATATGATCTTCACCCAGGTTTTCTATATCAAAATCCGGGTTGCCGATCAGCTCTCTGATAAACTGCTCCGCCTGATAAAAAGGCATTATAAAGAACATTGAGCCCGTCAAATCGCCTTCCATTCTTAAAAAGATGCTGGCGACCGGCATTTCTGCTCCGCCGAAAAAGTCTACAAGTTCATCAAACGATAGTAACTTTGCAAACGGGACTTCCATATCAATCTTTCTATTTAACAGCTGGGCCATTGCAGAAGCAGAGTGGCCGGCTCCGATATTGCCGACTTCCCGCAAAATGTCCATCTGCTCTTCTTTGATTCCATTAAAAATACTCATGTCATAACCCCTTTAAGATTAAGCTTGATCGGGCACAGCGGACTGAGATGATTCTTTATCCAAAACCGCATTTGCATCAATAATATTTAAGAGCCTGTTCTCTTGTTTTACAATCTGTTTAATCGACACATACGTGTCTTTTTGAGCACTTTCCGGAGCGGATTCTATTTCACTTTCATGTACTGTTATGACATCATTTGCTTCATCCACAATCCAGCCGACTTCAATATCACGATAAGCAATAATGATAATTCGTGTTTCATCGGTAATTTCATACTCAGGCAAGCTGAGACGCTTTCTTAAATCAATAACCGGAGTCACCACGCCGCGCAAATTGATCACTCCGCAAATATAAGGTTCAACGCCTGGCACTCTCGTTGGCTTTTGCCATTTCTCAATTGATTTCACCTGAGTGACAGAAATGGCATATTCTTTGCCATTTACCATAAAGACAATCATTTTTTCGCCTGTTTTAATTTCTGCAGTCATGTGAGACACCTCCTCGTATGGTTAAATAATCAGTGCATTACAATCGATAATGAGCGCTACTTCTCCGTCTCCTAAAATAGTAGCTCCGGAAATTGCAAAGACGTTTGTTAAATAATCTCCGAGTGATTTCAGCACAACTTCCTGCTGGCCAATAAAGGAGTCCACCACAAATGCAGTAGGTTTGTCGCCTTTTTTCACGACAATGATATGGAGCTGTTCCGCATCTTGTCTTGTATCTTCTATTTTAAACTCTTCTTTTAAATAAACGACAGGGACAATATGCCCTCTAAAATCGATTACTTCACGGTCATGCGTTTGCAGAATATCTTTTCTGTCTATAACTGCCGTTTCAATTATAGAAGAAATCGGAATCGCAAATGTCTCTTCTTCCAATTTGATCAGCAGAACTGAAATAATGGACAGTGTAAGCGGAAGCTGAATGCTGAATAGTGATCCTTGCCCTTCTGCAGATTTCACACTGACTGAACCGCCGAGTGACTCGAGTTTATTTTTCACAACATCAAGCCCGACACCCCGCCCGGAAATATCCGAAATTTGATCAGCAGTAGAGAACCCCGGAGCAAATATCAATTCATAAATTTCATTGTCTTCTAAGGTTTCAGCTTCTCTTTCTGTAATGACACCGCGCTCAAGCGCTTTTTCAAGGATTTTTTTGCGATTAAGGCCTGCCCCGTCATCCTCTACTTCAATAAAGACGTGATTTCCGCTGTGATAAGCTTTCAGCACAACTTTTCCAGACTCAGGTTTTCCTTTTTGCAAACGTGTTTCCGGAGACTCAATTCCATGGTCAATACTGTTTCTGATTAAGTGAACGAGCGGATCTCCAATTTCATCAATTACTGTTCGATCGAGTTCTGTTTCCGCACCGATGATGGAGAGTTCGATTTTTTTATTCAGCTCTTTTTGAAGCTGGCGAATCATTCTTGGGAAACGGTTAAAAACAGTTTCAACCGGAACCATTCTCATATTGAGAATAATAGACTGCAAATCGCCGGAAATTCTCGTCATTCGCTCGACTGTTTCAGTCAATTCATTGTGCTCAAGCTCTTTTGCAATCTGCTCAAGACGCCCGCGGTCAATGACAAGCTCTTCAAATAAGTTCATTAAAGAATCAAGCCTGTCGATATTGACACGAATTGTTTTAGACCCGCCTGATGTATGCTTCGACTGTTCATCGTTTTTAGCAGGCTGCTTTGGTTTGTCCTGCCTAACAGGTGCAGCAGCTGGTGTATCCGCCTGAGGCTCCTCCGGTTTTTCAGCTGGTTGTAAAGGCGAGCCCCGAATAATTTCAACATGCTCGACCTCTGAAACTCCGTTGATGATCTGTTCAACGTCTTCAGCCGTTTGATTCGTTAAGAAGCAAACCTGGAAGTCAGTGCCGAAATCTTCCGTCTCAAGCACTTCCGCACTCGGTATTGTTTTGGCTACTTCTCCGATCTCATTGAGCTTCTCAAAAACCATATATACACGAACCGCTTTTAACATACAGTCTTCTTTCAGAGAAATTGTGATTTCATACCGTTTGAAACCTTGCTCCTCCGCTTCTTCTATCACTGTTCGTTCAAACTCATCATATCCCCAATCAGATACTGAACCCTTCGCTTCAGCAGGTTCCGCTGAAGCAGCAGTCTCAGCATGCGCACCGTTCACGTCAAGCTTTGCGCTCACTTCAGAGATATCTCTTTTACCATCCCCGCCGTCAATAATAGACTGAACCATTGCTTCCAGATGATCCAGCGCTTCAAACAAGATATCCATCCAGTCTGATGTAACTGCCATATCTCCGTTTCGAAAAGCATCCAATACGTTTTCAAGCAGATGGGTTAAATGGGCTAAATCCGTATACCCCATCGTTGCGCTCATACCTTTTAGTGTATGAGCAGCCCTGAATATATCGTGGACGAGCTGAAGATCTGTCGGGTCTTTCTCTAAAAGGAGAAGCTTTTCATTACATGTTTGTAAATGTTCTTTACTTTCATCAATAAAGACATCTAAATATTGATTCATATCCATTTGAATCACACCCTCTCTTTTTTCACACAGCTTGTGATGGATGCTGCGATATCTTCCACATGTTTAATTTCATGAATAAGGCCCGCCTTAACGGCTGCTTTCGGCATCCCAAATACAACACAAGATTCTTCAGACTCTGCAATGGTTTTCACATTGCCGGACGCAAGCATGTCCTTAAGACCGGCAGTACCGTCACTGCCCATTCCGGTCATAATGACCGCTACTTTTTCATAGTCTGCAAGTTTGCCGACAGAACGGAACAAGTAGTCTGCTGATGGTTTATGACGGCTTGGCGTATCGTGATTATCAAGAACGATTTTAAGGCCGCCGCTGTTTTTGATAACGGATATGTTTTTTCCCCCCGGAGCTATGTACACACAGCCGTTAAGAGCTGCTTCGCCATCTTTTGCTTCCTTTACACGAATGTCAGACAGATGGTTCAGCCGATCAGCCAGAGAAGCAGTAAAGCCTTCAGGCATGTGCTGTACAACGAGTACAGGCGCGTTTAAATCCTTAGGAAGCTTTGGTATCACCTTTTGAAGCGCTCTTGGTCCGCCCGTTGACGTGCCGATACAAACAATATGTCTGCCTGGGCCAGATTTTGACTGACTCAATACAGGCTTAGCGATACGTTTAGGCTCAGGCCGAATGACCGCCGGAGCCGCAGCTTTTTGCTGGCCGGAAAGTCCGGCTGCGATGACCCGCTCAACTAATTGTTCTTTAATTTTGTATAAATCTAAAGATATAGAACCAGATGGCTTTGTGATAAAATCAAAGGCGCCTATCTCTAAACAGTTAATCGTACACTCTTTTCCTTGCTGGGTCTGGCTTGAAACCATAATGACCGGCAGCTGATAAAGCTCAATAATTTTCCGCAGTGTGTCTGTTCCATTCATCACCGGCATTTCGATATCAAGTGTGATAACATCCGGTTTCAGCAATTCTATCTTTTTAAGTGCCTCTTCTCCGTTTCTCGCAGTTCCGATTACTTCTATCTGCTTTTCCTCGGTTAGAAAATCACTTATCATTTTTCTCATAAAAGCCGAATCATCAACTACAAGCACACGAATCAAATTAAGCCCTCCTCATTAAAAAAGAAGATAATTTCTCAATAAATGTCTGTTTTTCTTCTTTGTGTCTAGTTTCTTCTCTTTCAAACAAGGCGTCCGCTAGGAGACGGACTGACCGGCTGGCTTTTGCCTGAGGACTTTTTAATAAAAAAGGAACCTGTTCGACAACTGCTTTGCTCACGATCCCGTCGTCAGGGACTGAACCGGCAAACTGAACCGCTTCGCCTAAAAACATGTGAAAGGTCCGGGAAAGGCGGATAAAAGCGTCAAGCCCTTCCTTTTGATCACGGCACCGATTGACAGCTACTTTCATTGAAAGCTGATTTCCTGTCAAAGCTAAATGTTTGACAGCGCTGTATGCATCCATAATGGCTGTAGGCTCCGGGGTTGTTATGATCAAAATGTCTTCTGCTGATAAAATAAAAGGCAGCTGGTCTTTTGATAGGCCCGCCCCCATGTCAAACAGTACATAATCGAACTGACTTAACGCATGAGAAAGCTCATTAGCAAAAAAGGTCCATTTTTTCTGGTCCAGCTGAAACATCACATCCAGCCCAGTTCCGCCAGATATATACCGAAGGCCCTTTGGCCCAGTAGATATGGATTGCATAAAAGGCTTGCGCTCAGTTAGAACGTCAATAATAGTCGCGGAAGACGAGTTTCCCATTAATATATCAATGTTCCCCATTCCGATATCAAGATCAATAAGCAGTACCTTCTTGCCTTTATCCTGCAGCGCAAGAGCCATATTTAAAGTGATGTTGGATTTTCCGACACCGCCCTTGCCGCTGATGACTGCAAGTGTTTTAGCTTTCTGTGCAAAAACAATCGGCAGATCGCGCTCACGCTTCTTCATTTTCGCCCGTAAAGTTGCTGCTTGGTCAAATCTGTTCATCTGCACAGCATCCCTACAAACTCCCGCGGCGAGACTGTCTGTATATCCTCCGGCACATTCTGGCCGTTTGTGATAAATCCGGCGCCTATCTTTGATTCTGCCAGTATACTGAATACAGATCCTAAGGAAGCAGTCTCATCTATTTTCGTAAAAATAAACTGATTGACAGGAACAGATGAAAAACGTCTGACAATTTGTTTCATATCTTCATATTTTGCAGTCGCTGACAAAACGAGAAATGACTGAATGCTGCTTTCAAAAGGAATCGTCTCTTTCAGTTCATCGATATATTGCTGTTCTCTGAAGTTTCTTCCTGCTGTATCGATAAATACATGATCATATTCAGCAAATAATTCTTTCGCCCGCTGAAATTCCTCTTTGGTATAACAGACTTCCAGAGGAGCCTGCAGCAGCTCGGCATATGTTTTCAACTGTTCAACTGCTGCAATCCGATAAGTATCTGTTGTAATAAAAGCAATTTTTTTCTGTTTTTCAAGCAGAGAAGACGCTGCTAGTTTTGCAAGCGTTGTTGTTTTACCCGCGCCCGTCGAACCAAACAGCACGATATACTTCGAACGAATGGGCTCCTGCCACTTGTCTGCTGGAGGTAGTGCCCCGCACAGTATATCCTGAAGTTTACCGGCCACGTTTTCTTCTGTCAGTCCGCCCGATTCAACAGAGAATCGCAGTATTTTTTTCATAGTACTGGTCTTAATTGATTCATTAACGCCGGTTTCTCCCAAAAGCTGTTCGGCTTTTCTGAGCGGTTCAGGAAGTACGGATTGATATGCTGAAAAATCACCTGGCTCAGATTGAGCCGGAATTTGAGGGATTATCCTCTCCTCTATTTTCGGACTGCTGACAGGAGGTTTTGACGTTTGTTTCGGCTCTGCTGCCTTTTCAGCTGTTTTTTTCTCAAGAAAATCTTGATCCAATACGGCAATCACTTCAACAGCCGGTTTTTTTAAAAGCCCGAACCATTTACGCTTATTGATTTTTTTGGAATTTAGTATAACCGCTTCATTGCCTAGTTCTTTTCTGATAAGCTGTGCCGCTTCTTGCATTGAAGCAGCAGTAAATTTTTTGATTTTCATTAAATATCCACCACTCCAATGCTTTGAACTTCGACATTAGCCTCAAGCTCGTTATAAGAAAGAACAGGAAGATCCGGAAAATATCGTTCCAGAAGCTGTTTCACATACATCCTTACAGGAGGCGAGCAAAGAAGAATCGCAGTCTCTTGCCGTATTGAGAGCTGTTCGGCTTCTTTTGCAACAGAGCGCACAATGCTTTCCGACACATCTGGTTCAAGCGACAAATAGTTCCCATGTTCTGTTTGCTGTACACCGTCAGCAATTGCCTTTTCTACACGGCCGGAACAAGTGATCACTTTTAACACTTCATTTTCTTTGGCAAACTGGGCAGTAATTTGCTTAGCAAGTGCCTGTCTTGTGTACTCTGTCAAAAGATCAGAGTCCGTTGTCAGTTTTCCATAATCGGCAAGCGTTTCAAAAATGGTTACCAAATTGCGGATTGAAACTTTTTCTTTTAACAGTTTAGCCAGCACTTTCTGAATATCTCCGACAGATAATGGATTTGGCGTAACCTCTTCCACCAGGACCGGATACGTTTCTTTCAAATGATCAATAAGCTGTTTCGTCTCCTGTCTGCCGATTAATTCATGAGCATGCTGCTTAATTTTCTCTGTAATATGTGTTGAGACAACTGAAGCCGGATCTACAACTGTATAGCCCAGCATGTCAGCTTCATCCTTCACCGATTCGCCAATCCATTTGGCTGGAAGTCCAAACGACGGTTCTACTGTTTCGATCCCTTCAATCAGGTCGTCTTCAGGCGTAGGCGACATTGCTAGATAATGATCTAGTAATAGCTCGCCTTTTGCTACTTCATTTCCTTTAATTTTCAATCGGTATTCATTAGGCTGCAAAGCGATATTGTCTCTGATACGCACGACAGGAATGACAAGCCCAAGTTCAAGCGCCAGCTGACGGCGAATCATCACAATTCGGTCTAATAAATCCCCGCCCTGATTAGCATCCGCCAGCGGAATCAGACCATAGCCAAACTCGAATTCTATCGGATCTATATGCAGAAGCTGCACAACACTTTCGGGGCTTTTGAGCTCGTCAACTTCAGCCTCTTCCTCAAGAATCTCTTCCACTTCTTCTTTTTCCTTACCTGTTTTAGATAGCGTATAACCGCCAAAAGCAAGCAGCCCTGCAAGCGGCCCTGTTAGGAGAATACCAATTGGAGTAAACAAGCCAAGAAGCAGAATAGTTGCTGCTGTAACATATAAGAGCTTTGGATAAGCGAACAGCTGGCCTGTGATGTCATGACCTAAGTTTCCTTCGGAGGCTGCTCTTGTCACGACAATACCTGTAGCTGTAGAAATTAACAGCGCCGGAATTTGCGATACAATTCCATCTCCTACAGTCAGCATCGTAAAATGAGAGGCTGCCTCTTGTATCGCCATGCCTTGCTGCAGCATACCGATAATGATTCCGAAAATGATATTGATCATCACAATAATAATTCCGGCAATTGCATCACCTTTCACAAATTTGCTGGCACCGTCCATCGCACCGTAAAAGTCTGCTTCTCGAGCTACTTTTTCACGGCGGTGTTTCGCTTCCTGTTCGTTAATCATGCCTGCGTTTAAATCAGCATCAATACTCATCTGCTTCCCTGGCATTGCATCAAGCGTAAATCTTGCCGCAACCTCGGAAACACGTTCCGCGCCCTTTGTGATGACGATAAACTGAATAATAATTAAGATAATAAATACAACAAGTCCGACTAAAACATTTCCGCCGACAACGAAGTTACCGAAGGTCTCAACAACCTTCCCTCCTTCGCCGTGCGAAAGGATCGAACGCGTCGTTGACACATTCAAGCCCAGACGAAATAAGGTCAAAAGCAGCAGCAGTGACGGAAAAATCGAAAACTGCAGCGGTTCTTGCATATTCATTGTGGTGAGAAGCACGATCAACGCAAGAGAAATATTAATAATGATCAAAATACTTAACAGCCATGGAGGAAATGGTATCACCAGCATTGCCACAATGAGGACAACACTTATTAAAACGGATAAATCTCTTGTTGACATGCTGTTTTTTCTCTCCTTTTGAATCGTAAAATTCAATTTACTTTTTGTTTCGTTTTAAATACGTAAGCCAAGATTTCTGCCAAGACTTTAAAAAACTCTTCCGGTACTGCCTGGTCAATTTCAACCTGATCATATAACGCACGGGCAAGCGGCCTGTTTTCTACCATCATGACATCATGCTCTTTAGCTATCTTCCTTATTTTTAATGCAAGGTGGTCAACACCTTTTGCAACAATGTATGGCGCGTCCATTTTTTCTTCGTCATATTTAAGTGCGATCGCATAGTGAGTCGGGTTTGTGATGATGACATCAGCTTTCGGCACTTCCTGCATCATCCGCCTCATCGCCATTTCCCGCTGTCGTTGCTTAATTTTAGACTTAATAATCGGATCTCCCTCAGATTTTTTGTACTCATCTTTTATATCCTGCTTTGACATTTTGATATTTTTCTCATAGTCAAATCTCTGATACAAATAATCGAGTCCGGCAAGAATCAACAAAGCCCCTGCTCCGCTCAGCCCCATCCACAGGGTGAGTTTTGAAACAAAGGAAAGTGCTTCTTCAGGTGTCAGAAGCGGAAGGCGGAGAATTTCTCCATAGTGCATCCAAAGCACAACAAACGCCGCAAACCCTACAACAGCAATTTTCAGTATCGATTTAAGCAGCTCTACAATCGCCCTCATGCTGTATATCCGTTTAAAGCCTTTTATCGGGTCCAATTTTTCAAGCTTAGGCTGGATCACTTCCGTAGAAAATAAAAATCCCACCTGCATATAGTTGCTTACAACTCCTGCAACAAGGGCAACAAGCAGAATCGGAGCAAGTACAATGCCAGTATCCTTTAATAAGCTGATAAACAGGATATGCACATTTGATTCTGAGAGCTTCATTGTGAGTGACTCCGTGTAAAATGTCTCTATAAATGACAGCAGCCTGTCTCTCATATACGGGCCGATCGCAATAAACGAAAGGAAGATGACTAATAATGAAACGGCGGTATTCACATCAGAGCTTTTTGCAACCTGCCCTTTTTTTCTAGTATCCTTCCGTTTTTTCGGAGTGGCTTTCTCTGTTTTTTCTCCCGCAAAAAATTGGAGGTCAATTCTTAGCTTCATTAAGAAACACCGACCAATGCTAAAAGATTCCGCATCGTTTCAATCGTTAAGCCGAAAACATTCCGAACAACGACGAAGATAACGGACATACATACGATGAGCATGATAAAACTGACGGCAATCTTTAAAGGCAGACCGACGACAAATACATTTAATTGCGGAACTGTCCGGGCCACGATGCCTAATGCAAGATCCACAAGAAACAAACTGGCCACAACCGGCGCCGACATTTGAAATGCGATAATAAACATTGCATTAAAGCTTTTGGCGATAAGATAAGCAAACTTTTCATCGCCAAAATTCGGAAATGCCTGATCAACCGAAATATACTGAAAGCTGTAGTAAATACCGTCCAGCAGCAAATGATGCGCATTGACACTCAGCATAAACAAAAGAGCCATCGTATAGATAAACTGGCCGATCAATGGACTCTGTGCGCCCGTTTGCGGATCGATAACGTTCGCAATTGAAAAACCCATCTGAAAATCAATAAATGAACCGGCTATCTGAACGGCAGCAATCATCATATAAGCAATCAAACCAAGACACAGACCCACCAAAGCTTCTTTAAACGCCAGCAGCATATATTGCTCGTCAACCTCCAAAGACGGAGGTTTATCAATCGTGCTGAAGCAAATGACTGCAAGAAAAAAAGCAAATCCGATACGATGAACAGCCGGAACGTTTCTGTGGCCGTATAGCGGAACCGTTACAAAAAAAGCAGAGATTCTAATAAAAACCAATAAAAAAGCAGGAAATAAATCAATAATCGAATTCATCACTGTATTACCCTGCAAAACGATTTAAATTAGAAAACAGCTCTGTTGTGAACGAAAGGATGGTCGACAGCATCCATGGCCCGAAAAAAATCAGTGCCAAGAGGACTGCCACGATTTTGGGAATAAACGCCAAAGTCTGTTCCTGGATTTGAGTTGTCGCCTGAAAGATGCTGACGATTAATCCGACCAATAAAGCGATCGCAAGCAGAGGCGCGCTGATCATCAGCGTTACATATACGGCTTTTTCCGCCATAGAAATTACAAATTCTGAATTCACGTTTAGCACCTACCCTAAAAGCTCTGAAGCAAAGATTTCACAATTAAATACCAGCCGTCTACTAAAACAAAAAGTAAAATTTTAAAGGGCAGAGAAATCATAACTGGAGGGAGCATCATCATCCCCATTGACATCAGAACGCTCGCCACTACCATATCAATAATTAAAAAGGGGATAAAAATCATAAAGCCTATTTGAAACGCTGTTTTGAGCTCCGAAATGGCAAAAGCGGGAACCATCGTTGTAAGAGGAATATCTTTTAATGATTCGGGTTTATCCATTTTCGCGTAATTCATAAACAGTGCCAAATCCTTCTGCCTTGTGTGCTTACTCATAAATTCTTTAATCGGTTCCTCAGCTTTTGTATACGCTTCGTCCAAACTGATTTTATTGTCCATCAATGGTGTCAGCGCTTCTTTATTAATCTCTGAAAAAGTAGGAGCCATAATAAAAAATGTTAAAAATAGCGCAAGGCCGATAAGGACCTGGTTGGGCGGCATTGATTGCGTCGCCAGTGAAGTTCTGACAAACGACAGAACGATGACGATGCGGGTAAAACAAGTCATAAGAATCAATATTCCAGGCGCCACTGAAAATACAGTTAACAATAATAGTAATTTAACAGTTGAACTGACGTTACCCGGATCGCTAGAACTGAAAATATTTATAAACTCATTCATGATGACGTGGGCCTTTCTTTTTTCCTTCTGAACGGTTTTGTTTTAGCTCTTCAAGCTGCTCTTTTAATGCTTTTGAAAATGAAGGCAGCTTTTGCTGCGGCTGATTCTCAGAACCCTTTAGGGGTTTGACAAGCTTTTGCCACTCTATTTTGCTTGACATCGCCTCTTCATGCTGGCTGAGTATGACTTCGATTTCCTTTTCATCCTCAATTTCTTTAAGGAGCTGGATCGTCTCTCCTACCCCAACGACGAGAACACTGTTGCCGACTTTAATCAATTGGATAGATCGGTTTTGGCCAACCGATGTTCCGCCGATATTTTCAACATATTGAAAAGGCTTTAGCAGCCGGTTTCTTTTGTTCATAAGCTTAACAAGCCCGTAAATCAGCGCGATGACAAACAATAAAGCGAAAATCATTTTCACAAAATCAAAAGCTGAAACAGAAGGAGCAGCAGCTCCCTCCGTCTCATCAGCAGTTTGTGTCGTTTTTTCTTTCTTTTGCTCTGGCTTATCTGCGGTCTTTTCCTCTTTCTTTTGAAACCATTCGTTTACAGTTGAATCATCAGATGCCGCCGCATCAGCAGCAAGCGGATGCACACTGAATAAAATGAAAAAACATATAAAAGCAATGAAACATTGACTCTTTTTCAACAGTCGTACACCCTTTAGCTTAATGTTTTGTTGATTGCTTCAAGTACACGGTCCGCCTGGAAAGGTTTCACGATAAAATCCTTAGCACCGGCTTGAATAGCATCGATAACCATTGATTGCTGTCCCATGGCAGAACACATAATGATTTTAGCTTGAGCATCAATTTGTTTAATTTCTTTTAGTGCAGTAATACCGTCCATTTCTGGCATTGTGATATCCATTGTAACTAAGTCAGGAGAATGCTCTTTAAATTTTTCTACAGCCTGAGCGCCATTTTCGGCTTCTGCCACTACGTCAAAACCGTTTTTTACCAAAATATCTTTGATCATCATTCTCATAAATGCTGCGTCATCTACAATTAAAATTCTATGTGCCATAATTTTTTTCTCTCTCCTCGTGTTTCTTTATTTTAAATTATTAATGCGTTCTGCCTGGCTTAATATGTCAGTGACCCTTACTCCGAAGTTTTCCTCAATGACCACGACTTCGCCTTTGGCGACGATACGCTGATTCACTAAAATATCTACCGGCTCACCGGCTAATTTATCAAGCTCAATAATACTTCCGGCTGAAAGTTCTAAAATTTCTTTTACGCTTCTTTTCGTTCTGCCGAGTTCAACAGTGATCGAAAGCGGGATATCCAAAAGCATATCCAGATTGTTTATAGGAGCTTGTGAGCTCTCATTTGGATCAAATGATGAAAATTCCACTGGTGAAACTTGAACAGGCGCGGCTTTCTTCGGTTTCCCCTGCCTTTTAGCCGGCGCTTGCTGCTGCGGTTCGTTCCGCGGCTCGGGCATCACAGGCTCTTTCGGCTGTTCATATGTAACCTCAGGCTCCGGCGTTGTTTCTTCAGCTGGACTTTCCTCCGTGTTCATAAGGCTCGAGATCAAATCTTTAGCAAATGTCAGCGGATATAGCTGCATGATGTTAGAGTCTATTAACTCGCCCACCTTCAAGCGGAAAGAAACTTTAACCAGCATTTCATCAGCAGGAATACGGTCTGTTCCTTTTTCTTCATTTACATCAAGCAGTTCTACACGCGGGGGTGAAATATCAATTTTTTTACTGAATACAGTAGACATTGACGTTGCTGCCGACCCCATCATTTGGTTCATCGCTTCTTGAACCGCGCTCAAATGGATCTCTCCAAGTGAAGGATCTGCACCTTTCCCGTCTCCCCCGATCATTAGGTCCGCAATAATCGCCGCGTCACTTTGTTCGACGACTAGCAGGTTGCTGCCGCTGAAACCTTCCGTATAATTCACTTCAATTGCAACATACGGTTCAGGAAACGCATCACTGATTTTGCTTCTTGGGATGACAGTTACGTTTGGAGTCGTAATATCAACTTTTTGATTTAAAAGCGTGGATAAAGCTGTCGCTGAACTGCCGAATGAAATATTTCCGATTTCACCGATCGCATCACGCTCCATGTCCGATAAGTCATGCACTTCCGTAGCCTCAGGCTCGTCAGGTGTGCTGCTCGTGCCGTTAAGAAGCGCGTCAATCTCATCTTGAGATAATCTGTTATTCTCCATCTTGTTCACCTCTTATGTCGTGGTCTAAAATTTGCACTGCCTGTTTTCGATTCACCCGGCCGGCTTGTCCTAAAAATTTCGGCTTATCTCCGACCAATACAGTAAGAGGATCTGTTACTGATTTGTCCAAAGTTATGCAGTCTCCGACTTCTAAACTTAAAAACTCTTCTATTGTCAGTTCAGATGTGCCGAGTTCGGCCACGACAGGTATTTGTGCTGTCATGATACGTTTTTCAAGCGACTTTGTTTCCTCAGGTTTCGGTTCATTTCTTTCTGATTGCATCCAATAATGGACCGAAAGCTTTGGTATGAGCGGCTCGAGGACGATATGCGGGATACAAAGATTAATGACACCGCTGATTTCGCCGATTTGGGTGTTGAGTGAAATAACAACAACCGTTTCATTAGGAGATACCATCTGAACAAATTGCGGATTCACTTCAAACTCAGTCATTTCGGGTTCAATATCAGCAATGGACTGCCAAGCTTCTTTATAATTTCCCAGTGCATTTTCAAATAAATTAGAAATAATTCTTGTTTCAATTTCTGTTAAACTATCAACCTTATTATGACTGATCCCGATGCCCCCCATCACACGATCCATCATCGTATAGGCAATTGTCGGGTTAACCTCCATCATAATTCTGCCTTCCATCGGATGGACATCGAATAAATTCAGGATCGTCATATTCGGTATGGATCGGATAAATTCCTCGTATGGAACCTGATCAACAGAGCTGACCGATATATGGATATATGTTCTGAGCTGAGCAGAAAAGTGAGTTGTAAGAAGTCTTGCAAAATTGTCATGAATTCTTGTTAAACTGCGGATTTGGTCTTTAGAAAACCGCAGCGCGCGTTTGAAATCATAAACCTTTACTTTTTTCTCTTTTTCTTCTTTTTTCAGCTCTTCAGCATCCATTTCACCCGTTGATATTGCAGAAAGCAGTGCATCTATTTCATTTTGGGAGAGAACTTCTCCTGACATTTTCCTCACCTCCGTATTCTGTCAAATTATGCTTTATTGCAGATTAAAAGAGGTAATATACACTTTTTCTACTTTTCCTTCTTGGAGGTAGCTATTTACTTTATCTTTTAGTTCCTTCTTAAAGGTTTCTTTTCCCTTGTCTCCCTCAATCTCATCAGCATTCGTATCAGCCAGCAGTGATATAACAGCATCTTTCACTTGAAAATCACGTTTTTCAAGCTCTTCTTTTGATTTATCAGAGTCAGTTTCAAGTTTAATCGCTAAGCGAATAATGTTATCGGACTTTAAATTCGTTGTGATTTCTGCTACATCAACAGAAGATGCAACGATTTCATCAATACTTCGTTTTGCCTCACTTTTTTCGGACTTTCCGCCTAAAACAAAATAAGCCGCCGCCCCGAGAGCACCAATTACGATAAGAATAATTAGTAAAATGATCAATAATTTTTTCTTCATTCCGGTTCCTCTATTCCATGGTCCATTGAAAATATTTGTATTTTTTGATAGAAAGACACAATCTTCTCCAGAACAGCTTCTTCATCTTCTTTTACTACAAACTTCTTACCGTTCGACAGTGTGATTGTAGTATCCGGAAAGCATTCAATCTGTTCAATAAATAACGCATTCAGCGTAAAGGGCTGCCCATTTAAACGGGTTACTTTAATCATAAAACAGCGGAGAAGCGATTACTCGCCTCCCCTCCCTCCTTAACGTTTAAGGTTAACCAGCTCTTGAAGGATTTCATCCGATGTTGTAATAATCTTGGAGTTTGATTGGAACCCGCGCTGAGCAACAATCATTTCAGTAAACTCGTCTGTTAAATCAACGTTAGACATTTCTATAAATCCTGACTTCAAGGCACCTGTACCGCCATCACCAGGCTGATTAGCTGCACTAGCAGTTCCAGAGTTCAAAGATTCACGATACAAGTTGCTTCCGATTTTATCTAAACCGTCACTGTTTGCAAAAGTAACAATCCCGATCTGACCGCCATCTTGTGGTTTACCGCCAGCATCAACAATTGACACTTTTCCATCAGATCCGATACTAAAGCTTTGAGCATCTAGAGGAATTTTTATTGTTCCTCCCGTCATATTTAACACATGGTAGCCGTCACCAGTCACCAATGTTCCAGTATTATCTAAATAGAAGTTTCCGGCTCTTGTGTAAGCCGTTCCATCACCTGTATCGATTTGAAAATAACCGTCTCCGTCAATCGCTAAATCAAGCGTTCTTCCTGTGCTTTGTGTCGCGCTTGTTGAATGGATGGTATCAATTGTGCCAGATGATGAACCTAAACCGATCTGCTTAGAGTTTGTTCCGCCGATTGTTGCACCAGCAGCAGAACCGCCGGCAATCGTTTGACTCACCATATCTTTAAAGGTAACCCGGCTCTTTTTGAATCCCACTGTATTTACGTTGGCAATATTATTGCCGATAACATCAAGTTTTGTTTGAAAGTTTTTCATACCGCTGATTCCAGAATAAAGTGAACGTAACATAATATATTCCCCCAGATGTTTTTATTTAGAAGATTGTCCCACAGACATGACATTCGCCGGACTGATCTCAGTCCCATCATCAAGAACAAGATAATAATTTCCTTTAGAATGTTTAACAGAGCTTACTGTGCCTGTTTTATCTGTTGCACTTTTACCATCAGTCCAAGATACTTCTTTTCCCATCCAATCAACATACGTTGTAAACGGATCTTGGTTTTCAACGAATTTAGTCATCGTCGTATTCAGATTCATCATCTGTTCCAGGCTTGAAAAAGTCGCCATCTGGCTGATAAATTCTTTGTCATCAACCGGATTAAGCGGATCTTGGTTTTGGACTTGAGTCATTAATATTTTTAAAAACTCGTCTTTTCCCAGGCTGCTGTTGCTTGCAGCGGCAGTGCTGCTTGTTTTTTCAGGCAATTTATATTCTGAGCTTATTGATGTCATTCTTCTTCCTCCAATTCAACCATTGACACTTCATCAAGCAAGTCGCCAAACTCGTTTGATTGCTTTTTCTGTCTTTGCTGCTTCTGTCCCTCTTGCTGCTGTTTCTGTTCATCAGCAAGCTGGCCATATATCGGCTGGTCTCCGCTTTGAATCGGCAATGTAAAACGGTCTACTTGGACAGCCATATTCGGCAGTGATTGCTTCAGCTGAGGCAAATGTTGTTCGAGCAGCTCTTTTGCAGATTGGCTGGATGCAATGATTTTACTCTGGAACATTCCATTTTCATTTGTCAGCTTAATTGTGACAAATCCTAAATGTTCAGGGTTCAGCCGAATTGTAAAACTGCCGGTTGACCTCCCAAAGGGTGTATATTTCATCTGCTTCCATGCACTGATCACTTGATCAGCAACCGTTTTCGTTTCGGCTGCATGCAAATCAGATGAGAGCTGCAAATCAAGTGTCTGAACTCCTCCGGTGCTCCGGTAGCCTGAAAACATCATTTGAATTCCTGACTTACTATCTATAGGCTGAATACTTACAGAGGAATCTGCCGCACTTTTATTACCTGACGTCAGAGTGTCCGGCGAAAGGGCACGTTTTCCGACCTCTAGTGACGATTCGGATGATTTCGATAACAAGAAAGCTTTCAGCTGACTTTCAGCTATATTCCATTCCTTCGTCCCTTTTTGAGGAAGCACTGACATCTGTTCCATTAAGCTTTGAAAACTTTTCAGCTCTGACTTTGACATCGTATAAAGCTTTGAACTTGACTCGTCTTTTGTAAATATCTGCTGTTTAAGATCCTGAATAAGCTGTTCCGATATGCCCTTTTTATCTAATGCCGAAAGAAATTCATCTCCATTTTTGTAGACAGTATGGGCTTGATGATCACGGTCAGTCATTTTATTTCCTTCTAAAAGCTGACTGATAAGCATTTGGATATGAATAAGCGTTTTATCATCTTCTGCTGATGCCTCATTTTCCTGAACTTCTTGCTCTCTGTCAGACTTGAGTTCATCAGTAGCGGCATCACCAGCTGAATTCTTTGCAGTCAGAGCAGTTTTCTCTTCAGAAATGGTTTTGTCTGCAAGTATTTGCCCCATGTACAGTTGATCAGTTACGTCAGCCAATTTTAATTCAACTGCTTGCAGCAGATTCTGTAACATTTGCTGAGCGGATTCATCCAGCTGCTTTCCTGTTAGTTTACTTAACGTTTGCAGAAGATCGGCTTTTTCCTTGTCTTGATTTTCAGGAGTTGCATTTAGCCAATCACTGATCTTTTTACATGCATCTTTTAAAAGCTGATCGTCAGTCAGAGTCCCATTTCCTTGTGATGAAGGTTCTTTCGAGCCGGCTTCAGACATAAGCCAATTTTGAAAAACTCCCTGGCTATTTTTGATTGTTTTAGCAGCTGTCCCTGCTGTAGTTTGCAGCCGAGGTCCGGCTAATTCAAGCAGCTTCACCTTTATTCCCCCTATTCTTGGCTGGCAGCAATTTTTTCTGTATATGTTGCCGCTTGCTCAGGAGTCATTTTTGCCAAAATTTCAGCAAGCTGCTTTTTGCTCAGTCCATTCAATATTTTCAGCGCTTCTTTCTCCTTTAATTGGGCAATGATTTTGGCAGCCTTTCCGCTGTCCATGCTTTTATAAACACTGATGACTTTATCATCAGAAGCTTTATCAGAACTTGATGAATCTTCTGTGTTATCCTTCGGTGTCTTTTTTTGGTCTTCCGCTGTTTTTTCAAGAGAACGAATCTTTTGATTCAGCCTGTCTATTTCAGATTTGCTTGTATCCAAATCCTTATTCAATATACTGATCTCACTTTTTTGATCCTTAATGGTTTTTTCCAGAGCCGCCGTATTACTGTTATTCTTAGCTGTTGATGATGTATCTTTTTTATCTTCGGTCTCAGGAACCAATTCTTTAAGAACTGGCGTTTTGGCTGCAGCTTCCTGTATCGGCTTTAAGACATTGACACCAGCCGCCCAGAGAACAATCCCCCCTGCTATAAGCAGAAATATCAGCGGAAGGATAATGATCAGCAAAACCGATCGGAACTTACCTGATTCTTTCTTTTTGCCGGACATTACATTCGCTCCTAATGGCCTTGAATCATAAACTGCTTGATCGAAATATCGTCCATTTCTTTCATCTCTGCAGCTTTGTCTTCAAGAGCAAACATTTTAAACTGTTTTTCACGCATCTTTTCAAACTTCTTCACTTCAATATTTTTTTCTGTTAACACTTCTTGCTTTTGGTTCATTTGATTCCTTTTCATAATGACGAGCTTTTGGTAGTGATAAATGGTGTTTTCAAGATTTGAGACAAATTGCTGATAATGCCTCATCTCTTGAACGCTCATCCCGCTTTTCAGTTTGTTTTCTTTATTTTGCTCAAGCAATTCCTTTTTGCTCATATTCTCATATAGTTTCTCCGCTACAGTTTCAAATTCAGAAACTGATTGCTGATACTCAGACAAAGACTGGTCTTTTTCGTTCTCTTTTAGTTCCAGCAGCTTTTGGAATCTAAATTGATAGGCCACGTTCTATTCCTCATTTCCTGTCAAACTAGTTAATGCAGCAATGCTTTCTTCCAATGATGCTGATTCTTCTGTTCCCTGCTTCAGAAATTGAATAAGCTGCGGATAAAATTGTATCGCCTCATCAATTTCTCTTGAGGACCCTCTTTTGTAAGCTCCAATATTAATGAGATCTTCAGAATTTTGATACGTTGATAAAAGTTCACGGAATTTATTCGCTGCGTCTAAGTGCTGTTTTGTCGAGATGTTTGACATCACCCTGCTGATGCTTTTTAACACATTGACGGCAGGAAACTGGCCTTTATTAGCAAGAGCCCTGTCTAACACAATGTGTCCGTCTAAGATTCCGCGAACAGTATCAGCAATAGGCTCATTCATGTCATCCCCGTCGACTAACACTGTATAAAACGCTGTGATTGTTCCATGTTCATTTGCACCTGTTCTCTCTAGTAAACGAGGTAAAATAGCGAACACAGAGGGTGTATATCCTTTTGTCGTCGGGGGCTCTCCAGCGGCAAGTCCGATCTCCCTCTGAGCCATCGCCACCCTTGTGACAGAATCCATCATAAACATGACATTTTGCCCTTTATCACGAAAGTACTCAGCAATGGCTGTCGCCGTATAAGCGGCTTTCAACCTCGTTAATGCAGGCTGGTCTGAGGTAGCAACAACTACAATTGACCGCTTCAGACCCTCTGCTCCCAAGTCTTTTTCAATAAACTCCCGAACCTCTCGACCGCGTTCTCCGACGAGTGCAATTACGTTCAAATCAGCTTCGGTCTGTTTAGCGATCATTCCCATTAATGTGCTTTTCCCGACGCCGCTTCCTGCGAAAATACCAATCCGCTGGCCTTTTCCGACAGTCAGCAGACTGTCAATAGACCTGACTCCAACACCCATTTTTTCCCGGATAGGCGGGCGTTTCATCGGGTTAGGAGGTGATTGCTCCGTCGATACAGGCGAAAGTCCTTTCGGCAAAAGTTTTCCGTCGAGCGGTTCGCCAAACGCATCAATGACTTGTCCGATCAGACCGGCTCCTACCTTTACACGAAGAGATTCACCGGTGGCTTCAACAATGCTCCCGGGGGCAATGCTAGCGGCCTCTAAATAGGGCATTAACAAAATATTTTCTTCCTGAAATCCAACAACTTCAGCTTTGATGACTTTTCCTGATTGACCTTTTGCATAAATCAGGCACAGGTCGCCTATTGAGCTTGCCGGCCCCTTTGATTCGATCATCAGGCCGATCACCCGTTTCACTTTTCCATAACGCTTATACGAGTCTGTCATTTCTATGCAATCTATCAGACTCTGTGTCTTCATTGATCCGCACCTGCTTCCAGTGCTGTAAGGAGCTTATGCTTCAGTTGCACCAGCTGGGTATCAATGCTTGCATCCACTCTTCCAAAAGGAGTTTCTATATAGCATGATCCTTTTTCAGCTTTTTCATCGGCGTATAAACCCAGCCGGCATTCTTTGTAAAGAAGCTGCTGGATTTCGTCTTTATGCTGAAAAACTGTTTCATAGTAATAAGGGTCCACATATATTGATATATCGTCATATTCCTTTACTTCGTTTACCACCTGTTTCACAAGCAGGATAAAGGCCTCTTTATCATCAGATTTTTGCTGCCATACTTTTTTAGCTAACGCAACGGCAAGCTCAACGATTTCTCCGGAGGCATCTTCAAGCTTATCCTCTACAGCTTTTCTGGACATCTCTGTTATGCTGTTTGCCTGATCGATCAGCTCAGCATACTGTTGCAAGGCTTCAGCTCTCCCTAATGCCACACCTTGTTCGAAACCATCTGTTTTCGCTTCTTCAATAAGCTGCTGTTTTTCAGCCGCCCAATCATTTTTTTCCTTTTCAATTTGACGGCGGATGTCTTCCATCTGGCTGTTCGCTCGCTCGGAAATCCGATCAGCTTCTTCTTTGATCCGGGCCATTAACGCTTCCGGATTTTCTTCAGTCTGTAAAAGATGTGAATGATCGATCCGAACCTCTTGTAAAGAAAGCTTTCTTCTTTCCTGCTGTGGGGAAAAAGATGATTCTTGTTTAATGATATTAGACAATAATATCGTCTCCTCCGCCTCTTGCTATAACAATTTCACCGGCTTCTTCAAGCTTTCTGACGATGCTTACAATTCTTGATTGAGCCTCTTCTACATCCTTCAAACGTACAGGGCCCATAAATTCCATTTCTTCTTTGAATGTTTCAACCATACGCTGTGACATATTGTTGAATACAATTTCTTTGACTTCCTCGCTTGCCACCTTTAATGAAAGGAGCAGATCGTCGTTTTCAACATCGCGTATAACCCGCTGAATTGCTCGGTTATCAAGGGTAACAATATCCTCAAAGACAAACATCCGCTTCTTGATTTCTTCAGCAAGATCAGGATCCTGAATTTCTAAGGAATCCAATATCGTCTTTTCTGTTCCTCTGTCTACACCGTTTAACACTTCAACAACAGCTTCGATTCCGCCGGTTTGTGTATAATCCTGAGTAAATGCGGAGGATAATTTCTGTTCCAGAATCCGTTCTACTTCATTAATAATTTCAGGTGACGTTCTGTCCATTACCGCAATCCTTCTTGCGACTTCTGCCTGTACCTCAGGATTCAGCTCGGATAAAATTTGTCCGGCCTGCACAGGGTCAAGGTAAGACAAGATTAAAGCCATCGTTTGCGGATGCTCTTGTTGGATAAAATTTAAAATTTGTTCAGGCTCTGCTTTTCTGGCAAAGTCAAATGGTTTAACTTGCAGAGAAGAAGTCAGCCTGTTTAGTATGTTTTCAGCCTTATCTTCTCCCAGCGCCTTCTCAAGAACTTGTCTGGCATAGCTTAATCCGCCCTGAGAAATATAATCCTGGGCAATCGCTATATTATGAAATTCCTCTATAATTTCATCCTTTTTTTGATGATCGACACTTCTAACTCCTGATATTTCAAGGGTAAGCCTTTCAATTTCTTCATCGGTTAAATGCTTATATACAGAAGCTGACACATCTAAACCTAAGGAAATCATGAGAATGGCTGCTTTTTGTTTTCCTGTAAGCTTGTCTTGATCACGTCTCGCCATTTCTAATCCCTCCTAATCCTCGGCCAGCCAGCTTCTCAGCAGTTTTGCAAAGTCTTCAGGCTTATCTTTCGCCATCTTTTCAAGCTGTTTTCGTCTGACTGTTTCCTCTGTTTCATTTTCCTCTTCATTAATATCAGGCAAATTGATAGGCTCCTGAGGCACTTCGTACGTGTATTCCTCAAATTCATCCTCTTGAACGCGTTTCTTTCTGATAAACATAATGATCAGAATGATGATAACTGCGATCAATACGCCCCCTACGATATATACCCACATTGGGATACCGGAGGATTTTTCTGTATCAGTATCCAGACTTACTTTTCCGTCAAAAGGCTGAACGGAGACAACAATTTTATTATTGATATCTTCATCAGAAAGGTTCTGGTTCTGTGTTTCATCCTTATCCAATGATGTTCTGACAACAGTTGAAAGGATTTTTTGTATATCATCCTGTCTTTCAGTTGATAGCGACGCTGTGTTTTTGGCATCAGGCGGCTCTACCATTACTTGAATCCCTAAATCCCTTACCTTATAAGGGCTTTCAGCTATTTCTTTATGGATTCGATTAACCTCGTAATTGATTTTATTACTGCTTTTTTCGTAGTTCCCACTTTCGGTATTTTCACCGTCAGCTTGATAGTTTGTTACATCTTCATCACCGGTTCCGGCAGTTCCGCCATTAGCTGCGCCGTCTCCCTGATATGTTTCCGATACTTTTTCAGCACTGACCGCGATGCCTTCCATGTTTTCTTTGTCAACAGGCTCGACGATGTCTTCTGTGCGATTTTCTTTTGTAAAGTCAATATCAGCCGTGACAGAAACAACAACTTTGTCCTGCCCCATCATCGTTCCAAGCAATGACTGAACATGTTTTTGAATGTCTTTTTCAACTTGGGATTTAACTCCCTGCTGCGAAGAATAACTATCAGCGTAGGACCCTGAACCGCTGTCTGTTTTGTCATAGTATGTAGAGTTCTGGTCCATGATGACGATGTTATCTTCTTTTAAGTTCGGCACACTTTTTGATACCAGATGATATAATCCGTTGATCTGGCTTTGGTCCAGAGTGTAGCCAGGCTGAGTCTGCAGGACGATTGAAGCAGATGCTGCTGATTGCTCTTCACCGACAAAGACAGCGTCTTTCGGAAGGTTAATCATTACTTTTGAATTTTTGATACCGTCCATTTCATTAATCAGATTGGATAGTTCCGTTTGTGTGGCTTTGACTTTCACCATATCAAATTCATTATCTGTTAAACCAAAGCCGGCGTTCTGTCCAAAAAATGAGTAATCAATTGATCCGGTTTTAGGAAGCCCTTCTGCCGCCAGCTGAACTTTCAGTGAATCAACCTGATCTTCCGGAACCTTAATGACCGTACCGCCATTTGAAAGTTCGCTAGGCACTTTTTTCGCATCCAATTCCTCTTTGATCTGTCCGGCTTCTTCAGCTGACAAATCTTTGTACAGCGGCGCCATTTTCTGATTAGAAGAAAAAATACTGATAATAATGGCAAGAATGATAATTGCCGCTAAAGCACTAATCATTAAAACCTTTTGTAATTTAGATCTATTTTTCCAAAACTCACTCGTTTTGTTTTTCATTTGCATTAGAGTACGATTCATGTTAACCCCCGGTCATTCCACTCTTTCTCTTTCTCGTCAGACCCCCTACATTTGCATTCTCATAATCTCCTGATATGCTTCCACAGCTTTGTTGCGGAACTCAGTTGCAGCAGTCAGAGAGATGCTTGCTTTTTGAGCGGCGATCATGACCTCATCAAGATTCACATCTTTTCCTGCAGCCAAGGCATTAGTCATATTGTCAGAAGCTACTTGGGACTCATTTAACGAACTTATAGAGTTTTTTAAAAGCTCCGAAAAGCTTGTTTGATTTGAAGAGTCTGTTTTTTGGCTATTGTTTAATTGATTTGTTGCATTTTGAGTGTTTTGAGTATTTTGAACCTGAAAAGGAGAAATTGCATTGATCACATTCATCACCTTACTTTCCGATTTCTAGAGCCTTCATCAGCATTCCCTTTGAGGCATTCATCGCTGTGACATTGGCCTCATATGATCTCGTACTGCTGACAAGGTCTACCATTTCTTTTAATGGATCAACATTCGGCTTTTGCACATATCCTTCAGCGTTTGCATCAGGGTCAGTCGGATCATAGACCAGATTAAAATCAGAGTTATCTTCAGTGATTTTTGTAACCTTTACCCCATTTCCGACATTGCCGCTTCCGCTCATTTTAGAATTCAAAATCGACGAGAACGATTCACCTTTTGACTGAAGCGAAACCATTTTCCTTCTGTAAGGCACCCACTCACCGTTTACCTGCTTGGCTCTTGTCGTATCCATATTCGCCAAGTTAGACGATACAACATCCATTCTGAGGCGCTGAGCTGTTAAAGCTGATGCTGAAACATTTAAGCTTTGAAAAGCTGTCATTATTTTCCTCCTGTTAGCACGGTCTTCAGAGAATTGAATTTGCCGTTCATTCTTTCAACTAAAGCTTGATAGTTAATCTGATTTTCAGCTAGTTCTGTCATCTCTTTGTCAACGTCAACGTTATTTCCGTTTTGCTGATAAGATGTATCTCCGCTCGTTACAATTGAATAATTTGAATCAGCATCAGAAAAATCAACATGCCGATAGTCCGTTTTTATAGATTCGAGACGAGAGGATTCTTGATCTAATAAATTTTGGAAAGAGACTTTTTTTGCCTTATAGTTCGGTGTATCTATATTAGCAATATTATTAGTTATGACTTTTTGCTTAATATTCGCTCTGCCCAAGGCATTTTCAAGATTTTGTATCGTTCCAGAAAATAAGCTCAAATCCACTTACCTCCATTTCAGTTTTTTTCACCCTCAATATCCTTGTCGAGATTTGTAAAACCATATGCTTATTGTAAGAAATAACAGGCATAAAGTCTATGAAGTTCGTGTAAAAAAATGTCCTCATATATATCTATTTTACAACTAGGTACATAGTCCTAGATTATTTGAACTACGTTTTTTACATTGATATAAGGCTGAAAATAGCTGAATTTCTGTATTTTCCCCATTTATTTCGTCATTTTTCTGTTTTTATGAAGAAAATAATAAACTTTATTAAAATTATTACAAAGAAAGACTTTTCGCCCAGGAAATAAAGCTTATTGATTTCCTTTATTTGAATAAAAAAAGAACCCCTTTTAAGAGGTTCTTCTATTCATTAATGGGATTTCAGATTTTCTAATTCAATCAGGAATTTGTTGTTGAGCACTTTAATATAAGTACCCTTCATTCCTAATGATCTTGACTCAATTACACCGGCGCTTTCAAGCTTTCTGAGTGCGTTAACAATAACTGAGCGGGTAATGCCGACACGGTCTGCAATCTTACTTGCAACAAGGAGACCTTCGTTTCCGTCAAGCTCTTCAAAGATGTGTTCAATTGCTTCAAGCTCACTATAAGAAAGAGAGCTGATTGCCATTTGTACTACTGCTTTGCTTCTTGCTTCTTCTTCAATTTCTTCTGCTTTTTCTCTCAGAATTTCCATTCCGACAACTGTAGCGCCGTATTCAGCAAGTATTAAATCATCATCATTAAATTGATCCTGTAAACGTGAAAGAATGAGTGTACCTAATCTTTCTCCGCCTCCGATGATCGGCACAATTGTTGTTAAACCAGCTTGGAACAAGTCTCTGTTTTCAACAGGGAAAGCAGTATACTCACTGTTGATATCCAGGTTAGAAGATGTTTCAGGGACGTTGAACAGATTCTTCGTATATTCCTCTGGGAATTGGCGATCTTCAAGCATTTTTTTCATACGGTCATTTTCAATTTGCTGGTTGATAGAGTAGCCGAGCAGTTTTCCTCTGCGGCTCACAACGAAAATATTGGAATCAATTACATCCCGAAGCGTTTCCGCCATTTCTTTAAAGTTAACCGGTTTCCCTGCCGCAGCTTGCAGCATGGAGTTAATAATTCTTGTTTTTTGTAATAAAGCCATGATAAATGATCCTCCTAAACATTCCTCTTATTAAATTTTCACAATATAAATTGACTTAAATCTTTGTTTTTAGCTATCGTTCCGAGCTTTTCTTCCACATACTGCGGTGTAATCGTTATGTTCTCCATTGTTACATCCGGAGCTTCAAAAGAGAGATCTTCTAACAGACGTTCGAGTATTGTATGAAGGCGTCTCGCACCGATATTATCTGTTTCCTGGTTCACATGATAGGCGACTTCAGCAATCTTATGAATAGCTTCGTCAGAAAATTCAAGAGATATACCCTCTGTCTGCAATAATGCCTGATATTGTTTCAAGAGCGCGTTATCGGGTTCAACTAAAATTCTCACGAAATCGTCAACCGTCAGTTTGCTCAGTTCTACACGAATTGGAAAACGCCCTTGCAGTTCAGGAATCAGATCAGACGGTTTGGCCATATGAAATGCTCCCGCTGCAATAAACAATACATGGTCTGTTTTAACAGAACCGTATTTAGTGACAACGGTAGAACCCTCAACGATTGGGAGAATATCACGCTGAACACCTTCTCTTGATACATCAGCTGAAGATGACGCGCCACCGTTTTTTGCAATCTTATCAATCTCGTCGATAAAGATAATTCCGCTCTCTTCTGCCCGATGGACAGCTTCCTGGCTGACTTCATCCATATCGATGAGTTTGCTTGCCTCTTCATTCGTCAGGACTTTTCTGGCTTCTCTGACTGTCATTTTACGGCGTTTCTTTTTCTTGGGCATCAATCCGCTCAGTGCATCCTGCATATTCATGCCCATCTGCTCCATACCCGAGCCCTGCAGCATGTCAAACATAGAAGGCTGCTGCTCTTCAACTTCTACAGTAACATAGTGGTCTTCAAGCTCTCCTAATGCCAGCTGATGAGCCATGCGTTTTCTTTTTTCTTCAATGTTTGCTTCTTCCTGGCTTTCCGTTTCGTCCTCGCCGTTTGGCTGGCTGCCGCCGAAAAACATTTCAAACGGGTTTTTAACGCCTGATTGTTTTTTCTTCCCTGGGACTAGCAGGCGAACAATGCGTTTGTTAGCATTTTCTTCTGCCTGCTCCTTCACTTCGTTGATTTTTTCTTCCTTTATAAGACGAACAGAAGTTTCCACAAGGTCTCTGACCATTGATTCAACGTCTCTGCCTACATAGCCGACTTCTGTAAATTTTGTTGCTTCAATTTTGATAAATGGCGCACCAGAAAGCTTAGCGATTCGTCTGGCAATTTCAGTTTTCCCTACCCCGGTAGGCCCCATCATTAAAATGTTTTTCGGAACGACCTCGTCTTTCAGCTTTTCATCCAGGAGACTTCTTCTATAGCGGTTTCTTAATGCCACGGCGACAGCTTTTTTCGCGTTTTGCTGACCGACGATGTATTGGTCTAACCGATCTACAATCTGTCTTGGTGTTAACGGTTTTTTTTCCATGCGCCTCAAGTCCTTTCTATTCAAGCTCTTCCAGTATGATTTGATCGTTCGTGTATACACAAATTTCGCCTGCTGTTTCCAGCGCAGCTCTAGCAATCTCACTTGCAGTCATGCTCTCCCCGGCATGCTTTTTCAGCGCTCTTCCGGCTGCCAAAGCGTAATTGCCGCCTGATCCAATTGCCAGAATGCCGTCATCCGGCTCGATAACCTCACCAGTTCCCGATACGAGAAGCAAGGTATCTTGATTCATAACGATCAGCATGGCTTCAAGCTTTCTAAGCACTTTGTCGCTTCGCCATTCCTTTGCAAGCTCAACAGCAGCCCGTTTTAAGTTGCCATTATATTCTTCAAGTTTCGCTTCGAACTTTTCGAATAGAGTGAAAGCGTCTGCAACAGATCCCGCAAATCCTGCGAGAACCTTGCCGTTAAACAGTTTTCTTACTTTTCTCGCAGTATGTTTCATTACAACAGCCTGACCAAATGTAACTTGACCGTCTCCGGACATTGCGCTTCGTCCCTTATGCTGTACTGCAAAGATTGTGGTCGCATGAAAAGATGACATAAAGGGCCTCCTTTAATTTTTCTTAAAAGCTCTTGGATGGTGAGACATATATGTGTTTCTCAACATTTCCTTCGAAACGTGCGTGTATATCTGTGTCGAAGACAGATTGGAATGCCCGAGCAGTTCTTGAACGCTCCTCAAATCTGCTCCTTCGTTTAATAGATGAGTGGCGAACGTATGTCGAAGCATATGCGGATGGATATGTAAAGTGCCGGACGCTTTTTTGACAAGCCCGCTTAAAATGTGCCTAATGCCTCGGGCTGTAAGCGGTCCGCCTCTTTGATTCACGAATAATTGATCATGAGGTTCTTTTGCTTTTTTCAGCAAGCACTGTCTTCCGCTATTCATATATAACTCCAACGCTTCGCGGGCGTAAGACCCAAAAGGGATATAACGCTGCTTCTTGCCTTTCCCGTGAACAAGCACTGTATCCATAAATAAATCAAGATCGTGAACACTTATGGAAGAGCATTCACTGACCCTCATTCCGGTGGCATAGAGAAGCTCTAATAGCGCTTGATCCCTCATGCCGGTCGGCTGGCTTATATCTGAAACTTCAAACAGTTCCTCAAGCTCTTTTTGATATAGAAACTTCGGTATCCGTTTCTCTTGTTTCGGCAGATGAACAAGCTGGAACGGGTTATCATCAACAAGCTTTTCTCGCATCAGAAATTTGTAAAAGCTTCTCAATGCAGAAATTTTTTTGCTGATTGTTCTTCTCGATAAACCTTTTTCATAGGCTTCGGTCAAAAAAATTCTAGTATCTTGATATGCAACTTCTTCAAATCCATTTATACCTTGAACGCGCAGGAAAGTCTCGAATTCTTCAATTGAATCCACATAATTCACAATAGTATATTGTGAATAATTTTTTTCAATTTGTAAATATTCAACGAATAACTTTACGAAATTCTTAACATTCTCCATGCCAAATACCTCCCCAGGAAGGGCTTTTAAATGGTATCACAAATCGCGATCAAGTTGCAATCAATACCTATATTGTTTTCGAAATTGTTTGAATTGTCTCGATCGCCCGATTTGCGTACTGTTCATTACGCTCTTTTTTATTTTTAATTTTAACAGGCAAATCTTTCAAAAGCCCAAAGTTTGCATTCATCGGCTGGAAGTTCTTCTGGTTTGTTGTTGTAATATAGTGAGCCATACTGCCTATTGCTGTTTCCTGAGGAAAAGTGACAAGCTCTTCTCCTAAAACAAGTTTAGCCGCATTAATACCTGCTACAAGCCCAGAAGCAGCCGATTCCACATATCCTTCTACTCCCGTCATTTGTCCTGCGAAGAACAAATCGTTCCGTTTTTTAAATTGGTAAGTCGGCTTTAACAAGCTTGGAGAATTAATGAATGTATTTCTGTGCATAACACCGTATCTGACGATTTCCACATTTTCAAGTCCGGGAATCAATTTGAGGACTTCCTTTTGGTCTCCCCATTTTAAATGAGTTTGGAATCCTACAATATTATAGAGAGTTCCCGCCGCATCATCCTGTCTGAGCTGAACGACTGCATATGGACGTTTTCCGGTAACAGGATGCTCTAATCCCACTGGCTTCATCGGTCCGAAAAGCATTGTTTTCTTTCCTCGTTTTGCCATTACTTCAATCGGCATGCAGCCCTCAAAGAAAATCTCTTTTTCAAACTCTTTTAACGGCACAGTTTCCGCTGATGTCAAAGCTTCATGAAAACGGTCAAACTCTTCTTCTGTCATCGGACAGTTTAGATAAGCCGCTTCTCCTTTGTCATAACGGGATTTCAAATACACTTTATCCATATCAAGGCTTTCTTTCTCTACGATAGGCGCAGCTGCATCATAGAAGTATAAATAGTCCTCTCCAGTAAGCTCTTTTAACTGTGCAGACAATGATTCTGAAGTTAACGGACCAGTTGCGATAATCGTTGGTCCTTCAGGTATTTCTGTTACTTCTTCATTAACGACGGTAACATTGGGATGGTTTTTCACCCGGTTTGTCACACTTGCCGCAAATTCATGCCGGTCTACCGCGAGTGCGCCGCCGGCAGGCACTGAGCATTCGTCAGCCGCAGCAATAATTGCTGAATCAAGCGCACGCATTTCTTCTTTTAGTACACCTACAGCGTTAGCAAGTGTATTGGAGCGTAAAGAGTTGCTGCATACCAGTTCTGCAAATTTATCAGTATGATGGGCAGGCGTCTGTTTGACTGGGCGCATTTCATATAATCTGACTTGAATCCCCCGTTTGGCAAGCTGCCACGCCGCTTCACTGCCTGCGAGTCCGGCTCCGATTACATTCACTGTTTGTTGGTTCATCTTTCACATCTCCTAGTTTATTATTCATTGCTTTCTTTTAACACACAAAGAAGGTGAGCAAGACCCTGCTCACCGCTACTTCTGTGGTTCTTCCTTATAATCGCATTCCACGCATTGGACTTGTATGCCTTTTTTGAGCTTTTTCTCAACAAGCATTTTTCCGCATTTCGGACATTTTCGTTCAATTGGTTTGTCCCAGGAAACGAATTCACAGTCCGGATAACGGTCACAGCCGTAAAAAATCCGTTTCTTTTTCGATTTTCGTTCAACAATATTTCCTTCTCCGCAGCTCGGACACTTCACACCGATTTGTTTGACAATCGGCTTTGTATTCCGGCAATCGGGGAAATTGGAGCAAGCTAAGAATTTACCGTATCGGCCCATTTTATACACCATAGGAGAACTGCACAATTCACAATCTTCTCCGGCATATTCTGGTTCAATTTCTACTTCCTTCATTTCTGATTCGGCTTTTTTCACACGCTTTTCAAAATCGGTATAGAAGTTATCAATAATCTGTACCCATTCTATATTGCCTTCCTCAACATTATCAAGGTCTTTTTCCATTTTTGCCGTAAACTCAACGTTAATGATTTCAGGGAAAAATTCCATGATCAGCTCAAGCACGATCTGCCCTAATTCTGTGGGAACAAATCGTTTATTATCCAAACCAACGTACCCGCGCCGCTGAATCGTATCAAGCGTCGGAGCATAAGTGGAAGGACGGCCGATCCCGAGTTCTTCAAGCGTTTTAACCAAACGGGCCTCAGTATAGCGCGGAGGCGGCTGGGTAAAATGCTGTTCCGGTTCTATGTCCTTAGATAAAACAGTGTCTCCCTCTTGCAAGTCAGGCAGCATCCGGTCTTTTTCTTCCAATTGATCGTCTTTGCCTTCAACATACACTTTCATAAAGCCGGAAAACTTGACTTTACTTCCGTTTGCACGAAAAGTCAAACCGTTGTTTGTCAAATCAACACTCATTGTATCTAAGACAGCAGATGCCATTTGGCTGGCAACAAAACGTTCCCAAATTAATTTATACAGTCTCAGCTGATCTCTGCCAAGGACTGCTTTTAATTCGCTTGGTTTTCTGAGAACCGACGTCGGGCGGATCGCTTCGTGGGCATCCTGAGCATTTTCATTCTTTTTAGCGGGCTTTCTTTTGCCGCCTAAGTACTCTTTTCCGTACGTTTGATCAATAAACGCTGCCGCTTCATCAACTGCTGTATTGGAAATGCGGGTTGAATCCGTTCTCATATATGTGATCAGACCGACAGTTCCTTCTTTTCCAAGATCAATTCCTTCATATAATTGCTGCGCAATCATCATCGTTTTCTTCGCTCTGAAATTGAGCTTACGCGCTGCTTCCTGCTGAAGGGTGGAAGTTGTAAATGGCAAGGCCGGATTACGTTTACGTTCCTTTTTAGTTACTTTTTCAACTGTATACTTATTGCCTTTGAGCTGAGAAAGTATGTCCTTTACATCCGCTTCACTCTTTAAAGGGAGTTTTTTGCCGTTTTTACCGAAAAAGCCCGCTTCAAACGTCTCCTGTCCTTTTAAGAACGTGCCGTCTATTGTCCAATATTCCTCTGGCTTAAAGTCGTTAATTTCCTTTTCACGATCAATAATTAAACGGAGGGCAACAGATTGAACACGGCCAGCGCTGAGTCCCTTTTTGACTTTTTTCCAAAGGATTGGGCTGATTTTATATCCGACGAGCCTGTCTAATATACGTCTCGCCTGCTGTGCATCCACCAAATCCATATTGATCATGCGGGGATGCTTAAATGATTCTTTAATTGCATCTTTCGTAATTTCGTTAAACACAACACGGCAGTCTGAATGAAGATCTAAATCAAGGCTGTGGGCCAAGTGCCATGCAATCGCTTCCCCTTCTCTGTCGGGGTCGGCTGCGAGATAAACTTTTTTAGCTTTTTTGGCAGCCGTTTTCAGCTCTTTTAGTACCGGACCTTTACCTCGAATGGTTATATATTTCGGTTCGAAATTTTGTTCTATGTCAACTCCCATTTGACTTTTTGGAAGATCCCGGACATGTCCCATTGATGCTTTCACTTTATATTTTTTACCTAAGTAACGTTCAATCGTTTTCGCCTTAGCGGGCGATTCCACGATGACTAGATAATCAGACATTTTCATCCCCCTCAAGAGGTGTTCTCTCTCTTCAAGTATTTCAAATTTTATTTTATATTTGCAGCTGTCTTTATTTGGCTTTCAACATTTCATTCTTTATGATGAACGTCATTATTTAAATAGAAAACAATATGCAACTTTAAATCCTCACTATTATTAAATATTACAATGCTGTTTGTCAAACGATAATTCAAAAGGGTTCCGTATATTGAACGTTTTTCTCAGGAAGCTCTGCATAAATATCCTCTGCTGACCATATGGCTTTAGCCCCCTCTTGAATCAATTTTATAGGACCTCCGGCGTAAGGATCAAATACAGAACCGGGTACGGCAAATACTTCTCTCCCTTGTTCCAGCGCTTGGTATGCGGTAATCAAAGAACCGCTTTTTTCTTTGCCCTGCACAACAATAATGCCCTCACTTAACCCGCTGATGATACGGTTTCTCATAGGGAAATGCCATTTTTGGGGTTTGGTTTCAGGTGGATGCTCTGACAGAACAAGATGGTGTTTAGCCATGTGTTCTGCTAATTGAAGATTTTCTCGAGGATAAATGTTCTGAAATCCGCCTGCGATGACTCCGATTGTCCGCCCCTTCGCCTTAATACTTGCAGCATGGGACAATCCGTCAATCCCAGACGCCAGCCCGCTGACAATCACCCACTTTTTATGGCAAAGCTCTATTGTAAGATGATTGACAACCCGGATTCCATAGGCTGTCGGATGTCTCGTACCTACAATTCCTATTTTTCTCCCTTGAGAAAGAAGGGATATATCACCTTTTGCAAACAGCACGGGAGGCGGATCATAAATGGTTTTCAGCCAGAATGGATATTGATCTGAGGATATTGGGATGACTTTAATGCCTTGCTGTTGATATACAGAGAGTAAATGCTGAAGTTTTGGATACTGTTCTTCTATTTTATTTTTTAGTGCCGCAGCCTTTACTTTGCCGCGCGAAGCTGTTTCTAATGCACATGAAGGATTTGACAGTGACAATGACGGATCAGCTTTCCACCATTTTAATAGAAGAGACGGGGATAGTAATTGGTTGATTCTGCAAGTGATTAAACAGGCAGCGGCCTGATCCAATATGAGAACCTCCTTTTAACAGCAAAAGCAGGAACAGCCAAGATGGCTGTCCCTTCTCTATTAATGAGTTTTGCACGTTTCAAATAAATTCTTTTCTTTCAACACTTTAATTAATGTTTCTCCCATGACAGAAGGTGTCTCTGCAACTTCGATTCCGCATTCATTAAGTGTTTTGATTTTTTCATCAGCCGTGCCTTTTCCGCCGGAAATGATGGCGCCTGCATGCCCCATGCGCTTCCCTGGAGGTGCTGTTTTACCGCCAATGAATCCGACTACCGGTTTTGTCATGTTGGCTTTTACCCACTCAGCAGCTTCCTCTTCAGCTGTGCCGCCGATTTCGCCGATCATGATGACAGCGTGTGTTTCAGGATCTTCGTTAAACGCTTTTAAAACGTCAATGAAGTTGGTTCCATTTACAGGATCGCCGCCGATCCCAACGGCTGTAGACTGTCCTACACCCGCTTCTGACAGCTGATGTACTGCTTCGTATGTTAATGTTCCTGAACGCGAAACAACGCCTACATGACCCTTTTTATGGATATATCCGGGCATAATGCCGATTTTACATTCATCAGGCGTGATGACGCCAGGACAGTTCGGTCCTATTAATCTCGTTTTCTTGCCTTCCATGAAGCGTTTCACTTTTACCATATCTAAAACCGGGATATGCTCTGTGATGCAAATGACCAGATCAAGCTCCGCATCTACCGCTTCCATAATTGCATCAGCTGCAAACGGTGCCGGAACATAGATAACAGACGCATTTGCGCCAGTCGTATGAACTGCATCAGCCACTGTATTAAATACAGGTACCCCTTCCACTTCAGTTCCGCCTTTTCCAGGTGTCACACCGCCCACGATATTTGTGCCGTATTCAAGCATCTGCTTCGTATGGAATAAAGCGGTAGAACCTGTAATCCCTTGTACAATAACTCTTGTATCTTTATTGATAAAAACACTCATTATTTGGTCCCCTGCCTTTCATTCTTTCCTATACTAAAGATACGATTTTCTGCGCGCCGTCAGCCATGGATTCCGCAGATGTAATATTTAATCCTGATTCACTAAGGATTTTCTTCCCTAGATCCACGTTTGTTCCTTCAAGACGGACGACAAGCGGCAATGTTAAACCGACTTGTCTTGTCGCTTCAACAACCCCTTCTGCGATGACATCACATTTCATAATGCCTCCGAAAATGTTGACGAAAATCCCTTTAACATTTTGATCAGAAAGAATGATTTTAAATGCTTCCGTGACTTTT
The DNA here is from genome assembly GCF_025696525.1 of Bacillus sp. XT-2. Classification (NCBI taxonomy): domain Bacteria; kingdom Bacillati; phylum Bacillota; class Bacilli; order Caryophanales; family Bacillaceae; genus Bacillus; species Bacillus sp. XT-2. The sequence continues at coordinate 322,668 of NZ_JAHVOC010000003.1, forward strand.
TCTGCGGTTGCGCCGCCCCCGACATCAAGGAAGTTGGCCGGTTCTCCTCCATAATGTTTAATGATATCCATCGTGGACATTGCTAGTCCAGCGCCGTTTACCATGCATCCGATATTTCCATCAAGGGAAATGTAGCTCAGATCGTATTTAGACGCTTCAATTTCTTTTGGATCTTCTTCGTCCAAATCTCTGTATTCCATAATATCTTTTTGTCTGTATAATGCGTTGCTGTCAAAATTTAATTTCGCATCAAGCGCCATCACATTCCCGTCTCCAGTTACAACGAGAGGATTGATTTCGGCGATTGAGCAGTCTTTCTCAACAAACGCTTTGTATAGTCCAAGCATAAATTTAGCAGCTTTCCCCACAAGCTCTTTTGGAATATTGATAGCGAATGCAATTTCTCTAGCTTGATAGCCTTGGAGGCCAACAGCCGGATCAATGACAGCCTTTTTGATTTTTTCCGGTGTTTTCTCTGCTACTTCTTCAATTTCTGTTCCGCCTTCTTCAGAGGCCATCAGAACAATTCTTGAAGTGGCACGGTCAAGCACTAATCCCACATAGTATTCCTTTTTAATATCGCAGCCTTCTTCAATAAGTAAGCGTTTTATTACTTGCCCGTCCGGACCTGTCTGATGCGTAACGAGGGTCTTACCTAAAAGTTCTTCGGCATACGCTTTTACTTCGTCTAATGATTTTGCTATTTTTACCCCACCAGCTTTGCCTCGACCGCCAGCATGAATTTGAGCCTTTACGACATAAACTGAGCTGGATAAGCTCTTTGCTTTTTCAACTGCTTCTTCTGCTGTAAAAGCCACTTTACCTTCAGGAACAGATACCCCATATTTTCTGAGGACTTCTTTTCCCTGGTACTCATGGATATTCATTTCCCATCCTCCTAACTTATGTAACAAAACTAAAAATAGACTGCGCTTTCATTCTATATAATACTGGAAGAATTGTCTAGAGTTCGATGCAAAATCTTAAAATCCTTCTAAACATTCAAACTTTTATTTTATTAAAAACATAAATTTCAAGCGGAGAATGGGGAATATTTTAGCTATTTTTTATTTTTTACACTTTCGTCCAATCTGTAAATGAAAGAAAAAATCTCGGCTACTGTTTCATAAAGTGCTTCCGGGATCTGGTCATCTACAGTCAAATGGCGCATTAATTCGACAAGGGTCCGATCTTCTTGGATCGGGACCCCCGCCTTTTTAGCTTCTTTGATAATGTTGTCAGCAACATGGCCCTTCCCGGTTGCAATTACTCTTGGCGCCTTGTCTATTTTTTCGTCATAATGGAGAGCTATGGCTTTTCTTAAAGGCGTTTGCTCGTTCATATTTTCACATCCACTCCCTGATCACTGATGCTTGTTATGTATTGATCAATTGTAGCCTTTTCATCAGATTGAAGGCGTTTTTTAGCGTTAACTCCTGAAAGACTGTAGCCCATTTCTTTGAGCGATTGCTTGAGGGCGGGCACCATCGGATCGATTGCCGGCTGAAGTTCAAAGTCCGTCTCAATTGTAATCGTCATGACTTGCTGCTGTATCAGGCAGTCAACAACTGTTTCTTTTAACGTATCTAATTGCAGTAAAAACAAGAGCCGGCAATGGGAAGGATCGAGCTTTCCATCCGCTTCTTTTTGTCCTTTAAACAGAACAGTCATGTCCTGAACCCCCGATTTTGAAAACATCGGAAATGACATCACAATTTGGCTGTAGGAAGGATGATCCTGCTGCATGAGAAGCTGACCGTTTAATTTATGGAAGAGCTGATCCGCTTCCTGTTTGACAGGTTCCGCTAACTCATGTGACGCTCTGGCAGCATGAAGAGCCATCTTAACTGATTGAATATCATCGGGCAGCACTGCGGCACCTTGTTCAAACGCTTTAATAAAAGCAAGCTCATCTCGAGCGCCTATTGCCATTTTCACTTTGGATAAGAAGGAAAGAACATCTGCCTTATCCGCCAAATTAGGAGCTGTCTGCTGAACAGCCTTTAAAAACACTTCTGCTTCTTGATCCGTGACTTGCGCGGTCTGCAAAGCAGATGCTGCTGACTCAGGCTTATTTTGACTAGAGGAAACAACAGCCTTTATCCAATTCGCTGCTTCTTTTACGATTGGATTGCCGTTTTTATCCGCAGCTTCCGTCAGTGTGGCCAGCAGCCTTCCTGCCTCTTTCATTGGAATGTCTGAGACAGTTTTAGCGGCACCGTCTCGTGTGTTTCGCTGCTGCTCCTGCGGGTTTGCAGGCGCCCAGTCTGCCTTTCCTGCGGAGCCGTCTGCTGCGCTAAGCTCCCGGCTTCCAGCTGTACTGACTGAAGAGGCAGATCTGTTATGATCCGTTAACAAGATAAGCTTCTCGATAAGACGTTCTGCATGGACATCTGTTTCGCTATTAAAAAGTGCCGTAACGGCTTCTTTTAGCTTTGTCAGCGCCTGGCTCGTCTGAGGATTTTGATGAATAGCCTGAATCAGCTGAGATAAGTGCTGATGGAGCGGTACAGGCGATTTGACAGCATGAACTCCGCTCAAAACATCGGGGTGAACGGGAAGATCCCGCTTTAAGGCAAATAAAACTGTTTCGATGGCTTTTTTTGTGTCTGTCGCAGGCAGCGTGTCCATCCAGCGGACGGCTGTTTTGATATCATTTTCTGTGATGGGTGTTTTGCTTTTCAGCATTGCGCCTGCCAGCATAAGGGATGCGTTTGACGGCTTCACTGAAATAGCGTTCAGAAGCTTGCCCGCAGCATCCTGAATGGTTTTGGGATTTTGGTCAAAGCTTTGAACAACCTGGAGACGGCCTGTCTGTTCCGCTGTTTTTTTTTCGTAGGAAAACCAGTAATACGCCTGAGGACGAAGCTGGGTTTCAAGTTTGCCTTGAATCGTTTGATTCCCTACTTGGATCAGTGCATGCTGGTCCCCTAATAAACGAAGCACTTTTCCTAAAAGGAGACGCTTTACGGTATTTGATTCGTCGGGTGTATTTGATGTTTCCTGCGGAGCTGCAGTGTTTCCAAAAAGGTTTTTGAGCGCCTGCTGTACATCATTTCGTATGTTCATTTCAAAAGGTGCCTCCTTGTCCATTAGATTATCTGTAAGATTGAACAGGAGCGAAAGTTTTCCGGTGCAAGTCGGTCGGTCCATAAGCTGCGAGCGCTTCAAGATGCTCTTTTGTCCCATAGCCTTTATTTTTTTCAAAGCCGTACTGCGGATACTTTTCGGCATATGCGCTCATCATCCGGTCTCTCGTTACTTTCGCAATACACGCACCTGCTGCGATAGACACGCTTTTGGCATCACCTTTTATAATTGAAGACTGAGACGTATCGAGCGGCAGTGTCATCGCGTCAACGAGCAAATAATCGGGTGTATCGGACAAATCGCGGATTGCTTCGACCATTGCCAATTTTGAGGCTTCATAAATATTGATCTCATCAATAACAGCTGCTTCTACAATTCCTATACCGACTGCCACAGCTTCTTTCATAATGAGATCGTAATATTCCTCACGCTTTTTTTCTGTAAGCTTTTTTGAGTCTGTGAGCCCAAGTATTTCGCATTTCTCAGGAAGGATGACTGCGCTGGCGACAACCGGCCCTGCCAATGGGCCCCGGCCTACTTCGTCTACTCCTGCAATAAAACGAAACCCCTTGTTTCTCGCAAGCCTTTCATAGGAGGTCATATTCACCCACTGTTCTTTTAGCGCTTTTTCCTTTGCGTTCTTTTTCAGCCATTGCTCTACAAGCGCTTGTACGCTTTTTCTCGGATCATTTTCACACTGGGCAAGAAATGGGTCCTGGTCATCTCTTACCTCTTGCAGACGGTCTCTAATGTCTTTTACGGTTAATGTATTCACTTTCTCTTCTCCCTTACTGTATGTATCGGTCCTGTCAGGAAAAAATAAAGACCCGCATTTCTGCGCGTCTTTACATCGTCGGCTGTTCGAATGACAGCCTCCCGAACTTTTCTGTGCGGATATCACGAATGATCACTTCAGTCGTTTTATCGTAGTTAATAAGCCCACCGCTCATGAGGCAGCCGCGTTTTTCACCTATTGCATCAAACAGCTCCGCGATGTCTTCGGGTATCTCATCGAGCCCGTAGCGTTCTTTAAGCCGTTCAGGATAATGTTCTTCGAGAAAACGGAGGCCAAACACGGCAACATCCTGAAGATTGATAATCGAGTCTTTAATAGCCCCTGTGACTGCCAGCCTCAATCCGACAAGCTCGTCCTCAAATTTAGGCCATAAAATCCCCGGAGTGTCTAAAAGCTCTAATTCTTTTCCGACTTTGACCCATTGCTGAGATGTTGTGATACCCGGTCTGTCTCCGGTTTTCGCAATGTTTTTCTTTGCCAGCCGGTTGATAAGCGTTGATTTTCCGACGTTCGGAATGCCGATGATCAGCGCCCGGATCGCTCTTGGCTTTACACCTTTTGCTCTCATCCGGTCAAATTTCTCCTGCAGGATATCTTTTGAAGCCGGAACGATTTGATTTAATCCTTGGCCATTTACAGAATTAATAGACAGAGAGCGGATTCCTTGGTTCTCAAAGTGCTCTTTCCACTGCTGTGTGACTGCCGCATCTGCTTTGTCAGCTTTATTTAACAGCATAATTCTCGGCTTATTTTTCAAGATGTCTTCAATCATTGGGTTTCTTGATGACATCGGGATTCTGGCATCTACCAGTTCATATACAATATCGATTAATTTTAATTTTTCGGTTACTTCCCGTCTTGCCTTTGCCATATGGCCAGGGAACCATTGGATTGTCATGTGACACGAACACCGCCTTTATCTTCTAAGTGTGCAAGATTCTTAGTTGTTCTTTATGTATTTTACGATGCCTGACCGGCATTTTCAAATTCTGTATAAAAAAAGAGCTTGTTACTGGTAACAAGCTCTTTTCGTTCGTTATCATTATCGTCTGATTTCTTTAATACGAGCCGCTTTTCCGCGAAGTTCACGCAGGTAGTAAAGCTTAGCACGGCGTACTTTACCGTAACGTACAACTTCGATTTTCGCGATTTTTGGTGTGTGTACAGGGAAAGTACGTTCAACGCCAACACCGTAAGAAATCTTACGAACTGTGAACGTTTCGCTGATTCCACCACCACGACGCTTAATCACAACACCTTCAAAGATCTGGATACGCTCACGGTTACCCTCAACAACTTTTACGTGTACACGTAAAGTGTCACCAGGACGGAACGTAGGAAGATCAGTACGAAGCTGTTCTTTTGTGATATCTTCAATTAGTTTTTGCATCGTTTTCAACTCCTTCCAACAGATGCTCTTGGCCTCAAAACCCGGCACAGCGGAACATCGTTTTCAAGCTTTCAACGGATAAGCCCGTTCAAGCCACAAGTAGTATCTTATCACAATTTCATAGCCTATGCAATAAAATCTATTCTTTTTCCCATTCAGAAATCCATTTTCTTTCTTGCTCTGTAAGCGGATAGTCTTTCAGAAGATCCGGGCGTCTTAAATAGGTTCTTCTGATCGATTCTTTATTCCGCCATTCTTTGATTTTAGCATGGTTTCCTGATAGAAGTGTTTCAGGCACTTTTAAACCTTTATAATCTGCCGGTCTTGTATAATGCGGATGCTCCAAGAGCCCCGTACTGAACGAATCCTCTATGTGGGAAGCCTCTTTGCCAAGCACACCCGGAAGCAGCCTGACGACACTGTCAGCAATCATCATCGCAGGCAGCTCACCGCCTGTCAGAACGAAGTCGCCAATTGATATTTCATCTGTCACCAAATGCTCGCGGATTCGCTCATCATAGCCTTCATAATGACCGCAGATAAACAGCAAATGCTCTTCCTTTGCCAATTCCTCGGCTTTTTTTTGAGTGAAACGCTCACCTTGCGGGCAGACGAGGATAACGCGCGGCGGACTGTCGGCTTTTGAGGCCAGATCCTCAACCGCGTCAAAAACAGGCTGAGGCTTCAGAACCATACCTGCTCCGCCACCGTAAGGATAATCATCCACTGTATTATGCTTGTTATCAGAATACTCCCGGAAATTGACGATCTGGAACTGCACTTCTTCTTTTTCTTGGGCTTTTTGAAGAATGGATGAACCGAGCACCCCTTCAAACATTTCAGGAAACAGCGTCAAAAAATCGATTTTCATTCGTCTATTAATCCTTCCATGAGTTGAATCTCAATTTTCTTTTCGCTGACATCAATCTGTTTAACGACTGATTCAATGTAAGGGATCAGCGCGTCTTTTTTACCTTTACGCCCGATTACCCATACATCATTGGCTCCCGGTGTTAAAATTTCTTTCACCTTTCCGATCAGTTCGCCTTCTTCGGTAAAAACTTCACAGCCGATAATTTCGTGGAAATAAAATTCTCCTTCATTCAGCTCACCCAAATCCTCTTCAGGAACTTTGATGATGGCGTTTTTCAGTTCCTCTACTTCATTCAGGCTTTGTCTTTCTTTAAACTGCAGCAGATGAAATTGCTTATGCAGCCTGTACGTGTTTACCGTTACTTCTATCGGTTCTTGGCGTCCGTCCATAAACAAATACAGCGTGTTGCCCGGCTTGTACCGTTCTTCGGCAAAATCCGTTTTTGAAATGACCCGCACCTCGCCTTTAATTCCGTGGGTATTTACAATTTTACCGACATTAAACCATCGCTTTGTCATATGATCACCTCTGGCGAATTTCAATTACTGTTCCGTCTTTTATGACGATGGTGTTTGCTGCTGTTTTCTCATGCCAGTCATCTCCGACTTCAATGGTCAGCAGCGCATCGATTTCCTTTTCTTTCATTTCACTGCCAAGCGGTAATGTATGTACTTGGGTAATTTGAAAATCGATCATTTTCATATTATCTTTTCGTTTTTCTATTGCCTTTTTAAATTGTTCAATTACATCTGGGTTCTGCTGTTCTTTTTCATGTTTTCTAAGCTGAAAATAGAGCTGGCTGCATTCTCGTTCAAGCATTTGCTTCTTTTCTGTGAAAGTAGATAAAAGCTTTTCTTTGCTGCGCTCGGTTAAGACTTGCATAACGGCTACACGGTGAATAATCTGCATCGCACCAAGCTCCCTGCTTTTAAAACTTTTTCAAGACCAGACTTTTCTATCTTGTCTTATCTTCTATCAGTTTACCCGTTTTTTGCGTGTAAAAAAAGGGGAGGTGCCGGCCCTCTCCCTTTTAGTCAAATATTTCAAATTGAACTTTCTTAGAAGACTGTGCGCCAGCTGCAAATACAGCTGTTCGAATCGCTTTTGCAGTCCGGCCTTGCTTCCCGATAACTTTACCGGTATCTGACTTATGAACAGATAAGCGCAGCGCAATCTTTTGATCGGTTTCTTCTCTTATGACCCGAATGTCATCTGGATGATCAACAAGCGGCGTCACAATCGTGACAATCAAATCTTCCAAGTGTTGATCAGTCATTACTTGCCTTGTTTAGCGTTGTGGAATTTTTCCATGATTCCTTGGCTAGAGAACAAGTTGCGAACTGTATCAGATGGTTTCGCTCCAGTTTGAAGCCATTTAAGAGCAAGCTCTTCATCGATTTTTACTTCCGCTGGTTTTGCAACCGGGTTGTAAGTGCCGACTGTTTCGATGAAACGGCCGTCACGCGGTGAACGAGAATCTGCTACAACAATACGATAGAAAGGAGATTTTTTTGCTCCCATACGTTTTAAACGAATTTTTACTGCCATTTTACTAGCACCTCCGAAAATATTTCAACAAGATAGTATATTAACAATGATAAAAGTGTTTGTAAAGTGTTTTTTCTTAACAACGGTTTTATCATGTATAACCGATTACATAAAAGGTAACTTAAATCCTTTTTTCTTTCCTTTTGACATGTTTGTCATCTGCTTCATCATTTTTTTCATTTCGTCAAACTGCTTAAGCAGACGGTTGACTTCCTGTACGGACGTCCCGCTTCCTTTCGCAATCCGCTTGCGCCGGCTGGCATTAATGATATCCGGCTGTTCTTTTTCAAGAACAGTCATCGATTTAATGATCGCTTCCACATGATTCAGCTGCTTTTCATCAACTTGAATATTTTTCAAGCCTTTCATCTTACCTGCACCCGGCATCATTTGCAGAAGCTCATCCAGAGGCCCCATGTTTCTGACCTGTCCGAGCTGCTCCAGAAAATCATCCAATGTGAAGCTCATTGTTCTCATTTTTTGTTCCAGCTCTTTGGCCTTGTCTTCATCGACGGTTGCCTGAGCTTTTTCAATCAATGTTAACACGTCACCCATGCCGAGAATCCTTGATGCCATGCGTTCAGGATGGAATGCTTCTAATGCATCAAGTTTTTCGCCTAAACCGGCGAATTTAATCGGCGTGTTTGTCACCGCACGAATGGAAAGTGCAGCACCCCCGCGCGTGTCTCCATCAAGCTTCGTTAACACAACACCGGTTAAACCGAGCTGTTCGTTAAAGCTTTTGGCTACATTCACGGCATCCTGCCCGGTCATTGAATCGACAACCAGAAAAATTTCTTCCGGATTCGCGATTTCTTTCACTTGGGTCAGTTCATCCATAAGCTCATGGTCGATATGCAAACGGCCTGCTGTATCCAAAATGACATAATCATAGTGTTCTTCCTTGGCTTTTTCGATAGCCTGCTTGGCTATTTCTACAGGGCTGACCTGATCGCCAAGGGAAAAAACAGGCATGTCGAGCTGCTTGCCTAGCGTTTCCAGCTGCTTGATTGCAGCAGGACGGTAAATATCGGCAGCAACCAGCATCGGTTTGCGATTATGCTTTTTGCGCAGCAGATTTGCAAGCTTACCGCTCGTTGTCGTTTTACCGGCACCCTGGAGACCAACCATCATAATAACAGTCGGCGGCCGCTTCGCGACGGCAATTTTGCTTTCTTCGCCGCCCATCAGCTCTGTCAGTTCCTCTTTAACGACTTTAATGACCTGCTGGCCGGGCGTCAGGCTTTTCATGACGTCTTGGCCTACAGCCCGTTCACTTACTTTTTTCACAAAATCCTTTACTACTTTAAAGTTAACGTCAGCCTCAAGCAGCGCAAGACGAACTTCACGCATCATTTCTTTTACATCTTGTTCGCTGACTTTCCCTTTTCCGCGGATTTTAGAAATCGTCTGCTGCAGTCGGTCGGCTAATCCTTCAAATGCCATAGTTTGCCGCCTCCTAATCTAATTTCTCAAGCGCTTCAATCAGAGCTGTAATTTCTTCCTCTTCTTTAGTACCGGAAGCAAGCTCCTTCAGCTTATTAAACATCTCTTTACGCTCCTGAAACTTTTTCAAAAGGAGCAGCTTTTCTTCATATTGTTCAAGCATCGCTTCTGTTCGTTTGATGTTATCATAAACAGCTTGTCTTGAAACCTCATACTCTTCGGCTATTTCGCCAAGGGAGAAATCGTCCAAATAATAAAGCGACATATAGCTCTTCTGTTTAGACGTCAACAACGACTGATAAAAATCAAACAGATAATTCATTCTCGTTGTCTTTTCGAGCGACATATGAGCTCTCCCCTTTGTTAAGTCAAATCCCTTTACGATAACTTAGTTTACATGGTTTTAATGTGAGTGTCAAGTTTTTATCTTGTCAAAGCAATGATCACTTTTTCCAATATTAACTAAAAATCTTCTAATTTATTCCGATATTGTATATGAACCCCACTTTAAAGGAGGATTCTCATGAAAAAAATCTGTTTGTTGGTTATGTTATGCTTGGCTGCCGTGTTACCATTTATTTTTCCAGCCCAGCAAGCAGCTGCAGCCGGAGCCCCTTATAGGGCCTCCATCTCAAATATTAGCACGGACGGAGGCGTGTACGGCAAAATCAATTACGGACAGGGCCAATTTTGGCGAGTCAAGTACAATATTACGATAAGCGGTACATTGCTCGACGAAAATGGAGCGCCAGTGCCAAACACACCAGTCAGCTTCGAAGCAGATACAAAAGTCGGGAATACAACACAGACAGCTGCGGGAACAACTGATGAAAACGGAAAGTTTAACGTTCCAATGTATTTAGGACCTGCTGCTGGATACTACACGTATTACACATCTGTTTCCGTTCATTACTATGACATTATTCCATTCAGGGTTTATTCAGGTGATGCGAGATTGCTATCCACTGATAACAGCCTTTATCATTTCGCCTATCAAGTGAGACGATAACAAAACAGCCCCCAATGCTTTTGGGGGCTGTCTGTCTTTTTAATCCTCCGCTTTTTCCACTAAATCTGAAAAGAGCCCGTATACGTAAGATTCAGCGTCAAACTCCTGAAGATCATCAACTTTTTCTCCTAAGCCGACTAATTTAACCGGAATATGAAGCTCGTTGCGAATCGCAAGGACAATGCCGCCTTTTGCAGTGCCGTCAAGTTTTGTTAAAGCAATCCCTGTAACGTTTGTTGCTTTCGAGAACTCCTTCGCCTGTGCCATTGCGTTTTGTCCAGTCGTGGCATCAAGGGCGAGCAGCACCTCATGAGGCGCTTCGGGCACTTCTCTTTCGATAACGCGCTTCACCTTTTCGAGCTCCTTCATCAGGTTTACCTTATTTTGAAGACGCCCTGCCGTATCACAAATCAATATATCGGCTTCTCTCGCTTTGGCAGCGTGAACAGCATCATAGATGACAGCCGCAGGATCGCTGCCGGCCGCCTGCTTAATGACAGGCACACCCGTACGTTCTCCCCATACTTCAAGCTGTTCAATCGCTCCTGCTCTGAAAGTGTCTCCGGCAGCGAGTACAACAGATTTCCCTTCTTGCTTTAGTTTATGAGCAAGCTTTCCGATCGTTGTCGTTTTGCCGACTCCATTTACGCCGACCAGGAGAATGACATTTAAACGCCCTTCCTGAATGTTCAGCTCAGAAATTTGTTCGTCTCCGCTGTTATAAATCTCCACCAGCTTTTCAGAAATAACAGACTGCACTTCCTGCGGATCTTGAATATTTCTGCGCTTCACTTCTTTCTTGAGCTCGTCTATCAGCTCCATAACCGTTGTAAAACCGACATCAGCACTGATCAGAACCTCTTCAAGCTCTTCGAAGAAGTCCTCATCAATTTTACGGTAACGGGACACGAGATCATTCACTTTATTTTGAAAGGAGTTTCTCGTCTTTTCAAGGCCGTCCTTAAACTTTTCAGATACGGAATCTGTCTGCTTTGTGATTTTCTCTTTTAATTTTTTAAAAAAACTCATCTTATAACCTCTTTCCTCGTTACTGAACGAATTCTTTTGTCTCTTCCAGCTTCACTGAGATGACCTTAGAAACACCTGATTCCGGCATTGTCACGCCGTAAAGCACATCAGCTTCCTCCATAGTGCCTTTTCTGTGGGTAATCACAATAAACTGGGTATCGGCGCTGTATTTTTTCAAATACTGCGCAAACCGGAACACATTTGCTTCGTCAAGCGCTGCTTCTACCTCGTCAAGAACACAAAACGGCACAGGGCGCACCTTTAAAATTGAGAATAAAAGCGCAATAGCAGTAAGCGCACGCTCTCCGCCAGACAAAAGGTTTAAGTTTTGCAGTTTTTTTCCCGGCGGCTGCGCGATAATTTCTACCCCGGAATGCAGCAGATCATTCGGATCGGTAAGCCTTAATTCCGCTCGTCCTCCTCCGAATAAGGAGCGGAAGACTTGATCAAAGTGTGAGCGGATTTGGACGAATGTGTCGTTAAAGCGTTTCGTCATCTCTTCGTCCATTTCCTCAATCACTTGGAACAGGGTATTTTTTGCTTCTGTTAAATCTTCTTTTTGCTCTGACAAGAATTGATAGCGTTCGTTAACCCTCTCAAACTCATCTATGCTTCCGAGGTTTACCGTTCCAAGCTCTTCTATTGCGAGTTTAATCAGCTTCACGCGCTTTCGTGCTTCCTCGGGATCTGTTTCAAGCTGGTATTTCTCTTTAGCTCCCTCAAAGGACAAGCTGTATTCTTCCCGCAAGTATTGCAGCAAATTATCAAGCTCGACTTCCATTCGGCCTAGTTTTACTTCTTCGTCTTTTAAGAGCGTTGTTTTTTGTTTATACAGGCGCTTCATTTCTTTCAGCTCGCGCTCATACGTATCAAGCCCCTGCTGAAGTTTGATCCTCTGGTCACGCCTTAACGCAATCAATTCAATTGTTTTTGTTTTGTCATTCAATTTATGTTTCGCGGCCTCTTCCAGTTTTTCTTCGCCGCTTGTGCTTGATGACATTTCTGACGTTAAGAAGCTTAGGTCCTCTTTCGTCTCTTTTAAAGCAAGCTCTGTTTCTTGGAGCTCTTTCTTTAATCTAGCGAGGTTGTCCTCTTCGCTCTTACATGCTTGCTCTTTTTTCGCTGCTGCGATCTTCAGCTCAGTCAGCTCATTGGAGAGAGACTCTTTTGTAGAGGACTGTGTCTGTTTTTGTTTTGTCAGTCTATCAATATTCTCTTCAAGCTGTTTCATCTTTTCGGATACGGAAGAAAGCTTTTCTTCCAGCTCGCGTTTGCGCGCTTTCTTCTCTTGATCGCTTTCTGACAGAGCTGATTTTTCCTGATCATAGAGCTCTAAGTGAGTATTGATATTCTTCTCAGCGACTTGAAGCTCATACAGCTGGCCTTTCACATCCTGCTGCTTTACTCTTAAGCCTTCCCCGGCCTCTCTTAATTCAGCCAGTTTTTTCTCCATCTCCTGAATGGATTGCTTAAGGGTTTTGACCTCTTGTTCAAGCTGCGCTGTTTTTTCTTCCATCTCAGCGAGCCGCTGGGTGACATCCTCTAGTTCCCGGCTTCTTCCTAGCAGGGAGTTGTTTTTCTTTTTAACGGCGCCCCCCGTCATTGAACCTCCAGGATTCACGACATCGCCCTCGAGAGTAACAATACGGTAACGGTGTCCAAGCAGCTTCGCAAGCTCATTTGCGCCTTTTAAATGCTCTGTAATCAGAACGGTGCCAAGCAGGTTTTGAATGATACGGCGATACGCCGGATCAAATGTGACAAGATCACTGGCAACCCCGAGAAATGACGGGTGCTGCTCCGCAGTTGCCGCGTCTCTGCTTTGAAGCTGACGGTCTTTGATGACAGAAAGCGGCAGAAATGTCGCCCGGCCGAACGAATTTTGTTTCAAATATTGAATCGCTTTACGTGCGGACTGTTCATCATCGGTCACGACATGCTGTGCTGAAGCTCCGAGTGCGATTTCAATGGCCGTTTCATACATTTGTTCTGTTGAAATCAGCTCAAGGACTGCCCCGCGAATACCGCCAAGCCGCTCTTTCGCTTTCAGCACCTCTTTAACACCTTGATAAAAGCCGGAGAAATCTCCCTGCATCGTCTCAAGCATGTCTTTTTTCGATCTCGCCTGCTGGACGTATTGGTATGCTTGGTAAAGAGCAGATTCATTTTTCTCAAATTGACGCTTTTTCTGCTCGTATTTGACCTGCATTTCACGATACGCGCCGACTTGGCTGTGAATCTCCTGCTCTATGCGCGCAAACTCGGTTTCACACGCAGCTTTTTGGGCGGAAATATCGCGCCGTTCCTGCAGATGCTTTTCATTATTATCAGCTAGCCTCTGCTGGGTAACGGCTGATTGGGACATCTGGTCATCAAGCAGCTGGAGCTCATTGCGAATCGACGCCTGGCTGTTTAACAGCTCAAAGTAATCGCTTTTCAGCTGTTCAATTTTCTCTTCGACATTTTCATTATGAAGACTGAGAGCCTGCTGCTTTTCCTTCACCTGTGCTTTTAAATCTTTCACTTCTGTCTGAAGCGTTTCGAAAACAGCTTCCTGCTTCGCAAGATCTTCTTTCAGCACAGCTTCTTTTTGCTGAAACTGTACGATGGCTTCTTCAAGCTGCTCTCGGTTTTGCACAGCGTTTTTTTTGCGTTCTTTCAGTACTTCTTTGCGCCCTTCCAGCTTTTCAAGCTCCTCACTTGTCACAAGTAAGACTTGCTGGAGCTCGTCCACTGATTCATCGAGGGCTTGAATTTTGTCTCGAGCATCTTCAATTTTCGCTTCTTTTGCTGAAATAGCAGACGATTCAGCAAGCTCTTCTTCCTTAGCGGCTTGCACTTTCTCCTGAAGGCTTGACCATTTGGCGTGCAGCTCTTCAATATCGTAAGCGGTCAGCGCAATTTCAACGTGCTCAAGCTCTTTCTTTTTCTCCAGGTAGTCTTTCGCGATTGAGGCCTGTATTTTAAGAGGTTCAACCTGGCCTTCCAGCTCATGTAATATATCTTCTACCCGGTTTAAATTATCCTGGGTTTCAAACAGCTTGTTTTCTGCTTTTTTCTTTCTCGTTTTGTATTTGAGCACCCCTGCTGCTTCTTCAAAGATACTGCGGCGATCCTCCGCTTTGCTGCTCAGGATTTCTTCCACTTTCCCTTGGCTGATAATCGAAAATGCTTCTTTTCCAAGTCCTGAGTCCATAAATAAATCAATAATATCTTTTAAGCGGCACGGCTGATTGTTAATTAAAAATTCACTCTCGCCAGATCTGTACACACGTCTTGTGACACTGACCTCATGGAAGTCAATCGGCAAAAAATGATCGTCATTATCAAGCGTAAGTGTAACTTCGGCAAGATTTAACCGTTTTCTCGAATCACTGCCGGCAAAAATAATATCTTCCATTTTCCCGCCGCGAAGGGAACGTGCAGATTGTTCTCCAAGAACCCAGCGAATAGCGTCTGTGATATTGCTTTTTCCGCTTCCGTTCGGGCCGACAACCGCAGTGACGCCTTTTACAAAATCAACGGAAATCCGTTCTGCAAATGATTTAAATCCTATAACGTCTAAACGTTTGAGGAACATAGCGATCCTCCTTATGTAATAAGTATTTCAATTTTATCATAAACATGGATGAAATAAGACGGCAAACATACTGAAATCCCCCTTATAACTTAGGGGGATTTTATTGTTTCGTATGGTGTTTTTGCAATTTAGCTAGAGCTTCCTGAGCAGCGTGCTGTTCGGCTTCTTTCTTTGAACGGCCGTTTCCGACTCCGAGTGGTTCACCTTTTAGAGATACGATGGCTTCGAATTCACGGTTATGGGCAGGTCCTTTTTCGTTGGATATTTTATACTCCAGCGAGCCCTTGCCGTCCCGCTGCACGTATTCCTGCAGCTGGCTTTTAAAATCCATCACATGAGAAAAAGCACCATCGTTTATTTTAGGGAACACATAGACTTTTAAGAAACTTTCGACCGGCTCTAATCCCTGGTCAAGATACAAGGCTCCGATAAATGCTTCGAAGACATCCGCCAAAAGTGCAGGGCGTTTTCTGCCGCCCGTCATTTCCTCGCCTTTCCCTAATAGGACAAGATCGCCGAATGACAGTTCGTGAGCCAATGAAACGAGAGACGGTTCGCATACAATCGCGGCTCTCAATTTCGTCAAATCTCCTTCACTCATAGCCGGATACTTGGCAAATAAGAATCTGGAGATCGTCAGTTCCAAAACAGCGTCACCTAAAAATTCAAGCCTTTCATTATCTTCATACGGCTTTTTCCGATGCTCATTCACATAAGATGAATGTGTAAATGCTTGATACAAAAGCTTTTCATTTTGAAAGTGAACCGAGATCCGTTCTTGAAACTCTTTAAATTGTTCTATTTTTTTATAGAACTTTTTCTTATCTTTATAATGTGAGTGTTTTGACATAGTAACCTCCATAGGCACATCAGGTTCACCGCGCTTCTCTGACTAAACCGGATACAGCGCGCGTAAAAGCGGCATGCTGTAATAACTGCACGAATAAAGGGCTAAAGCCCCGCGTTTCGGCGGGACTTTTAGCATCAGCTTATTGCTGGTTTTGTATGTAGTTCACAGCGTCGCCGACTGTTGCAATCTTTTCAGCATCTTCGTCAGAAATTTCCATATCAAACTCGTCTTCAAGTTCCATAACAAGCTCAACTACATCCAGGGAATCAGCACCTAAGTCTTCCTTGAAAGAAGCTTCAAGTTTGACGTCTGCTTCATCAACGCCAAGGCGATCTACGATGATTTTCGTTACACGCTCTAATGTATCTGCCATAGCAATTCACCTCCCCTCAAGTATTATAGTGGATTCGTTTTTAAAAAACTAGAGTAACTATGATGAAATTTTCGAGAAAAAACTTACATTACCATTCCGCCGTCAATATGAAGCGTCTGGCCTGTCATGTAACGCGCTCCCTCTGAAGCAAGAAACGTGACGACGCTGCTGACATCGCCGGGATCGCCAAAGCGAGCGAGCGGAATTTGTTTCAGCATTTCATCTTGAACGTCTTTAGCAAGTTTATCTGTCATATCAGTTGAGATAAATCCAGGCGCAATCGCATTAACTGTGATGTTGCGGCTTGCGAGCTCTTTAGCTGAAGATTTTGTTAAGCCGATCACACCTGCTTTTGCAGCCACGTAGTTGGCTTGTCCAGGATTTCCGCTGACGCCGACGATAGACGATACGTTAATAATCCGGCCTGAACGCTGCTTCATCATTTGTCTTGTGACAGCTTTCGTGCAGTTGAAAACACCCTTCAGGTTAATGTTAATGACATCATCCCACTCATCTTCTTTCATCCTCATGATGAGATTGTCTTTTGTAATTCCGGCGTTGTTCACTAGAATGTCAATCGTAGAGAAAACAGAAATCGCTTCTTTTATCATGTTTTGTACATCTTCAAGATTTGATACATCGGCTTTGACAGCAATCGCTTTTCTGCCCATTGATTTGATTTCATCTACGACTTCATTTGCTTTCGCTTCGCTGCCTGAGTAGTTAACGACAACGTTTGCACCGTTTTTGGCCAAGTCAAGGGCGATTGAACGGCCGATTCCGCGGGATGCGCCAGTGACAACAGCTGTTTTTTCATTAAGCATTCTCATTCTCCTCCTTAAGCGTTTGAATTGCCAGTTCAATCGTTTCCGGGTCTGATACGGCAATGGTTTTTAAGCGTCTGTTTACTTTTTTCACAAGGCCTGAAAGCACTTTGCCGGGACCGATTTCAATAAACGTCGTAACACCCTCTGCGATCAGCTTGTTAACAGTTTCCTCAAAACGAACCGGGGAGTACAGCTGCTCAATGAGTTTCTCTTTAATGTCTGCCTTATCTGTCATCACATCTGCAGAAACATTTGAGATCACCGGCACGTCTGCGTCTTTCAGTTCACAGGAGTCCAAGACTTCCTTCAGCTTATCAGCAGCAGGCTTCATCAGTTCAGAATGGAACGGACCGCTTACGTCAAGCGGAATCGCACGTTTAGCACCGTTCTCTTTTGCCTGTTCAGATGCAAGCTCTACTCCTTTTGCCGTTCCGGAAATAACGATTTGTCCGGGACAGTTGAGGTTGGCAAGCTGCACAAGGTGGCCATCCTCAGTGACTTTATCGGTTACTTGTTTCAATGCGTCGGCATCCATGCCGAGAATGGCAGCCATCGCTCCTTCTCCGGCCGGCACCGCTTCGTTCATGAACTCACCGCGTTTTCTGACAGTATAAACAGCGTCTTTAAAGCTCATTGCGCCAGCCGCCACCAGTGCAGAATATTCTCCAAGGCTGTGTCCGGCTGTGAAATCAGGTGTAATGCCTGATTCTTTAAATTTTTCAAGCACAGCCATGCTAGTCGTCAGCAAAGCAGGCTGCGCATTGTATGTAAGGGTTAATTCTTTGGCATCACCTTCAAAAATCAGTGAGCTGAGCTTTGTTTCCAATGTTTCGTCCGCTTCATCGAACAGACGTTTTGCAGCTGGAACCTGATCATAAAGCTCTTTCCCCATGCCGATAAATTGAGATCCCTGACCAGGGAATAAAAATGCAATCTTACTCATGATGTAAAAACCTCCAGACTATTCATCTGTTTTTTCTTCTTTTACTTCTTCCTGAATGAGCGCAGCCATGTTTTGGCTGACCATCTCTCTGGCTTGGCGGATCGCATGGTAAACCGCACGGGCATCAGAAGAGCCGTGTGCCTTGATTACCGGCGCTTTCAAACCGAAAAGACTTGCTCCGCCGTATTCGGAATAATCCATTTTCATTTTCATTTCCTTCATCTTCGGCTTCAGCACAGCGGCCGCAAGCTTAGATGTAAAGTTTGACGTGAGCGCTTCTTTCATCATTTTAAAAATGGACATCGCAGAGCCTTCAAGCGTTTTGAGTGTAACATTCCCGGTAAATCCGTCCGTTACTACGACATCTGCTACATCGTCTAAAAGGTCCCGTGCTTCCACGTTTCCGATAAAGTTGATGTTTGCCTCTTTTAATAATTGGAACGTCTGCTTCGTCAATTCGTTTCCTTTTTTATCTTCTGTTCCGACATTCAAAAGTCCGACTCTCGGTGAAGTCACGCCTCGGACTTGCTGGGAATAAACAGAACCCATAATGGCGTATTGAACGAGATGCTCAGGCTTGGCATCTACATTGGCGCCGACATCAAGGAGCAGAAATCCGCCGCCTGATACAGTCGGCAGTGTCGGTGCAAGCGCAGGGCGGTCAATTCCTTTAATTCTTCCCACAATAAACAGGCCGGCTGTCATTAGCGCGCCGGTATTTCCTGCTGAAATGCAGGCGTCAGCTCTGCCTTCTGCAACTTCCTGCGCCATCAGGACCATAGAGGAGTTCTTTTTTCTCCGCACGGCGCGGACCGGTTCGTCCGTAGGCTCAATCACTTCATCTGCGTGCAGCACCGTGATGCGGTCTGATGATGTTGTTAAATACGATTCTATTGTTGTCTTGTCACCGACAAGTGTAATATGAAGATCATCAAATGACTCTATACCCTTCATAACTCCGTCAATAACAGCTTTGGGAGCGTGGTCTCCTCCCATTGCATCTACAGCTATTCTCATGCATGCTCCACCTTTATGAATGTTTTGAACGGTACATGTCAAAGCGTCCAGAAAAAACAATTTCCTCTGCAACATAGCTGTTTACTTCGACAACCGTTCTTCCTTTTTCTTTCTCAACCGCCGTCACTTTCGCTTTCGCAACGACGCGCTCACCCTGCTTTACCTGCCTGGTAAAGCGGATATCTGCACTTGCAGTCAGCGCCAGTTCGTCATCTATAATTGCAACGGCCAAAGAATTCGCCTGAGCAAATAAATGATGTCCTCTTGCAATCTGATTCCGGCTGAATACATGCTCCTGTTTTATTTCTAAAATAGAAATCGCCTGATCATCCAGCTCAAGGTCAATAATTTCTCCGATGACTTCGTCTAGTGACAGGGACTTCACTTCATCTTCAAGCGTTTTCTCTGCCACGTTCTTAATTCTTTCTCTCAGCTCCGGTATGGAAAGCTCCAAGCGGTCCAAACGAATCGTCTGAATGCTTACTCCGAATTTTCCCGCTAATTCTTCATCTGTAATAAATGGGGTTGCTTTGATCGTCTGCTGAAGTAATTCCTGGCGTTCTTTCTTATTTCTTCTCATATCTAAACACCATCCGGCAAATTAAGACTAGGTACTAATAGTAGTATATAATTTCATAGATTGGAATGCAATGATTGTTTCTGGCTGAACACCAAAAACTTCTTACCTCAGCTCAATTTTTCCCCGTCCATGACTCCGCTTTTCAGCAAATGCTCTCTTAGCGCCCCATATTCAGGGTCGTTCCAGAACGCTTCCGAAGCCACCAGATTTGCAGCGTCCTGCCTTGCCGTTTCAAGCGCTCTGTAATCATGAACCATGTCCGCCACCTTAAAATCAGGCATTCCGCTTTGTTTTTTTCCAAAGAAATCTCCCGGGCCTCTCAGTTCCAAATCCTTTTCAGACAGTTCAAAGCCGTTATTGGTTTCCGACATGATTCTCATCCGTTCTTTTCCTGTTTCTGATTTCGGATCAGCCATAAGAATGCAGTAGGACTGGTGCTCGCCGCGGCCTACACGGCCGCGCAGCTGGTGAAGCTGGGACAAACCAAAGCGATCGGCGTCGTAAATGACCATAATCGTTGCATTCGGGACATTCACTCCGACTTCAACAACAGTGGTTGATACGAGAATTTGACACGTATTCGCGCTGAATTCCCTCATCACCTGATCTTTTTCATCGGAATGCAGTTTTCCGTGCATAAGACCGACGTTCCATTTTCCACGGAAAACCTCAGAAAGCATATTGTATACATCTATAGCGTTTTGCACATCAAGCTTGTCTGATTCTTCGATCAGCGGACAGATAATATACGCCTGTCTGCCCTGCTTTAATTCTTTTTCGACGAATGCCAGAATGCGGTCCAGCATGTCATGTTTCACCCAATAAGTCTCGATTTGTTTTCGCCCCGCCGGCATCTCATCAATGACGGAGACATCCATTTCACCGAAAACAGTAATCGCCAGGGTTCTCGGAATCGGAGTGGCTGTCATAAAGAGAACATCGGGATCCTGCCCTTTGTTCCGAAGCTTCTTCCGCTGTTCAACTCCAAATCGGTGCTGCTCATCCGTGATGACAAGACTTAGCGCTTTAAACTCGACCTCATCCTGGATTAAAGCATGGGTTCCTACAAGAATATCAATCTCTCCCGCAGCAAGCCGCTCAAGCAATTCCCTTCGGCGCTTCCCTTTTACAGAGCTTGTCAGAAGGGCAACATTGACATCCCACTTTTCAAACAGTGAAACAAGGGAATCAGCATGCTGTTCAGCAAGAATTTCTGTCGGAACCATAAGCGCTCCCTGATATCCGGATAAAATGGCCGCATAAAGCGCGATGGCAGCGACTGCCGTTTTTCCTGATCCGACGTCTCCTTGAAGAAGACGGTTCATTCTGTATGGGGAGGACATGTCTGCTGTTATTTCGCGGAGCACGCGGGACTGGGCGTTGGTGAGAGGAAATGGGAGGCTTTTGACAAATGTCATGAGTTCTTCGTTTGAAAAACGCTGCCGTATCCCTTGTGACTGCTCTCTTTCCGCCTTTCGGAACGCCTGCATTTTCAACTGAAATAATAAAAATTCTTCGTAAACGAATCGGCGTCTGGCCAGCTTTAATGCTTCTCTTGTTTCTGGCTGGTGCATCGCTTTTAACGCTTGATGATAGTCCGGCAGCTTATAGCGAACTTTAAGATTTTCCGGGAGAGGATCAGGTATTGAGTCCGCATATTGGGTCAGCCCGTGCTGAATAAAACGTCTCATCATTTTGACGGTGACATTTTCTTTCACGGAATAAACTGGTTCAATGCTTTTATCCTCTTGATGCGGCCCATTTTTTAATTCCTGAACGGAAATGGTCTGACGGTGCTTGTCCCATTTACCGGAAATCGTCACAACAGAGCCCAGCGAAAGCTTTTTCTTTAAATAAGGACGGTTAAAACAAATGGCAGTGATTAAATAATGGCCGACAAGAAGGCGAAATGTCAGCCTGTTTCGTTTTTTTCCGTAATAGGTAAGAGAAGGCTCTGAATGAACCTTCCCTTCAACTGTGACTCTTTCATCATGCTGCACTTCTTCTAAATCCCTCAGCTCGTAGTCATCATAGCGATATGGGAAATAATTCAGAAGATCAGAAATGTCATAAATACCGAGTTCATTTAATGTTTTTTCTGTTTCCGGCCCAATGCCCTTAATGTAGGCTATACTAGTTTGCTGATGTTGTTTCACTTGAACCCAGCGCTCCTCCGAATATTTTTTTCTCTAATTCTCTTCCCGTCGGTGTGGCCGCTAAACCGCCCTGGCCTGTTTCTCTAAGGGCAGTGGGCATCGTTTGGCCGATTTTATACATCGCATCGATGACCTCGTCACATGGAATCCGGCTTGTAATGCCTGCTAATGCCATATCAGCAGCAATCATCGCGTTTGATGCGCCCATTGCATTCCGCTTCACACAAGGCACTTCAACAAGGCCCGCAACAGGATCACACACAAGGCCGAGCATATTTTTTAATGTAATGGCCATGGCCTCCGCACTTTGCTCAGGTGTTCCGCCTGCCATTTCAACAATTGCCGCAGCTGCCATGCCCGAGGCAGATCCTACCTCTGCCTGACACCCGCCGGCAGCACCGGAAATACTTGCATTATTTGCTACGACAAATCCGAAAGCTCCGGCCGTAAATAAAAAGCGGATCATTTGTTCTCTTGTCGGGTTCAGTTTTTCTTTCACGGCAAATAACGTACCCGGCACTACACCTGCAGATCCGGCTGTCGGTGTCGCACAGATTGTTCCCATGGCGGCATTCACTTCATTTGTTGCCACAGCTTTCGATACCGCGTCTAAAATCAGCGCTCCCGACAGGCTTTTTCCAGATCGAATGTAGGCCTGTAATTTAACGGCATCCCCGCCTGTTAAGCCCGTTTGACTCGTAACCCCTTCAAGCCCTTTCTGAACCGCCGCTTCCATAACAGTCAGATTGTGATCCATCTGCTGAAAAATTTCTTCTTTTGTTTTTTCTGTTACTTCCATCTCTTGAGCGATCATGATGTCAGAGATGGACATTTGCTTTTCTTTCGTTATCTCAATTAATTCTTTTACATTACGAAACATAACTGGCTCCTCCTGACCCTTCGCTAGTCAGCAATCTTTGTCACTTGAATAATGTTCGGCAGCTTCGACAGCTCATCGAGAACATCATCGTCAATATTTTGATCCACTTCTATTGTCATCAGCGCAAGCTGACCAATATCCTTGCGGGCGACTTCCATATGGCCGACGTTGATTGAGAATTTCGCAAGGACATTGGCAACTCCTGCAATAGTGCCAAACTTGTCATTATGGACAACTAGAATGGCAGGGTGGTTTCCAGACAGACGGAGCTCAAAGCCGTTTAATTCTGTGATTTCAATTTTTCCTCCGCCTATCGAAATTCCCGTCAGTTCAAGTTCTCCCTTTTCATCAGAAATGCTGATTCGAGCTGTGTTCGGGTGAACCGGAACAGCGTCTTCGACTCGAAACTCTATATCAATTCCTTTATCTTCTGCAATTTGTATAGCGGTTTTAATCCGTTCGTCAAATGTATCAAAATCGAGCAGACCGCCGATGATTGCCACATCTGTGCCGTGACCCTTATATGTTTCAGCAAAAGAGCCGTAAAAGGACACAACGATGCGCTCAGGCTCTCTGCCAAATAAACTTCTGGCCACTCTCCCAATTCTCGCCGCTCCTGCTGTATGCGAACTGGACGGACCGATCATAACCGGGCCGATAATATCAAAAACGCTTCTGTATTTCATGCTATTCCTCCTTATGAATCAGAGCTTATAAGCGGCTTTGCTTCTAGACTAATTGATCGGATATAAAATGGCAAGCGGGCGCGTTACAGCGCTGCCGCACTTAAAAGCAGACATAAGAATAGAAGGGCGAATCGCCCTTCTATTCTGCAGAAACTATATACGAATACAGCGGCTGTTTTCCGTTGTGGATTTCAACCTCAATCTCTTCGTACTTGTCGTTGAGAAACGCTTCAAGCTCTTCAGCTTCTTCTTGAGACGCATCCTCTCCATAAAGAATGGTGACAATTTCGTCCTCTTCTCCGATCATCTCTGACAAGAGCATTTTTGCAGCACCCAGCTGATCTTCAGCACTGCCGATAATCGTTCCATTCAGAATTCCCATAAAGTCGCCTTTTTTTATGTCTTGTCCGTCAATATGAGTATCCCTGACTGAGTATGTCACCTGTCCGCTTTTTACTTGCTGAATGGCACTTAGCATATTGGCTTCATTTGCTTCAGGCTCTTGATCCGGATTAAATGCCAGCAGCGCTGACATCCCTTGCGGAACCGTTTTGGCAGGAATGACAAAAACTTTATCGCCTATCACACTTGCGGCTTGATTGGCAGCCATGATAATGTTGGAGTTATTCGGTAAGATAAACACAGTGTCTGCATTTACAGATCTTACAGCATCGACAATATCCTCAGTGCTTGGATTCATCGTCTGGCCGCCTTCAATCACAACGGAAGCGCCAATGCTTTTGAATAAATCAGAAATGCCTTCTCCCATCGCAACAGTCACAATGCCGTACGGCTGCTTTGCCGTTTTCTCGCTGTGAGCAGGCTCGCTGTCCTGGCTGATGATGGAAGTGTGCTGCTCTCTCATGTTTTCAATTTTGATTTTTATTAATTCACCGTAATTTTGAGCGTAGTTTAACACGTTTCCCGGCTCTTCAGCATGAATATGAACCTTCGCCAGAGACTCGTCTGCAATAACCAAAAGAGAATCACCAAATTGGCTGAGGTCATTTCTGAATGTGCCTTCATCAAATTCTCTTTTATTCTGATCGAGCCTTACCATCACTTCTGTACAGAAACCGAATTCAATATCATCTGTATTCATCATGCTCTGCGCGCTCTTATGATGCTCTGCGCTGACCATGTCATCAAGTGACGGAAGAACGGTTTTCTCAGGAACGGTCTCTCCTTTTAATGAAGCGAGGAAACCTTCATACACACAAAGCAGGCCTTTGCCTCCGCTGTCAACGACTCCTACTTCCTTCAGGACAGGCAGCAATTCCGGTGTCCGGTTTAAGGATGCCTCAGCTTCATTTGTCACCGATGTCATCAGCGCAATGATATCGGTTTCTTTTTCCGCCAGGGCCACCGCTTGTTTCGCAGCATCTTTTGCAACTGTTAAGATGGTGCCCTCCACAGGCTTCATGACTGCTTTGTAAGCCATATCGACACCCGCTTGCAGCGCGGCGGCAAACTCTTTTGCATTAATTTCTTTTTTTGTTTCAATGCTTTTACTGAATCCTCGGAACAATTGGGACAGGATGACTCCAGAATTCCCTCTTGCCCCCATGAGCAATCCTTTAGATAACGCGGAGCCCACTTTACCGATATCAGTTGTCTCCAAATGCTCCACTTCTCTTGCCCCGGAAGTCATTGACAGGTTCATGTTTGTTCCCGTATCACCGTCCGGCACCGGAAACACGTTGAGCGCGTCAACCGCACTCGCGTTTTGCGACAGATTCTGTGCACCTGCAAGAATCATCTCGGCAAAGGTTCTGCCGTCTAATGTTCTGATAGACAATCCTACTCCTCCTAACTACGGGTTCGTCACTCGTACGCCTTGGACATAAATATTGACAGAGTCCACTGCAAGTCCGACTGTTTGATTTACTGTGTACTTTACTTTTGTTTGGACGTTATGTGCCACTTCAGAAATTTTTGTGCCGTAGCTGACAATGATATACATGTCAATATGTATCTGTTCTGCTTCTTGGCGAACTTGAACACCTCTGCTGAAATTCTCTTTCCGAAGGATTTCAGTCAGTCCGTCTTTAATTTGGTTTTTAGAGGCCATTCCAACGATGCCGTAACAGTCAATCGCAGCGCCGCCGGCAACCATTGCAATGACTTCATTCGATATATCAATCTGCCCGTATTTCGTTCTTAATTCAATGGACACACTAGTTCCTCCTTCGAATGCATAGAGTTACAGCTATTCTACTATATGAATTCCATTATGAAAAGAAAAGACGCGACAAACGCTGCACGTCTCTTTACATATACTATAGCGCCGCTGTTTGCGCAAGATGTCAAGTGAATTTTCTTGAAAGATGATGAAACAATAGTTGCAAACGTTTTTTAGCTGTGGTAAATTATTTAAAGTATCCATATCGAAAGCATCTAAGAACATATGAAAGTGAAAAAGTAGATGTTTTGTGCAAGTGAGGAGGGAAACAAATGGCACGTAAATGCGTTATCACAGGTAAAAAAACAACAGCTGGGAATAACCGTTCTCACGCAATGAACGCTTCTAAGCGCACTTGGGGCGCGAATCTTCAAAAGGTTCGTATCCTTGTGAACGGAAAACCTAAAAAAGTATATGTATCTGCTCGAGCTTTGAAATCCGGTAAAGTTGAGCGTGTATAACAAAATGAACGCCTGCCCTGATATGTGGCAGGCGTTTTTATGTGGTGAAAGGGGGCTTGAACCCCTGGGCTTTAATCTTTTCTAAATGAGCCCAGCATCGCCCGGACAATTCCTCCTAAAAACTTCGGCAATTTAATGGTGTAAAATTTCATTTTTGTCCCCTCCTATAAGTCCCGTAACCGCCTGTTCATCGCTTTAAGGTTCATTAATTTCAACAAATGAGTGAAAGCAGAAGCTAATCCGTGCTTCTTATCATTATTAATATGCCTTTCGCAAACGAAAAAGTACCTCGTGAATGAATGAGTTCGTTACTAATACATAGTGTTGAACCAAGCGTAATATGACACTTATTTAGCGGATATTTAAAACCGATGAGAGTCAGCTCATCCACTTCTTCTGTAAATGGGATGAAGGAGATATACCGTTTGTTTTGATCGATAAGAAGAGAATATTCGCCTGGAGAGAACATCTGAATATCATTCTGTTTGTCTATAAGCTTCATTTTCGAATTTGTTTTTACTCCCCTGTACAGCAGCTGAATATTTCCTAAAAAGTGATCTGCTCTGCCTCCCGTAATACCGAAGATCTGAATGACATCCGGCTGCTTTTCCAGGGCCCAATCAAGAGCGAGGTCTAAATCAGTTTGATCTTTTTCTGCCTGGTACACATGGAGAGCGGGCGCGGCTTTTTCGATTTGCCGGCGTTCCTGCTCCGTAATGCTGTCAAAATCTCCGAAAGCTTCATCAGGAATGATGCCGGCATCTAAAAGCGTGACTGTGCCCTTGTCAACCCCGACCCAGATCGTGTGATCAGCCGTATAACCAGTCAGGTCAGGGATCAAATCTTTTGGGCCTCCCGCAACGATATTGATTTTTCTCATCTCTTTTTCCTTTCTGCTTCTGGGTACAGGAAAAAGAGCTCGGGCTAAATACGCCCGGCTCTTTCTCCTGCTGCTTATTTGCTTCCTCTTATCTCAGAAATAGCTTTTTCGCGGTCAGTTTGGCCATAAACAGCAGAACCGGCAACAAGTAAATTTGCGCCCGCTTCGATGACTAGCGGGGCTGTTTCTTTGTTGACGCCGCCGTCTACTTCAATTAGCAGATCATGTTTCCCTTTTTCCTCTGCCATTCGTTTCACTTCTTTTATTTTCGGAAGAACAGAATGAATAAATTTCTGTCCGCCAAATCCAGGGTTCACCGTCATTAAGAGAACGAGATCAAGTTCTTCAAAAATATGCTCAATTACTTGAACAGGTGTATGCGGATTCAGGACAACGCCAGCTTTTACACCCTGCTCTTTCATAAGCTGGATTGTCCGGTGAAGGTGCGGACAGGCTTCGGCATGTACAGACAGGATATCTGCTCCAGCTTTTGCGAAAGCCGGGATATAACGATCCGGCTCTTCAATCATTAAATGTACATCCAGGGGCAGTTTCGTCACCGGACGAATGGCTTCTACAATCAGCGGCCCAATCGTAATATTCGGGACAAAATGGCCGTCCATGACATCAACATGAATGTAATCGGCTCCGCCTTTTTCTACATCTTGAATCTCTTTGCCTAAAGCGGCAAAATCAGCTGAAAGAATAGAAGGTGCAATCTTTACCATGATCTAATACCTCGGCTTTCTGTCTTTGATCTCTGTAATAAATTCAACATAATGGTCGTAGCGGTACTGCTTTAATTCCCCTTCTTCAACAGCTTGTTTGACTGCACATTTCGGCTCTTTCAAATGCAAACACCCTCTGAATTTGCATGATGCGCTTTTTTCTCTGATGTCAGGGAAGGTGTAGCCCAGCTCTCCTTCTTCTATGTCTGTAAACTCAAGAGAGCTGAAACCCGGCGTATCCGCAACCAGACCTCCGGACGTGTGAATGAGCTCCACATGGCGGGTTGTGTGCTTCCCGCGGCCTAAATGCTCGGAAATCTCGTTTGTTCTCAAACCCAGCTCGGGACTGATCGCGTTGAGAAGCGAGGATTTGCCAACCCCAGACTGACCGGCAAAGACCGTTGTTTTGCCGCGGAAATGCGGGATGATCTCCGTTAAACTGTCTTGGTCCTTTGAAGAGGTAAGATACACGTCATAGCCAATATTCCGGTAGTCTTCAGCATACGCTTGAATGAGCTTTTGTGTATGTTGATCTTCAATTAAATCCATTTTTGTAATACAAATAATCGGCTGGATGTCATTCGCTTCTACGAGAACCAAGAAACGGTCGAGCAATGCTGTGCTGAAAGATGGCTGCATCGCCGAGAAAACAAGCACCGCTTGATCAACGTTGCAGATCGGCGGCCTGATAAGTTCATTGGTTCTTTCTTTAATCTCCAGAAGATATCCTTCTTTATTATTTTCAGCTTGATAAACAACATAATCACCGACCAAAGGGGTGATTTTATTTTTTCTGAAAATGCCTCTTCCTCTGCATTGTATAACTTTTCCGTTATTTGAATCCTCTGATTCATCCAGTACGTAATAAAAGCCGCTAAGCGCTTTAATAATTTTGCCCTCAGGCATATTTTCCCTCCTTGTTATTCATCTTTCGGATACTCAATTGTTTTGTAGCTGACGACTTTATTATTTACCATCACTTGATAGTACCCTTTTTGGCCAGGTTCAATCTTCAGTTCGATCGTCCGTTCTACGGGCTCTTTAATCTTAAAATGTTCGTAAGTGTCAGAAATGCTGTGGTCCGCGTCGTCAATCGCGATTTGCACCTCCAGCTCGTCCCCTTCGTTTTCAGGCTCATATGGAATCTTGACTTTTTCTTTCACTGTTTTCGCCGGTTTTTTCTCAGGTCCGAGAGAAAATGTCACTTCGACCTCATTTCCCGGCTTTAGCGCCGTTCCCGCTGCCGGTTTTTGTTTGACAACCTGTCCTTCCGGAACGTCATCTGAGTACGCTTCTTTTTCCACCAGCTTGAGCCCGTTATCTTCCAGATATCCTGAGGCTGCTTCTTTACTGTATGTTTTTAAATCTCTGAGCGTAATATCTTCCGGCCCGATGCTGACTGTGAGCTTAACTTGATCTTCGTCCGGCACAAGTTCGGTCCCTGCTGACGGATTCTGGTCTATGACAGTGCCGGCGTCTTTCTCATCATTATTTACTTCATCCACCGTTACATTTTTAAAGCCCTGTTCCTTTAACACTTTTTTTGCCTTGTCGACTGATTGGTCCGTCACATCACCGATCTGCTTTTTTGCTTTACCTGTACTCTTATAAAGCGTAACCGTTGCTCCTTCTTTAACAGTGGACTCGGCTTTAGGATCGGTTTTGACCATCAGGCCTTCTTCGATCTTCTCATCTGAGATTTCCAAAACGTCTGAATCTACCTGCAAGCCTTCTTTTTCTAGAAGATCTGCCGCTTTCTCATATTCCATCCCTGCTACATCGGGTATTTTGACATCCTTAGGCATAAAAAGAGAAGGAAAAACAGTGACGGCGAGAACTCCTGCCGTGATAAAAATCAGGCATATGGTGAGCAAAATCCACGGCCATTTTTTTCTCTTAGCTTTTTTCTTCGTTTGGTTTTCTTGAGGAAATGTCATGTCAGCTTCGGTTTCATTAGAAGCTTTCGCAAGCTCTGCATCCTTAATAATCGGAATCGCTTTCGTCATTTCTTCATCATCTTGAATCGTAAATTTCTTTTCGTTGAGCCTGTCCGCGTCAAAAGCTGTTCGAATATCTTCTTCCATATCTTCAGCAGTTTCATAGCGATGAAAAGGATCTTTGGCGGTTGCCTTTAATATGATGTTTTCAACGCTTTGGGGTACTGAGGGATTCCACCTTTTCGCTGAAGGGGTTTCAGCCTGAAGATGCTTTAAGGCGATGCTGACAGCCGATTCTCCATCAAACGGGATTCGGCCGGTTAACAGCTCAAATAAGACAATCCCAAGTGCATAAATATCTGATTTTTTTGTGGCCAGACCGCCCCGCGCCTGTTCGGGGGATAAATAATGGACTGAGCCCAGCACAGAATTGGTGTGGGTGATTGTTGTCGAAGTCAGTGCAGTCGCAATTCCAAAATCCGTTACTTTGATATTGCCCATATGGTCGATCAAAATGTTATGCGGTTTAATATCCCTGTGGACAATATGATTTTGGTGGGCATGGGCAATGGCTGAGACAATTTGCTCCATGATGCTGAGCGCTTCTTTGGGGTGAAGCGGCCCATTTGCTGTTATGTATTCTTTTAGCGTCATGCCCTCTACGTATTCCATGACAATATAGTAGATATCATCTTCCTCGCCCAAATCATAAATGCTGACAATATTCGGGTGATCAAGGCTTGATGCCGATTGGGCTTCTCTTCGGAAACGCCTGATAAACTCATTGTCATTCACATAGTCAAACCGCAGGATTTTGATTGCGACTTCACGATCAAGAATAATGTCCTCAGCTAAATAAACGTTGGCCATTCCCCCGCCGCCTATGGCACGGAGAATCTGGTAACGCCCGCTGATTCGCTTGCCGATTAGCACTGATCTTCACCCTCTTCAACATGTAAAGCAAGCTCAAGCAAAACTGCTGTAATATTGTCTTCCCCGCCATTCTCATTGGCTTTGTCCACAAGCAGGTTTACTTTTTCCTGAGGAGCTGAATCGCTTTGCAGGATGTCTTTTAATTCAGTGACTTCCACTTTATTCGTCAGTCCATCAGAACATAAAAGGAGTTTGTCTCCGGGTTCAATTTCGAAAGAACGTGCGTCAATACTGACAGATTGATCTGTTCCGAGCGCCTTCGTCAGCACATTTTTGCGCGGATGATGCTCAGCATCTTCTCTGGAGATTTCACCGGTGCGAACCAGTTCATTCACAAGAGAATGATCCTCTGTCACCTGAACGAAAAGATCGTCCTGAAGCAAATAGCATCTGCTGTCGCCTATATGAGCAACGGAAACCGTTTTGCCTGTAAAAAGAGCGCATACAATGGTTGTTCCCATGCCTTGGCATTCTTCGTGCGCTTGGGCATGATCGTAAATCTTACTGTTTACCGCGAGAATCTGTTCAATGAGCCACTCTTCACACTCTGACGGCGCCGCAGGAACCGTATCTGCCTCATTCCATTTCTCTCCCATGGCTTTCACAGCCATCTTGCTTGCAACATCTCCAGCAAGATGGCCGCCCATGCCATCAGCGACAACCGCTAATACAAAATCGTCTTTCCCCTTAAAAATACCCGCATCATCTTCATTATGCTGGCGGATTTTCCCTGTATCTGTTTTTAAGGCTGTTAACAACCCTCATCACCTCGTCTCGTCTTGACGCTCCTTCGCGCGAAGCTGACCGCAGGCTGCGTCAATGTCATGGCCTTGCTCTCTTCGGATCGTGACATTTACTCCGCGGGATTTCAGCGTTTTCTCAAAAGCAAAAATCTGCTCGCGCGGTGTGCGGACGTAATCCCGTTCAGGCACATAGTTTACCGGAATCAAGTTCACGTGGCATTTTACGCCTTCCAGCAAGTCTGCAAGCTCTTCAGCGTGCTCGACCTGATCATTTACGCCGCCGAACAGACCGTATTCAAAGCTGATCCGGCGTCCTGTTTTATTAATGTAATATTTAACGGCTTCCATTAAATCAGGCAGCTTGTACGCTCTGTTAATCGGCATCAAACGGCTTCTGATTTCTGTATTTGGCGCGTGCAGAGAAATCGCAAAGTTAATCTGCATTTGCTGATCAGCGAATTCGTAAATTTTCGGGATGATTCCGCTTGTAGAAACAGTAATATGGCGGGCTCCTATATTCAGTCCCTTATCATGGTTAATGATTTTTAAGAAGGCAAGCATTTCGTTAAAGTTATCAAATGGTTCGCCAATTCCCATGATGACGACAGAGCTGACGCGTTCATCCGTTTCATCCAGCGCTTTTTGAACTTTCACCACTTGAGCGACAATTTCGCCCGCTTCAAGATTTCGTTTTAAGCCGCCGAGCGTTGATGCGCAGAATGTGCAGCCAATGCGGCAGCCGACTTGTGTCGTTACACATACAGAATTACCATACTCGTGTCTCATTAAAACGGTTTCGATTGTATAACCGTCGTGAAGCTCGAATAAAAACTTCATCGTACCATCTTGAGAAGTTTGTTTAACTGCTGTTTTCAGCGTCGTTAATACGAAATGAGTGTTTAATTTCTCACGCAGATCCTTTGACAGGTTTGTCATTTCGTCAAAAGAAGATACTCGTTTTTCGTAAAGCCATTCAAAAATCTGTGCCGCGCGGAACGGTTTCTCTCCGTTGTCTGTCAGCCATTGTTTGATTTCGTCTAATTCAAAAGAATAAATTGAAGGACGCTCTGTCCGCAATTCTTTTCTGATCTTTGTTTTTTTAAGTTCTGTCATTGCTTATCCCTTCTTTCTCATGCTGCAAATAAAGAAACCATCTGTTCCGAAATAATGCGGAAGGATTTGAAGCCTCCCATCCCGAACAAAGGGTCTCGCCTTTTCGGGCAGCCGCTTTTCAAGAGACAAATCGGGTTCAAAATCAGGATGTTCTTGTATAAAAGCATGGATAACTTCTTCATTTTCTGTCCGATCCATTGTACACGTACTGTAGACAAGAGTGCCACCTTTTTTTACTAATGGCGCAATTTCCCTTAAGATAGACAGCTGGATTTCAGCAAGCCGGGAGCTGTCATTCGGGGTTTTGGTGTACTTCATATCCGGCTTTCTTCTGATCACGCCAAAGCCTGAGCATGGAGCGTCAACCAAAATACGGTCAAACTGTTCACTTTTAAACGTTTCTCCCGCTTTTCTCGCGTCCATTGTTTTCGCATCAATAATGGAAAGGCCAAGCCGTTCTGACGCTTCTTTGATCAGCTTCACTTTATGTTTGTGAAGGTCAAGCGATGTCACACTTCCCTTGTTCTCCATTAATTCAGCGATATGGGCTGACTTTCCGCCCGGCGCTGCGCACGCATCAAGCACCGTTTCACCTGGCTTAGGGTCAAGGGCCCGGGCAACCAGCATGGAGCTTTCATCCTGGATGGACACTTCACCGGTCTGGAAGAAGTGAGTTCCGGCGATTGTTCCCTTTACAAGCTTCACAGCATCCTCGGCGAGATCGCCTTTTTCTGCTTCGATTCCTTCAGCTGCCATTTGATCAAGTATCTCCGCTCTGTCTGTTTTCATTTGATTGACACGCAGCGTTTGCTTAGGCGGAATGAGATGAATGCGGCAAATCTTTTCAGCCGCATCAAATCCGTATGCGTCTGCCCACTCTTTCACGAGCCATTCGGGATGGCTTGTTTCTGTCGCAAGCCGGAGAACAGGATCTTCGATGGCGTCAAAGGAAGGGACTCCTTCGCGCTGAATAGAGCGAAGCACGCCGTTGACAAATGAGGCAATGCCTTTATGCCCGCGGTTTTTAGCAATCTCTACCGCTTCATGGATGACTGCCCGGTCCGGGATTTTTTCTAAATATTCCATTTGATATAGGGACAGGCGGAGAAGCTGGATAACCCACGGCTTCACCTTTTGCGGCTTGTTGATAAACGGCTTGAGCATATAATCCAGCGCGATTTTGTTTTGCAATGTACCGTACACTAGTTCAGTCAAAAGCCCCCGGTCCTGATCGCTCAGTTTATTGGATTTAATAACCGATTTCAGGAGCAGGTTACTGTATGACTGATTTTGTTCTAATTTGACCAGCGCCTCCAGCGCAATATCACGAACGCTATTTGTTTTCATTGTGCACTCCTAACATATCACCTGTCTCAACATGAGCGCCACGGACGAAGTCTTCGCCTCGCATGCGTTTTTTGCCGGCAGGCTGCAGCTCTGTTAATAACAGTGCCGTATCGTTTCCTGTGGCCACGATAATTCCTTCTTTTTCAATAGCAATGACTGTGCCGGGCTCGGCTTTTGCCGGCGCCGCTGTTTTCTTGGCCGCCCACACTTTCAGGTTTTGTCCATTTAAAGTCGTATAGGCAACAGGCCATGGGTTTAAACCTCGAACTTGATTATAAAGCTCTTCTCCTGCTCTGGACCAGTCAATCAGCTCTTGTTCTCTTTTAATGTTTGGCGCATACGTCGCTTTCTCGTCATCCTGCTTTTCAGGTGATATGTCGCCGGCTATAACTTGAGGAACTGTTTCAGACAGAAGCTTCGCGCCAGCAACGCTTAATTTATCGTGCAGGGTTCCGACATTGTCGGTTTCTTCAATGTCTACTTCCACTTTAGAAATCATATCGCCTGCATCTAATTTTTCCACCATGTACATAATGGTAACTCCGGTTTTTTTCTTTCCTTGGAGAATGGAATAATGGATAGGAGCCCCGCCTCTCAGTTCAGGCAAAAGAGACGCATGGACATTAATGCATCCGTACTTAGGGCTGTCGAGAAGCTCTTTAGGCAGAATTTGCCCAAACGCTGCCGTCACAATGAGATCCGGTTTTAATGCCAGCACCTTTTCAATTTCTTCTTTCAGTCTGACTTTTTCAGGCTGAAGAACCGGGATACCGTGACGCAAAGCTTCTTCCTTCACAGGCGGAGGCGTGAGCACTTTTTTTCTGCCCTTCGGACGGTCCGGCTGAGTGACGACCCCCACTACTTCATATCCGTCATCTATCAGGGTTTTTAACACAGGAACTGAAAAATCGGGTGTTCCCATAAACACGATTCTCGTCATCAAATCATCCTTCCATATCCGCTAGTTCATCTTCTGTATAATATTTGCTTATTTTTGATGTAAACAGCACGCCGTCCAAGTGGTCCATTTCATGCTGCACGGCTCTCGCGAAAAAGCCCCTTGCTTCAAGAATAAACGGTTTTCCCTGACGGTTATACGCCCGCACTTTCACATAATCGGCACGCGTGACATCTCCGTAGACGCCGGGAAAACTCAAGCATCCTTCAACTCCGGTTTGCTCGCCGCTTTGTTCAAGAATTTCCGGATTCACAAGGTCAATTCTGCCGCTTTCTTCTCCGATATCAACAACAGCCGCTCTTTTTAAAATACCGATCTGCGGCGCTGCCAGTCCGACTCCATCCATTTCGAGCATGGTATCGTACATATCATCAAGCAGTTTTTTTAGCTTTTTATCAAAAACAGTCACGGTTTCCGCGGGCGTTTCCAAAACCTCCGCGGGATGTGTGACGACCTTTTTTACTGCCAATTCATTACCCTCCAAGACGTGAGATCTTACATCATCATATAAGGATTCATATCAATTGAAATCATTACATGTTTTTGTTCAATTTCGCGTTTATAATGTTCCAGTATCTTCTTCAATAAAGCTGATATCTGGGTTTCCTGTTTGTATTTTATCACGCATTGATAACGATATCTATCTTTGATCCTGGCGATCGGCGATGCGCTTGGACCAAGTATTTTCGTATCTGCCCCGCAGTTTGCTTTCAGAAAGTGTGCGATTTTCTCAGCGGTTACAGCCGCTTTTGCCACTTCCTCGTGAGAAACCGTCACAAGAGCCAAATAGTAATACGGCGGGTAGGATTGCTCCCTCCTGTGCGCCATTTCATGCTGATAAAACGTTTCATAATCATGCGTTTTCGTCAGCTGGATGCTGTAATGGGACGGTGTGTACGTTTGAATGATGACATTGCCGGGTTTTTCATGTCTTCCCGCGCGGCCGCTGACTTGTGTTAGCAGCTGAAACGTTTTTTCGGCAGATCTGAAATCAGGAATGTGCAGTGTTGTGTCAGCGCTTA
Organism: Bacillus sp. XT-2; assembly: GCF_025696525.1. Lineage (NCBI taxonomy): Bacteria > Bacillati > Bacillota > Bacilli > Caryophanales > Bacillaceae > Bacillus > Bacillus sp. XT-2. The sequence goes on from NZ_JAHVOC010000003.1 coordinate 358,046, forward strand.
AGACTCCGACAAGTGTCACATTCGGAAAATCAAGCCCTTTCGCAATCATTTGCGTTCCAAGAAGAATATCTGCTTTGCCTTCTCCGAAAGCAGACAATAATTTTTCATGGGCACCTTTCCGAGAGGTCGTATCAACATCCATCCGTATGACTCTTGCATGTGGCAGCACCTTTGTTAATTCTTCTTCCACTCTTTGTGTTCCCGTTCCGAAAAAACGGATATGATCGCTCCCGCATTCAGGACAAGTATGCGGAACAGGCTCTTCATGTCCGCAATAATGGCATTTCATCCTCTGGCCGGAACGGTGATACGTCATGGAAATGTCGCAGTGAGGGCATTGCGGGACATATCCGCAGTCCCTGCACATCACAAAGGAGGAATAGCCCCTTTTATTTAAAAACAGCACAGCCTGTTCACCCTTGGCAATGGTTTCTTCAAGCTTTTCCATCAATTCTATTGAAAACATAGAGCGATTGCCGTTTCTGAGCTCCTCTCTCATATCCACAAGCGAAACCTCAGGCATCACTTGGTGATTGACGCGGTGTTTCAGCGAAAGCAGCTCGTACACTCCTTTTTGCGCCCGTGCATATGACTCTAACGTCGGTGTAGCACTACCTAACACAACCGGACAGCGGTGGTGCTCCGCTCTCTTGATCGCTACTTCTTTCGCATGGTAGCGCGGCATTTCCTCTTGTTTATAGGACGATTCATGCTCCTCATCGATAATAATCATCCCGAGATTTTCAAACGGAGCAAAAATAGCGGACCTCGCGCCAACGACAAGCCGTACTTCCTTGCGGTGGATTTTGCGCCACTCGTCATACTTTTCACCAGTGGATAACCCGCTGTGCATCACGGCTACCTGAGAGCCGAAGCGCCCTTTAAAGCGATGAACCATTTGCGGCGTTAACGATATTTCCGGTACAAGTACGATGGCTTCTTTTCCTTTCGCAAGCACTTTTTCAATCGACTGGAGATAAATTTCCGTTTTGCCGCTTCCTGTCACCCCGTGCAGGAGAAACACTTGATGTTCATTGTTATCTAACGTCCGGCGTATCGGCTGAAAGGCCGCGCTCTGCTCGTCTGTCAGCGGCAGCGGTTCTGTTTTTTTGAACATTTTGTCCTGATAGGGATCTCTGTAAACCTCTTCATAGGTTTCTTTCAGAAGCCCCTTTTGGATCAGGGTCTTGATGGTGGCTGAGCTTGCGTCTGTTTTTTTGCACAGGTCCGCAGCAGGTATTTTCGTGCCTTCCGGTTCCGTCATGAAAAAGTGCAGGATCGCCTGCTGTTTGGCCGCTTGTCGGGATAAACCCTCAACCTGCTTGGAGAGCTCTTCTTTACCGGCATTGGCCTGAATATACCTGACCATTTTTTTGTTCGCTTTTTGCGCCACTTTATAAGTTACATCGATATGGCCTTTTTGAACCTGCTTCTGGATGATTTTCAGCGTATCGTGATCAGGTATATCGGTATACAGCAAGCTCTTTGTTTCAGAAAACAGCCGTTCTACCTGCGGCGGGATGTCCGCACCTTCCGCAATCTTCAGCTCTTTTTCATATTTTGCCTTTAATGCGGCAGGCAGCATCGCTTGAAGCGCCGTAATCTTAAAAGACAGCGTTTTGTCTGACAGCCATGAAGACAAATTCATCAGCTCTTCTGTCAAAACAGGCGTAAGATCTAATAAATCCTCCACTTCTTTGACAGATTTACCTGAGAGATCAGACGTATCTTTGACAGCTGTCACAAACCCTTGAATTTTACGGGGGCCAAACGGAACAATGACCCTCATTCCCGTTTTGATCATACCTTTAAGATGGTCTGGGATTTTGTAATCAAACGGCCTGTCTATATTTTTGGTGCTGACATCAACGATGACTTCGGCAAAATTCATGAGTGCTCTCCGGTTTGTTTTAAGAGGGCTGCGACTTCTCCAAGAATGTCAAACGAAACATCGAGCTTAGACATCTTCGGCAGCTCGCGTTTGCGCCCGTCTTTGAAAAAGAGCGTCACAATATTCGTATCAGCACCAAAACCGGCCCCTGCCGCTTTCACGTCATTCGCCACAATCATGTCAAGATTTTTGGCAGAAAGCTTTTTGCGGGCGTAATGTTCCACATCTTGTGTCTCAGCAGCAAAACCGACTAACAGCTGATGCTGTTTTTTCTCGCCCAGTTCTTTTAAGATGTCGACTGTTCTTTTTAATTCAAGGGTCATTCCGCCGTCTTGTTTTTTCATTTTTTGGTCAAATACTGTTTTTGGCGTAAAATCGGCAACAGCAGCTGTTTTTATGACGACGTCGCTTCTCTCATACACAGAGAGCACCGCATCGCGCATGTCCGCAGCCGATTGGACAGGGATAAACTGAGAAAGCCCTTTAGGGACATCAAGAGAAACCGGCCCTGAGATCAAGGTCACGTTTGCACCAAGCCGCACCGCAGCCTCAGCTAATGCGTATCCCATTTTACCCGTCGATTTATTCGTGAAAAAACGCACAGGATCAACTGCCTCCCGTGTCGGGCCTGCTGTGATCACCACTTGTTTGCCTTCTAAAGGCGCGTCTTTTTCTTCTGCAAAATGCTTTGCCGCAAGCTTCACGATGTTTTCGGGTTCTTCCAATCTTCCTTTTCCAACGTAACCGCATGCTAAATAGCCCTCGCTCGGTTCAATAAAACGAAAACCATCCTGATAAAGGACAGAAATATTGCGTTTGACTGCCGGATGGTCATACATATGCACATTCATGGCGGGCGCAATCCATACCGGCGCTGTTGCCGCTAATAAGGTTGTTGTCAGCATATCATCAGCAATGCCGTTGGCCAGTTTTCCAATCACATTGGCCGTAGCCGGCGCAACAATAATCAGGTCGGCCCAGTCAGCTGCGTCTATATGAGAGATGACGTTTGGATTTTGTTCTTTAAATGTATCTGTATATACTTCATGGCGGCTCAATGCCTGAAATGTCAGCGGTGAAACGAACTGGCACGCAGATTCAGTCATAATGACTTTAACATTTGCCCCTGCCTGCACCAGCTTGCTTGTCAGCGCACAGGCTTTATAAACAGCGATGCCTCCGCTCACGCAAAGTAACACATTTCGATTGTTCAGCAATGACTTCTCCCCCTCTGCAATTTAAAACAGCACGGAAAAAAATAACAACCTACATGATATAGGTTGCTACTTGTGCTACTATTCGCGGTCTTCCTTTTCAAACGAAAGCAGGCCTGCATCAATTTCTTCTAAAGCTTTGCCTACATATTTGTGTGAAATCGTATGTTCAATCATCTGGTCTTTTTTGATTTGCATTTCACGCGCGCGTCTAGCAGAAACGGTTACGAGCGTGTATTTCGAATCCAATTTATTCATTAATGAGTCAATTGACGGATCTAACATCAGTTATTCAACCTCCAGCATTTTCTTATATCTTGGTGCAACGCGCTCACGCTTCAAATGTTCAGCGAGAACGATTGCTTTGATTTTGTCGCAAGCCGTTTCGACATTATCATTTTCTACGACGTAATCATATGCGTCCATCATTTCGATCTCAGCTTTTGCGGCTTTCATGCGATTTTCAATCAGAGCATCTGTTTCCGTTCCTCTTGTCACAATTCTGTTCTTCAGTTCAGAAAGACTCGGAGGCGCAAGGAAAATAAACAGACCTTCCGGGAAAGCATTTCTCACTTGAAGAGCGCCTTGAACTTCGATTTCTAAAAAGACGTCTTTTCCTTCTTGGAGCGTCTGTTCAACATAATCGACAGGAGTGCCGTAATAATTGCCGACATATTCTGCCCATTCAAGCAGCTTATTGTTTGCAATCATTTGTTCAAATTCTTCTCTCGTTTTGAAAAAATAATCGACTCCGTTCACTTCGCCCTCTCGCGGGTTTCTCGTTGTTACTGAAATCGAATACTCGAATTTTGTATCTTCTTGCGAAAAAATCGCTTGCCGAACCGTTCCTTTACCAACTCCTGAGGGACCTGAGAGAACGATTAATAACCCTCTTTCTTTCATGCGGCAATTATCCCTGCCCTTCATCCATAATTTCTTCTTTAACAGAAAGTCTGTGTGCAACTGTCTCAGGCTGGACGGCAGATAAGATAATGTGATCACTATCCATGACGACAACTGCACGGGTTCTTCGTCCGTATGTAGCGTCAATTAGCATTCCGCGGTCTCTTGCATCCTGGATCATCCGTTTGATTGGCGCAGACTCCGGGCTGACAATCGAAATCATCCGATTGGCGGAGATAATATTGCCAAATCCGATATTAATCAGTTTAATCGTCATCTTCTACGTTCCCCCTGTAAAATAGACGTCTCTAGTTTAGCCTAGCAAGTCCGTCTGTAAACAATACGCACAGTCACTATTCTATATTTTGCACTTGTTCTTTTATTTTTTCAATAGAACTTTTCATTTCGACGACAAGCTTTGTGATCTGGTGATCATTTGCTTTTGAGCCGATTGTATTTGCTTCCCGATTCAGCTCCTGGACAAGAAAGTCGAGTTTGCGCCCGACAGCTCCGCCTTCAGCTAATATATCACGAAACTGAGCGAAGTGGCTCTTCAATCTTGTAATCTCTTCTGTAATATCAGAACGATCTGCAAAAATAGCGCATTCTGTAACAAGCCGGCTCTCATCCAACACGTCTTCGGTCCATTCCTTTATTCTGGCGTACAGCCGTTCCCTGTAACGAGATACCGCATCGGCTGCCAAAGATTCGGTCTTTTCGGTCAGCTCTTCAAGCTGATCAATATGCATCAGACAGTCTTTGGCTAAAAGCAGCCCCTCTTTTTCGCGCATCTCACAGAGTCCTTTTACGGCTTCCTCTGCAGCAGCTGTTATTAACTCCTCAAGCTTTTCATTTTGAGTCTGTTCCTCATGAATCTGGACGACATGATCAAGCTTGAAGAAGTCCATGACATCAGGCTCTGCGGACAATTGATAACGCTTTTTCATATCCTCTGCAGCTGCGACAAACTCATCGAGCAGCGGCCAATCAATGTCAAGCCTTCTCTCTACAAGCATATCACTGTCAACGGAGACGAAAAGCTCAATTCTTCCGCGCTGTATGTACTGCAGAATCGTCTGTTTCAGCTTATCTTCTAAATATAGCAAAGGCCTTGGCAAACGAGCGTTCACTTCTTTAAACCTGTAATTCACAGATTTAAGTTCAACGCTTACAGAGAGATCATCTTGTGTTTTGCTTGCACTGCCGAAGCCTGTCATACTTCGTATCATAAATAAAACACCCAATTTCTTCCCTGTTCTCAAAATAAAAGGGCAATAGACATGCTATTACCCCTAAGATTATATCATATGAATTTATTTTTTTCTTGTCAAAAGTGACCCCGCCAGCAAAAAAGTAGGGATGGCCGACATGCCGATGACCAGCATCCAGTCTCCCGGCGTGATGGAAACCGTATGGAAAATCGGCTGAAGCGGCGGATAGTAAATGACCACCAGCATCAGTAAAATCGATGACAATACAGCGCCGATCAGATACAAGTTTTCAAACGGATTTCTGGAAAAAACGGACGTTTCGCTCCGGCAGTCAAATACGTGAATGAGCTGAGCCAGCACCAACGTCGCAAACGCAATTGTCTGCGCATAAGACAAATTCTCAGGATTGCGGTGATACACGATGATAAAAGCCAAAATCGTGGCAGCACCGATTAAAAATCCTCTGGAGACCACCTTCCATCCAAGCTTGCGGGCAAACACCCCTTCTTTCGGGTGACGCGGCTTCCGCTTCATAACGTCTCCTTCCGGCTGATCCATGCCGAGCGCCATCGCCGGCAATCCATCTGTCACCAAGTTGACCCACAAAATCTGAATCGGCACGAGCGGCAAAGGAAGGGCAAGCAGCATGGCGAAAAGCATGACCAGAATTTCTCCTACGTTAGAAGCCAGCAGGTATCGGATAAATTTTCTAATATTTTCATAGATGTTTCTGCCTTCTTTTATCGCTGATTTAATGGTTGCAAAATTATCATCTACGAGAATGAGGGATGATGCTTCCTTCGCCACATCCGTTCCTGTAATACCCATGGCAACGCCGATGTCAGCCTGTTTGATCGCGGGCGCGTCATTGACGCCGTCTCCTGTCATTGCAACGATATGTCCGTTTTCCTGATACGCTTTGACAATTTTCAATTTATGCTCAGGAGAAACGCGGGCAAACACATACACATCCTCCACTACGTCAGAAAGCTCTTCTTGCGAAAGCTCATTCAGCATCTGGCCGTCCATGATTTTTCCGCTTTTCGGGAGGAGGCGCAAATCTTTCGCTATAGCTTTTGCTGTCTCAACATGATCCCCTGTAATCATGACAGTCTTAATTCCCGCTTCACGGCATTCTTTAATCGCCTGTCTGACTTCAGGGCGCGGCGGATCTATGATGCCTGAAAGGCCAAGCATTGTCAGATCTTTTTCCGCCTGCTCCATTGACGGTGTTTCCCCTGCTTTTACCGGTCTATAGGCAACCGCAATCGTTCGGAGCGCCTGGGAAGCCAATTGCCGTAATACTGCCTCTGTTTCTGCTTTTCTCTCATTTGAGAAAGGAGCGGCAGAGCCGTCATAATAAATACGGGAGGACCGCTGCATCAGTACATCCGGCGCGCCTTTCGTAATGATATAGCGCTTTCTGTCCTGATCCTCTACAATGACAGTCATCATTTTTCGTGCTGAATCAAACGGAAACTCCTCAATCACCCGGTAATGGGATTCCACAAACTCCTTTGAAAAGCCGCCTTTTCTTGCCGCAGTGAGCAGCGCTCCCTCTGTCGGATCTCCGTCAAGCACATAGTCACCGTTTCTATTCTCAATATTCGAGTTGTTACAAAGCGCTCCGAATAACAGCATTTGCTCCAGCGGCTTATGCTCATTCACACTGACCTCTTTATCGTTCAGTGTGAAGCCTCCTTTCGGATCGTAGCCCGTGCCCGACACTCTCCACGTTTTCCCTCCGGACCATACATGTGTGACCGTCATTTTGTTTTGCGTCATTGTTCCTGTTTTGTCTGAACAAATAATAGAGGCACACCCAAGCGTCTCAACCGCGGGAAGCTTTCTCACGATTGATTTTTGCTTGATCATACGCTGTACACCCAATGACAGCGCTACTGTCACAATGGCTGGCAGCCCTTCTGGAATGGCGGCTACCGCTAGCGAAACACCGGCTAAAAACATACTGTACAGATCGTGTCCTTGGATCACGCCGACAGCGACAACAAGTACAGTGAGCAGCAAAGCGACAACAATTAAAATTTTCCCGAGCTGCTCGAGCCTTCTTTGCAGCGGGGTTGACATAGTTCCCGCCGATTCAAGCATGTCAGCGATTTTCCCCATAGCCGTGTTCATTCCTGTACCGACGACAACACCGACACCGCTGCCGCGGGTGACGATGGTTCCCATAAAGGCCATATTCGTAATATCCCCCAGCGACACATCGGGTTTTTTCAATTTATCCGCATGTTTCACAACCGGGATTGACTCTCCGGTTAACGCTGATTCTTCAATTTCCAGGCTTTTCGCTTCGACAATCCGGACATCTGCTCCAATCCGGTCGCCGCTTGTAAACTTCACAATGTCGCCCGGCACCAGTTCTTTAGAAGGGATCTTTGTCCAGCTTCCTTCCCTGAGCGCCATCACATGAGGAGTTGACAGCTCTTTTAATGCCTGAAGAGATTGCTCTGCACGCCGTTCTTGAAAGAACCCAAGTATGCCATTCACAAACACAATCGCAATAATCGCAACCGCGTCCACATATTCACCAAGAAACCCTGAAATTAATGTTGCCGCAAGCAGCACAAGCACCATGAAATCTTTAAACTGCGCCAAAAACAAGATAAGCGCTGATGTTTTTTTCCCTTCTTGAAGCTCGTTTGGCCCATGCTTGTCGAGGCGTTTTTTCACCTCTTTTTCAGTTAATCCTTGTTTCATGGACGTATTTGTTGCCTCTAATAAATCTGTTTGTCCCATTTCATGAAACTTCATTCCGCTCGTCCACTCCCCTGCTCTCTTATAGAGATATCACTCTATAAGCATGCTTATTCTGACTCGTCCCATTTCATGCTATAATTATCGAATGCAGGAAGAATGAGAGGGTGTATTATATATGTCGTTTGATGGCATGTTTACATACGGAATGACACACGAACTGAACGAGCGAATAATGGGCGGACGGATCACGAAAGTCCATCAGCCTTATAAGCACGATGTGATTTTTCACATCCGCGCCAATGGAAAAAACCAAAAGCTTTTATTATCGGCACACCCAAGCTATTCACGGGTGCATATCACGGCACAAACGTATGAAAACCCGAGTGAACCGCCGATGTTTTGCATGCTGCTAAGAAAGCATATTGAAGGCGGATTTATTGAAAAAATTGAACAGGCGGGCCTTGACCGCATTATGATTTTTCATATTAAAAGCCGTAATGAAATCGGCGATGAAACGCATCGAAAGCTTTATGTCGAAATTATGGGCCGCCACAGCAATATCATTCTGACGGACGGAGAGGAAAATGCGATCATCGACGGGCTGAAACATCTATCACCGTCAATGAACAGCTATCGCACCGTACTGCCGGGCTACGATTATAAGCTTCCGCCGGCCCAGGACAAGATCTCACCGCTAGAAGCGACTGAAGATGACATGTTGCGTCATCTCAGTTTTCAAGAAGGACGGCTAGATAAACAAATTGTTGACCATTTTTCCGGTGTTTCTCCGCTCTTCGCAAAAGAAGCTGTCCACAGAGCGGGCCTTGCCAACAAAGTGACACTGCCAAAAGCGTTGCTGGAGCTCTTTGCAGAGGTAAGGGAGCACCGTTTCAACCCTAACATTACGACTGTTAACGGGAAGGAATATTTTTATCTACTGGAGCTAACTCACCTTAAAGGAGAAGCACGCCGATTCGATTCATTAAGTGAGCTGCTGGACCGTTTTTATTTCGGAAAAGCTGAGCGGGACCGGGTTAAACAGCAGGCTCAGGATCTTGAGCGGTTCGTTGTGAATGAACGGAAAAAGAACGCCAACAAAATCAAAAAACTAGAAAAAACACTGGAGTATTCGGAAAACGCTAAGGAATTTCAGCTTTACGGGGAGCTGCTGACTGCGAATTTATATATGATGAAAAAAGGCGACAAGCAGGCTGAAGTCATCAACTACTATGATGAGGAAAATCCGACAATCGCTATCCCGCTGAATCCGAACAAGACGCCTTCAGAGAATGCACAGGCCTATTTCACTAAGTATCAGAAGGCGAAAAACTCAGTTGCCGTTGTCGAAGAACAAATCAGGCTGGCTAAGCAAGAAATTGAATACTTCGACCAGCTGATTCAGCAGCTGTCGTCCGCTTCTCCGCGTGATATCAGTGAAATCAGAGAAGAGCTTGTGGAGGGGAAATATTTACGTCCTAAGCAGCAAAAAGGGCAGAAAAAACAAAAACAGAACAACCCTGTTTTAGAAACATACGAATCCTCTTCCGGTCACACTATTTTAGTCGGCAAAAACAACCGTCAAAACGAGTATTTAACGACCAAAGCAGCTGCCAGAGACGACATATGGCTTCACACGAAGGATATCCCGGGCTCCCATGTTGTCATCAGAAGCAGCGAGCCGGATGAACAAACAATTATTGAAGCCGCCACAATTGCAGCTTATTTTTCAAAAGCAAAAGATTCAAGTTCTGTGCCTGTTGATTATACAAAAATCAGGCACGTCAAAAAGCCGAACGGCGCAAAGCCCGGATTCGTGACTTATGACAGCCAGCATACCGTCTTTGTCACGCCTGATGCGGATACTGTCATAAGGCTGAAAAAAAGCTGATTCATATAAAGAAAAGCCAGAGCAGCAACTGCTCTGGCTTATTTATTTCTTCTGATCTGATAAAGCCTGTCTACTTCGCTGACAAAGTGGCCGTCAATGAGCACGTCCACTTTTTCAGCAAGTTCCTTCGTATGCTTTGGACTGGCTCCGTTTGTCGAAACAGAAACCGTAACATGCCCTCTTTTTACGATTTTCGGCATGTACACATTGCCCAGCTCAGCGTCACTGGCACAGTTGACAAGCTGGGAAGGCGATGCATTTTGCGCAATTTCTTTATTCACAGCGGCGTCATCCGTCGCGGCAATAATCAAAAAAGCATCGAGATAATCCTCTTTCTCAATCTTCCGGCTCAGCCACTTGATTTGGCGATTGTCTGCCATCTGCCTGATTTCCGGTTCCGCAACCGGACTGACAAGCGTAATATCCGCTCCCTCAGAAAGCACCGTTTTTAACCTTCTGAGCGCAATACTGCCGCCTCCTGCGATCACAACCTTTTTCTTCTGCAAACTAATGTGAAGCGGGAGCATATGAGCCTCCGTCAAAATTAAATTGCCCCTCATGGTTGTCAGCAGTTTCTTTCACACGATGTAAAAATGCCTTTTTCACATGCGGGTGGAAACCGATATAGGAAGAGAGGTAGACATTTGAATTTTCGGCCTTCAATTTCTGGACCTCACGTTCAATCTCATTCATCAGCATCCCGGTAAACAGCAAATACGGAACAATAAAGGTCGTCACGCCGTCATCTTTTTTCAGCTCAGAAAAAACCTCTTTGTAATTGGGACCGCATGCTGTCATAAAACATGGAATCACTTCCTTGACGGGCATGATGTTTTGGAGCAATCCGGCAATGCCGGTTACGTCTCTTTTTACATCTGGGTCTGAGCTTCCCCTGCCGATGAGCACAACCTTGGCGTTTTCGTACGGAACGCCTATGTCTTTAACACGATGATAGACAGCTTTGACAACTTCTTCGTCAATCCCAATCGGACTTCCGTATGAGATATGGACGGAAGGATACCGGGATGCGGCACGGGCAATTTCTTCCGGAATATCATGTTTTGCATGAGCAGCCGTTAAAAGAAGCAGAGGCACCACTGCGATATGAGTGGCGCCTTGCTTCACACATGCTTCAAACCCTGTCTCAATTGCCGGCTCCTGCAACTCTAAAAAACTGATTTCCTGAACAGGGGCAGAGATGTGCGCTTTGCATCCTTCCAAAAATGCAGCGGCCTCTTGCTGAGCCTTTTTTACCCGGCTGCCGTGGCCGACATATAAAATCGCTTGTTTCATTTACAACGCCTCGCTTAAATCTTGTTTTTTCAGCTCAGATTCAAACCATTCCAGCTTATAGTGATAATTTACAACATTTCCAACAACAATTAAACTCGGATTTTTAATGTCTTCTTTTTTCACCGTTTCTGAAAGGGTGTCAACTGTACAAAAAACAGATTTTTGCTTGTCCGTTGTTCCCCAATGAATAAACGCTGCCGGAGTAGAACCGTCCCGGCCGTTTTCCAGGAGTTTTTTTTCGATCTGCTGCACATTTTTAATGCCCATATAGATGACAAGTGTATCAATCCCTGTGGCCAGCGCTTTCCACTTTTCCTCAAAATCCTCTTCTTTTTTATAATGCCCCGTTACAAAAGCCACGTTAGAGCCCGCGTCCCGATGAGTGACAGGAATCCCGGCATAAGCAGCCGCCGCGATTCCCGATGTGATACCGGGGACAATTTCAAACGGAATGCTATTTTCAGAAAGGCATTCCGCTTCTTCCCCTCCTCTGCCGAACACAAATGGGTCTCCGCCTTTCAATCTGACAACGGTTTTCCCTTTTTGCGCATACTTCACAAGAAACCGATTGATGGTTTCCTGCTTCATTGTATGAAAATCTGGAAGCTTCCCGCAGTAGATCAGGTCCGCCTGCTCCTTGGCATAATGCAAAATCTCTTTATTTACTAATCTGTCATATAGGATTACATCAGCTTTTTCAATGGCTTTCAGCGCTTTAATTGTCAGCAGATCAGGATCTCCGGGACCCGCTCCTACAATATATACTTTCCCCATCGTCTTTCCCCCGATCTATTCGAGTTCTTCCAGAACGTTCGCTGTGATGTTGTTCTTGTTTGCATTTTCGGCATCTGAGAAGAACACAGCTGAGCGGCGTTTAGCTCAGTTGCTGCTTTACAAACTCGATCAGCTGATTTTTGCACTCTTCACGATCATATTGTCCTGAGTCAAGGACGAGCTCAGGAGCTTCCGGTTCTTCATATGGAGAATCAATGCCTGTGAAGAACGGAATTTCTCCGTTTCTTGCTTTTTTGTAGAGCCCTTTTGGATCTCTTTGTTCACAAATATCGAGGTCGCATTTAATATAAACTTCGTTAAATTCGCCTGCTTCCACAAGCTGGCGAACCTGGTCTCTGTCCTCACGGAAAGGAGAGATAAAAGCAGTAATGACAATGGTGCCCTGCTGCACAAAAAGTTTCGCTACCTCTCCGATTCGGCGGATGTTTTCTTTTCGGTCTTCATCAGAAAAACCGAGATCTTTATTTAAACCGTGGCGAATGTTGTCACCATCCAGCACAATAACTTGGTAGCCTTGCACAAAAAGTTCTCTCGCAGCAGCATTGGCAATGGTTGATTTGCCTGATCCGCTTAAGCCCGTCAGCCAGAGAATGGAGCTTTTATGCTTGTTTTTTTTCTGATACTCTTCTTTTGTAATAGAGGCTTCATGCCATACGATATCGCGATTTGTCACTGCCAGTCCCCCTTAAGAAACGCCTGCTTCTTCTTTTTTCTTCATGCCTTTGATTAACACCTCTACAACTTCTGCGCGGCTGAATTCTGCAGGCGGCAGTACACCGTCTCTCAGCATCCCTCTTACCTTGGTGCCTGATAAAATCACGTGGTGCTCTCTGCCATGCGGACACGTTTTCGCTGTTCCCATATTTCCGCATTTTTCGCAGAAGAAGCTGTGCTCGAATTTCAGCGGTGTAATGCCGAGTTCTTCAGGTTTAAATGTGTCAAACAGCTCCTGGGCTTCGTACGTGCCGTAATAGTCACCGACACCGGCGTGATCGCGGCCGACAATGAAATGCGTGCAGCCGTAGTTTTTTCTGACAAGCGCATGGAAAATCGCTTCTCTCGGACCGGCATAACGCATTGCAGCCAAGAAAACGCCAAGGAAGACACGGTCTTTCGGGTAATAGTTGTCAAGAAGCACTTGATAGCTTTCCATCCGGACATCAGCGGGGATGTCATCAGATTTTGTTTCGCCGACAAGCGGGTTTAAAAACAAACCGTCCACTGTCTCAAGAGCCGTTTTTTGAATATATTCATGCGCTCTGTGAACAGGATTTCTCGTTTGGAAACCGACAATTGTTTCCCAGCCTTTTTCTGCAAACTGGCGTCTTGTTTCCGTCGGTTCAAATGTAAACTCAGGGAATTGTTTGGAAGCTTTTTTAATCAGTGTGATCGGACCGCCGACATATGTATCACCACGGCTGAACAGCTTTTTTACCCCCGGATGAGCCTGATCATCCGTTTTATACACGTTAACAGCTTCTTTTTGCTTGTCAGGCACGTATAAGTCTTCGATTTGGATAACGCCGTATGTTTCTCCGTCATACGTTAATTTTACTGTTTCGCCGACTGACAGTTCGGCTGCTTTTTGTGCATCTACCGGCAGCGTGATCGGAATAGACCATACAACACCAGAAGCAAGACGCATGTTTTCAACAACAGATACGTAATCTTTCTCATTAAAGAAGCCTTCGATCGGGCTGTATCCTCCGATTCCGATCAATTCCAGGTCGGCAAAAGAAATCAAATCAAGTTCAATTTCTTTCTGAATGCCGCTTACCTCATATGACTCATTTACTCGGTTTACCAGTTTTCCTCCATGTGGTGCTAAGCTCATAATATTCATTTCCTCCTAGTTAACAGATAAAATAACTCAGATTAATAGTTAGATTCCCCCGCCTTGATCGTGGACAGAGCGTCTCTCTTTACGAATGGCTTTTGTCAGGCTGACGGCACCGCCTGCCGCTAAAAGCACACTTACCATGATAAAGATTGAATAATAATCCGCCTTTAAAAACATAGATACAAGCAGATAGGAGATGGATAAAGATAAAAACGGCGACACGATCCATACTTTCAGCATCGTTTGAACGACCTGTTTATGAAATACGTTTGGTCCGTTTTTCGCCATGCCTATTCCGATAATAGACGATGACGTTACTTGCGCCAAGGGCACCGGCATTCCAAATATAGAACTGATGATCACCAGCCCTGCTCCTGTTCCGGATAGGAGAATGCCTTCCCCTTTTGAAAACCGCGTGATTTTCTTCCCGTTTGTTTCTAACACCCTGCGGCCTAATATCAGTGCGCCCAGGGCTACAAAAACTCCCCCATACAGGGTTCCTTTCGCTACATCCAGTACGCCGGCAGCCACTAACGGTCCAACAGCATTCGCTACATTGTTCATGCCCGCAGAAAATGCTTCAAAAAAACCAGCGCATAGCAAAAGGATGCCAAGGATGTTTTGTTTACGGGAAGACGTAATTTCGATTTTAAAATAACGAAACAGCTTTGCTACAAAAAATGTAAAACCAAAAGCGAACAGCGGAACGAAAATCCAAAATGAAACAATAATCAGAAGATTGTTTACAAACAATACTTTGTACGCAACGCCCACACCGACAACCGCCCCGACCGTGACTTCACTTGTCGATAAAGGAATGCCGAGCAGATTAGCTGTAAAAAGCGACAGTGCAGCAGCCCCGATAATGATGCAAACAATCGTCAGCGTGATCGTCTGTTCCGGGATAATCCCAGAGCTGATGGTTTTCACAACTTCGCCCCCGCCAATGACAGCCCCGGCCAGAACACCAACGGCACATATGATCAAAGCGTAGGTTTTCTTTTTGACGGCCCCAGAGCCGTAAGCAACTCCCATTGAAGCTGCAGCGCCGCTTGCGCCAATATTCACTGCGAAAAACAAGCTAAATAAAATAGCGGCTAATTCCATTTTGCAGCTCCTTATTCATGCAGTCCGCATTCTGTTTTCGCCATACCGTTCCATCTGCCTGAGCGCAGGTCCTCTGCGGTAAATGCAGGTGACGTACAAGGCGCGCAGCCGATACTTGGATACCCTTGATCGTGGAGCGGATTGTAGTCCAGCTCATTCCGAGAGGTGTATCTCCAAATGTCTTTCCAAGTCCAATGGATAAGCGGGCAAACTTTTACTGATTTGAATTTCTCATCTTTGTTTAAGAAATTCGTATTGGCACGGCTTGGCCCTTGGTCGCGGCGCAGGCCGGAAAGCCATGCCGGGTGGCCGGAAAGCGCCTCTCTTAAAGGAACGATCTTTCTGAGATAGCAGCATTGGTTCGGCTCTCTTTCCCACAGTTTATCACCATGTTCTTCCGCCTGTTCCTCAAGAGTAAGGTTCGGTTTCTTCAGGATGATATTGAGGCCGGGATAGCGCTCTTTCACGCGTTCTATCGTTTCATAGGTTTCTTTAAAATGAAGCCCTGTATCGAGAAATACAATCTCTGCGTCTTTTTTCACTTTATAGATTAAGTCAATCAGAACGATTCCTTCAATTCCGAAACTGCAGGCATAAACAAGCTGATTGCCGTAATGGCCGTAAGCCCATTTTAAAACTGACAGCGCCCCTTTATAAGGATCGTCCTCCGGAAATGTAATCGTTGGTTCTTCCCAATTATCGTACGTTAACATTTCTTCTTTCCTCCTTTCGGAGACAAACAAACAGTAGCTTTCTGCCGGTTGTCTTTCCCAATTGTAATGTGATGCGGCTGCTGTTATCTCCGTAAACAGCCCCTCTTAAAATAAAAAACTTTCAATCCGGCGGAAAGAAAGACAGGAACTGCATGTAGCCCTTATCTTTCAAAATGGAATACATTTTGCTGGAAGTAGCACCTTACACATTGTGCAGGTTGCCGGGCTTCATAGGACCAGTCCCTCAGCCGCTCTTGATAAGTTTTTCAGATTTGTAGTAAATTTTAGCACAATTCTAACATAAGTCAACCCGAGTTTTTTTATAGGATTAATAAAAAAACAGACCCAAGGGCCTGTTTTCAATCGTGGCAAGGCATTAAAGCCCTTCACAATACTGAAATTTATTTTTTAATTTTTAAACCAATCTTTTGACTCGGGATTAGTTTTCCATATTTGCAGCTTCTTCAGGTCATCTGAATGAATATTTCCATTCTCAAGTGCAACCTCTGTCAGTGTGTCATAATCAGTTAACGAGTAGTATGGAAGATCAGCCTCAGCAAACGCTTCCTGCGCTTTAGGAAGTCCATACGTAAAGATTGATACCACACCAAGCACTTCACAGCCAGCGGTTTTCAGAGCTGCTGCAGCTTCGAGTACGCTGCCCCCTGTGGAAATTAAATCTTCTATGACAACTGTTTTTTGGCCTTTTTGAACTGCACCTTCAATTTGATTGCCTTTTCCATGTGCTTTCGGTTTGCTTCTCACATAACACATCGGCAGGTTCAAACGGTCAGCCGCCAATGCCGCATGAGGGATACCTGCTGTCGCTGTTCCTGCGATCATTTCAGCTTTCGGGAAATGCTCTTGGATAAGCTTGCTGATGCCTGCAGCAACATCATTTCTTACCTCTGGGAAAGAAAGGGTAAGGCGATTGTCACAGTAAATTGGGGATAATATGCCGCTCGCCCATGTAAACGGCTCATTCGGGCGTAAAAATACAGCTTGAATGTCTAATAGATGTTTTGCGATGATTTGTTTCATTGTTTGATTCCCTCCCATTCGAGTTTGACAGCTTCATAGGCTTTTAGCGGATTTGCAGCTTTTGTAATAGAGCGTCCCACAACAATTGCTGATGACCCTTTTTCTCTTGCTATAGAAGGCGTTGCAACGCGGACTTGATCATTCGCAGTGTCTGCTGACATACGGATACCCGGGGTCACCGTCAAAAACGACGGCGACACTGCTTCGTAAATGGCTTTCGCTTCATGAACAGAGCACACCACTCCATCAAGTCCGCTATTCTCCGCCAGTTTGCTGTAGTGTACAACCGTGTCGATGAGAGGCTTTCTGATCAGCAGCTCATCCTTCACCATTTGTTCAGATGTGCTTGTCAGCTGGGTTACCGCAATAAGTGACGGACGTTGTTTTCCTGCCGGCGTGCCTTCCTCTAAGCCTTCCAAGGCTGCTTCCATCATTTTTTTGCCTCCGGCTGCGTGAACATTGACGAGATCGACTCCAAGGCAGGCAAGCCGCTTCATTGCTTTATTCACCGTGGTCGGAATGTCATGTAGCTTTAAATCTAAAAAGATCTCACAGTTTCTTTCTTTTAATTGTGCAATGATAGCCGGGCCTTCTTGATAAAAAAGCTCCATTCCAACCTTCACAAATAACGGTTCCTTGTGAAAAGGCGCTAAAAACGACAGTGTTTCTTCAGCTGATGCAAAATCAAGCGCGATGATGGGCAGGTTGTTTTTCATGATTCCAGCTCCTTCCGATGCATTCTTCAACAGATTCATAGCCGTATTGGCGTAAAACAGCTGGGAGCTGCTCAATGATGTCAGGGCATGCGAAAGGATTCACGAAGTTTGCTGTTCCGACAGCAACCGCACTTGCTCCAGCCAGAAGAAATTCCAATGCGTCTTCGGCCGTCTGAACGCCTCCCATCCCGATAATCGGAATGCTGACAGCCTGGCTGACCTCATACACCATGCGGATGGCAACAGGCTTTACAGCAGGACCCGAAAGCCCTCCAGTTTTATTGGCTAATATTGGCTTTCCTGATTTTAAATCGAGCCTCATGCCGATTAATGTGTTGATCATCGTTAGACCATCCGCACCCGCTTCTTCGATCGCTACCGCAATTTCTGTGATGTTTGCCACATTCGGAGAAAGCTTCACATATACAGGCACATCTGACACTTTTTTAACAGCCTTCGTCAAATCAGCAGCCATGGCAGGATTTGTGCCAAAAGCAATTCCGCCTGTTTTGACGTTCGGACAGGAAATGTTCAATTCAAGCGCATGGACATTAGGCGCTTTGCTGATAAGTTCTGCTACTTCAACATAATCCTCGACCTGTGAACCGGCGACATTGGCAATAATAGGCGTATCAAATTGCTCAAGCCATGGCAGCTCATTTTCTAAGACGCTTTCCAGCCCTGGATTTTGCAGACCGATCGCATTGAGCATACCAGCGCCAGTCTCAGCTACCCTAGGCGTCGGATTCCCGAAGCGGGGCTCCTTTGTCGTAGCTTTGATCATGATTGCTCCGAGACAAGACAAATCATAAAAACGCGCAAACTCTTTTCCAAAACCGAAGCAGCCTGATGCGGGAATGATCGGATTTTTCAAATCCAGACCCGGCAATTTCACCTCTAGCATTACAGCGCCACCTCCTGAGCTTTAAATACAGGTCCGTCAAGACATACCTTTACATAGGATGTCTCACTTTCGTTTGTATGGCACACACAGGCGAAGCATGCACCAATACCGCAGCCCATTCGTTCTTCCATGGAAATGTAAACCTCTTTGTGGGCGTATTCTTGTTTGAGCGCCTTTAGCATCGGTGTCGGCCCGCAGCTGAGGAGAATGTCAAATTCAAGATTTTTTTGTTTGATGACATCTGTGACAAACCCGGTTTCCCCGTAGCTTCCGTCAGCTGTTGCTACATATGTGTCGCCGTACTGTCGGCATTCTTTTTCGTAAAAAACATCCTTTGCCGATTGGAATCCTAAAACGTGTATGACCTTTACGCCTTTTTCCTTTAAACGTTTCGACAGTTCTTGGAGAGGCGGGACTCCTACACCGCCTCCTACCAGCAAAGCCGTCTTTCCGGGTTGGACTTCATCTACTGGAAAGCCATTGCCCAAAGGCCCGAGGACATCTACGAGATCTCCCTTCTGCTTCAGCGACAAGAGTCTTGTTCCTTCCCCATCTACTCGATAAATCATGGTGACTTCATTTTTTTCAAAGTTAACATCAGCAATGCTGATTGGTCTTCGCAAAAGAGGCGTAACCGCTTCGCTCACTTTCAGGTGAAGGAACTGTCCCGGGACAGTAAACCCTTGGACAAGCTCCCCTTTTAGAACCATTTGATACACCCGGTCTGCAATTTGCTGGTTAGCACACACCGTCAAATTCGCTTTTTTCATATAGTGATTGCCGCCTCCTGATTTGTGTTGATTGCCGGCATTTGATCGGCACGGAACGTCATGCTTTCCAGCACCCGCAAAATGGCTTCTGCCGTATCTAAAGATGTTAAGCAGGCAACACCGTTTTCTACTGATTCACGTCTGATTCTAAATCCGTCTCTTGCCGGCTGCTTTCCTTTTGTCAGCGTATTGATGACAAACTGGGCTTCTCCGTTTCTGATCACATCAAGCAAGTTCGGGCCGTCCTGGCCGATTTTTCCGACGACCTTCGCTGGAATTGACGCCTCCTTGAGATACCCCGCCGTTCCTTCGGTCGCTAAAATGTTATACCCGATTGCATGGAATCGTTTAGCGATGGCAAGCCCTTCTTCTTTGTCCTTATCAGCCACTGTTAAAAGCACGGAACCGTAGTTAGGAATTTGAATTCCTGAAGCTATCAGCGCTTTATAGAGGGCCTTTTCAAGGGTTGAATCTTTGCCCATGACCTCACCAGTTGATTTCATTTCAGGCCCTAACGTAATGTCCACTCTTCTCAGCTTCGCGAAGGAGAAGACCGGTGCTTTTACAAATACGCCCTGCTGTTCAGGCTGCAGACCTTCATTGTAGCCAAACTCAGCCAGCTTTTGCCCGAGAATGACTTTTGTCGCGAGGTTCGCCATCGGGATGCCCGTGATCTTGCTTAAGAACGGCACCGTTCTGCTTGATCTCGGATTGACTTCAAGCACGTATACCTCACCTTGTGACAGGACGAATTGAATGTTGAGCAAGCCGACAATGTTCAGCCCTTTCGCAAGTGCGATCGTATATTGTTCAATTTTTTTCTTAATGTCTTCCGTCAGAGACTGCGGCGGATAGACCGCGATGGAGTCTCCGGAGTGCACGCCCGCACGCTCAATGTGCTCCATGATTCCCGGAATGACAACGGTTTGGCCGTCAGACACCGCATCCACTTCGATTTCTTTCCCAGTCAGATATCTGTCAATTAAGACTGGATGCTGCGGATTGATTTTGACTGCGTTTTTCATATAATGGAGCAGCTCTTCCTCATGATAGACAATTTCCATGGCCCGTCCGCCAAGCACATATGAAGGGCGCACCAGTACCGGATAGCCGATGTTGCTTGCGATGTTTACCGCCTGATCAACCGATGTCGCAGTTTTGCCAAGCGGCTGCGGCACTTGAAGTTCTTCCAGCGCCTGTTCAAACTTATCCCGGTCTTCCGCACGGTCTAAATCTTCTAATGACGTTCCAAGGATTTTGACTCCGCGTGCAGAAAGTTCGTCAGCAAGGTTGATTGCAGTTTGTCCGCCAAATTGCACGACAACGCCCATCGGCTGTTCGAGGTCAATGATATGCATGACATCTTCGATCGTAAGCGGTTCAAAGTACAGCTTGTCTGAGATACTGAAATCGGTCGACACGGTTTCCGGGTTATTATTGACGATAATTGCCTCATAGCCTGCTTGTTTAATTGCCCATACGGAGTGAACTGTAGCGTAGTCAAATTCAACCCCCTGTCCGATTCGAATCGGACCGGAGCCAAGTACGATCACGCTTTTCTTATCTGTAACAACAGATTCATTTTCTTCTTCATATGTGCTGTAGAAGTATGGCGTTTCTGATTCGAATTCCGCCGCGCACGTATCCACCATTTTAAATACCGGTGCGATTCCCGCTTGTTTTCTCATGCTGTAAAGCTCAGATTCTTTCATTTTCCACTCGCGGCTGATGTACTTATCAGAAAATCCGAGTTCTTTTGCCCGTCTCAGCACATCTGTATCACCCGCATTTGCTTTCAGCTCTTTTTCAAACTGAACGATTCCGAACAGCTTATGCAGGAAAAAGAGGTCGATGGCAGAGAATTCATGAAGCTGCTCAACTGTGTAGCCCCTTCTGTACGCTTCAGCCAGGTAGAATAAACGCTCGTCTCCGGCTTTTTTAATCCGCTTCTCGAGAAGCTCATCTGAAATATCAGCGGCATCTTTTAATTCAAGATGATACACATCAGCTTCCAGTGAACGCACAGCTTTCAGCAGCGATTCTTCAAGCGTGCGGCCAATCGCCATTACCTCTCCCGTCGCTTTCATCTGAGTGCCGAGCCTTCTGTTTGCTGATTCAAACTTATCAAATGGCCAGCGCGGTATTTTAGATACGACATAGTCCAGCGCTGGTTCAAACGCTGCGTATGTCTTACCTGTCACCGGATTCATCATCTCGTCTAATGAAAGGCCGACGGCGATTTTAGCTGCGAGCTTTGCGATCGGATAGCCTGTCGCTTTTGATGCAAGGGCAGATGAACGACTGACACGCGGGTTCACTTCAATGATGTAGTATTGGAAGCTGTCTGGATCTAAAGCGAGCTGTACGTTACATCCGCCTTCAATTCCAAGCGCACGGATCAGTTTTAAAGATACATTCCGCAGGAGCTGATATTCCCGGTCGCTGAGCGTTTGGCTCGGTGCGACGACAATACTGTCTCCTGTATGGATTCCGACCGGATCAATGTTCTCCATATTACAAACGACAATCGCATGATCTTGGCTGTCTCTCATGACTTCGTATTCGATTTCTTTGTAGCCGGCAATGCTTTTTTCAAGCAAACATTGGTGAACCGGGCTTAATTTTAAGCCGTTTTCAACAATTTCTTTCAGCTCGGCTTCAGTGGAGCAAATCCCTCCGCCTGTGCCGCCTAATGTATATGCAGGGCGGACAATGACAGGAAATCCGATTTGGCTGACGAAATTCTCGGCTTCTTCAAGCGAGTGAATGATCTCACTTTCAGGGACGGGTTCATTCAGCTCATTCATTAATGTTCTGAACAAGTCACGGTCCTCAGCTTGCTGGATTGCAGACAGCTTTGTGCCGAGCACCTCAACGCCGCACTCCTCCAGCACACCTTGCTCAGAAAGCTCAACCGCAAGATTCAAGCCTGTTTGCCCGCCGAGTGTAGGAAGAATGGCGTCAGGACGCTCTTTTCTGATGATCCGTGTCAGAAATTCAGATGTCAGCGGTTCGATGTATACCCGGTCAGCCATTTCTGTATCGGTCATGATCGTCGCCGGGTTTGAGTTGACAAGAATAACCTCATAGCCTTCTTCTTTTAATGCAAGGCAGGCTTGAGTTCCCGCATAATCAAATTCAGCTGCCTGACCGATGATAATTGGTCCTGACCCAATTACTAAAATTTTGTTAATGTCTACGCGTTTTGGCATACCGCTTCCCCTTCTTTCTCTGTTGTTTCGATCATTTCGATAAATCTGTCAAATAGATGATTAGCGTCCTCAGGACCGGGTGATGCTTCCGGATGATATTGAACCGTAAATGCCGGCAGTGTTTTGTGTTTCAGCCCTTCAATCGTATCGTCGTTTATCGCGATGTGTGTGACTTCAAGCTCTGTTTCATTGATAGATGAAACTGTATATCCATGGTTTTGGGATGTTAAGGCAACTTTTCCGGTTGCAAGCTCTTTTACCGGATGGTTAGAGCCCCTGTGACCGAATTTCATTTTTTCAGTATCGGCTCCGCACGCCAGCGCAAATAACTGGTGGCCGAGACAAATTCCGAATAATGGCACTTTTCCAAGAACACCTTTTATCATTTCAATTGCTTCAGGCACATCTTTCGGGTCGCCAGGACCGTTAGAAAGCATGATGCCGTCTGGCTTCAGCTGAAGGACTTCTTCTGCTGTTACATTGTAAGGCACAACAATGACGTCACATTTCCGTTTGTTCAGCTCTCTTAAAATGCCGTGCTTCATGCCAAAGTCCACCAAGACAATGCGTTTGCCTCTTCCCGGACTTGGGTATGCTGTTTTGGCTGACACTTGGGATACTTGATTTCTCGGCAGTTCAGTTTCGTTCAGTCTTTTCAGTACTGCTTCGATATCTTCATCAGGTGAGGCAAACGTTCCTTTTAGCGCGCCGGCCGTGCGGATCATTCTCGTCAGCTTTCTCGTATCAATTCCTTGCAGTCCCGGAATGTTTTTCATTTTTAAATACTCATCCAATGTGTAAGCTGAACGCCAGTTGGAAGGCAGTTCACATAATTCTTTTACAATCAATCCTTTAACAAAAGGCGTAATGGATTCAAAGTCATCACGGTTAATCCCGTAATTTCCGATAAGCGGATATGTTAACGTAACGATCTGCCCGCAATAAGAAGGGTCTGACAAAATTTCCTGATAACCAGTCATACCGGTATTGAAAACGACTTCTCCCATGCTGTGCTCCAAGCTCCCGAAGGCTTTTCCCTCAAATACCGCTCCGTTTTCCAGTACTAATCGTCTTTTCATTTCACAAGTCTCCCTTCTTCATAAGCAAGCGTTCCTGCTGCAATTGTAGCGACTGGCCAGCCGCTGCAGTTAAGGCCGTTAAATGGTGTGTTTTTACCTTTAGATAAGAATGTTTCTTTGTCTATAACTGCTTCTCTTTCCAGGTCGATTAACGTGATGTCAGCTGCTTGTCCCGTTTTCAGTGTTCCATATGGGAGACCAAACGCTTCGCAAGGCTTGATTGTCATATAATCAATCAGCTGTTTCAGCGTCCAGCTGCCGTTTTTAACAAAATGTGTGTAAAGAAGCGGGAACGCTGTTTCCAAACCGACAATTCCGAACGGCGCCAGCTTCATTTCTGTGTTTTTCTCTTCTTCTGTATGCGGCGCATGGTCGGTTGCTATAAAGTCGATCGTTCCGTCTAAAAGTCCTTCAATCAGTGCTTCTCTATCTTCCGCACCGCGCAGCGGCGGGTTCATTTTATAGTTTGTATCCAGCCCGGGAATGTCTTCATCACAAAGCAGTAAATGGTGAGGTGAAACTTCTGCTGTGACCCGAATTCCCGCTTTTTTCGCATCACGCACGACTCTCACAGATTCTTTCGTGCTGATATGGCATACATGGTAATGGCAGTTTGCCGCCTCAGCCAGTAACACGTCACGGGCAATATGAACCGATTCACACACAGAAGGAATGCCGTTAAGCCCGTTCGCTTTTGAAAACGTCCCCTCATGGACGCTGCCTCCGTAAATTAAGGAGTTATCCTCGCAATGTGCGACAATCGCTTTGTCAATCGCGGCTGCGCGTTTCATTGCTTCATACATCATTCCTGCTGTCTGTATACCGACACCGTCATCTGTAAATGCAAATGCCCCAGCTTCTTTTAATGCTTCAAAGTTTGTCATCTCATCGCCAATTTGTCTGATCGTAATAGATGCATAAGGAAGGACTCTGACGCATGATGTTTCTTTAATGCGGCTTTGCACCCATTCCATCTGCTCCTTCGTATCAGGAACCGGCCGTGTATTCGGCATGGCTGCTACTGTTGTATAACCGCCGCGCGCCGCCGCTTTTGCGCCGGTTTCAATGGTTTCTTTTTTCTCTCCGCCAGGCTCTCTAAAGTGTACATGGAGGTCAACAAAGCCCGGTGAAACGAGCAATCCTTTCGCGTCAATAACCGTTTCTCCATCTGCTGCATCAAGCTTGCCGATTTCTGAGATGACCTCTCCTGTCACTCGAATATCCTGTTCTGTTTTTTCACCATTTTCGTTAAGTATCCAGCCGTTTTTAATGAGATATGACATACGCTGCTTCTCCTCTTTTCGCATTGGTTTGTAAGGCTCGCTGTAACACTGCCATTCTGATAAATACGCCATTTTGCATTTGTTTGAAGATTCTTGATTTTCCACTTTCTACTAAGCTGTGATCAATCTCCACTCCTCTGTTCACAGGCGCCGGGTGCATAATAATCGCATGCTGCTTCATACGTTGAGCCCGTTCTACAGTCAAGCCGAATTCATTTAAATAGCCTTCATGGCTGACAGCTGACTGATGTCTTTCATTTTGAATACGCAGCAGCATGACAACATCCGAAGTCTCTACTGCTTTATCCATTGAGACATACGCGCCAAACGTATTTTCTTCATCCTGCCATTCCGGCGGACCGGAAAACAGAACGCGGGCACCGAGTCTTGTCAACACTTCAGCATTAGACCTCGCGACTCTGCTGTGCTTAATGTCGCCGTGAATGGAGACGGTAAGGCCTTTGAACGTATTGAATTCTTCATTGATTGTCATTAAATCAAGCAATGATTGTGTGGGATGCTGGCCGCACCCGTCTCCCGCATTCAGAATCGGGATATTTACATGTCCGACAAGCTCTTTGTAGTACTCATCCTCACTGTTTCTGATGACACACACGTCAACACCGATTGATTCGAGCGTTCGAATTGTGTCATATAAGGTTTCGCCTTTTTGTACGCTGGTGCTTGTTCCGTCGAGATTCAGGACATTCATGCCCAGTTTCTTTTCAGCTACCTCAAAGCTGAATCGTGTTCTGGTGCTTGGTTCAAAAAACAGATTCGCTGCAAATTTACCTGTCAGCTGATGGTCTGTTTTTCCGTTTTTGAGGTCTTGCGCAGTTTGAAGCAAATCTTTGATTTCCCCAGTGCTGAGTTCACTCATCGTCGTTAAATGCTTCATTTTCTTTCTCCTCTCATTTCAACTTGTTTAAGGCTGAAAAAACCCCGGTCTTGGATAGACTCGGGGTACGGTTAAATAGAGGAGCAGCGTGAAGCTTTCTTCTCTTTATAACCCTTCCAAGCCTCTCTGGACTTTCATTAAAAGGTTTAAATATGATGTTGTTCGGATGTGTCTGCCTGCTCTTCCTTCGCTTGTGGAAGAATCAGGTTTAAGATGACACCTACAATTGCCGCAAGCGCCATGCCTGACACTTGGAATCCTCCTTCAGACACCTGAATAAAAGCGCCGCCTACGCCGATTACAAGGATGACTGATGTGATGATGAGGTTTCTGTTATTTTCATAATCAATTTTGTTGTCAATCAGCATTCTCAAGCCGCTTGAAGCGATGATGCCGAACAGCAGGAAGGAAACGCCTCCCATAACCGCTGACGGGACTGAACTGATAAGCGCAGATATTTTGCCGATGAAGCCGAAGCAAAGGGCAATCACTGCCGCGCCTCCGATAACAAAGACGCTGAACACTCTCGTAATGGCCAGTACGCCAATGTTTTCTCCATAAGTTGTTGTAGGCGGGCCGCCAATCAAGGAAGCAAGGATTGTGGCCGCGCTGTCGCCCATTATCGAGCGATGGAGACCCGGTTTTTTAATGAAGTCTTGTCCTACAACTTTGCTCAGCACCATCTGGTGGCCGATATGCTCTGACATGGTAACAAATGCGACAGGGACCATTGCTGCGGCGATGCCAAGTGTCACTGACGGCGTATAATCTTTAAACGGGATGATAAATTCAGGGACTGCAAACCATTTCGCGTCAAGCACCGGCTGGAAGTTGACAATTCCTTGAGTCAAGGCAAACAAGTATCCGCCGATGATTCCGATCAAGACCGGGATTAAGCTTAAGAAGCCCCGCAAGAAAATCGCGCAAATGATCGTGATCGCTAAAGTGACACCTGCAACACTGAAATGTTTTAAGCTGTAAACCAGCTCACTGGCATTCGGATCAGCATACATGGCCATATTTACCGCTGTGCCGGCCAGACCCAGTCCAATGACGATAATAACCGGACCTACGACGACAGGCGGGAGAAGCTTCATCAGCCAGCCTGTTCCGAGCTGTCTGATCAGCAAGGCAATCAGCCCGTACACAAGCCCTGCCAGAAACGCACCAACCATTGCCGCTCCGGGTCCGCCGGTCGCTTTTACCAAGATGATCGGAGAAATAAAGGCAAAGGATGAACCGAGATACGCTGGTATTTGTCCTTTCGTGATCAGAAGGTAAGCAAGTGTTCCGATACCGCTCGTCACCAATGCAACAGCAGGACTCATTCCGACCAGCTTCGGAACCAAAATCGTTGAGCCAAACATCGCAAATAAATGCTGCAGGCTGAACGAAACCCAAGAGAAAGGTTTCGGGATTTCCCTGACTCCTAAATTAACTTTTTTCTTACTCATGATGATTTTCCCCCTGATTGATGACTTTTCATATTAGGATGACTTAATAACTGTATAAAAAAACCTCTTTGCTGTTTTTACGCAAAGAGGCATACAAAGACCGGCCGCATACTTTCGGGGCTTCGCTGTGCACCTCTTTGCAACCTCTCTGGATTACTTTAAAAAGGTGATACATTATTCATTTTCATAAATGGCGACGAGATCGTTTTTGTCAACCTCATCAAGCTGAACCATAACCTTTTCAGCTTTTGAAGTCGGGATGTTTTTCCCGATGTAATCTGCTCGGATCGGCAGTTCTCTGTGTCCTCTGTCAACAAGCACAGCCAGTTGAATTGAGGAAGGTCTGCCTACATCGACAAGGGCGTCCATTGCGGCTCTGACCGTTCTTCCTGTGTAAAGAACATCATCTACGACAATTACTTTTTGATCTGTGATGTCTACCGGTATATCTGCACCTTTCACGAGCGGTTCTTCATTGCTCGTTTTTTTGGATAGATCGTCTCTGTAAAGGGTGATATCAATTTCTCCAACCGTTACAGGATTCCCTTCAATCTGTTCTATCCGTTCGGCGAGGCGTTTTGCCAAGTAAATACCTCTTGTCTTGATACCGACAAGGATGCAGTTGTTCATCCCTTTATTGCGTTCAATCATTTCGTGAGCAATTCTGGTCAGCGCACGTCTGATTGCCTGTTCGTCGAGAATGACAGCTTTTTGATTCATTATGTGACACCTCACAGTTCATTTAGAAGAAAAAACCCCTCTTGCCATTGGCAGAGAGGGGTTTTAGGACAAGATGCGTGCATATACACGTATCCCGTCAATCCGTTATCCTTCTCAGCCTCTCTGGACTGTTTTAAAGAATCTATTCAGCTTCGTTTATTATTTCAGAAAAGAGATGCCCTGTCAACGGGTTTTTCTCAGATTTTCGATTAAAGCAGACATATCATCAGGAAGCGGTGCCTCAAATTCGATATATTCGTCAGTGCGCGGATGCTGAAAACCTAAAATTCCGGCATGAAGCGCCTGTCCGTTAAAATCGATCGTTTTTCTCGGCCCGTATTTCGGATCTCCTGCTAACGGGAATCCGATATACTTCATATGCACACGGATTTGGTGCGTTCTTCCTGTTTCAAGCTGGCATTCCACAAGCGTAAATTCCTGGAAGCGGTCAAGAACATGAAAATGAGTGACGGCGTTTTTTCCATCACGTGTTACAGTCATGCTTTGCCGATCTTTCTTATCCCGCCCGATCGGCGCATCAATTGTACCATCATCGTGAGAAATAAGCCCATGGACAACTGCCGTATATTTCCGCGTAACCGTTTTGTTGACCAATTGGTTTACAAGTGACTCGTGCGCCATATCATTCTTCGCCACCATTAATAAGCCAGACGTGTCCTTATCGATTCTGTGGACGATCCCCGGACGCATCACGCCATTTATTCCGGATAGGTCCGTACAATGAGCCATAAGGCCGTTTACAAGTGTACCCGTAAGATGCCCGGGAGCTGGGTGCACAACCATTCCGCGAGGTTTATTGACGACCAGCACATCCTGATCTTCATAGTAAATATCCAGATCCATAGGTTCTGCCAGCACGTCGAGCGCTTCAGGCTCAGGCACAGTGACAGTCACCTGATCCCCCGGCTGAATTTTATAATTCGATTTTACAGGGCTTCCGTTCACGACAACTTGTCCGTCCTTCACCCATAGCTGCACCTGGGTTCTCGACCAACCATTTTCAGTCGATGCCAGAAATTTATCAATCCGCTCACTTTTTTGTTCTTCTGAAGCGGTTATGTCAAATTGATTCATGCTATTGCTCCTTCTTCTTTTTCCCGCTGTCCAACAGCATTTGTATAAATAAAAGCATTACGCCGACACATAATGAAGAGTCCGCGATATTAAAAATCGGGTAATTGTAATTGACGATAATGACATGGATAAAATCCACCACTTCCTGTCTGACAGCCCGATCGATAAAATTGCCGATGGCGCCGCCAAGCATGAGTCCAAGGGAAACACCAAGAAGCTTTTGCCCTTTCGTATAACGCTGTATGTAATAAACAATACCAATAATGACTGCAGTTGTGATGAGGTAGAAAAACCACATCTGACCGGCTAATATCCCCCACGCCGCACCCGTATTGCGATGGGAGGTGATATAGAATACCTGATCAATGATCGGTATGCTTTGTCCAAGTTCCATGTTCTTGACGACAAGCCATTTTGTCAGTTGATCAGCTGCGATAATAAGTAGTGCGATAACGTAATACAGCACAAACGTTCCTCCATTATACGGTTACTTTAGTCCATTATGCATTTTATCAATAAAAAGCACTGGAGTAAAGAAATATCAGCCTCTATACAGACTTAATCGGAGAGGCGCTGTTATTCATACAGCGCCTGATCATATTCAATATCAGTTGATTTCCACAGAGGAAGTGTTTTTTTTTCAAATTGGACTGAATACAGAAAATCATTTGCTGTTCGCGCTGTCGGCAGCACAGCCAGCTTTGAAAGAGGAATGGGAGCTCCAGTTTCTTCACAGTATCCGAATGTGCCGTCCTCAATTTTCGACAATGCGAGAAGAACGTCTTGAAGCTCTTCTTTAATATGATAGATCAGAGTTGCTTTTTGTTTATGATTGATTGCTGCTTGCGGGCTTGTTGAAACCTGAAAGCAAGAATACTCAAATAATCTCGACTGTAATTCTTCTTTCATCAGAAGAAGTTCCGTATAAATTGCGGTCAGTTGATCATTCATTCATCACAACTCCTGCTCTTAACGTAATACCTATATTGTTACCTGTGAATGATGATCTAAAGCCCATAAGATTTTTCCTGCCATTCTAAACGATGTCACTCTTGGCACAAAAAAAGGCCCGGCTTTTGCGCCGGGCTCTTTTCATTAGTTCTGATAATACTTTTCAACGATTTCAGCGTTGCGCAGTGACAATGTAGGATATTTCGGGTTCGCACCTACATCTTTAGAAATCACACGGGATCTCTCACACATTTCACCTTCAGCTTTCTCGACAGCGATTTTCCCCGTCTCAAAGCTTTGCGCATCGTTTGGCGCTTCATTTTCTTCGCTGATGGTTAATTCAGAAACAATAAACAGCTGAGAAAGATTTTCTTTAATAGAAGCTAATAGCTCTTTGTTTTCTTTATTCGGATACAATTTCAGGCTTGCTTCCAATGATTTACCAATGATTTTTTCATTTCGCGCTGTTTCTAACGCTTTTAGCACATCATCACGAAGAGACATAAAACGGTCAAACTTATCTTCTGTCGCTTCGCTGTTTGGAACCGCAATCGTTTCCGGCATGTCTGTCAGCTGAACGCTCTGCTCGTCAACGAATGTTAAGTGAGACCATAATTCGTCAGCGGTATGAGGCAGAATCGGTGCTGTAAGCTTCACTAACGCAAGCAGCGTTTCGTAGAATACAGTCTGCATGCTGCGTCTATCCGGATGATCCGCATGCTCAATGTATACAATATCCTTAGCGAAATCCAGATAGAATGAGCTTAATTCAATTGTACAGAAATTATGGATGCTGTGATACACAACCGCAAATTCGTACTCGTCATACGCTTTTTTCACTTTATCAATCAGTTTGTTTAGCTTAATCAGCATGTACTGATCGACTTCACGAAGATCTTCAACAGCCACCGCATTTGTTTTTGGATCAAAATCGAACAGGTTGCCGTGAAGGAAACGGAACGTGTTGCGGATTTTACGGTATACTTCAGCAACCTGCTTCAGAATCGCATCAGACACGCGAACATCCGCCTGGTAGTCAACAGAAGACACCCATAATCTCAAAATGTCGGCGCCAAGCTGTTTCATGACTTTTGCTGGAACGACGACGTTACCGATGGATTTACTCATTTTGCGTCCTTCTCCATCCAGTGCAAACCCATGGCTGAGCACACCTTTATATGGCGCTTTTCCTGTTACGGCTACTGCTGTTGATAGAGATGAGTTAAACCAGCCCCGGTATTGGTCAGAGCCTTCAAGGTATAAATCAGCCGGCCGAACGAGATCCTCGCGTTCTTCAAGCACCGCTTGGTGGGAAGAACCAGAATCAAACCAAACATCCATGATGTCCTGTTCTTTTGTAAAAGTGCCGTTCGGGCTTCCAGGATGCGTAAAGCCTTCCGGAAGAAGATCCTTCGCTTCTTTTTCAAACCAAATGTTTGAGCCATGTTGTCTAAACAATTCTGAAACGTGCTCAATCGTTTCATCTGTGATGATTGGCTCGCCGTTTTCAGCATAAAATACCGGAATCGGCACACCCCATGCACGCTGTCTGGAAATACACCAGTCTCCGCGGTCACGAACCATGTTGTGCAAACGCTGCTCGCCCCATTCAGGAACCCATTTGGTTTCTTTAATGGCATCCAGCAGGTCTGATCTGAAATCTTTAATAGACGCAAACCATTGCGCAGTTGCTCTGAAAATGGTTGGTTTCTTTGTTCTCCAATCGTGCGGATAGGAGTGTGTAATGAATTCAAGCTTCACGAGTGCGCCTTTTTCTTCGAGCTGCTGTGTGATCACTTTGTTTGCATCATCATAGAACATACCTTCAAAGCCAGGAGCTTCGCTTGTCATCACACCTTTTTCATCAACCGGACAAAGGACGTCTAAGCCGTATTTTTGGCCAATGATAAAGTCATCTTCCCCATGTCCCGGTGCTGTATGAACACAGCCTGTTCCGGCGTCAGTTGTCACGTGATCGCCAAGCATAACGAGTGAATCTCTGCCGTATAGCGGATGTTCAGCGATAATATTTTCGAGATCTTTCCCTTTGATCGTTCTTGTCACTTCATACTGCTCAAAGCCGCATGCAGAAGCTACAGCTTCAACCAGTGCACTTGCTACAACAAAGCGATCATCACCGACTGCAATCACGCTGTATTCCAGATCAGGATGAACTGAAATGCCGAGGTTTGCAGGAATCGTCCAAGGCGTTGTTGTCCAAATGATGATGCGCTCGCCATTTTCAAGCACGCCTTTTCCGTCTTTTACGCCAAAAGCAACGTAAATAGATGCTGAGCGTTTGTCTTGATATTCGATTTCCGCTTCAGCTAAAGCAGACTCACTTGAAGGTGACCAGTTAACCGGTTTAAGGCCTTTATAAATATAGCCTCGTTTTGCCATTTCACCGAAAACGCGGATTTGCTGCGCTTCATATTCCGGTTTCAGTGTCACATATGGATTTTCCCAGTCGCCGCGGACTCCAAGACGCTTGAATTGCTCACGCTGACCCTCAATTTGCTTCCATGCATATTCTTCGCATAGCTTGCGGAATTCAGCTACTGACATTTCTTTGCGGTTCACTTTTTTGTTTTTTGTAAGAGCTGTTTCAATCGGCAACCCGTGTGTATCCCAGCCCGGTACATACGGTGCGTTGTACCCGCTCATTGATTTGTAGCGGACGATGAAGTCCTTTAAAATTTTGTTAAGCGCGTGGCCCATGTGGATATCGCCGTTTGCGTACGGAGGTCCGTCATGTAAAACAAATTTAGGGCGGTCTTTCGTCCGTTCCTGTACTAGACTGTAGATATCCTGCTCCTCCCATTTCTTTTGCATGTCAGGCTCACGGTTTGGCAAGTTGCCTCGCATCGGAAAATCTGTTTTCGGCATTAAGAGCGTGTCTTTGTAATCCATTTTCATTCCTCCACCAATTTTTTCAGAAAATAAAAAAAGCCCTCTCATCCCATAAGGGACGAGAAAGCTTATCTCGCGGTACCACCCTTTTAGAAAAAGCCAGGCTTACGCTTTTTCCTCTCGAGCATCGTAACGTGATGAACGTCCTAACCTACTGTGAGTTCAGAAAGGAAACTTAAGGGCTGATCTACATGATTCCGGCCATCCCGGACTTTCACCATCTCCGGGTCGCTATGAAGGCATGATGGAAACATGACTGTCCCTTTCAACCGTCTTTTCATCTGAATTTATGAACGTATTATATTCGACAAGCTAAGAAAATGTCAAGGTAATCAGAGAATTTATTCCTTTTCCTCAAACACAGCGTCGACTTCATACTCAAGCAAATGATCCCAATCATCATTTTTCAGAAGATCAAGCTGCGCTTCAATCAGCATTTGGAAACGTGTTCTGAACACTTTAGACTGTTTTTTCAGCTCTTCGATTTCCATTGCGATTTTTCTTGATTTCGATAAAGATTCGTTGATGATGCGATCAGCGTTTTTCTCCGCTTCCCGAACAATCAGCTTTGCTTCCTTTTGAGAATTGCGCTTTACGTCCTCAGCTGCTTCTTGGGCAACCAGAATGGATTTATTCAGCGTTTCTTCAATGTTGGCAAAGTGTCCGATTCTTTCATCGAGCTCATTGACTTTCGCTTCAAGCTCTGTTTTTTTACGGAGAACAATTTCGTAATCTTTTCTGACTTGACTCAGAAATTCATTTACCTCGTCTTCATCATATCCGCGAAAACTTTTTGTAAACGTCTTGTTGTGAATATCATTCGGCGTTAATGGCATGATGCCACCTCCATTTTTTACATTTCAGTACGGTTATCTAGTTCACATTATAAAACAAATTTCGCACAGATGGAGAAAAAAACTGAAAAACCGACTATTTTTGTCGTTCAAACGTGACTCTCCACTTGTCTTTTTTGGTTTTCCCTTCGATTTTTGTCAGGCTGCAGCGGCCAAAGCCCCTGATAGAGAGCATATCCCCTTCAGCAACCTGGTAAGAAGGGTCTTCAACAACCTTCCAGTTCACTTTTACGAGACCGTTTTTCACCAGCGTTTGTGATTTCTGGCGTGATTGCCTGCTCATAGAGGCGCAGACCGCGTCAAGCCTTAAAGAAGAAACGGTGTCATCTCTTATTTCGACATCTCGTGCAGGAATTTCAAGGTCTGACAAGTCAATTTTCTCAAGCTTGACTGCAGCTTTTCCGGCTTGGGTAAGCTGAGCCGCAACAAAATCGGCTGTATCAGCTGAGACAATGATTTGCACCGCCGTCTCTGAAAACACTAAATCGCCAAACTTTTGCCGCTTCAGACCGATTCCCATTAACGAACCAAGGAGAGACCGGTGATCAACCGTCACAAATTTTTCAGCATAGCGAACGTCAAACGCCTGAAGCTCAAAATCCGATTCTTCCGGCGTAATGTACTCAGGATATAAAATGGCCCGTTTTCGCTCCGCTCTGTCATAGCCGCCGGAAAAAGCCAGTCCTACATCTGCCTGTCCCGTGACCGCAGCGAGAATGACCTGCTCCCGGGGATCTAAAAAGTCGGTCAGCTTCATCCGGTACTGTTCCTGGACAATTCTTTTCCATTCGAGCGCCTGATCGATAAAGGCACGCTCTTCTTTTCTGAAGTGCTGATAAATATCGCTCATCGTCTTTCCCTTCTATGTAAAGAGGCTTGGCTGCTGCCAAGCCCCCTATCAAACTGTCACCTTAAAACGCAATCATGCGATAAAGCCCCCACAAGCCGGTTGTTGCAAACCGCAGCACAAGAATGGCTACGATTGGCGAGATATCCAGCATTGCAATTGGAGGGATGATTTTTCTGAATGGCTCGAGATATGGTTCACAGATCGACGCTAAAAACCGTCCGACTGCTGTTTCCCTCGTACTCGGCACCCATGACATAAAAATATATATGATCAGGGCAAATGAGTATATTGTAATTAATAAGCTTAAAACCGAAAAAACTTGATAAAGGATCATCTCGCTTTACCACCTCTGATCGTCTTCAGATATGAGCTCAGAAATTGTGCCTGAAACATCTACGTTGTCAGGCGTGCATAGGAAAATATCTGAACCGATTCTTTGGATATCGCCGCCAATGGCATAAACGGTGCCGCTTAAAAAGTCAACAATCCGTTTCGCCTGGTCATGCTGTATCCGCTGAAGATTGACGACAACTGCCCGCCTGTTCTTCAGATGGTCGGCTATTTCCTGCGCCTCCGCATAAACGCGCGGCTCACTCAACACCACTTTAGAGGATTTCTGAACACTTTGCAAGCTTACTACATTCTGTTTGGCTGCTGGTTTACCGGCATTATAAGCAGGTTTTTCTTTTTGTTCCTGTTCTTCATGAGAATCCCGCTCAGTTTCAATATATTCGTATTCGTATTCTTCTTCATCCATTGAGAAAAAGTTTTTCAGTTTATTTTTCATACTCATTGCTGTACACCCCCTGTTTCATTTCCGACTAACGATGAGCCGATTCTAATATAAGTAGCCCCTTCTTCAATCGCGATTTCAAAATCATTTGACATGCCCATCGACAGTTCTGTACATGGAGCGTTCGGCTGTTTCAGCTCTTGAACCTGATCACGAAGTTCTCTAAGCGTTCGGAAACAGCTTCTAATCTCATCTTGGTCATCAGTCAGTGGAGCCATTGTCATCAGTCCGGCCACAACAATGTTGTCAAAGCCGGAAAGCTCCTGTATGAATGGTATCACTTCTTCTTTATTCATGCCGTGTTTAGAGGGCTCAAGCGAGGTATTGACCTGCACAAAGCATTGGACAGCACCTTCAGCCCGTTTTTCAATTTCTTTCGCTAATGAAAGCCGGTCCAGGGAATGAATATAGGAAACTGAATTGACGACAGCTTTTACTTTTCTTGATTGAAGGCTGCCGATAAAATGCCATTCCGGATTTCCTTTAATGATTTCCTGTTTGCGAAGCAGTTCGGCGTCCCGGTTCTCTCCGAGGCACGTGATGCCCGCATCGACCGCCTCCTGTGCTCTTTCAGGCGACACATATTTTGTGACTGCAATAACCGTAACTTCATCGGATCTGCGGCCCGATCTGTTACATGCTTCGTTTATTCGTTCGTTTATATGTCGTAAATGATCAACAACACGCAAGATCTTTTATGCCTCCTTCATTCCGATAAAGGACATCATCCGTCCTGTTTTCCCCTGATCTCGCCGATGGGAAAAGAAAAGTGACGGCTCACTTTCCGTACATAAACCGCTGACAGAAATCTGCTCATTTGCCAAACCGCTGTCAATCAGTATGAGTCGGTTCAGCTCTTTCAGGTCAAGCTGATACTGCCCCTGCCCCGTCTGATTCACGGCGCGATCTGCTGAAAACGGCAATGCGCGGACAGCATTCATCACACGGTCATCTACCGTATAGCACGCACCGCAGATAGACGGTCCGACAACAGCGTATATATCAGAAAGCTTCGAGCCCTCCTGTTCGGTCCATTGCTTCACCATTTCTCTGCCAATCTGTTTGACCGTGCCTTTCCATCCGGCATGAGCGATCCCGACAAGCGATTTCACCGGATCGAAAAAGAATAGGGGCACACAATCAGCAAAGCATAATGCCAAAAATACATTTTTATCATTTGTATAGAGCCCGTCTGTTGCTTTAAAAGCTGAGTGATACTCACGGGCGCCTTTTCCCCTATCCCTCTGCGTCACTTTTTGGACGCGATTGTCGTGTGTCTGGTCAGCAAATACCCAAGACTGCAAATCAATATTAAACATATCGGCTATATATTCACGATTTTTAACCACATCTGCATCTTTGTCATGAACGTGCAATCCTGTATTTAACGACTCAAAAGGTTTTTGACTGACACCGCCGTTTTTCGTAGTAAATCCGGCAATGACTTCTGCATCGTTTTGATTCGTTTGTTTCCAGTCTTGTATCATGAGTGTCGAGGGGGTGGTGAGACTGAATGGGTGATATGTATTCATGATGATCCAACCTTTCGACAAACATTTATAAGGCGTAATTTCCCACTTATTTTACCACATCTTTCTGCATTCGTTTAGCGCCGATTTACATATTTCATAAATGAAATGTGCCGGAAGAGTTCAGACTTCCGGCATTTGACAATCAGCAGCAAAAAAGCAGGTTAAGCGTGGGATTCACTTAATCGGACTAAAATGACATCTTCTCCGATTTTAACTATATTTCGCCAAGGAATGACCATTTCCTCTTCCTTTCCAAAAAAACCGAGAACTTTTCCATTTCCCCCTAGTATAATCGCCTGAATTTTTCCTGTAGTGACATTGATATCAATATCGCCGATGCTCCCCAATTTTTTTCCGTTAGAGACATTGACGACATCTTTCACCTGAAATTCTGAAATGCTGATCATTCCCATCACGTCCTTTTTCGGTCCTTTTTTCTAGTATATGAACGGGCGGGCTGAACCTTGTCAGCAAGGAGAAATTTTCATGATCATTGTTCTTTTTTACGGCTGCACCATCTAAGGATGAATGTGAGCATGATTTTCGTATAATCTACGAGCTGCTCAATCGATACCTCCTCATTAACGGAATGAGCATTATATAAATTGCCAGGTCCGTAGATCACGCTTGGGATACCGGCATTATAAAGCCATCCGCCATCGGTTACGGTCTGAGAGACGTCAACGACCGGGCGTTCGCGTTTGATTTCCTCGTGTGACGCTGTAAGGGCTAAAACGCCAGGATGAGCCGGATCAATTTCCAAGGCCGGAAAAATTTCTCCTCTTTCCTCAATCATTGAAGAGCCTCCCCATTTAAAGACAGGACGGTTTTCCCTCAGCCAAATATCACTGTCACTCAGCCGGTTGATGTAATCTTCTATTTCCGCTGCCACTTGTTCATGCGTTTCATTCGGGTAAAAATGGACTGTGATCCACAGCCGGCACTCATCCGCTATAAAGGCCGCATGTCTGCCTCCTTCTATAACAGCGGGATTAATTGTGTTTGTACCGGGTGCAAAGCCGGGATAACGTTTCATAATGGCCCAATGGCGCTCAAGCTCACCGAGTCCAGAAATGATTTTTGCCATTTTTTCGATCGCGCTCGCCCCGAATGTTCCTCCGCCAGCGTGGATCATATTGCGTCTTGTTCCATCGTGAAACGTTTGACTGCTTTTGATTTCGATCCAGCCTGTAATCACTCCGCCTTGACCTTGAATATGCATATTGCTCGTATCCGCCACAACTGCAAAGTCTGCGTGATAGCCCTTTTTGCAGCATTCAAGCGTGCCGGCCTCTCCGACCTCCTCCCCGATGACCGATTGCAGAATCAAATCGCCCGGGAGCTCAACGCCCGCTTCACGAATCAGCTTTAAAGCAAACAGCACACAGGCCATTCCGCCTTTCATATCTGAAGCGCCCCGGCCGATTAAGAAACCGTTTTTCTCACTGGGACAAAATGGGTCATGCACCCAGTCCTCGCCCTCTTTTACCTCTGCCACATCGACATGCCCATTGATGATTAAACTTTGATAGGCTGCTGAATTTGTTCCCTTTAAAACACCCACAACATTGGGATCTCCTGGATAAACGTCCCATTTGTCGATGGAAAACCCCCGTTCAAGCAAAAACTGTGCAATCCATGTTTGGATGCTGTCTGTATTTCTCGCAGGCGGCGCCGGTGTTTTAAAAGAAATCAGCGTTTTCGCAAGCTCAATGAGCTCGTCTTTTTGTTCTTCCGCTTTTTTCAGTAAAGATTCTACTTGATCAATCATGTTATCCGCTCCTATTTTTAATAGAAAAAAGCCGTTTCATATTCATGAAACGGCTTAATAAAGAAAGCAGAGTGCAAGCTGCTGCATTCTCCGCTTTTTTCACCGCTTCCCTCCGCTGGTATGATCCAGATCAGGTCAATAAGGGTTGAGACAAGCGTCTCTCTCAGCTTCGAAAGCACCCCCAGGATGAATCGTATGTTGTTATGCATTTGTCACCGGCTCAGCTCTTGTTAAAAACGGACGATCCTGATTCCATAATACACGGATCGGCGTATCAAAAAAAGAAGAAAATGATTCGTCTGTCAGCATGTCTTTCATTTGTCCTGACCTAAAGACTTCTCCCTTTTTTAACAAGAGGGCTTTATCAAAAATCGGCAAAATTTCTTCCGCATGATGCGTAACATAAAGAATAGACGGCGCATTTTCCCTGCTTGCAATGTGCGTAATCGTATCTAACAGTTTTTCCCGGGCAATAAAATCAAGTCCTGTAACTGGTTCGTCCAGTATAAGCAGCTCCGGATCAGCCATTAGCGCTCTTGCGATTAAAGCTCTTTGTTTCTCTCCTTGAGAAAGAGTTTCGTAGCGGCGGTCGGCATAATCAATGGCTCCTAAGTCCTCGAGCAGGGCAATCGCTTTTTCTCTGATTTCCGCACTTGGTGTTTCATACAAGCCAATCGAAGCATATGCCCCGCTCAGAGCAATTTCAAAAGCTGAATCTGCCGGATACAATTTTTGCTGAAGACCCGCTGAGACAAGGCCGATTTTTCGTCTGAGTTTATCTCCCAGCTCCGTTTTTCCGAATACATGACCAAGCACCTGCATCTCGCCTGCTGTCGGAAAATAGTAAGAGCATAACATATTTAACAGCGCGGTCTTCCCAGCTCCGTTTAATCCGTAAAGCACCCAATTCTCCTTTTCTTCTACTTTCCAATGAATATTCTTTAGTATCCATTTTCCATTCCGTTTTAGTGAGACATTGTCAAGCTGCAAAATCATTGTGGTCCTCCTCTTTCCAAGCCGAATAATTATTTTAATTTTCACAAAACTGTGTACGGACTAGGATACCTTACTTTTTCGAAAACGTAAACCGCTCGTTTCCAAATAGAAAAGCCTTTAAAACAGAAATTGTTTTAAAGGCTTTCGGCGTGCATGCTATTGATGAATATTCTTATTCATTTGTTTGATTGCTGCCTTTTCCAGTCTGGACACCTGTGCCTGGGAAATGCCGATTTCTTCAGCTACTTCCATTTGCGTTTTTCCTTGGAAGAACCGTTTTCTTAAAATCATTTTTTCCCTCTCGTTCAGTCTTCTCATGCCCTCTTTCAAAGCCAGCTCTTCAATCCATTGTGTATCTTTGTTGCGTTCATCACTGATTTGATCCATGACATAAATCGGATCTCCGCCGTCATTGTAGATCGGTTCAAAAAGAGATACCGGATCTTGAATGGCGTCGAGTGCGAACACGATTTCTTCGTGCGGTACTTCAAGAACTTTGGCGATATCCTCTGCCGTCGGCTCCTTGCTTGTCTCACTGATTAACCGCTCTCTTACCTGAAGTGCCTTATATGCGATATCCCTGAGTGATCTCGAGACACGTATCGGGTTATTATCGCGCAAATACCTGCGGATTTCTCCGATAATCATAGGTACAGCGTATGTTGAAAACTTAACATTGTGGCTTAGATCAAAATTATCAATGGATTTCATTAGTCCGATACAGCCGACTTGAAATAAGTCATCAACATACTCCCCTCTGTTATTAAATCTTTGAATGACACTTAAGACAAGACGCAAGTTCCCGTTTACAAGCTTTTCTCTGGCTGAATCATCACCTTCGTCCTGCAATTGCCTAAACAGCTTTCTCATTTCTTCATTCTTGAGTACGGGTAATTTGGAGGTATCCACCCCGCAGATTTCGACTTTATTTCTCGACACTTTTTTCCCTCCCTACAGGAGCTGCTGTACAACGTTAAGTATCTCCTCGGGTGGGAAAAATATGCACTGCACTCAAACCGAAAAATAGTCATAATTGGGAAATCCTTGTAGAATCAAGGGATTAACCCGCAAAAATTTTTTACACCATTTTGTTGAATTCTTTTCGCAATCTTTTAATGATTCTTTTTTCCAGACGGGAAATATAGGATTGGGAAATCCCCATCATATCCGCAACATCCTTTTGGGTCTTTTCCTCTTCGCCGACGAGCCCAAAACGCAGTTCCATGATTTGTTTCTCCCTCTCATTTAACTGTTCGAGCGCTTTTTTTAGAAGCTTTTTATCTACATTTGCTTCAATGTCCTTTGTGATGATGTCGTCATCCGTGCCCAGCACATCAGAAAGCAGAAGCTCATTGCCGTCCCAATCAATATTAAGCGGTTCATCAAAAGAAACTTCTGAACGGATTTTGTTGTTTCTCCTTAAATACATCAGGATTTCATTCTCGATACAGCGAGAGGCATATGTAGCCAGCTTGATTTTCTTTTCCGGATTGAAGGTATTCACAGCTTTGATTAATCCAATGGTGCCGATGCTGATTAAATCTTCAATATTAATTCCCGTGTTTTCAAATTTCCGTGCGATATAGACGACAAGCCGCAGGTTGCGTTCGATCAAAATAGCGCGGGCCGCCTGGTCGCCGCTTGGGAGCTTCATTAATAGAACCTGCTCCTCGTCTTTTGATAATGGCGGCGGCAAAGCTTCACTCCCTCCTATGTAATACACTTCATCGCTTTTTAAGCCCAGTTTCATCAGCAGCTTATACCAGAGGTGCGTCAACCGCAATTTAAGTTTTTTCATCTTCCTCTCCCTTCTAAATGTCACGTCTTATGAGTATGATAAGTAACGGACATTTGCGAACATTAGGATACGTGCTTAATGGCCTTTCCGGACAGCATTTTCGGATGAATAATCGCGTCAAAATCTCCATCTGCCGACAGCTTTGACGTGCTGATGCCGATTAAGCATTTATCCGCGGAAATCATTTCATCTTTTGTCATAATCGTTACATGATCCGGTTTGATACATAATAAAAATTGATGCTGCTGGCCTACTCCCCGATATGGGATCAGCCTCATTTTATCTAAAAAACGAAACGAATCATCAAGCTGTTCAATCGCTTCCATCGGGTCTGCATTTCGGATAATCACCGTTTCAGCCTCTCCGAAAATTGGTTCAAGCTTATCAATGTGAAGAATCATGACCGGCGTTTTTGTGAGCGGATCATACAGCTGGTTGCCGGAATCCACCAGGCCTCTTGCGTGCAGTGTTTGGCCGCCCAGGTCCGCCTGTACCCTGACTCGTTCCTCATATTGAATGTTTTTTGTTTCAATATCTTCGATTCTTCCTTTGGAAAAAAACCATAATGCGGGAAAGCCAGCCACGATAAACATCCAGCTGATCGGGTCGCCAAATCCGGTTTGATTGGTGATCATGACACCGTTTCTGACAATAGAGTTTGACTGCAGCAATGAATGTGCTCCGATGATTCCCCCTCCCATTAGAAAAGTAGCAAAATAAAAGGAAAACAAATTTTGAAAGAAATAGCGAAACCGCTTAAAACCGAATGTCACGAGCACAATGACAACCGAAAAAGCGAGCTTTCCGGCCGGGTTCTCAACGATCGGCGAGAAAGGAGTAAACATCAAAAGGACAATACTTGACCCGATAAACGCGCCGCCTATCAATCTTCTTTTTTTCACATGGCGTTTCAAAATAAAAGCCGTCAGTAAAAGCAACAGTGCGTCAAAACAAAAGTTTAACAGCCAAATGACATCTAAATAGATTTTCACACCTGACCCCTTTCTTTCTTGCATCACGCTGTTCCCCTTCTTGTTTCATAAGTATAAAGCAAGCTCTGTGGGAAAGTCTGTCAATTAATGTTGAGAGGCCCATACAATTTTTCAGGGATAACTGCTTAATTTGTCGAGGGAATAAATGAGAGTATATAGAAAAAAAGCTGCCAAGAGCGGCAGCTTTCTTACACTTACTTTTCAGTATTGATATAAAGTTTTCCATTCGCTGTTTTTCTGGTTTCATTGCCGTAACCGTCTCGAACGATAACCTCTACTTTAGCTCCGTTTGCTTTAATAGAAGAAGTTGCTGTCCAGTAGCCTTCATATCGTCCCGGAGAAATTTCTCTTAACGGCAGCTCGGTAGCGTTTTGTACATTCGCTCTTGCATTTGTGAGCGGCAGGCGAATGACAAACGTTGCATCTGCACCTTTCGCGCTTGAAAAAGCGATTTTGACCGATTCACCGGCTTTTAAGGTTTTGTCCTCACCAGGAATCAGTCCGGTAATGACTGGCTGGTCAAAATTCACATCGACGACAGCTTTTTTCGTCGTTTTGTTGCCTGCTAAGTCAGTGGCTGTCACCTTTACTTCGTTGCTTCCGTTTTCCAAAAGGATACGGGCAGAGTAGGAACCGTCTGTGACCGTTGCTTTTTTGCCATTAACCTTTACTTCTTTCAAGTTGTCATCTGAAACAGTGCCTTTAACAGTCAGCGCTTCTTTATTGATTTTCTCGCCATCCTTTGGATTGTCGAGCGTCAGTTCAGGCTTGTCTTGATCAAGTGTGACCGTGACAGGACTTGAAGCATCTGTCGTTCCGGAGTCTGTTGATGCAGCCGCTGTCAGCTTGTTTTCCCCTTTGCTGAGTGAAACTCCTGCCTCGAACGTGCCATCTTCGGCAGTTTTCGTTTCCCCTGCTTCTTTATCACCATTATAAAGGGTTACAGTCGTCCCCGGAGATGCCTTTCCTTTTACCGTGACGTTCTCCTTATTGGTGTATGCTTTATCTTCAGGAGAAGTAATGACAGGTACGGCAGCTTCATAATCGACTAACGCGCGAATCATATAGTTGCCGTCTTCTTTATCTCCTTTTTGCCATGTTCCGTTAACATACTGCCAGTTGCGATCTGAGTACTGCCCGGTTTCATCCATTGCCAAGCCTGGTGAATATGGATCGGGTTTTGACTGGATATATACAAGATAAAAGTCTTTATCAACCATAATCCCCTTCGAGCTGAGATCGACTTTCGTCCATTCGCCATTACGAAGAGCTTCCGCGTTATATGGTCCCGCAATTTTTTTGCCGGGTGCTCCATCTTTCCCTGTAGCATCGTAAACCTCGACCTTAAACTCTGTGCCGCCAGGATCAGGGAACTCCGTATCCCAGAATCTGAATAGCCCTCCTGTCAGCATGCCTTTTTCCTTGCCGTCAGCAAGTGACATTTTAACCGCCCATCCGTTTCCGGCCGCGAAATAGGAATTTGCATTCTCCGCTGTTCCGTCATCGTATCCGATCTCGCCTGGATAACCGACGAAAGGCTTCAGCACAGTTTCTTTCGTGATATCACCTTTTAAATCAACGGAAAATTCATCACTGTAATAGCCCGGTGCAGCCACTTTAATGGTGTAAGAGCCCTCGTAGGCCTCAAGTGTATATTCTCCTTTGTCGTTTGTAGTTGCCGGTTCAACAGCGGCATCCTCGATAACATAGACGGAAGCGCCTTTTACCGGCTCTCCTGTTGTTTTATTGATGACAGTGCCTTTTAATGTGCCTTTCTTTATTTCTTCTAACGTAAAATTAGCTTGGGTTGTCTGATCTGCCTGCAAAGACACTTTTTGCGTTTTTGATTGATAGCCGTAAGCTTCTGCCATAAGCGTGTAGTCTCCTGCTTTATGCGTCAGCTTGTACTGTCCGGTTGATTGGTCTGAATAGGTTGATTTTCCTGTTTCAACCACACTGACCTGTGCTCTGAGCGGCAATGCTTGCGGCTGCATATCAGCACTATGTTTTGTTTTGGCAGCTGTATTTGTTGATGGCTTAGCCTTTTTTGGATTAACCGCTTTTTTCTTTTGCTTTTCTGCCGGTTTTTGTACGCCCAGCTTATTCTTTTTGGCTGTTTTCCCGGAAGATTTGTCTGAAAGCTGAACATCATCAACGTACCAGCCCTCTTTTGCAATGCTTTCATCAGACTGAAGGTTAAACATCACTCGAATGTTTTGGCCTCTGTATGCGGATAAATTAATTTCTTCGCTGGTCCAGTTTGAAGTCTTTCCGTTATAGACCCCTGCCTGCTCCCAATTCGTTTCGCCTTCCGGTAAAACAAAAACGTAGCCATAATCAAAATCATTTTCCAGGTTGTGCCAGCTTTTAAATTGAAGAAACAGGCCGCCTGAATCAGGCACGTCAATTGGAGGCATAGTGAGATTCATATTCGCTCCATTGGCATAATTTCCAGTCAGGTTTGTCCCATATACTT
Source organism: Bacillus sp. XT-2 (assembly GCF_025696525.1). Classification (NCBI taxonomy): domain Bacteria; kingdom Bacillati; phylum Bacillota; class Bacilli; order Caryophanales; family Bacillaceae; genus Bacillus; species Bacillus sp. XT-2. The sequence continues at coordinate 402,717 of NZ_JAHVOC010000003.1, forward strand.
TTTCTCCTGATGCAGCTGCATTAGGGCCTGATTCCGGAACTCCCCACTCCCAGTTATTATTTGTTCCGCTCGTAAGCCAGCCGCCTAGTTCTGTTTCAAAATCCTGTTTGTATCCAACAGTGATGCTAGGTTTCACGGTTACATCATATATGTCAGACTCTACAACATGGCCGCCAAAATCCTGAATGATCCACTTATAGCTTAATGCGGTCCCCTTTATACTTGGGATTTCCGCCTGGTACGTTCCTTTCAGATGATCTCCGCTGATTCGTTTAGCTTTGACCTCGTTCCATTCGCCATGATCCAGCTTATAGGACAATTTCACGGATGTCACACTCACATTGTCTTCAGCTGTCAAGGTAAGCGGAAGGCTGGCACCTTCATAAGCTTCATGTACTTTCTCATGCTGATAGCCAGGCAGCTCCTCATCTTCCCCATCGACAGAAACTTGCCCTTCTGCTTTTCCTAAACCGTCTGTAACCGCTGATACGGCATCAAAAGCATTCACCAAACCATGACCGTATCCGTTATTCGGAGAGTCAGGGAATGTAGAATCCGTTAATGGCTCAGCCGTGCTTGTCAATATATCCTCCATCTCATCGACAGAAAGTGAGGCGTCTGCCTGCTTCAATAGCGCAGCAACAGCAGAAACATGCGGTCCTGCCATCGACGTGCCATCCCATCCGTCTTCATATGTCTGGCCGGGAACTGAAGACCGGATGTTTACGCCTGGAGCAGAAATTTCCGGCTTTGTTTCATCGTAAGGCGACGGTCCCTGAAGTGAAAAATCGCCAAGCTTTTTGTTAATATCAGTCGCTCCGGTCGCAAACGCTTCCGGATAATTGGCAGGATTCGCAATAGAACCAGGTCCTCCCGGGTTAAAGAGATCAGCATTTCCCGCAGAGAATTCCGGGAAAATGTCGGCCGCCCGCCAGGCATTGACCATATCTCTGTACCATTCATCAAGGCCGGAGCCCCCGCCCCAAGAATTATTGACGACATCCGGAGCCATTTCCGGATGAGGGTTGCCCTCTGCGTCCTTTGGAGCTAAAATCCATTCACCAGCCTCCAAAATGTCAGCGTCTGTCCCGCCATCTTCAGAAAACGCCTTAACAGCAATCCATTTTGCGCCAGGTGCGACACCAATTTGATTCGTGCCATCAGGCTCAGAGCCAACCATTGTACCTGTTACATGAGTGCCGTGATCAAGATCATCGTATGGACTTGACTCGTTCGCTACAGCATCAAACCAGTTCATGTCATGATCAGGCTCATTGGGGCTTTCCGGATGAAACCCGCGATATTTTTCTTTTAATGCAGGGTGTTCCCATTCAACCCCGGTATCAATGGAGGCGACAACCGTACCCGTTCCGTCATAGCCAAGCTCCCAAGCCTTCGGTGCGTCTATTTGGTCTACATTCCATTCTACACCGTCAGTTGCTTTTATCGCTTTTTGTGCTTTTTTCATATTGAATGGGGAAGCGGATGACTTAAAAAGCTGCCGTTTTTCATTCGGAAGCACCTTTTCTACTTCAGGGAACTGCGCCACTTTCTCCATGACTTCTTTTGAAGCATGTACAGCAATTCCATTTACCACATAATAGGAGTGAATATCATCGGCGTTCCCTTTATTTTTCTGGCTGTTTAAATATTTCAAGACGTCTTTCTGAGCTTCATCAGCTGTCACTTTTAACGAAGACACGACGGCCGAACGCTTTTGATATTCCGTTTTAGCAGCGGTCAGCTTTTTAGATTTCGCTTTTTTGACAGCTGATTTTGCTGCTTTTTGGGTATCAGCTTGATCTTTAAATTTGATCAGAAAGGTAGTTTTTTCTTCTTTTTTAAAGCTTTTCTTTAATGAGCTGGAAATCTTGTTTTGAATCGATTCAGAAGATTGAAGCTCCTGTTTTACAGAAGAAGCAGCGCCTTTGCTGCTTGCCCCGGCTGCACCCGGAAACAGCAGTGAACTGACGACAACTGTACTCAAAACAGAACTGATCAGTCTGTTTTTCGTTTGTTTCCTCATTTTTTATCCCCCTTTTTTAAACCACTTTGTAAAAAAATGTCGTCCCTCCTTTAACATTCAATTTGTTTGTCAAAGCTTCGTTGTACGTTAACTGTAGACAATCTCAATTACAGATATTGTCGTTTTCTGTCATCTTATTTCCATATAAATAAAAATGATGATATGGTCATGAAATATCAGTAGGTATAATAGGTTGATTTGTTGTTATGTGTAGGAAGACATAGTGCAAAAGACATAATATATGAATGGAAATGGTTGAGGAAAAAATAAAAAAAGGACAAAATCGAAAACGATTTTGTCCTTTCAATTAGCCGCGTTTATTGCGGTTTCTTAAGAATGTCGGAATATCTAGCGTATCGTCAGCCGGCTGTGAGGTTTGACGGCTGACTGTGTTTTGATGCTGCGGTTCCTCTCGTTTCGGCTCACGTTTTGGAGCACTCTGATTATGTGATTTGATGTTCTGGTTTAATGATGGACGCTGGGGTTTCGTAACATCTTTCTCCTGTTCGATAAAACCAGTGGCAATTACCGTAACCACAATCTCGTCTTTAAGATTTTCGTTAATAACAGAACCGAAAATCATGTTTACATCCTGATCAGATGCAGAAGCGACAATGTCTGCTGCTTCCTGAACTTCATAAAGGCTCAGATTTGTTCCGCCAGTAATGTTCATTAAGACGCCTTGCGCGCCATCAATTGCTGCTTCAAGAAGCGGACTGGAAATGGCTTTTTTCGCAGCTTCTGCAGCACGGTTTTCTCCAGTCGCAATACCAATACCCATTAAAGCAGATCCTTTGTTTGACATGATCGTTTTCACATCAGCAAAGTCTAGGTTAATGAGACCAGGAGTAGCGATCAGGTCAGAAATACCTTGAACCCCCTGACGGAGTACGTTATCAGCTTCACGGAATGCTTCAAGCATCGGCGTGTTTTTATCAACAATTTCAAGAATACGGTCGTTCGGGATCACAATCAGCGTGTCCACCGCTTCTTTCATTGCAGAAATTCCGCCCGCCGCCTGCAGCTGTCTTTTGCGACCTTCGAACGTAAACGGTCTTGTAACGACTCCGACTGTTAATGCTCCTAAATCTTTTGCGATTTGCGCAATAACCGGTGCGGCACCTGTTCCTGTTCCGCCTCCCATACCAGCTGTTACGAATACCATGTCAGCGCCTTTTAGCGCTTCTTCAATCTGCTCCTTGCTTTCCTCTGCGGCTTTTTTCCCGACTTCCGGATTCGCACCTGCTCCCAATCCTCTAGTCAGCTTTGCGCCGATTTGCATTTTCACTTCCGCTTTTGACAGGTTAAGAGCTTGAGCGTCCGTATTTACCGCGATGTACTCTACTCCTTGCACTTCATTCTCAATCATTCGGTTGACCGCGTTGTTACCGCCGCCTCCTACTCCGATTACTTTAATTGATGCTAAGCCGTCTATGTTTGTTTCGAACTCCAACATGCTAAATCCTCCTAATCTGCCGAATGACTATCTATCTATTCCCAAAACATGCTTAATAGTTTTTTCATTTTGCTCTGTTTGTTATGTTCGGCTTGTGTTTTTTGTTTTCCTTTTGGCCGTTGCTGCATCTCATTTTGGTGATGATGCTGCTCTTGTTCCTCTGCTGATGAGACGGCGATTTCCTGTATCGCTTCTTCAGGCATCTTGAAGCCAATTTTTCTGCCTTGAATTCTTGCATTCCGGCAGGCGAATTGAATCATGCCAACTGCCGTCATATACTGAGGATCTCTTACACCGATATAATTCGGGCTCGCCACTCTGACATTGTTTTGCAGCACATCCTGCGCTAGTGACATGATACCAGGCATTGCTGCTTGCCCCCCTGTCAGCACGAAGCCTCCCGGCAGATCGCTAATTCCCATATTGCGAAGTTCGTCTGAAGCAATCTCAAGAATTTCTTCGACTCTTGCTTCAATGATATTCGCTGCTTCCTGCTGTGTAAATGTTTGTTTTTGATTGGTGCCTATAACGGTTACCTCAAATACTTCATCTTCTGAAGCCTCGTTATAGTAGGCATGTCCAAATTGTTTTTTCACACGTTCCGCTTCTTCTGTGGACGTTCTCAATCCGATGGAGATATCTTTGGTGATATTTTCGCCTCCGAGAGGAATGACACGGGTAGAAGTCAGGTGTCCGTTCTGGAACACGGCAATGGTGGTTGACCCTCCGCCTATATCAATGAGAGCCACACCGAGATTTTTCTCATCCTTTGACAAAGCAGCAGAACCGGCTGCCAGCGGCTGTAGACAAATATCAGTTATTTCAACACCGGCTCTTTCAACGCAGCGAAGCAAGTTATGTAATATTGTTTTTGAACCGGTGATCAGTGTGCCCTCTACTTCTAAACGCACACCTAGCATTTTTTTCGGGTCGGTAATTTCATCTCTTCCATCTACGATAAATTGTTTAGGAATGACGTCGACTATCAGCTGTTCATGCGGTATTGAAACAACCTGAGCCGCTTCCATGACGCGGCGGACATCTTCTACTTGAATTTCTTTATTTTCACTGGAAACTGCTACAACACCGTTTGTATCTTGAATATTGATATAATTTCCATTAACGCCGACAATAGCTTTTCTAAGCGGAAAACCTACCATTCTTTCAGCTTGGTCAAACGCTTTTCTTATAGAATGAACGGTCTCATCTATATCAACGATTGAGCCTTTTTTCAACCCTTCAGACGGTACATTTCCCACACCGATAATATTTAGGGAATCATCTGTCATTTCTCCGACGATCACTTTTGTATTGGACGTACCGATGTCAAGACTGACGTAAAGTTCATTGTTGTTCATTCTATGGCACCTCCTCACATTTCGATCATTTCTATTCTATTATTTGCGGAACAACAATACAATGAATGTGGCTTTACAAGTGTGTAACAAAAAATAACAACGGAATATTCCTTATGTGCTTTTCACATTTTATGTTTATTGAAAATATTCGTTATATCCTATGTATATCCTCTTTTATATCACATTTTTTTTATTTTTTTTAGAAAGAGTCCACTTTGTTAGTAGATTTCTTCTTATAACGGCTATATTCTGAAATAACCTGACTCCAAATGCGAATATACCTGCTAAATACAAGTCTACACCAAGATGGACTCCCAGAAAAGCTAAACTTATTGCCAATATAATATTAAAAAAGAAACCGGAAACAAATACCATTTCATCATATGTACCTTGTAAATGCGCCCTGATTCCGCCGATTAGAGTATCAAGTGCAGCAAGCACCGCAAGTGATAAATAATTTGAGTATTCACTCGGTATCGTTAAGTTTGTCATCAATCCGATCGTTATTCCGAGCACGAGTCCAAGCACGGGCAGCCACATGACAATTCTCCTCCCTTTTAGTCTTTCAGCGGTTTTAGCTGTTGTACGTCCACTGCTCTGTCATAAGCTTTTAAAGTCAGGCTGCTGTCAGATTTACCTGCTTTTAACGCTACATTTTCAGAAGCAAAGATATCCTCTAAATCGGACCCCTTTACCCTGCTGTACAGCTTGTCCGGATCTTCAGCAAGCACTTTTACTGTTAAAGGATAATCATCAAGGCTGTATCCGTCTATTTTTGTTGTGCCGTTTATGTCCCGTATCACTGAAGAATTCACAACTCTTCGCTCATTTATTGAGATATGCTCAGCACCATAGGAGTTGAGTTCATTGATCAGCTTCTTTAGTAAATCCGGCGGTGGATTTTTGATCGCCTCTCCAGTTACGCTTTCAGAAAAAAGCGGAGAAAGGGTGATGACAATTCCGCTACCTGTTATATCGGTCATGCCGGCTGTTTTTTTTAAGGTTTGTAACGTATTATTGAGCGCTGTTTCTTTTGTCAATTCTTTGTTTTGCGTATAGGTATTCAGCAATTTATCATATTTTTTAATTTCAGCCAGCAGCTCTTCCTGCTTCTTCTGCTCTGATGTAAGCTCTTCTCTTATATCCCACATATCTCTTGTATCTCGGACTTGTGGATGCTTTAAAGAATTAAATTGAACAGATATCATAAGGCCGAATATAACCATAAGCACGCTGATGCTAATGAAGGAACGCTTTATTTTCAATCACTTCACCCGCTTTTCCAGTCATTCCTTCGTTTTCAGAATGGGTTCCATTTGTACATTTTTCTTTTTTTCTGCGGTAACAGAAATATGATCCATAGAAAGCTGATCGATCAGGCCTCCTGCTATATTTAACGAAGGAAGCAGGACATCAGGATCTCCGATGGCAGAAACGACAAACGGGGCGGGGTGCTGCACCCCGTCTACCGTTACGACCGGCCCGTTGCACTTGATGTAGGAATCATGGGTCAGCCGCTGGCCGTTGACGGAGACGGCTGCCGCACCAGATATATACAGTTCATTTATGACTTGAAAGAGATGACTTTCGTGAACGATGTAGCTGTTCACGTTCTCTCCTTCCGGTATGTAAGAAGCATCTTCCAAAGTCACTTGAACGCCCTCTCCTTGTACACCGACTTCCCCAATATACATTCTGTACTTTTCTACATCTTCCAGGACGTTATAGTATTCGGTTTTTTCGTTCTTCAGCTTATTTTCAGTCTGACGGACTTTGTTCTGCTTTTGATACAGTTCTTTTTCAAGGTCCTTGTTTTCTTTCTCTTGTTTCAGCAGTTCATCCCGCAGGGCATATTCTTTTTTCCATTCTTCCGTCTCTGTCATGCTTTTGTGGTTTTCTCTTGTCGTCTGAAAAGAAAAAGAAATTAAAAAGCCGGCGATAAGCATAATCAAAGAAAGAAGGACGGCTGATTTGCCTCTCAATTTTCATCTTCCTTTTTGGCAGACGAATCGCTTTTTCCAAACTCCTCAAAATAGGTTGCAACTTCTAAATGAATAATCCCTTTTTTACTGCCGCTGAGCTGTGAAATAATAGAAGGATACGTTTTCATTCGGTCTGCAAAGGTTTTGATGGATGCAGTGACGACATACCCGTCGTTCATATATAATTTAATCCGGTTTTGATCCATTTTGACAGGAGTATAATACACTTCTGAAATCGATTGTTTTATAGAATTTGACAAAGCATCGAGCTGCTTGGCCATCTGAACACGTTTTTTAGCGTCTGTCCAATTCACCAAAATCGGTCCCGCATCATCCGGCGTTACTTCGTCTGGCAAAACTGAACCGTTTTCAAGGACTTCATAATACACATTGTCTTTTTCTAAATAAGCAATCGCTTTATATTCTTCGATCGCAATGTTGATTTTATTAGGAAGGGATTTGCTGATTTCTGCTTTTTTTACTAATTTATTTTGCTGAATCTTTTTTGCTGTTTTTTTCTTATCCAGACTCCAAAATTCAGTATCTCCGCTTTTTATATCGGAAAGATCAATAATTTCCTTTTTGGAAACATTCTCATTGCCGGTAACAGAGATTGATGAAATTTTACTGATCGGTGTCTGCAGATACACGATGATCAGCACCATCATAAAAAAGAGCATAATAAATGAAATAAGCCGGCGGTTTGCCTTCTGTTTTCTCTGCTCTTTAATTTTAGGGATCCGCTCTTCAATATTTACGATTTTTTCTCGGTCATGCCCCGGATTCATTGCCTGTTCACCTCATTCAAATGAAACAGCCTTAAAAGTCTGCCTATTCCAAAACAAACGGCATACTATGATGCCGTTTGTCGTTTGCTTACAGTATATCATATGAACAGCTTCAGTTCAGAACTTGAATCAGCGATTTTCACCGATGATTTCAACCTCTGTGTGCATCTCAATCTCATATTTTTCACGGATCGTCTTTTTCACATGGTCGATCAGATCAAGCACATCTTTTGCTGATGCTCCGCCTGCATTGACGATAAAGTTCCCGTGCATTTCCGATATTTTCGCACCGCCGATTTGATATCCTTTTAAGCCTGCTTTTTCCACTAAATTGCCGGCATGGTTCGGAAGCGGGTTTCTGAATATGCTTCCTGCACAAGGGCTTGAATACGGCTGTGTATTCTTTCTGTAGTCTTTATTGCTTTGCATTTGCTGAACGATTGATTCTTTATCCTTTTGTTCAAGCTGCAGAACGGCTTCAAGACAAACACCAGGGCGTTTCTTTTGCAATACGGACGTTCTGTAGGTGAATTCCATCTCCTCATTTGTCAGCCACTCGATCGTGCCGTCTTCAAATAAAATATGCGCTTTGACAAGGATCTTACTCATATCAGACCCGTGAGCGCCTGCATTCATATAAACAGCGCCTCCGACGGATCCCGGAATTCCGGCAGCGAATTCTAATCCCGACAAGCCTTTTTTGCTCAACGATGTAGCAAGACGCACGACTGAATAACCGCCACCGACAGTGACTTGTTCCCCGTCAAGCTCCAAGTGGTCAAGACCCGCACCCAGCTTGATGACCACGCCTCTGATTCCTTCATCTAATACAAGAAGGTTTGACCCGCGGCCGATGACTGTCCACTTTACTTCATATTTTGTCACAACATCCATGATGTCCTTGACAGCATCTACACTGCTTGGAATGACCAATACATCCGCAGGACCGCCGATTTTCATTGTTGTATGATTTGCGAGCGGTTCATTTGCAAGCACCTTGCCGACTTCGCGTTCTTTTAATTCTTGTATCACTTTCTCCATCGTAAACCTCCGCATTCCATTTGCTTTTCTATTATTTTTTCAAATCTTCGAGTACGCTGTATAAACGGGCAGCCGCATCAGGAACACCGAGTGACTTTGTCCGTTCGCTCATATCCTTTAATGTTTGTTCATCGAGCACAACCCGGTCAAGCGCTTCAATCAGCTTTTCCCCGCTGAGTTCTGTTTCTTTCAACACAATCGCAGCATCATGCTGACCGAGAGATCGCGCATTGACCTCCTGGTGATTCGCCGTTACGTACGGACTTGGAATCAGCACACTTGGGATTCCTAGTGCCGTAATTTCCGCAATGGTCGTCGCACCCGCTCTTGCTACAATCACATCAATTGCCTTTAAATATTCTGGCATCTGATGGAGAAACGGTTTTGTGACCATATTGTCAGCTGCACCCTTGTTTTTCAGCTCAGTCATTACTTTCTCATAGTGAACCTCGCCCGTAATATACAGTACTTGATACGCTCTTGATTTCAGCGCATCCTGCATATCAATGACCGCTTGGTTAATCGGTGCGGCGCCTCTGCTTCCGCCGAAGATTAATACGGTTTTTTTCTCTTCAGAGAGTCCGAATTCAGCCATTGAGCGGCCCGTCTTTATTGAGACGACCTCAGAGGCTCTCGGGTTTCCCGTAAATACAACTTTCTCACTTGGAAAATGTGATTTTGCTTCCTCAAAACATATTGCTACTTTATTAACATATTTTGAAAGAAACTTATTGGTGATGCCCGGCAGGCTGTTTTGTTCATGAACGATACTCGGAATCCCCATTTTTGCAGCAGCGTATACAACCGGCCCGCACACATAACCGCCCGTTCCAATCACGGCATCCGGCTTAAATTCCGCTAAATACGATTTGCTTTTTTTAACGCCCTTTAGAAAACGCATCACCGTTTTTACGTTTTCAAATGAAAGCTTTCTTTTAAAACCTGTAATTTCAATCGAACGAAACGGTATATTTTCCCGTTCTACAATTTTTTTCTCTAATCCGTTTTCTGTTCCGATATATAAAAATTCCGTATCAGGATGGCGGCGCTGCACCTCTTTGATAAAGGCAAGCGCAGGATAAATGTGTCCCCCTGTGCCGCCTCCGCTTATTGCAATTCGCATAACTCTTCCCCCAGTCTCAGTTTCTCTATAACATAACGATAACCCTGTTTTTATGGACAGGGTTATCGCATCAATTGTTTCCCAGCTTCCTGTTTCATAGGATCGCTTCACTAATAACATTCATTAATACCTCGAGTACCGGCTCACGTTCAGCAGCACACCCACAGCCATCAGCATCAGAGTCAATGATGAACCTCCGTAGCTCAGAAACGGCAGCGTGATGCCAGTTACCGGAATAAGGCCCGTCACAACGCCGATATTGATCATAACTTGGATCGCGATCATTGAAATAATCCCCACAGCCACAAAGCTGCCATATAGATCTGGTGCACCGAGCGCGATCCTGATTCCTCTCCACAGCAACACGCTGAACAGAAGCAAAATAAGCGATCCGCCGATAAATCCAAGCTCCTCTGACAAGATGGCGAAAATAAAGTCCGTTTGCGGCTCAGGCAGATAAAAGAATTTCTGTCTGCTTTGGCCAAGCCCCATTCCGAACAATCCCCCAGGCCCTACCGCATATAGCGATTGAATGATTTGAAAGCCGCTGCCGAGCGGATCTTCCCATGGATTTAAGTAAGAGGTAATCCGTTTAATCCGGTATGGAGCCGACAGTACGAGCCCGACAAATCCGCTCAGGCCGATCAGCCCGAGAAAGACGAAATGGGCGATTCGCGCACCGGCTACAAAAATCATGACAATACAAGTACCGACCATTACCGTTCCTGTTCCGAGATCAGGCTGGCACATAATAATCAAAAATGCGGAAAACACGATGCCGAGCGCCGGGACAAATCCACGTCTGAATGATGTAATGTTTTTTTGCTTTTCAGAGAGAAATTTAGCAAGGAATGCTATCATCGCAAGCTTCATAAACTCTGAAGGCTGTATGCTGAATGCGCCGACTCCGATCCAGCTTCTTGAGCCGTTCCGCACCATGCCTACGCCTGGTATTAAAACAAGCACCAGCAAGAAAAAACAGATAACCATCAGCAATTTAGACCATGTCCGCCATGTCCAATAATCAACATTCATAATAAAGAACATGGCAATAACTCCGATGCCCGCAAACAGCAGCTGCCGTTTCGCGAAAAAGAATGAGTCGTCAAATTTATAATCCGCCCATACCGCACTCGCACTGTACACCATAATTAATCCAATTGTTAATAATAATAACGTAATGATGACCAATAACAAATCAGGCGATGTTTTTTTAGTAGTCAAATCAATCGACACCCCAAGCTTAAAGTCATTAGGGCTGCCGATTTCTCCAAGACAAGCCCTTACTTAAGCATATGCACGGCGTCTATAAACATGTCACCGCGTTCTTCAAATGTTTTGAATTGATCCCAGCTCGCACACGCAGGTGAGAGCAGAATGACATCTCCTTCATTTGAGAGCGCAAACGCCGCAGATACTGCTTGTTCAACATTATCGACACGTTTGACATGTTGTATTCCCAGCTCATTTCCGAGCTGTTCGAGTTTCGGTGCTGTCTGTCCGAATGTAAGCACCGCTTTGACATGCTTCATGTAAGGCTTTAAGTCGTCAAAGCCGTTTCCGCGATCCAGTCCGCCTGCAAGCAGGATGACAGGTTTTTCAAAAGCCGAAAGCGCCTTGCTTGTCGCCAAAACGTTTGTTGCTTTGCTGTCATTATAAAACTTACGGTTCTTCACCGTTGTGACATACTGGAGACGGTGCTTGACGCCGGTAAAGCTTGTCAGCACTTTTTTGATGGCCTCGTTGGACGCTCCAGCCGTTTTCACTGCCGCAATCGCGGCTAAAATGTTCTCCAGATTATGCGCACCTGGCAGCACAACCTCTTCCAGAGGAAGAATAGCTTCGCCGCTGTACATAATCATGCCGTCTTTTACATAAGCGCCGTGTTCAAGCTGTTTGCGTACTGAAAAAGGAACAATTCCGGCTTCTCCGGCTTCAGCCAGGCGGACGACTGTTTCATCATCCTGATTGACAATTGCTTTATCTGAAGCTTTCTGATGCAGATACACTTTCTGTTTGGCTTTTTCATAGTTTTCTCTCGTATGATGATAATCCAGGTGGGCATCAAACACGTTTAAAATCAGGCTGATTTCAGGCCTGAAGTCGTGCGTTCCCATCAGCTGAAATGACGAAAGTTCCGTTACGATCCATTCATCTCCATCAGCGTGATAGGCAACCTCACTTGCGACTGTACCGATGTTTCCGGCGATCAGCGCCTTTTGAGAGTCTGCCTTCAGCATTTCATAAATCAGCGTTGTCGTTGTCGTTTTTCCATTCGATCCGGTAATCCCGATAAATTTGGCATTAGTCAGATGGTAGGCAAGCTCAATTTCTGTCCAAATCGGGATGCCTCTTTTTTCTGCTTCCTGAACCATAATATTTTCATATGGAATTCCCGGGTTTTTGATCAGTACAGTAATCTGATGCTGATCGAACAGAGAAACAGGGTGCTCTCCGCAGACAACTTCGACCCCTTTTTCAGAAAGTTTCTGGGCTGGTTCGTTCTCATCAAAAGGCTTTTGGTCGTTGACTGTAACATAAACACCTTTTTCATGAAGAATAGACGCCGCCGCAAACCCGCTTTTCGCGAGCCCAAGGACTAAAAAATGCTGATTTTGCAAAAATAGATCGTTTTCCACTTATAACCACACCTCGATGTAAATTCCTAATACGGCAAGCAAAAGTCCCGCAGCCCAAAATGTTACAACAACTCTCCATTCAGACCACCCGACAAGCTCATAATGGTGGTGAAGCGGACTCATTTTAAAGATTCGTTTACCTGTCGTTTTAAAGCTGATGACCTGCAGAATAACGGATAATGTCTCAATGACGAATACACCGCCGATAATGACCAGCAGGATTTCTAATTTCGTTAAAATGGCAATGGTGACGATTGCTCCTCCCAATGCAAGTGATCCTGTATCTCCCATAAACACTTTGGCTGGATGCGCATTGAATACCAGGAAGCCCAGCACCGCTCCGACAACCGCGACTGAGAAAATAGCAACATCATATTGGGATTGATTCCAAGCCAGGATGGCAAAGGCGCCAAAAGCAATAGCTGCCGTCCCTGATAATAAACCGTCAAGACCGTCAGTCAGGTTGACGGCGTTTGATCCACCGACAAGCATAAATAGCACAAGGATAAAGTAAGCCCATCCAAGATCAAATGACAGATCAGTCCCAGGAATGCGGATATCCGTCGCAAAATTGTAGTAATGATACACCGCATAAAACACAATTGCGATGATAATTTGTCCGATCAGTTTTTGCTTTGACGTCAGACCAAGATTTCGTTTCATTACGACTTTGATGTAATCATCCAAAAAGCCGAGTAAACCGTAACCGATCGTGACAAACAGCAGCAGGAACATTTCCGGACTTATTTCTGAAAACTTCTGTGTCATCACAATAGTTGTCACAATGATAGACAGTATGATCATGACTCCGCCCATTGTCGGTGTCCCTGATTTTTTCTGGTGTGATTTCGGTCCTTCTTCTCTAATACTCTGGCCGAATTTTAATCTTCTTAAAAACGGAATAAGAATCGGAGAGAGCAGAACACTGATTAAAAAACCCATTAAAATTGTAAACAGAATGACTTGCTCAAGCATTGTCCTTTTCTCCTCCTGTTTCTTTCAAACGACATACGTAGTTATCATATTCATGATTTTTTTCCATATGAAAAATCTTTTCAAGCTCCATCATTCAATAACATCTCTTTCCTATGAATTCGTCTTATTTTTATTCAGTTCGACAATCGCTCTTGCTGCCACTTCAGCATCGTCAAAGTCAAAGGTTTCGTTCCCAATCTGCTGATAGGTTTCATGGCCTTTCCCGGCAATGAGGACAACGTCGCCTTTTTTGGCGTTGGCAATGGCAAAGAAGATCGCCTGCTCGCGATTTGCAATGCTGTGGTAGTATTCGTTCTCTACCCCTGCTTCCATATCTCTTAAAATGGCACGCGGATCTTCGCTTCTTGGATTATCTGACGTGAAAATCGGTTCGTCAGCCAGCTCAACAGCGATTTTCGCCATTTTCGGGCGTTTCGTCTTATCTCTGTCTCCGCCGCAGCCGACAACAACAAAAAGCTTTCCTTCCGCCATGTCTCTGCATGTCTTCAGCACGTTTTCAAGGCTGTCCGGCGTATGCGCGTAATCAACAATAACCGGAAATTCCTGCTGCTGATTAACCAGTTCAAAACGGCCTCTTACGCCATGCAATTCTTCCACGGCTTCTGTGATGGTTTCAAACGGAATGCCTGCCGCAATACATGTCGTAACAGCCGCGAGCACGTTATACACGTTAAACTGTCCAACGAGCGACATCGTGATGTGCTTAGTGCCTTTGTTCGTCACCAGTTCAAAACTTGTGCCCTGTGCAGTAGTTTTGATATCTTTCGCCATTACATCAGCATTGTTTTTAATTCCATATGTAGAAATATGTGCCGCAGTCACCTTTTCAAAATAAGCGCTTGCCTCATCATCCGCGTTTAAAACAGCCCGTTTTGGATTTTCATGGTTGAATGCCCCGCCAAGCTGAGAAAACAGCAGGCTTTTTGCCTGTCGGTACTCATCCATCGTTTTGTGATAGTCAAGGTGATCCTGTGTTAAGTTCGTAAACACGGCAATGTCATAATCACAGCCGTGAACCCGTCCCAGTGACAAAGCGTGAGAAGAAACCTCCATGATGGCCGTGTCGACATGCTTGTCATTCATTTTTTTAAATGTTTGCTGCAACGTGACGCTTTCCGGTGTCGTGTTTTTAACAGGAAGTGTTTCGTCATCGATTTTAATGTACATCGTGCCGATTAAGCCTGTTCGTTTCCCCGCTTTTTTGAGAATCTCATCAACCATATGGGTCGTTGATGTTTTTCCGTTTGTGCCCGTTATTCCGATCAGCTGCAGTTTCTTTGTCGGCTGTCCGTAAAACGCATCAGACAAAACGCTGAGCGCCCGCAGTGACTGCCGGACAATGATGACAGGCACATCCACATCGAGCTCCTTTTCAGCCACAATAGCCGCTGCGCCGTTTTCAACTGCTTTTTGCGCAAAATCATGGCCATCTACCGTATACCCTTTTACACATACAAAAAGACTCCCTTTCTTTACTTCCCTGGAGTCCATCTCAATTGAAGTTATTTCAGGGTCTTGTGAGTCATTTACAGAAGGTTCGGTTGTTAAGTATGTAAGCAGCTTTGTAAGTTTCATCGTATCAAACCTCTCAACATTCTATTCGTTCTTTTTATCATTGAAGTCACATCAAATGATGTGATAATGACTTTTAAGCATACAGTTCATATTTTAGCGTAAAAAAAAGGATACATCCAGCTAATCTTGAAAGATATCAGCATTTTTCTGCAATAAAATAATAGGCAGCCCGAATCAATCGGCTGCCTCCTTTTCATCTTCTTCAGTCAAATAAACACGTATCTTAGAGCCCTCTTTTACTTTTGTTCCTGCAGCTGGTGATTGTTTGACGATTTTGCTTCCTTTTCCGGAAGCATCTATATTCAGATTCACCAAGAGTGACTCAAGATCTGAGACAGACATCCCTACAACATTCGGAACTTCTATTGTTTTTGTGTCGTTCCATTGGTATTTTTTTTCGATTTGATTTTTCCTAGGCTTAACACCAAGCTCCGGCAGGCTGTCTCTCATAATACTTCCCACAATAGGCGCTGCAACGGTTCCGCCAAACTGAATCGTGCCTTTCGGGTTATCCACCGCGACATAGACGACAAGACTCGGGTCGTCAGCCGGAGCGAAACCGATAAATGATACAATGTGGTTGTTTTCGAGGTATTTTCCATCTTTAACCTTTTGTGCTGTTCCTGTTTTTCCGCCGACACGATAGCCTTCGACAAACGCATTGCGTCCGGTGCCTTCTGCAACGACGCTTTCTAAAGCATAGCGGATTTGTTTTGATGTTTCCTTAGAAATGACTTGTTTCTTGGCGATTGGCGATTGTTTTTTGACAGTTTTTTTGGTGACCGGATCAAGCCACTCTTTTGCTATATAAGGTGTGTAGAGCGTGCCGCCGTTAACAGCGGCAGAAACGGCTGCAACCTGCTGAATCGGCGTGACGGATACCCCCTGTCCGAAGGCGGTTGTCGCTTGCTCAACCGGGCCTACTCTGTCAAGCGGAAATAAAATCCCTGTTCCTTCCCCCTGCAGGTCAATCCCGGTTTTTTGGCCAAATCCAAAGCCTTTTATATATTTGAATAGCTTTTCTTTGCCCAATCTCTCGCCCAATTCAACGAAGCCGGGGTTACAGGAGTTTTGCACAACTTCAAGGTACGTTTGCAGCCCGTGGCCGCCCCTTTTCCAACAGCGCAGTCTTGCTCCGTCTACTTCTGCATGCCCTTTATCATAAAATTGGTCACGTTTCAGGTTGACTTTCTGCTCCTCCAGAGCCGCCGCAAGTGTAATAATCTTAAAGGTAGAACCCGGCTCGTATGTGCTCCATACAGGGAGATTCCGATTGTAAACGGACGGGTCAACAGATTGGTAATCAGCCGGATCAAAGTCAGGTCTGCTTGCCATTCCAAGTATTTCTCCGTTTTTCGGATTCATTGCGACTGCAATCATACCGTCTGGATGATATTTAGCTTCAGCATTATCAAGCTCTCGTTCCATTATGGTTTGCACCTTCGAATCCACAGTCAGCTTCATATCGAGTCCATCCTTAGGAGGCGTGTAGTCATCCGCTTCATCGGGCATTTTCTTCCCTTTGGCATCTGTATAAAACTTAACAGAGCCTTTTTCTCCTTTTAAATCATCATCATAATAGGCTTCAAGCCCAAGAAGTCCTTGGTTATCAATACCGGCAAACCCAAGCACATGAGATAAAAAGCTGCCGAACGGATAATGGCGGATACTATCCTCCGCTACATACACCCCTTTTAAATCGAGCGCTTTGATTTCTTTTGCCTTCTCATTTGAAATTTTTCTCCCTTCTGGCGTAATCTTTTCTATCGATGCTTTTTTCGTAACGTGCTTATATACTTTTTCTTCAGACATATTTAATACCGCAGCCAGCTGTTTGCTCGTTTTCAGCGGATTCTGGACTTGGCGCGGCACGACAAATACGGTCGGTGCACTTTTATTTGTGGCAAGCTTAACGCCGTTCCGATCAAGGATCTCTCCCCGTTCCGGCTCAAACGGCAGGTTCCGGCTCCAAGAATCCTTCGCCAGAGAAGTCAGTTTCTCTCCCATGACAAACTGAACATACCCCAGCCTTGTATCAATGATCAGAAATACGATCACTCCAAAAAGCAAAACAAATAATAAACGTTTTCTAACCGTTACATTCGAGACGCGCAAGGCACCGTTCACTCCTTATTTAGGCTTGTTTCATTTTATGCCTGCGTATGGACAGGTAGAACGGTGCTCCTCTTTGGAGATATAAAAAAAGAAAGCTCACCCGACGGGGTAAGCTTTCTTTCTATTTAATCAGGATTCTTAAACTTCACCTTAATCACAGTTCCGTCTTTTATTTCTTTGTCCTTCTTAACGCTTTGGCTCACAGCGTAACCTTGTCCGCTCACTTCAATATGAATTCCTGCCAAATCGCCGTATTGAAGAACCTCTCTTCTCGACCAGCCTGTCATATCAGGCATTTTAATTTTGCCCCCCGTTTTCAGGAAAACCTTCTGATTGGTCAAAACTTCCTCACCCGCTTTTGGATATTGCTCTTTTACTGCAATATCACTTCCGATCACAATCGGTGTGAGGTTTTCGTCTTTCGCTTTCTTTTGAGCACCTGTTACAGTTTGATCTGTTAAGTCAGGCATCGCCTGCGCTTTCGTTTCTTCCTTATTTGAATCAGACGTTTCAGTCGGTTCAATGTTCAGATAATGCAAACTGTTTTTCATTGTCGGATTGAAAATTTCAGATACTGGATTAGAACCTGTTTCATCATTTTCTAATTGCGGCTGCTGCACTGCAACATAGATCAGCAGCTCAGGATCATCTTTAGGCGCCATTCCCATGACAGAAAATACGTAATTATCGCGTCCAGATAGATAACCGTTTTGTCCGGCAATTTGCGCTGTTCCGGTTTTAACAGCCACATCAAAACCTTCAATTTTATATGGCTGTCCAGTACCAATATCAGAGGTAACGACATCACCTAAAATATTACGAACCTTTTTAGCGGTATCCGCAGAAATTGGGGTACCGGCGGACTGAGGTTTATTTTGATAAATGTTTTTTTTCTTGTCAGGGTCAACAATATGGTCTATGACATAGGGTTTCATCATTTTACCGTCATTTGCTATCGCAGTTGCAGCCTGCAGCTGTTGAATTGGTGTAACAGCAGAGGCTTGGCCATATGCAGTCGATGCTTTGTCAAATTCATATTTAAAATTGATTTTACTTGATGCTTCACCCGGCAAGTCAATGCCTGTTTTTTGATAGAAATTGAACTTATGAAGATACTCATTAAACCGGGAATAGCCCAATTTTTCATTAGCCAGTTTGGCAAAAGCAACATTTGAAGACCTTACAACACCGTCATGATATGTTGTTGGCCCCCAGCCTACACCATCATTATGGTCTTTTACAGGTTCTCCGCCAACTTTATATGTTCCGGACTTGTACTTTTCATTGCCGTTATACACATTCTCCTGTATGGCAGCAGCAAGTGTAAAAATTTTCATCGTTGATCCAGGCTCATACGCATATGAAATTAAATCATTATAGTAGTTCGTCACATCGCGCATATTCGGGTCAAAGCTTGGACGCTGACCCATTGCTAACACTTTGCCCGTTTTCGGATCAACAACTGCGGCCATGACTTTTTTCGGTTTATACTTTTCCACCACTTTTGTCATACTGTCTTCTAAAAAGGTTTGAATTTTCTGATCAATGGTTAAATATACATTGTCACCATTTTTTGGCGCTGTAATTTTATTTTTGCTGTTCGGGAGCTCCCAGCCGGATTTGTCACTTTCATATGTTACGTATCCATCCCGCTCCTTCAAATACTGATCCAGCACTTTTTCTAAGCCCATCGCGCCCGTAATTTCATTTGTTTTTTGGTCAACCTCGGCATAGCCGATTAAGTTGGACGCAAATATGCCGTTCGGATAGTACCGCTTTGTATCACGCAAAAATGAAATTCCCGGAAGTTTCAGCTTTTCGATTTTCTGTTTTTGGGAATAGGTAATATCCCGGCCTGCTGATCCGAACTCAACTTGTTTTGCACCCTTCTTATTTAAGATATCAAGGATTTCAGCCTTGTCCAAATCTATCACTTTAGACAGTTCTTCCGCTGTTTTTTCCTTGTTCTGGACATGCTGCGGATGCTTTTTGTCAGTTGTCATTTTTTCATCAAGAACAGCGATCAGCTTATACGTAGCTGTATCCTCAGCAATCACTTTTCCATTTCTGTCTAAAATGGAGCCCCGGCTCGCTTCGATTGTCCGTTTCTTTTCATGCTGCTCTGTCGCTTTTGTCGCAAGCACTTCACCGTCGGCTTTTCCGGTTATTTGAATATATGCCATTCTCCCAAGGATGACAAAGAAAAAGAGAGCGAAACAAATACTTAGAATCGCCGCTCCTCTGTTCATAAATTTATTCTTTTTTGGCATTTGAATCATTCCTGTATGTTTTTCACTTTTTTATCTTTTAAATTCAAGCCGTTCTTTTTCGCAATATCCATAATGCGCTGCGGCTTGCTTAAATCAGCAACGCTTTTTTCGAGGTCACCAATCTGCTTGTTTTCGGAAGAAATTTGCTCCTCAAGCTTTTGCACCTCTATATTTGTTTGGTAAGCCGCATATGCCTTCGATACGATCAAAAGCGATACGCTCAGCACTGCCGCAGCGAAGAGGACGAGAAGCACCTTTTCTCCGAGTGTAATGGAAGCCCTTTTCTTGACAATCACTTTTTTCTCAGGACTGATCGCATGCCGTTGCTGTTTCTCTGGTTGATAAGCTAAATTGCTCATAGGCTGATGACCTCCTTTTAAGTTTGCGTTCGCGTATTGTTATTTTCTTTTTTCAGCAATTCGAAGCTTCGCAGAACGAGCACGATTGTTTTCTGCCAACTCTTCTTCAGATGCCGTGATCGGTTTTCTTGTGATAAGCTTGAGCTCCGGTTCAAACTCTTCCGGTATAACAGGAAGACCCGGAGGAAGTTCCGGAAGTGACGACTTCTCTTTAAACGTAGATTTACAAATTCTGTCCTCAAGTGAGTGGAAGGTAATCACTGATACCCTGCCCCCCGGCTTTAACACGTCAATTGCTTGCTCCAAAGCCTCTTCAAAAACCTTCAGTTCATCGTTCACAGCAATTCTGATTGCCTGAAACACGCGTTTTGCGGGATGTCCTCCGCTCCTTCTGGCCGGAGCGGGAATCGCGTCTTTTATTAGATCGACCAGTTGGCCCGTAGTTTGAATAGGAGATTTGCTTCTTGCCTCCTCAATTTTTCTGGCGATCTGTTTGCTGAACTTCTCTTCACCGTATTTAAAGAAAATACGGACAAGATCCTCATAGCGCCACTCATTTACGACCTCTTTCGCCGTAAGCGTGGCCGACTGGTCCATCCTCATGTCCAAAGGTGCGTCATGATGGTAACTGAATCCTCTTTCCGGTGTATCCAGCTGCGGGGAAGACACCCCTAAATCAAATAAAATACCGTCTACTTCAGTAATGCCGTGTTCATGTAAACATTCTTTTAAATACCTAAAGTTGCTTTTAATCAGAATAAGCTGTCCTTGATAATCGGACAACGCTTCTTCTGCATGCTGTAATGCCGTGTCATCTTGGTCAAAAGCGATTAAACGCCCTTTCTCTGATAACTGCTGTAATAAATATGTACTGTGCCCAGCTCCGCCGAGTGTGCAGTCTACATATGTACCGTCCGGTTTAATATTTAGGCCGTCAACGGTTTCACGAAGAAGTACTGTCTTGTGTTGAAACATTTGTGTTGGTCCCACCTTTTATCAGGATGAATTGAAATTGTTTTTAGAGTGTTATACACGAAGATTCATTATATATCAAACCCAATCATGTTTTCAGCAATTTCAGCGAATGAATCTTCTTGCTCTTCTGTGTATTGTTCCCAAATTACTTTACTCCACAATTCAATTCGATTCGAAACCCCGATAACAACACATTCTTTTTCCAGTTTTGCGTAATTCAATAGAGATGATGCGATATTCACCCTGCCCTGTTTGTCCAGTTCGCATTCTGTCGCACCTGAAAAGAAAAAACGGGTAAATGCGCGGGCATCTTTTTTTGTGAGAGGAAGAGCTTTTAGTTTTTCTTCAATCTGTTTCCACTCGTGCATAGGGTAGCCGAAGAGACATTGATCAAGTCCTCTTGTCAGCACAAACTGCTCACCGAGGCCTTCTCTGAATTTAGCGGGTACGATCATGCGGCCTTTCGCATCGATTGTATGCTGGTATTCACCCATAAACATGATCTTTTGCCCCACTTTCTCTCCTTAACTCACCACTATCCACCACTTCTCTCCACAACTTCATTTTACACTGTTTATACATAAAAAAAAACCCTGAACTATTCAGGGTTCTTTAAAACTTTATTTTAAAGTTTGACAACTTGATGTTGATTTTGAAAAGAAAATGGCAGATTCTTGAATGATGTGAAGAATTTTGGACCGTACCTGTTTAAATAATACATGATATTCCAAATTCGCTCTTGCGGTGCGAGCAGCGGTTTAATGCTATTTTGGATTCTCTCATAATCCCTTAAGACATAGCCTTCTTTTTCTTCAATTCGTTTTGTCACTGTACGCTCTAAAAACTGAAGCTGGTCCTGAATAAACGCCGCGTTCTTCAGGAGCAAAGGCTCCATGCTCTGATCAACCTTAAGCGCCTCCTGCCGGACGGTTTTATGAATTGCTTCAATCTGGTTTTTTGCTTGCTCAATCACCGCGGTAAACTCTTCTGGAATCTGGTGTTCAAAGTATTTTTCTTTTTGGTTTTCCGTCCCGCCTTCTATCGCCTCTTGTAATGATATCTTTCGTTCAACCAGTTTTTTCTCAATATGGCGCTCGACTATCGTGATGTTCAGCCTCGGCATAACAGGAGGCATTTTAAAGCCCATCGCTGCAAAAGCCTGTTTGAGCTCACCCCAATAGTTGATTTCACCGGGGCCCGCGATAAATGCCAAGGTAGGAATCAAAAATTCCTGCATTAACGGTCTCGTTACAACATTATTGCTGAAGCGTTCAGGATGTTCTTCTATATGCGTATAAAGTTCATCCATCGACCATGCCAGATCAAGCTCCTTAATCACAAAGCGGCCGTTGTCCTTCTCAATTAAAAAGCGTTCCTCTTCATATTCATAAAACAGATTTGCCTGCTCTTTTCCAGACTCGATAATCGGCTTGTAGCCCGCTCCGCGCATGAAGTCCTGCTGTTTAGAAACAGCGTGTGCAAGTTCATCATTGTCACGGAGGATCTTTTGGAACATGGCGGTTTCCAGCTTTTTAATTCCCGGGTCTCCTGAATTTAACAATACTAAGCCTTCCTCTTGAAACAGATCCGCAATCAGCTGTTCAAAGAAATCAGTAAACGTAACAGATTCCCTTAAACATCGTTTCACATGTTCTAGAAGTGTGTTCGTATGGTCTGTTTCTTCAAAAGCCGCAAACACATCGTCTATCCATGCGGCGCATTTGTCTTGGTCAAGCGGTGTGTTGGCGGCAGATGACTTTTTCCAGTAAGACTGCGGTAGCTTTTTTTTCACCGGACCGCTTTCTTCTGACGTGTGGACAAAATTAATTTCATCCAAATCATGGTCTTCTCCGGCAACCCAAAAGATCGGTACAACAGGCACTTGCAGCTGTTCTTCCTTTTCCTTTGCTAAAACAATAATTGAGATGATTTTATGTATGGTGTAAAGCGGTCCTGTTAAAAGCCCTGCCTGCTGTCCGCCGACAACAGCAACACTTGACGGATCCTTCAGCTTCTCAATAGAATGCTGCATGGCACTTGAGCCGAATTTGTTGTGATAAGAGGATAAATAGGCTGTCAATTCCTCTCTTGCGAAAACCCGCGAGGATAAATCTTTCAGTCTTTCTTGCCACATATCCTTATGATGAATGCTGTAATCAAAAAAAGAAGACATTTCTTCTTTACCATCTATATAGTGCTGTACAAACACATTCTGATTTTTGATGGAAAGTTCAGTTAGCTGCATCTTCTAGAACTTCCTTTCTCCAATAAATAGTTAGTTATCCGAAACGAGTATAGCATGTTACCAGAAAAGCTCAAAAGACTTTGTTTGGGTTTCGCTCCAAAGCTTTGATGCTGCCATGTAAAAACGCAAGGTGAACAGCGTCGCGGCCTT
This sequence comes from Bacillus sp. XT-2, assembly GCF_025696525.1. Classification (NCBI taxonomy): domain Bacteria; kingdom Bacillati; phylum Bacillota; class Bacilli; order Caryophanales; family Bacillaceae; genus Bacillus; species Bacillus sp. XT-2. Next base: position 425,815 of record NZ_JAHVOC010000003.1, read on the forward strand.
GAAGCTGTGCTTCTTTCAGCAAATATCCGAGGATGGCGTCAGCCTCCGTCTGCCGTCCGGCGGCCACATCGACCAGCATGGAAGAGCGATTGTCTTTCGTTTGCTCACAAACTGCACGTACACGCTCCCAGGCCGCCTCTTCATCTTCCAGCCGCAAAATGCTGCACGCCTCTTGAAAAACGAGCTTCATATAAGAAAAATAAGCAGGCACAGTCAACAGCTCTCCATTTTTCACACGCAGAAGCGCAGTTAACGGATTGATGCAGGCGTTTACGATCAGCTTGCCCGTCAGCAGGCGATACCAATCCATCTCATAGCGAATTGGGAATTCGGAATGGTTATGCTGAAGCACCGCGTTCAGGAGATCTGGTTCAGCTTGCTTGAACGCGCTCCATTTTATCGCACCAATGCCTGTATGTTCAACGGCTGTATCCGATTTCCTTACAGCACCGTGCTCAACAACCCCAACATAAACGGAATGGTCAGCACCCCAGTCTTTAAGGCCGTGTATATGGCCCATACCGTTTTGCAAAAATAAAATATTTGTTTTTTTGATTCGTTCAAGCATCGGGAAAACAGTCTGAAGCTGATGCTGTTTCACTGTCACGACAAGAAGGTCAAAACATGAATCAATAGCTGTGCCCGCGCTGCAATGAGCATTGAACGCTTTTCCGGCTTTATAAAGCTGAATCCCTTCCGATTGAATCGCTGCAGCCTGTTCATCCCGCCTTGTCAAAACAGTCACCTCATGATCCAAAGATAAATAATAGGCACATAAAAGACCGACGGAGCCCCCGCCGATAATTCCAATTTTCATGATGTCACACCCAATTTAACATTTACGTATTATCATAGCAGAAGTATGAAAAAAATACTTCACAGAGATTTCAAAACACTTAAATTAAAGTTTAAATATTTGGATTTTTTAAATAAAGCGTTTACAATATATGTAGAGAACAACAAAGGGGGAGATTGGTTTGATTAAAGTAGAACGTCTGCTCGTCAACTATAAAACGCTTGATGAATTCAAGAAATTCAAAGAATACGGTATACAAGAGCTCTCAATGCTTGAAGATCTTCAAGATAATATCATTGAAAATGACAGCACTTCGCCTTTTTATGGGATTTATTTCGGGGATAAACTGGTAGCGCGAATGAGTCTGTATCAAGTCAATGGCAAATCAAATCCTTACTTCGACCAACATCAGGATTACTTAGAGCTTTGGAAGCTTGAGGTCCTTCCAGGTTATCAAAACAGGGGCTACGGTACAGCATTGGTTGAATTCGCCAAATCATTCAGAATGCCGATTCGAACAAATTCTCGGATTAAATCAGCAGAGTTTTTTAGTAAAATGAACTTTGAACCAGTCAAATATGACATGGCGCGGGACAAAGGGGAAAACCCGCTCATCTGGCATCCGGATATGGATGGCGAAATGACACCGGGTGAATCAGCATAGAAATGAAACAACCGGCCTTTGATGATCCTAGGGCCGGTTCATTTGATGGTTCATTACGTTTCTTGAGCTGTTTTTTTCAGTCTCCCGTCTTCTTTCGAAACAACCATTTTTCTGGCTCGATCCATTATATCGATCAGTGCCTTGTAGTCCTCTTCTGTCATCTCCAGCTGGTTTCTCAATGTTTGGTTTTCACTCCGTAAATCCTCAAGTTCTTTTTGCAGCGACTGAATTTGCTCCTTCATTTTTTCCTTTTCAAAGTGGAATTCTTGCGCGGACGGCGCTTCTTTAAACTGTTCGAGAAACTCAATCACATCCTGAATGGACAAATCTCTTTTCCCCTCTGAAGCAGCCGGGGCAGCCTGCTTGACGGAATTCGGCATATTGACGGAATGAACCCCGATTTGTTTCCTTAGTTCTTTCCGCTGTTTTTTTGCCAGTTCTATGCCTGATTGGTATTGCTTTCTCACATAAGAGTTCCACCTGAATCCGCAGGCAGCGGCTGTTCTGGTCAGTGCCCTTCCGACCTCCTCAAAGGCAGAAAGCTGTGTTCCGCCCTCGCGAATATGACGAAGCACTACTTCTGCCAGCAGCAAATCCTCATCCTGTGTCCAAGCATCTTGTCTTGTAATGGTCAAATCAATCTCCCTCCATGTCAGCTTATTTATCTCATACATATGCCGGTAATAGATTAGATAGACTATTTGCACTCACAAATTTTCTCAAGCTGACAGGAAGAAAAAAAGAAAAAGCGCAGGGTTTTCACCCTGCGCTTTTCTTATTAGTTACTTTTTACATTTATGTCTTTGCCGTTGTATGATCCGCATGCTTTGCATACACGGTGAGACAATTTCATCTCTCCGCATGACGGACATTCTGTCATACCAGGTACATTAAGTTTGAAATGTGTACGGCGCAATCTTTTTTTCATTTTAGAAGTTCTTCTAAAAGGTACAGCCATTATTCCCACCTCCTTAAAGAGTTAAGATTCATCATCTTGTTTTAAGAGCTTTTCAAGGGCTGCAAGTCTCGGATCGACTTTGTTCTTCTTGTCTTCCTCTGAAATGACTTGCCAGTCCTTTCCTTCTTGAGGAGCAGCTCCTTTTTCTTGTTCAGATTCACAAAAGATTTGCATAGGGATTTCTAAAAGAATTTCTTCTTTCACGATCGGAGTTAAGTCGATAGTATCGTCCTCAACAGTGTGAACGTCATCATCTTCTATATCATCCGTCTGATGAAATATAAACAGTTCTTTTGTCGAAATTGTAAATGGATACGGAACATCAACGAGTGTTCTTGAGCATGGCAAAATCATTTCGCCTGAGATCGTAAAATCAAACGAAACCTGCTTAGATTTGATATCCGCTCTGCCTTTCACCCTTACAGGAGAAATGCGGCGAATGTCAGAATTCAGCTTTGTCAGCTCATGTAACTCAACTGTCTCATCAAACTCAAAACTCGGTTTTTTCATTTGATGCAACTGATAAATCGTCCATTTCATTTGTATCACCTCAGGAAAGCAACAAACATGATTATAGCTTTTAAGAATGTTTTTGTCAATATTTTTTCTTTACAGCATAATGCTGCCAGCCAAGCATCGTTGACAGCTGAATATACTATGCATACACTTAAATCAAAAAAGACGTAAGAGTTTTCAATTGCAAATGTACCATACGTTTTTAAACATAGCAAGAAAGGCGGAAAAAATATGAAAGCTGTCGGATTGGTGGTTGAGTATAATCCCTTTCATAACGGCCATCTTTATCATGCCCAAACAGCCAAGCGGCAAACCGGATGTGACACGGCTGTTGCGGTGATGAGCGGACATTTTCTGCAGCGCGGGGAGCCTGCGGTTGTATCCAAATGGGCCCGCACAAAAATGGCGCTTCAAAGCGGAGTCGACCTCGTAATCGAACTGCCTTATCTTTACGCGGTGCAAAAAGCGGAGATTTTTGCACACGGCAGCGTCTCCACTTTGAACAAACTGGGATGCGAGGCACTGTTTTTCGGGAGTGAGAACGGACAGATTGAGCCGTTTTTAGAAACCGCAAAGGTAATGGATGAGCATAAAGATTCGTTTGATCAATGTATCAAAGAAGAGCTTAAAAAGGGTGCCAGTTATCCATCAGCTGCTGCTATCGCCTTCAAATCGATTTTACATACAGAAAACGGACTTGATATGTCGAAGCCGAACAATATTTTGGGGTACAATTATGTGAAATCGATTCTTTCCGGCGGATATGAAATGAAACCCTATACGACATCGAGAATCTCCTCGGATTATCATGATGCCGACCTTCCTGATGAAGACAGCCATATCGCCAGCGCAACCAGCATCAGAAAAGCCCTGATTGAAAAGCCTTTTGAAGACTGCGTTACGTTTCTTCCCGCAGCAGCTGCACGGGAATTAGCGAATTACCGCAAGTCTTTCGGGCTGTGGCATACACCAGAAAGCTATTTTTCTTACTTGAAATATAGTCTTTCGACTCTCACAGCCTTAGAATTACAGCAAATATACGAGGTTGAGGAAGGGCTGGAGAACAGAATCCTCCGTTCAATCAGAAAAGCCAGCTCCTATCAGGAATTTATGGAGTTTCTGAAAACAAAGCGATATACGTGGACGAGGCTTCAGCGGATGAGTACACACATTTTAACGAGAACGAAAAAACAGGAGATTCACCGTCTGCTCAATGTCGAGGAGGTGCCTTATATCAGACTACTTGGGATGACGAAAAAAGGACAGGCCTTTTTATCAGAAAAGAAAAAGGAGCTGTCCGTTCCGCTTGTCAGCAAGCTGGCCTCCTTTTCCCACCCTGCTCTCGATCTGGATATTAAAGCAAGCAGAATCTACAGCCTTGCGATAGAAGAACCCCTTAGAACCGAGTTTGATTTACAAGAATACGGACATGCCCCAATACGATATGACGAGGATGAACACCGTTTTTTGAGCATATAAAAAAGCACCTGGATAGGGGGACTGACCCCCGTTTTTGAGACAGGGATCAAAACACCTTTTATACAGCCAATTGCCGATAGCTTATCGGTGATTGGCTGTTTAGTTTCGTTTGAATACGAATGTTGTTATAATAATAAATGTATTCTTTGACAGTGCGTTCTACGATGGCGGTCGTGGTTCGATTAATGCTGTTAAG
>NZ_JAHVOC010000004.1:0-369478 GCF_025696525.1 Bacillus sp. XT-2
ACTTCAATCGGATAACTCATTCTTGTTCCCATACAAAAAACACCTCCAAGTCTTTTTTCGGATAACAACTATCCGTTTTCAAACTTGAAGGTGTTTTTTATTTGTCTCATCTTATGGGGTCAGTCCCTTAATGTGACTCTTTTTTGTTTGGGAAAACAGTCTCTAATAGAAATGTCAGGATAATAAACACAGCCGCGCAAATCAAAAATCGGACGATTTCAGTCAAAATCCAGCTATGGGCAATACTCATATCATCGGTTTTCTGGAGGGCTGCACATATTGAAAAAATAGTGAGTATGTATTTTAGGATTTCTTTGTTCATGGACACCATCACTTTCTGGATATGATCACCAATATCCAAAATAACACATAGTTGAGAGCGGCAAAAGCCGAAAGAGCAAAAAAGTACCAGCCCAGCCTGAACTAAAGCTCCAATGAAAGACATACTGGCTCTCCATTCTAAGATATGAAATATTACAGATTGAGATCCTTTCCATTGTCAGCTATCCCAGTCCGGAATAAAGAAAAAATTGTCCAACCACCTACATTATGGTAATATATGATCTGCTTTTCTCATGTTCATTGATTTGGAGGCGTACGATGAAAGGGATTGTTTTAGTTGTTCAGCTTGGATTTTCATTCATGGCTTTTCTGTTTTTAGCCGCTGTCAATTGGTATCAAGGAAGCGAGCTTGTTTCAGATCAATTCGATTGGAATTACACAGCCAAATTTTCAAAGCTCCTTAACGGCATTGACACCATCACAAGCCCCAAACAAATTTCACAGCTGGATTTTTTCATATACTCTGCGAAACACTATCCGGTCATGAATATACTGATGATCTGTTCGTTTTTATATGTGTTATTATCACTTTTTTTGCTGATTCGCGATTGCCACACGGCTCGGTAAAGAATATGTCATTTCCCATGCCCCATTGAAATACCATAAAAGGAGCACCGTTATGATCCTCCCCCTCTTTTTTCTTTAATCGCCAGTTCATCTAAAGGATATGGCAAGGCGTAGCTCGCTCCGCGCACTTGATTGCTAAGCATTCCACGATTAGGTGCACGATTTATATCTTCTCTATATTCGTATGGTCAATCAGAACTGCGTTTATATGATCTGAACTTGAATGTTCTTGTTTCATTGGTAATTTCGGTATGTTCACCTTTTGTTTTTCCATCTTTCGGAACTTTCCTCTCGCTCTTTCGTATAACCTTACAGGAGGTATCACATGATGAAAGAGTATGAATTCGTTAGAGTCGAACTTAGTACCATGAGAAGAAGACCCAAAGAAGACTACCAACAAATCATTCGTGACTATGCTCAAAGAGGATGGAAGTTTATTCAGATTTTCGCCCCTAGTATAGACGGGTATGGAGCAGCTGCTTATTTTGAAATGATATTTGAAAGAGATGTGGAAGATGCTTAGTCTTTATGGCTAAGCATTCTTACCATTGAGTAACTTACATTTATAAATGACAAATCATAAAAAGCTTACAATTAGTAAGCTTTTTTGACCCTTCATGACAAAGAAAGACTCTAGTTTTTTCTATCGTGCTTCAAACTTCGCTTTCGTTTTCGCTCGATAAAGTTCATGCATCAGTTCGATGCTTAATCATTTACTTTCCCAGTATACACATAGATCACCTGTCTTAGAAATTCAGCTAATCCCTCACCATGTTGATCGTAATATCGTTTAAAGCGCTCATCTGATACATACATCTCCCCTAGACCTGCATGAGCTTCTTTGCTGTAGTCGCTCCAATAATATTGAAGCCATTTTTTGTGCAATTCCGCCGCTTTCAAGGCATCTTCACTTTTTGGATCTCCTTCTTCAAATGCTTTTTTAAGTTTTTCAAACATTTCTTTTTCTGTAGCGGTCAGCTCTTCATATTGCTCCTTTGTCATATTCAACACTTTTTGGTTAGTATCTTCCACCGCTTCTTCTCCATACTTTTGGCGTATTTCCGCTCCGTATTTCCTCTCGTTTTTTTCCACAAGCTCTTTTTTAAATCCTTTAAATTTCTCTTCATCTCTCATCTTTTCATTTCTCTCCTCTGCATGAATTGTTTTCTCTACATTTTGGATAAGGCTATCAATCCGGGCTCTTTCTTCTAAAAGCTCTGCATGATGATCCTTTAATGCTTTCTGACGATTAAAAGATGGGGAAAAGATTAATTTTTTTATCTCCTCTAATTGGAAGCCTAACTCTCGATAAAATAAAATGTGCTGTAATTGGTTGACTTCTTTTTCCCCATAAATTCGGTATCCAGATGAATTAATCCGTGCTGGCTGTAAAAGGTTGATCTCATCATAATACCTAAGCGTTCTTGTGCTGACTCCCGCTAATTTGGCTAACTTCTGAACGGTATATTCCATTTCTTCTCCCTCCTTATACAGTAACCGTACACTTTAACGTAACGTGAATGTCAAAGCTTTTTTTAAAAAAAGATCTCCTTGAATGTTTCAAGGAGATGATGTATCTACAACTTGTCATACCCGGATTATCTGGTGTCTTTATTAAGAAGTTCTTTTAAAAGTTGATTGAACTCCTCCTGTTGTTTTATATTTTTGCGGCCATTTCGATTAATGGCTGCTAGTTCGCAGACGATTCCAGCCGAAATAAAAAACAATAAACCTTCAAACATATAGCATCCTCCAACGTTTAAGAGATAGTCAACTGTGTTTGTTCATTTTCTAAAGACCGCTTATCATTTTTATCTTCCTTACGCTGAAAAATGTTATTTAGAATAAGCGCTGTCATGACAAGCAGTGTTCCTGCTACATCAAAAGTGGTGATTTTAGATCCTTGTATCATCATGATTAACAATGTAGTAATGGGAACAAAGTTAATAAATAAAATCCCGTTAATGGGTGATAAAATTTTAACACCATAGTTCCAGCTAAGGAGAGCTACGATACCTGGTAAAGTAATCATAAATATTAAGTCATACTTAATTTCAGCAATCACATTTATACTAGGTATGGACACGTATCCTTGAGCGGTGAGCGCAGCTGTTAGAATACCTGTTACAGCTGTACCGAATAAACACGTCAATGTTGAATAACGCAGCGTAGACCATTCTTGAAATAGCTGTCCCCCCATTGTATAGATTACCCATCCCACAACACCCATTAAAATAAAGGTTAACGAAAACAGATTATCTTTCAATGTATAAAAGAAACTCATATCGCCTTTGGTAATAACGAATGCGGCTCCAAAAAAAGCAATCATAATAGATATAATCTTATATTTTTTCGGTTTCACATGTTTATATCCCCACAGGATAAAAATAGAAATGATTGGCATAAGTGCCTCTGCAATAGACGCAGTCATGATTCCAGACTTCCCCATCAACCTTTGGCCCCAAAAAATAAAAACGTTGTATACAGTAAACGCCATTACACCAAAAAAAATGAGCAATTTTGCTTTACCCTCTAAACGAAATGATCTCTTCCCCTCCCTTACCAATAATAAAATCACTAAGATAACTGCTACCACGCCATATCGAATAGATGAAAAATAAAATGGATCAACAAATGCTAATGCATGATCTGCAACTGGAAACATTGCGCCCCACGACATACTTGCTACTAAACATGTGAGGACACCAATGAATAATTGACCGTTTTTCATTGTAATTCCCCTCCTTTTCTTGTATTGACAATGAGAATTATAAAAAGAAGGATGACATCATGTAAAATGAATAAAAATGATGAAAAACATCATTTATAATGATATTTTAAATGAAGGAGGGATACTAAATGGAACTGCGAGACTTACAAATTTTCCAAAGCGTTGCCCATCACAAAAGTATTACCGGCGCTGCAAAGGAATTAAGCTATGTACAATCCAATGTAACAGCACGTATTAAGCAATTAGAAAACGAACTCAAAACACCTCTTTTCAATCGGCATAAAAAAGGGGTAACATTAAATCCTGAGGGCCGAAAAATGCTTGAATACGTTAACAAAATCTTGAAAGATGTTGAAGAGCTAAAACAAGTCTTTCTTGATAGTGATATCCCCTCTGGAATATTAAAAATCGGTACAGTGGAAACAGTGAGGATACTGCCGACCATCTTAGCCTCCTATTATAAAAAGTATCCAAACGTGGATTTATCATTGCAGGCTGGTTTAACGGAGGAACTTATTGAGAAGGTAACCAACCACGAATTAGACGGGGCTTTTATATCAGGGCCAATTAAGCATTCCATTCTCGAACAATATGATGTCTATACTGAAAAACTTACTCTAGTAACGGCAAATAAAACGTTTCGAATAGAGGATTTTATGACGACGCCGATCCTTGTGTCTAATCAAGGATGCGGATATCGTTCCAGGCTGGAACATTGGCTCAAAGATGAAGGTTTACTGCCAAAAAGAATTTTGGAATTTAACATTCTAGAGACCATTTTAAATAGTGTTGCACTTGGTCTTGGAATCACAGTCGTACCCGAATCTGCCATAACACATCTTTCAGCCGCAGGTAAGGTTTATTGTCACCCGCTGCCTGAGAAATATAGCATGATCTCAACCATCTTTATTCGGCACAAAGACGCTTACATGACAAATTCGATGCGCAGCCTGCTGAAGACGATTAGTGAGCATCAAAGTATGAGTATGTCTTAAGGGAGTCTGCTACTGCTTTGTTCTCACCGCCAAACTTATGCATATTCTTGTTAGCTGCACATATCTTTTCATAATAAAGAGCAGGCCTATCTCTGCCCCCTCTTTACTCCTTATCATCCGTTTATTTAGACCCAGACGGTTATTCTTACCATTTGAAGTCATACTGATTTTTATCAAATTTTTCTGTTACCAAGTTCATGAATTTTTCTGGTGCGGCACATATTACGGATACGTTAAAGAGAGCGAAAATAATGAATATGCATTGTAAAAAAATGATATAGAGGAAAAAATTAATTTTTCGATTCATGGTAAATGAACATCAAAGAATCACATGTATAGATATCAAATAGAAGAGAGGCTAAAGAGATGGTTCTCCTTGAAACGGATCGGTTACTATTAAAAACGATTGATGTTAACCTTCTAGACGCTGCATCTAAACTGGATCATCAGGCTATTATAGACCTGGGCTATAAAACAAATGGGGAATGGCCAAACTCCGATTTTTTTGAAGCAATTCCTTATTTCCGCGAGATTTTAATGAAAAATAAAGGAACAAGAGGATTTGATTCATGGATCATTTTAAAGAAGGATGATTATGAAATTGTCGGAGGAACTGGGTTTTTAGGTGACCCTGATACGGATGGCATGGTTGAAATCGGTTTTGCAACAAATAAAAGTCACCGCCGTAAAGGTTATTGTTTTGAGGCTGCTCAAAAGTTAATAAACTGGGCATTAAGCGAAGAGAATGTTAACTGTATTGCGGCAAGATGTGAACATGGCAATATGGGATCACAGCATATTTTGAAGAAGTTAGGGTTTAAACTGGACCGTGAAGAAAAAGACTTTATCCATTGGAGATACGCTAAAGTGTAAAAACATATTCTTCACTTATAAGAAAGCAGGCTCTATGCCTGCTTTTTCAAGCTATTTTCCTCTATGCTTTTTTTTAGCTTTTTGCTTTCTGATGAGATACTTTTGTTCTTTTATTTTTTCTCTTTGTTCTTTCGTTATTTGTTTTTTCTTTTGCTTCTTCGCTTCCAACTCTTGTTTCATCGCATCCTGTGCCTTTAAGGATGCTCCGGCACGTTTCAATTCCTTCGAAACCTGACGTTGCAATCTTTTCGGATTTATCTTTTTCTGATCTTGGGCCTTTACACTAACTCCTTCCTGCTCAGACTGGGACAGAGTCTTTAAGAGTTGTCTATTAACAAAATCTAATACTTCAGAATCCTTCGGCTCTTTTCCAAACAAATGCTGAGAGGCCTTTAGTTTTCCGTTTTTCACAACCTCAATAACTCCTACCCAAAACTGACCATTGTAGTAAATCGTTAATTTCATAACGATTCCCCCCTCTTTAAAATGATGAAAGAATGACGGACATCCCGAGGAGGGGAAGGTTACTGACATGATAAAAATGCATTCGGACTACCAACCGAATCGTGTTTTTTCATTCTTCCGCTTAAATTTTATCAATTTTTCCCTTTAGAGAAAAGATATTAAAGAATAAGTCATGCATCAGCTTGAACCTTTTTTCTCTTTTCAAAATCAAGGAATCCAAAGAAGACTGAAAAAAATTAAATAGAATTGCATTCTCTTCTTTCAATAGAATATCAAGCTACGGTTTCCTTTTGTTTCGCAAAAGCGAGGATCCCATTATTTGCATGCCCCTTTATGAAAGCAGCTTCTGCCGAACCAGTTTCATCTTTGTACTGAAAACGGAACTAACTCAAGTTCATTCGAGTCAGCTCCGCTTGATTATTAGTCCAAGTTTTGGTCGATGGTTCCCTCAAAATAGTCATCACTGACTTGTTCATGCGTTTCAGCCAAACCCTGTTCCAATTGTGTGGTTCCTTTGTAATCTGACGGTTCAAAATATCTTCCTGCGACATCCATATTTTCGTTTGCTTCTTCTTTGTTATTGGTTTGTTCGTTCTTACCTAATGTCTCTGACTTAGGATGGCCATTTTGATTAAAATCAAAGTCCTTGTCAATTTCAGAAAATCTTTTATAATCATCAGGTCTGTCTGCTCCATTTTTTTGAGTCACATATCCACTCCCATTCCTTATCAATCAATATGACAGGCCAAAAACAATTGGCAATTGGCCCAGATCTTGATATCAGGCTTTCCATTGAAACAAAACTTATTTGGTCCTCTTTGAACCTGTGCCATGTTTTTTAGGGTCATCTGCCTTGAATGCTGTTTCAGTCTCATGATCATTTCTTATTTGTTCAATACTTGAATTTTGAATCCCTTTTTTAGTCATGCTTTCACCTCTTTTCTGAAAACATTGGAATATCAGCTTCACCCTTATTCTGTCTTTTGAGCAGGCATTCATTCACCCCTTTTGACCAATAACAAAAAAATCATTCGTCATTAGTTCTGTATCTGCCAAACCATAATTTATCTTTCAGTCAACACAATAAGTTTAAAGAATGTAATATGACAGAAACTGTTCCCTTTACTGTAAGAAAAACACTCTTTATTTAGAGGATCAGCCAGCATGAAAACAAGTCTAGAATTATGTATTAAGCCTAATTGCTGATGTGACTGCCGTTGGATCGGATACATTCATGCTAGTGAATCGAATCTGGTTTTTTTCATTGAATCGGAAAAGCAGATTAGATTGAAATAAGCCCTTCTCTCTGAGAAAGGCTAAGTAATGGTAATGACATTTACACAATCGGTTCATACGTTAACCACCGCCATATAATGAGGGCGGCGGGTGTATTCGCAAAGGGTGCAGCCGGTTTCTTTACACTCGCTGCTTATTTGATTACGAAATCACCGTATTCTGCTGAATGGATATTGATCGGTCCGTTCAGATTGTAGTTGTTCGACTTGGCGATAGAGCGAAGCACATCCACACGGGCAACCGATTCTCTCCACTCATCACGGGTGTCCGGATCTGCTGGATTCATCAGATCGTCATAGCGCACGTCCAGAAATTTATTTAACCATTTCTTCTCATCTATTCCGTCTTTAGGTGAGCCGCCCGCCTTTTTGTTCGTGCGTTTGATCAAGGCATAAAAAGAGTCAGGGTCATCACCATCGCCATGCTGAATAACTGTATCGTACATCACAGCTTTTGCCAGTGCCGTTTTCAATCCGGCATTCTCTGATCGTTTCATGGCAGGCTGATAATACAAGCGATCATTTACCTTGTCTTGGGCAGCACGGAAATCTTTATCATTTCCAAGCGAACGCCAGGCAGAAGCAAATCCCTTGAGGTTGCTTATGTCATCGCTTTCTTCTTCGGCCAGACGGCGCAATTCAGGCAGGTACTTTTTCAGTTTGTTATTCGGTACTGCCTTTGTGTATACTTCAACTACTTCCAATGCATCCCCGGTAGCCGTTGTAAAGCCTGCCCGGCCGCATGTATAGCCTCTTCCATCCCCCAAGGGTTCCACATATCCGTATTGGATTTCCGTCGTGCCGTTTTCAAAGATACTGGTCAGCTGTTCCGCCCGGCGCTTTTGATCCTTGTTCAGTCCGGCCGCAAAAACCGTATCACTCATCATCAGGGTAAAAAACATGGTAAAAATAAATGATGAAATCGCTGCCTTCTTCCAGAAACCTGCTTTTTTCTCCAAACTGATTTTCATTCTATTACCCCTTTCTACATATTGTAATTACGGACTCAGTATACATGAAGGGGTTGCCCTTTTGTTGAAAATACATCGATTTGTCAATTTTTTGAATCTTAATTACTACTCTTAATGGTAAATAGATTGCGGGTCTCATTTAAAAGACAGACATCATTTACACCACAGAGAGATTCTTGAGAGAAAAGGCTTTCCGACAAGGACTTCTCTTATTATCATTCGTTCCATTTTTAAAAGTAATCATTGCCAATCAGCTATCGTAGAAACTGTAACTAATAGGAATTCATGTAAGTCAAAAAAAGAATCCTTCTTTGTAAGGACTCTTCCCAATACCAAGATGTTTTTATTTAAACCATGCTTTCTTTAAATTGCTGGTAAAGTTATTATCATTAAAAGGAACATTTGCTTTACCGAAATCTGTTGTATGTAATGCATTCCTTGCGGCAGGAGTTAAATCATCCCATCCGATTAACGGTTGAGTTCCGCCTACTACATCATCGCTCATAAGTAATTCATGGTTCAGCGGCCAAGTGCTGTCATATGCAATCAAAGGATGATTATCTCTCATGTTGCTTCCACTTGGTGCTGCATTTGTGAATTTTCCGTGTCCGGAATATGCAATGGATAAAACTTTTGGATGTTGATTTGCTGGATTATCAATCCATACAACGATTCCTTCCCAGTCATGTCTGTGACCTAATTTTGGAGAGGCTTCATCTTTTGGAAAATACCAGGAATACATAATTGCCCAAACACCATTGTACCAAGCAGAACGCGAATATACTTGTCCAGTATTTTTGCTGCAATGTCCTTCAGGCGCTCCAGTAGGCTCTAAACCTCCACTTGTATTGCCTTGTGCATCGACTGCAGGAAAAGGCACGCACCCGCTATAAACCTTCAAATATGGCTGAAAACGTTTCGCCGCTTTTTGAGTAACAGTGGCAGGCGCTGCCTCTTTAAAACCGACAACCTTGTCATGATCGATTACTGCTGCATTTGCTGTTGAAACAATGCTGACAGAAGTGAAAACGGATAAAAAGAGAGCCAAGAAAAATTTGTTCATGATTCCAACTCCTTTTGACAATATAGACAATTATTAGTTATCAAAAATTCGAGTTGAAATCAATGTCATTTTTACAAACTTCACACATTTTGTTTCTAAAGTATTATTTGAATTTTTCTTATGTTTTAAATTCGGTAAATCATATTCATTTCAAAAACGTGTCACAAACACACAATAAGCCCCATCCACTAAGGACAGAGCTTTTTGTCATTTTAGAACCTTTCAAGCACGTTTTTCGTCTGTAGCACCGCCAGCAGAAAGCATCAGAAAAGAATACTAAAACTTCTTTGCACGAAGTGTCGGTTCTTCTGCAAACAATGATGATGTGCTGTTTCCTTACTCATCTTTTTTATCTTTATCGGCATCTTCATTATCCTCAACCGGATCTTCGGGATCAGTCTCATTATCTTTTTCATCATCTTTATTGATCGTATCGTCCTCATCAACACCCGGCGCATTGTTACCATTATTATCTTGATCGTTCTCCTCAACATCTGGAGTATTGTTATCTTGATCATTATTATTTTGATCATTATTACAGCCCATTAATATAAAAGTGGATAGACATAACGCAGTTATTATTTGCAACCATTTTTTACTCATTTCCACCCTCCTCTCTTCTTTTTAATCCATATAAGTTTGTCCATTAAGTTCACTTTGATTCGTTCCATTCTAAATGTCTTCTTGATCAGCATATTAATTCAATCCTTTGCGAAAACTATAAACAAAGGTGCTTAGGATGTGGTTAAGAAGAAAAATAAATAACTATTCAAAATGCAGTTAACCACGTTAAATCAAATAATGTAAGATCATTCATGCCGATATCCTGCAGCACAATATTCTCTAAGGTTGATTTATTCCTCCCTCTTTGGTGAAGTTGTTCTCTATCTTGAATATGTAGTTTCCTTATGAGTTTTTCAGGCTATAAAAAACACCCCAATCGCTAAACTCATTGTCTAACAATTGGGGCGCAATTTACGATTCATTTATAATCTTAGGATTTGCTCCATATTGATTCTCTATTGTTTCACTATCTTGGCAGTTAAAGATCAGCATAATAATAGGACCGACCACCGGAATAAAGCCTATAAATATCCACCAGCCACTTTTGCCGATATCATGCAATCTGCGGATACTGAGAGCAAGAGACGGAAGAAAAACAGCTAACTGATAAAGAAAGATCAGAATATATGCCAGTAATCCCCCGCCATATCCAATTATATATCCTACTTGAGAACTGGCATATCCTTCTGCCGCCAATGGGCCTGATGTAAATAATCCAACTAGTATTAATGATAGCAGTAATAAAATAAAACAAATGATGCCATTAAAGAGATGAAACATCCAATATTCCTTTCGCCGAGCTCTCCCTTCAAAATTGACATAGTTCTTTAAGCCATTCCAATACCATTTCATATAGTTTCCTCCATTACCAACACTATAGATTACTGCAAAACATATCCATTATATCATAAAAATGATTTGGCTATAAAACTAGTCAATGGCAAAAAGACCTCATAGAACTTGCTATACAAAAAATGAAGGCAGTCGTAAAACAAAAATGGACAAGCTGATTGTCCTCACTCCTTTAGTTCCATTCTTAGTCAACTGACAACAAAACAGGAATTAACGAAATACGCCAACATACACTTTGTATGAATGTAAACGAAGGAGTGGTTACTTTGTATCATTACTTTTATGTTCCTGTGTTAATTCCTCACTTACCACCTGCTCATCACACGCAAAGAAATCAAGACTTTTCAGAAAGACAGCGAAGAAGAGAAATCACATTGAATGTAGATGGTTTTATACCGCCATCTTCCACCGAGGATCTCGGAGACGGCTTTTATTCTTACGCATGGACTAACCAACAGGTCATAGATCCCGGTGAATACCTTGTTTGTTATCTTGAAGGAAGAGATATAAAGGTAATAAATGGCGGGTTTACTCCACGTGATTATGCTCCAATGTATGCAATAGGCAGTTTTCCGAGGAGAAGAAACCAGTGGGTGATTACGATTCATAATCCTCTTCAAACCCAAAGAGCCATATCACTTTATCTCATTGCGAAAAGATAACACAAAACAAAAACGGCAGGAACGCCTTTATCAGCGTTTCCTGCCGTTTTTCTGTATGATTCCGCCTGGGTTCGAACCAGTGGCCTCTCCCCTGTCAAGGAGGAAGGGACTATATGCCGATACGAACTTACGTATTATTTTAATAACCATATTTTATAGGGTTTTCTAACAAGAATTTCTGATAAAAAACCTTTTGTTTTGACTAAAAAGTTTGTCCCCTATTCGTCCCCATCTGTTCCCAAATGGCATTACAACATACTTCGTCTATTCACTGTGATCGAATCCTTTCACCTAACTTATATTTGGTTATCAGAAACAGCCCTATTAATAAATTATTAGTGAATTTGGCCATACCATATCATATAAACTTCATATATTAATATTGATTAAAATAATAGGAGGGCTTAAATTGGGTTATTATAAAAAATATAAAGAAGAGTATTACACTTGGAAAAAAACTTATTACAAAAAGTATTATGACCACGATAAGAAGCATTATGATTGCGACAAAAAGTATTATGACTGCGATAAGAAGCATTATGATTGCGACAATAAGTATTATGATTTTGATCATAACAAGAAGTATTATGATGATGATCACGATTATCATTACGATAAAAAGTATTATGATGACGATGATCATTATTATGATTTTGTCGAATCGTATAAAAAACATCACTAAATCTCTTAAGCATCTATAAAAGTTTCTGCTTTATATCAAGTGATGCGAAAATAGAAAAGCTCCCTATTGTGTGGGAGCTTTTCTTAGAAAATTGAGATTTTATGTTCCTATCCAGGTTCAAATTAAACACCGCTGAACTTTTCAATGATTTTGACCCTAAAAAGAGACAGGATCAATGAATTTCTAAGCCGAAAAATCAAGTTTGCCCTTTTATTTCAAAGCCTATTGAATTGTACATCTGATGACTTCTGAATGAAAATAATGATTGTTGGCAGAATTGGACAACAATCCGCCAACACTTTACTACTTAATTACAGGTGGTTGATTCTTAACCATTGAATGTTTTTAAGGAACCTTTTACTCATTCACATTGCTTTTCATTAACCATTCTACTTCCGTTAATTCTTGTTTTTGAACGTCTTTTGTGTGTTTTTTCGTGAAATGTTCTTTAACAGCTTCTTCGTTTTCCCAAATCTCCCAAAGCATTATTTTGCGTTCTGATGGTTCAAGCGGATATGCATGGAATGTAATACACCCTTCTTCTTTGTTTGTTTCTTCCTCAAGTTTTTTAAATTCCTTCATTATTTCATTAAGGTCTTTATCACTGATGATTTTTAAGCATGCAGTTATGTAATGCACCGAAATTCCTCCTCACATCATTTTATGACTTTTCATTATAACATTTTCTTGAAAAATGTAGATGTCATTTATAAATCATTAAACGACATCGATAGCCTTTTAGACCAATTTTCTATAAATTCTAAAGCAAGCTAAAGGGTCGATATCAGACGATATGGTCCTCATTTATGTTTATTCCGACCCTTTTCAGTCTAAATAGAGGGACTTTTCAAAAAAATACTCTATTAGAGGGGGTCCTTAGTGGTATAATATTAAATATATGTAAAGAAAAGGAGGTATTTGATTGCCTGTTTCGGATTTAATCCCATATCATTATGTAACTACAGACATTAATCATTGGTATGTTGTAATAAAGTAGGGTCGAGTTGAGAAAGCAAAAGAAATGAAAAGAAAAGTTGAAAAAGAATTCGATATGATGGAGAAAGATGAAAAGGTTGCAGTCTATCTTCAGCTATTAAAGCTACGGCACGAAATAATGCTGTCGTATCTCGAACCTGACTCTGTTAAAAATATAGATGGTGTTTATCTGCTCTTAAAAAGACAAGGGAGAATATGGCCCCTGAATCCCTTACGAATACAATAGAGTTCTATTATAATTTTTTTACCGGTATGTATCATTTCAGAACAAGAGATTTAGTTATTGCCTTAACATATTATCGCGAAGCTGAAAACGCAAATACAGATAATGCCGAGTTCTATTTTAAAGTATCAGAGGTCTATTACTATATGAAAGAGACTCATTTCTCAATGAATTATGCTCAGCGAGCATATTCTATATTTAAAGAGCAAAAAGATGCTCAGGGTAACCTTACATATGGCAAAGAAATGGTCCAATGTCAGTTTGTTGTCTTTGGGAACTGGCTAGATAAAATGTGTTATGAGGATGCTTTAGAAACAGCTGAAAAAGCCTTAAATGATGCTATAAAAATAGGGGAGCAACATTTAATTGGTTCAGCTCATTTTAACGTGGGATTATGTTATAATAGCCTTGAAGAACTTGACAATTCTGAGAAACATTTTCAAATTGCCTATGAAATTCATAAGGATCGAAAACACATTTATGAGTCCAAAGCGATTTTTAATCTGGCATATGTCAAAGCAAAGAAAAATGATTTAAAGACTGCATTAGAATTATACCAGGAAGGTCAGAAGGTTGCTGCCCGACACAATAACCAGGAAGTAACCGAGAAATTAAAACTGATTAAAGGTCTTTATTTATCATTCGACTTACAAACACTTAGAGAAGTGTTCAAGTTCTTCGAAGAGAAAAACCTTTACGGTGATATGGAAGAATACGCTGTTGCTGTTGCTGATTTTTTGACCAACAAAGAAGACAGACATGATGCGGTCGATTTTTATCAAATGGCAATTGAAGCACGCAAACAAATTCAAAGGGGGAAACATTTAAATGAAAAAATGTAAAATTGCAATTTGTTTAGCGCTCTTGCTTGGCGTTGTTGGAGTATCTAGCGCTTCATACGCTCTTTCTGAGCAGTCCACTTATAAGGTCGCAGATAGAGCAGCAACTTAATATGAAATCTAAGAAATAACCCCATTTTGGACTTTACAAATGGGGTTTTTACTTTATCTTCTCAACTCAATTTTTATTCTTGGGTTTTCATTTAAATCATATTCTGCATTAATAAAACCGACAACCCCTATAAAAAGTAAAAAACCCTTGCTGCGCAAGGGTTTAAGCTATGATTCCGACTGGGCTCGAACCAGCGACCTCTACCCTGTCAAGGTATCCGCAAGTGATCCGATAAGTCAATCGGTAAGTCAAACGTTGGTATATCAGCGTTAAGTCATGCGACTTTACATTGAACGTCCTTATTCTGTTAATTCCGATTATAGACTATAGCGCTACTACCCGCAAGTAATATTAATCACTAGAATAACAAAAAAAACGCAGAGAATAACAATTATCCATCCTAAATTAGTGATATAATTATTATAAATTGCCAAAAGGGGGATATTTTATGAGTAATCTAGTACTTGATTTACAAAAAGAAGCGCAAGACTCCAGTAATTCTTTAACAGATCTTCTTAGAAAAGCTTATATAGTTGCTAAAAAACTTAAAATAACAGAGTTTCAAAAACAAATAGAGTCTGAAATAAATGGTTATAAAGAAAATGAAGAGATACCTCCTTATAGAGAAATAACTGGCCAATTAAAAGCTAGAAATAACTATGGTTGGGTAACAGTTGCTTTAGATGACGATTTTTCATTTATAAATACTTTCTATCTAAATCAGTCTATATCTGAACTAGAAGCATTAAGTCAAAATCCTAACTTATCACGTTTAATTCCCGGCCCCCTACAACTACAGTTAGCTAATTTCACTGGTCACGAAACTGAATACCAAATACACTTTAACTCCACTCAAATCCAAAAGATCTTGAATAAAGTTAGGAATATTATTTTAGAGTGGGCCTTAGAACTTGAGGAAAGGGGCATATTGGGAGAAGGTTTTAGCTTTAATAATGATGAAAAGGAAAAAGCAGAAGAGATTCGATATGAGATCAACTATTTTGGAGATATAAACTCATCTCAGTTTCAGCATCACACAATAAATTCTAATCAAAGCATGACATCATCAGATACATTTAATATAAATAATGTTAGAGAATTTATTGCAATGCTAAAAGATGCATTGCCTAATATAGGAACTGATGACTTTGACCATTCGCAACTCAATAATAGTATTGAGGATATTGAAAAAGAGGTTAATTCCGACAAACCCAAAAGCTCAAAAATTAGAGAAGGTTTAAAATCAATTAGAAACATTCTTGAAGGTGTTACTGGCAGTTTTATTGCAACAGGCATAATAACTGAAATCGGAAAATTACTAGGCGAATAAGGGGAATACTGCTACTTATCTTTATAAACACTTTTATAGAAAATTATTTGATTAAGCCGAGTATCTAACATTCGGCTTAATCAAATTTTACGAAAATCAACCGAGTTTTTTTACATTTACTCGCCTTTTGTGCGCGTAGTCTTCGTTACTTTATTGTCTTTCCAGTACGCCCATAGCGAAGTAGCCCCGAGGAACACTAACGAAATAAAGTCTTGCACGCCGGCTTCGTCGACCGGAATCGGACTATGCCCCGTCATTGTTAATCCGCTATTTACAAGTGCAACCAAAAGAAGCACGAATCGAGCGACCGTGCCTGCGCTAATTTTCTCCGTATTCATATTATCGTCTCCCTTTCGTTATTTTACTGTTGCGCCCGTTGATTTCGCAGCGTAGATATTTACTTTTCCGAACTGATCCGTCTTGATTGTATAGACATCCGTTTGCGGGTTCGCAAAGATTTCGTATTTCAGACCGCCGAATTTCTTAGGACGCAATGAGCCACATTCGTTTCCTTTAACTGGCGCTTTATTAGTCGGATAGATGCGCCATGAATCGGCAGAGGCCGGAAGGTATACGTATTTCTTACCGCTGGATGACGGTTTAGAAGAACCGCCTTTAAGCTTGAGCACCTGACCAACGGAGATTTTATTCGCGTTCTTGATACCGTTGTACGACTGAAGCTTCGCCATACTTACGCCTGTTTTCTCCGCGATTTCGAAAAGCGTGTCGCCCTTCTTAACGGTATAGGTAGACCCGGAAGCTTTAGGCGCTGAAGCAGCCGGTTTAGACGTTTTGCCGCCGAGTGCTTTAAGCTCTGCCGCGATTGCCGCTCTTACCGATTCCCAACGTCCTTCAGCGAGCACGCGATGCGGACAATATTTACCGGACCAATCCTGGTGCTTACGTACGCGATCAACGCCCCAACCGCGCTCTTTTAATAATTGCGCGATAAATTTAATCGCCAGTTTCTCGGCCGCTTTATACTTAGCGCCGCCTGACTTCGAATAACAGACCTCTACGCCGATGGACGTACGGTTGCCGGAATTTGCTCCGTTACCATCTCCGCAGTGAAATGCGTTTCGATCCGTCGGAATGCCTTGTACGACTTCCTTATCGTCCACCGCGAAATGATAAGATACTTCGTCGTTGTTTCCGATCATGTACCGAATCTCTGCGTCCGCTGAAGCGTCGTTCGCCGTATTGTGGAACGTAATGTACTTCGCATCCATTGAATACGGACACTTAACGGAATACTTACTTGCTGCGACCAGATTCTTACGTACTGAAATCGCCATTTTATCGTCTCCTTTCGAAATTAAAAAAGCCCGCCGGGACTCTCACCTGACGGGCGTACGCGTTTATTGTCTATTCTCTTCCACGAAATTTCTCTTCGAGTCGATCGATCTTATCGATGATAACGTCATACTTATCGCTAAACTTATCGAGTAGATCCTGTAGCCGTGATTCGCGTTCACGGTTCGACTTCATGACGTAAATTAAAAGCCACGTAAAAAAGGACCGCGAAGGGCCCTTGCGTTAGAAAATATTTGATTACGTCCAATTCGCCCATCGTTACGCCTCCTGCTCGCCTGTTTCTACGTTAGTCCCAGAAGGGACTTCGTTGGGGGTGTCATCGACCGGTGTTTCCTCGGCGAATGGCTTGCCGGTAATTTCCGTGAACTGAGCCTCCGTAATGCAACCAAACTCAACGAATAGCCTAACGTCGTCATCCGTATAACAATCGCGATCAAAAAACCACTTAATATCTGCCATTTCCGGGTAAGCAACCGTCATATTAATTAGCCCCTTTCAAAGTGTTAATATCTGATTGTAATTGCGCCAGTAATAGAGTCATTTCCGCCTCTCGCTGTCTGCGTTCTTCGTTTTCTTTATTAACCGCAGCCAATTGCATCGTCAACTTTGCGTTTTGCTGTACAAGTAAATCAACCGGAGAAGTTTCGGAAGGTACAGATGTAAGGATCGCGTCGATCTCTTCTTGCGTTGCTGATTCCGTCCACTCCCGCGTCTCTGTGTTAAATTTCGGTTTAAATAGAGAAGGCGAGTCCGGCGGAGCGACTTCGGTACAAAACCCGGGAATTACGTAATTTCCTGCGTCATCTTTTTCGTGAATGATTACAGGCTCGATAAACACTAAATTTTCGTCATACTTATAAACTTGGATCATTATTAGCCTCCTTAAGCTAACGGAATTACGGCGTCCATATAATAGCCCGTAACCCCGGCATCATTATTCGAATGAATTCCGGTCAACTTCATATCTCCGTTCGCGTAAATAAGCAACTTACTATAACCTGTCGTACCGGAAACTGGAACCATCGCGACGGCACCGTTTGGCGGCATTCTGTCGGACGGTATAGTTCCGCAAACAACTTCACGAGTTGCAGTGATATGTCCGCGCAGCAGAAGCAGATTACCCCATTTCGCATACTGAAATGCTCGTTCATTCGTAGCTGCACCGTTTTTCAGCGTTACGTTCTGCCAGTTCGCAGCCTCAAAGTCTTCGTTCGTAATTAGTCGCTTCCACGTCTTCCAGCCGTTGCTGTTCGTAACGCGCCAAGTTGAACCATCGTTGCCCATCGCTAGGACTTCGCCGATGTTATCTTGCCCGATCTGAAGGCCGCGGAATGAGCTAGTGACAGGCGGTTGATTAGTGGTTGTACTGTTCGAGTAAAATGTTGTTGTTTTCTTCGTCGCCAGTTCCGTAAATAAGTCTTTATCAGCAAGCCCATAAAGTTGTGTACCGGTGTCTGACGTTAGTTTATAAATCTGACTTCCGTTCCATTTATCCTTATCAGCCTGGACGACGTGTCTTACGCTGTTGTAGTTATGCGCGTTAAAATCCGCTAAAGAAGCCTGTTGCACGTTATCGACTTTATCTAGTCCGATCTGTGCTTTCGTTACACCGTGCGGGTTATCCGTTCTAGTTGCGTGAGCATCGACTTTCGCCTGAGCTCCTGCCGAATACTCCAACTCGATCCAAGGCGTCCAGTTCTCGGTTCCGCTAACCTTGTTTCGCATGAACTTTCGTCTAGTATCCGGAATCGAGGTAGTTACGCCACTGTATGCCGTGAACTCTTGATACGGGTATGTTCCGTAATTATAGACAAGTAGATAACCGTTGCTATTGACCGGCGCGTTTAGCGCAGTAGATACCGAGGATATATAATAAAAGCCCGTTTCAGTTATCGTATTGAAGTCCGGTGCCGAAAGGTACTTAGTCAGCCCGTTGTCCTGCGTAAGTTTCGCCAATTGTGCACCGTTCCATTTTGATCTCTCGTCGGTTGTGACATGCTTGGTCCCGTCGTTCGCGTGAAGATCAAACTCGGTCTTTGTCGCCTGCTTATCGTTTGTTACGTTACCGAGGCCGACTTGCGATTTCGTTACTTGGTGTGGGTTTGCTTTATTGCCGGCGTGAGTATCGAGATTAGCTTGAACCGCATCGGCTTTCGCTTGTGCTCCGGCCTTTGTTTCTACGTTATCAAGATCCGCAAACTTTACTTGTAGGTCTGCGACGATGGCTTCGACTTCTTCTTTTAGGTCCTCGAATTGCTCAATATAATACTCGGCTGAAGGCGCGATATTTGAGTCTATTAAGTCCTGGGTAATCTCGAAGGTAAAACGCACAACTGCGAGAGACTGACCGTTATTGTAATAAAGATTAAGCGCTGCCGTTACCTTTCCATAGTGTTTAATTTCGTCGCGAGTTAATACGTATTCGGCTTGGCCGGCAAGTTTATCGACAATAGTTACGTCTTTTATAAATCGGCTGCCATCCGCCATCACCATAACGAGCTTCCCTGTTACGGCAGACAACGGTAAAGGGACGCCGTCTTTGAACAAATAAAAGCTCAATTTCGCCGTCCCTACGTCTTGCGTACTGAAACGTATATTCGTTGTTTTATAGTCGCCTAGATTAGTCGTGACCGAGGCGCTTACATTTGCATCTTTATATACCACCGTATCCCTCCTTAATTTAACGGGTAGCAGATATTCACATACGTATAGGTTACGGAATCAATGTTATTGACCGCGAACCCGAGCCCCGCTACTTCTCCGTTACTTCTTACCGCGACTTTTCGATCGCCCGTGGTCCCGCCGACCTGACATCCTTGGTACCAACTGCTGCTACTCGGACGTGCTTCAGATGGCAAAGTCGCGAAAACTACGCCGTCTGTTTTTGGGATATTTACCCGGCCGCGAATATAACCCATTCCGCCATTTACTGCGTACTGTAGCTTATTATTAGAATCCGGATTAGACGCGCCGTTCTTAAGAGGTAAGTTAGTCCACGATAACTTCTGACTCGTCATCACCTCAATCCATTTACCACCCACGCCGGCATTCGTTACCACCCGCGTATATATCTTCGTGTCCCGTCCGGTAGAGTTTCGCGTGAGTGTCTGTATAACTGTTCCAGAAGAATCGGCCGGCATAACGTTCAGCCACCAACCGGCGTCGCCAGGGCTCGGATGATCTGTCAGGGTTTTTGTTTCCGCTGTTTTCATGTAGTAATAACCGACTTGTCTGAAGGTGCTTAGGCTCGTAAGACCGTCCGGCAGGTTCTTCGATGATCCGTTGTTTTTCGATAGCGCATAGCCTTGATAGCCTGCCGATAAATCAGTTGCAAACTTTGCCGCATTCTCTTTCGAATGGTACGCATAGACTTTCGCGATTCGTTTGCCGACTGTTCCCGTTACGACTCCAGCAAAGAGCGATTTTTTGCCCGTAATCGGATCTTTGTATAAATAGATTGATTCAGGCTCGCGGAAGTCGCCTTCGTAGCTACCGTCCGCATCACGACCAAAATCGCACGTAATCCGTTTCTTAAGTGCGCCGTCCTTAAAGCTGAACTGCACTAACTCGGAAGGGTACGATTGACTGTTCGTATCGCCTGTATACCAATACGCATCATAACCGTCGATCGTAAACCCTTGTAAATACGTCAGGTCTGTCGGAACTATAATCGTACCGAGCTTTTTGTCTACGCCCTTCTTAACGTCTGAGAGGTTTCGGAGCTCTAACGTACTGCTGTCGTTGTCTCCTTTAATTCGAAACGCGATTAATCCGTTTTTCTGATCGATTACCGGGATTGTGTACTTATCGTTAAATTTGTTATAACGCGTGATGCTCCCGTTTGCTCCCGTTAAAGTAGCACCTGCACTATACGGAAATCTTACGAGGTCGTGACTCACAACTTTTCCACTCGAATCGACTACGTCATAGTTCGACCATATATATAACTTCGAACCTTCCCGCTCCAAGCCGATCGTCGTTCCGTGGCCGCCATTTACGATCTTCATACTATCGAGCATAACTCCGTTCTGATTCATGCGTGTGATAGTAAAACTTTCGATCCCGGCCGCCGCAGCCCCATAAGATACCTGAGTCGCATAAATATCGCCCGTTTCTTCGTCGATTACGAAGCATTGTAGTACCGTTGGATCTTTGAGATTAAGAGTCGTGTGGTACACCGGCGGTACTGTCGTATAATCGAACGTTGTTTCCTGCTGAATTATCGAATTTAGATTCTCGACAACCGTTTCGTTCGCATTCAATCGGTCGCGCAGCATAGGGTAAATGGTACCTTTCTTATCTACCCGCGAATCCACGACCTCTTTTACATTAGTGCCGTCTGTCTCTAAGACGAGATTACGAATCCGCGCCTTTGCGATCTCGATTTCCTGTGAAACACTTAATCCGTCACCGTGCGCGATCTGTGAAGATTTATGTGCTTTCGAAGCTTTAGCATGAGCATTTAGCGCATTATATGAGCCGCGAATATCGTCCGCAATGTCCGAAAGGTTTTGATTGTGACTATTTCTAAAAGTCCGATCCCATGTGGAACCGGCTTTTCTGTACGGATATTTCGGCATTTTATTCCTCCTTTATTTAGTCTCTAACGCTGTTATCCTTTTATCTAATGAGGCCAGTTGTTGCGGAAGCGTAGAAAGATCGATTACCGTTGTCCCGACCTTGATGTTCTGCAGCTTCGAAAAATCGGCAGCACTTAACAATCCGTTCGAAGTGGCCGTCGCTAATGCGATTGATACTTGACCGCCGGGGCCCATAACAATACTCGCTAACTTGACGTAGTCTGCCGCACTCATGAGTCCGTCCGTCGTAGCGTTCGCAACCGTGTAAGTCGGTATTGATATTTTCGTAGGATCATATCCGTCTTCGAAATTCGCCTGCGAACCTATCGTTATATTTTCACCGACCGCACTTCCCTTTAGCTTTCCGCTGGATGAGTCGATCATTTTCGAGATAGACTTTTGTGTACGTAAGAGACTTGCGACTGTTTTCTTATAACTTGTCCGTAGCTTACCAAAAGTAAAATTATCCGGCTTATGCGGATCGGAGTAGCTCTCGACGCTTACAACTCGGAGTTTGGTTTTTAAATCGAACGGCTCTAATATGCACCAAACATAATCGCCTTTCCGAATGTCCTGCATTCCTCGCGCTACGACTTCGGTGTACGTAAGATTAATTGTGATTTCGAGCTTATCGGTTAGTTCTTTTTCAAGCCGTTTTTCCAACTTCCCTATATCGCCCGAGCCGTACGAGTCATCCATAATCGGGTTTGCGTGCTTAATACCGTAGACGGACGCAAGAGGGCTCGTGTATTCGGCTTCGACTGCGTATTTTCCGGTCTTGGAGTCTTTCTTTCCGAACCCGCGAATATAAGTTTTGATCGAAGATGTATCAAGTTCTTGCGATGGGTCTTTTACGTTTAATCGGTCGCGAATCACGTAGTCCGTATCTCTGGATATTTCCTTCGCGATATACACCTTTTTACCGACGATCTCGTATTCGCATGAATACTTATCTTTGATGTCGTTTAATAGACCGAGTGAATACCCGTTGCCAAATTCCTCGACTTCGAAAGAGTCGCTAAGGCCGGCGGGAGTGACATCGTAAGAGTATCCGGACCCTTTTAGCGCAATATCAAGCATGTCTTCGATATATAGCTTTTTCTTTTTGCCTGACGTTGTGTAAACGTAGTTATCTCCTAGATCTGCGTACGCACGATGTATTCCGTCAATATCGACCTGTAGGAATTTCCCGGCCGGCGTATACTTCGTTTTCTTAATTACGTACTCTTCATCCTCATAAAAAAGCGCCCCCTCATTTTGAATTAGAGGAAAGGCGTGGCCGTTTCGCGGGGTTTGAATAACTGTCGCGGATATAGTCTTTTCATTATCGATAGTGTCTTTCTTGGTGACGTTATAATCGGTTAGCCTTTCGAGTTGCCCTGCGAGGCTTTTTACGAGTAATGTCATTCTTCCCACCTCCTTTATGCGAAATAATAAAACCGGAAATCAAACGTAATTTCGAACTTACTCGAAGTACCGTCGAGAACAAACTCGTTCCAGCCAGGCGCAAGCGTTATAAGTCCGTGGTTTGTATTTCCGAATATGCTCGTACTTCCCTTTCGTGCTATAACGCCTGTTAATTTAATCGTATCGGACGCTGAGGATGTGCCCGAGTACGTCCATTTATCTCCGGTTGTTTTGTTATATATTTCTAGTTTGTTAGACGCGCCTTTGTACGAAATATTTAACGGCAGCTCTAACGGGTCTATTCGGACCGTTCCCGCGTTGTAAATCTTGAACGTATTAGTGCTATGCTTGTATTTAAAGGTTTCCTCGGTAAGCCCTTCGCCAAGTTGCCACATATCAGAATCGAATGTAAATGCGCTTAAAGTTGTCCCAACCGATTCGCAATAGGTCGACGCACTTACAAACGTAAGAGTAAATTCGCCCGTGCTCCCCATTCTGTCCGGAGTAAAGGACGAACTTAATTCGACGCGCCATCGCTTTTTAGGAGTTGCTTCCGAGATTAAAAAATACTCGTCGTCTTTATATAACGCGTGAAAAAGTTCGGCTTGCAACAAGTGATAGTCCGTATTATCTGTACCAAAAAACACGCAATCAGCCGTTATAGTACGATTCCCATACGTTTTCCCCATTCTAAGAGATCCGTTTCTTCCTGGGATGGTTTCGTATTCAATATCCGGATCGGGCGAACTAATTCGAAAGCTTCGGACCAATACCGATAGGTTTCGCGCCATATCTATAACGGTTCCGTTTTTATATTGAATACGGAAGTTTCCATCCGTGATCGGTATGTTAGCTGTAGGATCGACCGTTATATCACTCGAATAAGCATCGACGGATATTTCTACTTCTTCCTCGACTATAACCGACGGTAAAGGGACGGGTGTAGGTGTAGGCGTTGGTTCAGTAACCGTCGTGTCATACTTCGTCAGACTATACGTTTCTATGATGTTATTAAGCTTAGTCGCGTATGAAGGATCGGTCGCATAGCCGGCACTGACTAACGCTGCTGTCGCTTTCTTGTAGTTTGTCTCGCCTACGACCGCCTTATAATGGTTCGGGTCCCAACTCGTACCCTTTACGTAAAGGTTTGCGAGGTCTTGAATTGACTCAGACCAAGACGGATACTTCCGGAATTTGGCGTCGACTTGTACGTTCTGACCGTTAATAACTTCCCACGTCTTCATAATTACGTACTGACCGTTATATTCGCCCTTTATACCGAACAAGTTCTTACCATCTACCGCGAGGCCACTATTTCCGTACGCACTTTCGAGACAGCCCTGCGCAATTATCAGGCTCGCTAGTATCTTGTAGTTCTTATACATTTTCTGCGCATCCGGGGCGATTTTCTTAATGAAATCCGTATTGCTCAATCGCTAGTACCTCCCATCTGTCAGAAGTGTCATATCGATATCGTCTTGCTGTGCACGACTAACATGCGGCGCAACCAATCGACCGACCGCTTCCGAATCCATTACGACAACCTGCCCGTTACTATCGCGTACTGCCTGTTCGATCGAAACTAGCGCGCGAAGTACATCAGCCGACACCACTGGATTTCCGCTCATGGCTGCGGTGTGTCCCGCGTCGATCATTCGCATAAGGTTCGCTTGCTGTGCTTCGGTTAGCACCATTTCGTTACGGAGTGCGCGAATATCCACTTCGTGACTCATAGGCCGATCTACGAATTTAGATGCGAGGCCTCCGGTATGCAGTTTGTTAATTTGACCGACACCGACGATACCCCCGACGTGGTAAGTACCTTCGTTTCCTCTTCCGCGACTGACTGCCCGTTCTGTTTTCATCGAAACGTCCGTCGTAATTGTTGTAATGCGTTTCGTAATATCTTTGCTTAGGGCGGCGTTCATTTGTTCGGCAGCTCCCGTGATCTCTTGGACGCGTCCTTTTGCGCTTTGTAGCTTAGCGATTTCACTATCGATTGCAGCTAATGATTTTCGATATTCTTGTTTTTTCTTATCCGCTGCTGAAGTGTTATTTACCAGGTTCGCCCTGGCGTCTTTTAATCTCGCGATCTCACTATTAAGAACCTTTATGCCTTCGCCTTTCTTCGCGTTCAGACCAACTTGACGAAGTTCGAGGTCGACCATTTTTTGCTTAACAGTGTCGAGTTTACCAATCTCTTCGTTAACCTTATTTAGTTCTGTATTCTTTGCAGAAATCTTAGAAAGTGTCGTATCTAATTGGCCGCGAAGTGTTAATAAAGTACCTTTTTGAACGCCTAATACAGTTTCTAAAGACTCAACCTCTTTAGCGTTGCCGGCTAGTTTAGCTTCACGAAGCTTCTGCTCTGTGGCTTCGACGATCGCGACTTGGTTGGCGACCTCACCCTCACTCTTGCTCCGTTGTCTCGATAACTCGTTTATCTCGCTTTGTAGCTGTTTCTGTCTTTCTAAGTTCTTATCGTAGTTCTTTTCCGCAAGGTTCTTTTGCTTTTCTAACTCCAAACGCAGTTCTTCCGCTTTCTCTGCATTCAAAGCTTTAAGCGCATTTGTATTTTTAGCAACCGCGTTACCCTGACCGCTAATTGCGGCTTCGGTGTCCGGCGATTTCTTAATAACCTCGTCATTTAATTCGAGGAATCGTTTAAATTCGGCATTAGTAAGGCCGGACTTATCTTTCAGCCCTGCTTGTTCGTCTTTCAGTCGTGCAATGGCTTGCGGATCTGTTTCGCTCTTCAGACGGTCATTAATGTCGAGGTACCGCGCAAACTCGTCCGAAGTTAGTTTCGTCTTGGCTTGAAGCTTATCGAATTCGGTTATCAACCCATTTAAGGAGTCGATTTCTTTTTGCTTGGCGTTCGCTGCTTCAAGGCTGACCGTATTCATCGAATCATAGCCCTCTTTGACGCCGACTAAAAGACCACCAAGAATCGAAAGCCCTGTGATAACCCATCCGGTAGGGCCCATCGCAATAAATAGACCGCGCATGGCTGTCGCAAGCTTAACGGCTGACGATGCGACCAACGCAATACCGGCGGCGGCGCCGACCATTTCGATACCGGTTTTCGTAACGCCCGGATTTAAGTTGCTGAATACGCGAACGACTGCGGTACCGCTGTCTACGATTTGACGGAATGCGGGTAAAAACTCATTTCCGATCTTGATGCCAAGCGTTTCCAATGCGCCTTTAAATTCTTCAAATGATCCTTTAAGGTTGTCGAGTTTCGTTTTCGCAACGTCTGCCGCAGTTACTTTAGACATCGCTTTCCACATTTCGTCTACGCCCTTAGCGCCTTCTTTGTAGAGAATCGTCGCGCCACGTACTGCATCAGACCCGAAAAGCGTTTGCAACGTCCACTGGCGTTGTTCATCAGTCATGCCTTTCATCGACTGCTGTAAAATGCCTGCGATATCCGAAAGACTTTTAAGACTGCCCGCTTGGTCGAAGAATTTATTAGTCCCATCTTCAGTCATTAATCCGAGATCAAAGAATAGTTCGGTTTGTGCTTTTGTGGTCGGCTGTAAATTCGCGAGCATCGTTTTAAGTGACGTTCCGGCATCGCTTCCTTTAATTCCGTTTTGTGCGAAAACTGCCAATGCCGTCGAAGTATCCTTAAACGACATACCGACTCCGGAAGCTACTGCAGATACTTGCGAAAGTCCGTACTTCAATTCGCCTACGTCCGTTGCCGAAGCGTTTGCGGCACCGGCCAAGATATTTGCCGCGTCTACAACTTCGATATTGTCGTCTTTAAACGCGTTTAAGGCTGTAGATGCGATTTCTGCCGCGTCAGCAAGTTCGATGTTCCCAGCCGCAGCTAAGTCCAGCGCGCCGGACAGACCACCGTTAATAATGTCAGTTACGCTAACACCGGCTTTAACGAGCTCTTCTGTTGCCTTGGCCGTTTCTGTTGCGCTGAATGACGTTGTCTCTCCGAGCTTAATCGCTAGATCGGTCATCTTTTTCATTTCCGATTCTGACGCGCCCGATACGGCTTTTACTGCGCTCATCTGCTGCTCGAAATTGGCTGCCGCTGTTGCTGCCGCGCCTACTCCGGTCGCTACTGCGCCACCTACGGCAAGCGCCGCTTTTTGGACGAGGCCCATTTGACTCGAAAGACTCGCGGATGAACGACCCATCTGATCCATTTCTTGTCGTGCGCGATTGGCTCCGTTGCTAAATTCCTGTGAATCGAGTACCAACCGGGCGCGAATCTCTCCGACTGTTGCTCCTGCCATTTAGTTACCTCCCCCCGTAAATGCACGTAATTGTTCAAATTTCTCCCGATCGAATCTATTTTCCGCGCGAATATCAGCGGTTTTCGTTAAGCCCTGAATAAGCGCCTTGTATTCTTCCTCATCACTCGTCCTACTGTTTGTCGCTAAGACGATACGCACCTCTTCAATCCGTTTTAATGCGTGTTTTTTGTTGTTAAGCCGCACGAACTTCGGTATGTCTACCATGTAATACTCGTGCTCAATCTCGTGCTGAGTAACGCCAAGGTTAATCGCAGCTTCTATGAGATAATCGTCGATCGTGTACTTATCGCCTTCTTCTTTTACTTTTGAGGGCTCGGAAGAAGGCTTTTTAGGTTTTTTAATTGCGTATCTAATCGATTTTTCTTAATAGTTCGCACAAGATATTCCACAATTTCGTCTGTTCCGACTTCATTTTTAAGATAATCAGTCTCTACGTCGCTAAGAGCTGCTACGAGATCGACTAGCTCATCCAATCCGATATCGATTGCGCTCATAAGGTAAGCATAAAAATCGCTTTTCTCCGCGGTTAAAACTTGAAGAACCAAGCCTGGGATCTTATCTACTGTTCCGAATAGCTGCTTCCATTTAGCCGGCGTTAATTTCGGAATCTCGACTGTTTTTTCGCCGAGGCTCATTTTGTTATCCGTTTGGTCCATCGCTTTTTTAAGACCGAAAATACCCAATCAACTCGCTCCTTTTCGTTAAATATAAAAAGACACCGCAATTAAGCGATGCCTTATGTTCACGCCCCTGTTGAAGGAGCCGTATTTGCAGCGTCAGCCGTTTCGTCACCAAGAATGTAAAGGTCGCCGTTCCCTAGAGTGTCCGGATAAGCTACGAAAGTAAGGTTCGCAATCCTTTCGTTATCGGAATCGTAGGTATATTCGAGATCGGTCATAGCGCCCGCAAGTGGAATCGTGATCCAATCGTTCGCAGTAGCCTCCGGATCAATCGGCTTAATAACGAGCTTTTTCGCGTCTTTAAGCATGTCATGGCCGGCCTTCCCACTAACAACGAGTTTTTTCTTCGTAGAATCAGCGCCGTCAACGACGAGGGTACTATTAGGGATTGCTGCGCTAAGTTTATCGAGATCATATAGCGCGAAAGGTACCGTAACCTCTGCTGTTCCACCTTTTGTTGTCGACTTAACAACGGAATCCCCGTACTGATCTACCGTGGTGTCTTGCTTCGACATTTGTGCCTTAAAGTTGATACCGCCCTTAGTGATATCAAATACAACCATGTCCGCGCCTTCGCCGTACTCTACGATAGCCGGGCCAATCGGAACATTAATCGTTCTAATTCCTGCCATTTGTTTTCCTCCTTATTTTTCGCAATAAAAAAGCGCCCGATTAAGGGCGCACAACGCAATCAAAATTTAACGAATATTGAGGTCGATCATTGTCGTCATAACCTATAAATAACGGTTCCGAGTTTGTCGCGCGTATGATAACTACCGAATCATTTCCGATAGTGACTTCGCGTAAATTACACAAGGCACCATATAACTCATACGCCTTATCCTCGCAGGCAGCATCACCGGCGGCATTACCACGTACAAGAATTTGAAAAGACGGCTGCTTCTTGCCGGTCCACTGTGACGGAGGAAAGCCTCCGGTCAATTTAACCGAGATACATTCGTCAACTGCTTCACGCGGAAAACGGTTCGGGTAATAAACGCCGTCAACTCGCGCTTCTATAAACGAGATTAATTCGAGTATCTTCAACGCATTACAACGCCCCTTTCACTGCGTTTGCTATGTTATCGATGTACTTTTGTGCCTCACCTTTTAATGGGCGCTCTAGGTACTTATTGCCAACTGAATATCCGTCCGAACCGCCAGCAGCAGCCGAGGTAGGACCGAGATTATAATCGGCCTCGTGCGTCCATACGGCATAATTGAAGCCTTTGTCCTTTGCTGAAAACGAGACTTCACCGATAATGCTTTTTCGCTTAAGTGTTACCTTCTTTTTCATCCCTCGACGCAGCGTTCCCTTATCGATCGGAGCTATGTTTTGCGCAATCCTTGCGAGATCATCGACGTTGTCGTACATTGCGGTCTTTGCCGCCTGAGTTACGTTTGATTCTTCTTCGGTAAGTCGATGGAGAAAGTCGCCTGCATCAAGTGTAAAACTCATAGGATGACCTCCGTAAGAATCGGCTTTCCTCCGATATTTCTGCGAACATTAATTTCTTTCGGCTTCCGCTGAACAGTTTCGCCTAACTCGTTAGTGAATGATAGAACGTCCTGGTATTTCACGTCAGCCAGCTTATCGATAAGAATACGCGCAGTTGCTACGACTTCCTCGCCTTTAACTACGCCCGACGTCCGTGAGGATACGACGTTGGAACCCTCGTCTATCCGACATTTCAATTCGAATTTTTTCGGCGCTTTCGGGTTTCCCCATCTATCCAACTCTGACGAACTATCGCGACTTACCTGTACGATCTGACGCATAGGAATCATCGGCATCTACATCACCGTCCATTTTGCTCTACGACCGCCAAGCTTTACTCCGTTTGCTTCTCCGATAAGGTCATACGCCTTTTTGGGGATAAGCGACTCGTCATCTGCGCGTAAAGTCTCTTTATAGGTAAACGAGCCGACACCCGTAATAGAGAACGATGCGATACCGTGCTTGTTTAAACGGTTTGTATCGTTATAGGCCGTTGCCAAAACGTTAGCAAACTCGTATACCGCATCATCCGGGATAACGTAATCGTTATCGAGATATTTTCGTTTAAGCACGTCTTCAGCAACGTTAAGGATTCGGGTTCTTTTTTCGTCTTCGTAATCGTTCCAATCTTCGTT
Source organism: Bacillus sp. XT-2 (assembly GCF_025696525.1). Classification (NCBI taxonomy): domain Bacteria; kingdom Bacillati; phylum Bacillota; class Bacilli; order Caryophanales; family Bacillaceae; genus Bacillus; species Bacillus sp. XT-2. The sequence continues at coordinate 29,957 of NZ_JAHVOC010000004.1, forward strand.
ATCAATAGTCATGCGGTTTATATATTCGTTTGCAGCTTCTAAACTTAACGCCATTTCCGGCAGCCTCCTTTTTACTTGTCGGAGGATTTACGTGCGGGTTTCTTAGGCGCCTTAGCCTCCGGAGTAATATCTTTGTATCCGAAATTATCTACGAGCTCGTTCCGTACTTCTTTCGACTCGACTTCAGCAACGCCGGAAGAAAAAGAAACACCCGCAGTAATGCCGTTATAATGCTCGTTTGGGGCTTGGATTTTATATTTCATTATCTTCCTCCTTAAAAGAATAGGGCGGACTATGCCGCCCCGTTAGTTACTGCGATTAGATTTTACGCTGTACACCTTTAAGACGAGCAGCAGATGAAGAGTTCTGAACAACTAATCCAGCGTAAAACTCGATACGTGTACGGTAAGCTGGTTTTTGTTGCAGCTCGCCTAGATCGTATACTTGAACGCCGCCGTTAGTGATACCCGCAACGCCGTCAGCTTCGTCAACGCGGAGCGCGTAAATAGATCCAGTGTCCGCAGAAGTTCCTTGAGTTTCATTAAATCCGAGAATTTCAGCGTTGTTTGTATCTTTGCCGATAGTACGGATAGGGACGCCACCATACATTAATACAGGACGACCAAACGCGTCGTATCCGTCTGTTTCAAAGTATCCGTTTTCGGCTTGGATGAGGGCCTTTAAATTTCTTCGCATTTCCTTAGACATCAACAAAACATTAGGGCCGCCATCGACTGCGTCTAGTAACTCGTCAAGCATTGAGAGCGTTAAAGGATTACCGTTCTCGCCGGCGTCTACAACTGTTGTAGTAAGTTTTTTCAGTCCGTCAAATCCATTCGGGTTGGCACCTACATCTCCGTCAATGAAGTTCTTTTCAAAGAACCGCGCAAATGCTTTTACTTTAAGAGATGTTTGTACCATTCGTTGGTCATTAATATTGCTTCTTGTTTGAGCGATAAATTTATCAACGTCTACGTCTCCACCGAGAATCGCTAAACGAGCGACTTGGTTGTTTACTGTTCCGGAGCTTTCTTTGTAAGCTTCATTTACTGCACGGAAATCGATACCAGGCAGTGCGCCTTCACGGTTATAAGAGAACGCGTTACCTTCCATTTCGATAAACGGTAAGATCTCCAATGCTGCTGAGTTCTGTGCGTACTCTGTAATAACACCCTTCTTCAGTGCGTCTTGGGTTAGTTTTGCTGATTCCACTAATGAGATTGCCATTTAAATAAACACTCCTTTGGTTTTTTGTGGGTTACTGGTTTTTCGCGTATCCTTTTCTGATTAGATCGCGTGGTGATAAGTTGGATAGATGTTCGCTTGTATCCGGCTGCGGGTTACTTGGTTTTCCTAACGGCGTCTTAATTTTAGGGGCAAATAGCCCTTTTTCTTCAGCTTTTACAATCCAATCTAGCCGCTGCTCGATAGGGCCGTCGCTAGGGATAAGATCATGAAACTCTTCCGGGATGCCCGTAATTTTGGAATCAAATAGCTTGGTTAGCGTTCCTTCTAGGGCGTCCTTTCGCGCTTCGACTTCGGCATACTTTTCTAAAGCCGAGCTGTCCGCCTTTGTCTTGTCTTCTAACGCAGCTAATTGAGCTTTTAAATCCTCATAGTCTGCATACTTCTTCTTCTCGCGATCAACCCGTTCAGTTACGATTCTATTAAGCTCTTCCTGGGTGAACGTTTTTTCTGCCGGCGTTTTTTCCTCTGATCCTGCGGCCGCTGTAGGTTCAGTGGGTTCGCTTGCTGCGGGTTCTGTCGGCTCCGAGAAAAACTGAAGACTGTTCAATCGAAGAAGTTTTGATTCGCTCATACTCGTCCTCCAACCGTTTTAAGGCCGTCGCCTATTAAATAAGCACCGTTTCGTTTAACGTCTTAACGTTCGGACGATATAAAAAAAGTGCCCAATATAGGCGCTCTTAAGGATTTCTTATAGGTGAAAAAACGTGCTTGCATCGGGGATGAAATATCTCGCCAGTCGCTTTCAGACTTTCATAGGTCGGATAGTTGCCTGGCGCATCTTCCGTCAGCTTAATAATTTGACCTTCGTGATTACGGCAAAGATCCGTTGCCCCGTGCGATGATATCTGCGCGTAATAAACACCGCGCCCTACCGCCTCATTCGTATTTGCTTCGCGATAAGTTTCCATCATCTTTGTTCGAACTACCATTTCCGAATAAACTTCAGGTTTCCAGCGCCTTCCTCGCGCGTCAATGATGCCAGTTGTAACCGAGTTTTGAAGTGCTCTTCTGACATCTTCGGTTATGCTTCGCCGCCCGTTAGTACCGCGCGCCATGTTATACCGCATCGAATCAGATACGGCTTTTCTAACGGCTGTGCGCGTCTTTCGGTCAACGTTCTGCGTAACGGCCAAAAGGTCCGCTTGCGTATCTGCTACTGCCGTGGCCACCATCGCGTCATTCACTTCGTTAAAAGCTACGATCTTTTGAGCTTCTGAAACGCTCGCAGCTACTTCGAGAGATAGTAACGTATTTACTATTCCGTCTTTTGCTGCTTTCGGGACGTTTTCATTAACCCATGCGGCAGACTCTTTGTTTAGTTCGCTTAGAATTTCGCTGATCGATTTAAGGGTTGCCGTCGCATTTGCTCTCTGAAAGTTACTGACGTCTACTCGGTCGAGCTCGGCTAAGATATCACGTATCGCACTCTGATAGAGCGCAGCCAATTGATCCGTTTGATAATCGTAATTGGGCTCGGGAACATGTGGCATTATTCGTCATCTACTTTCGGAACTTCTTCGGGATCTTTTGCTTTGTCATGATCTTCCGTTTGCTCGTCTGTGGAGGTGCCCGGATCTTCAGCCTCACCATTGAATATAGACGAGTCTACAAAGCCGCTTGCTGATTTCTCGTCGTCTTCAATACGGCGAATAGTTTCGTCAGCTTTTTCGTCATCGACATCGTCTTGCATCTTAATCGCAGTTCTGACGTCGATTGTCGGCTTGCCTCCGGTACGTATTTGCATAATCTCCGCAAGTTCTTTCGCACTCTTAGGTAGACCGTCGCTCCAAACCGCTTTAGGATATACTGCCTCTGCGACTTTCAGGTCACCGAGTTGTTTATCGAATAACATACACGTCCATAACGCGTCTCTGATCGCTTTGTCATAGTGGGTACGGATTCGCTTAACTTTCGAAAGAATCGGCATAAATCGAGCCTCTATTGCCGCACCGTCTGTATGTGATGTTCCTGTCCCGGCGCCACTTACTCCGGAAACTGTAGTGCCAAACAACCATTGCGGCGTCTCTGCCATTTGGAAAACGTTGCTGAATAGAATATCAAGTTCTTTAAAAGCCGCGTCTAATTGACCGTTCCATGTCATATATCCAGGAGTTGCATCCTCTTTAGTGACTGGAATATATCTGCCGCCGAACTGGATAGAATCGCCATCGCCTTCCAAGTCTGGACCGAATGCAACGGGATCGCTGTGTTTATATAAGATATAGTCAATCTGAACAAGCCGATCATTTATCGCAGACAACACAGTTTCGAGCTTTTCTATAAGCCCGATTCCAAAGAGTGAGTCGTCTACACTCTTATAAGGCGCATGAAATACAGGTATATGAGTTAAGCCGGTTTCTTCATACTTCGTCTCTACCCCATCAGGGAGTAACTCGCCGATTCTAAATACCTGGATAGGTGTTCCGGTAGAATTATCGCAACCATTCTCGTAAAGACGGTACTTCGAGTAGAAGATATATCCCGGTATATGCCTTTCGACAAGTAAGTAAGGAATTTCAGTGGTTTCAGTCTCCACCCATTGAACTTGCGCGATATTCAGTGCCTTTAGTGTTTTTACGTTGCCGTCTGACGTTTCCGGAAAAACAAAATTTGCGTTAACGTGCTCAATAATTGGCTCCATTTCAACGCCCGGCGGTGCATCCCCATCGATCAATCCCAACTTCTTAACTTCGGAAAAGTCTTGTCGATAACCATAGCGAACTTTAAACCACGCATCGCCTCTATATCCGTTAGCTACTGTACTTTCATGAATTAACTGATTGACGTCGTTTTCTTCAACGTACTTGTTAAGCGCTTTTTGTTCTTCGCTTGTATCTGACTTACCCGTCTCAAATCTAACAGGCTCTCCTACGAGCAGATCGGCAGGCTTTGTAACGAGGATATCCGCCAAGTTAATCGCGATATAAAGCTTTTCGAGCTGATCCGCATGCGGTGTCCCTTTGAGAAGGTGCGTAGCTCTTTCGTACAGGTCCCTTTGCTTCCCATCGAAGAACTTTTTTGCTCGTTTATATTTCGCAAGACGTTCGATCGAGTCTGCGGGCGGAAATTGCGCTCCTTCTCGAATAGTGCCGTACGTTTTAACGTGCAAGCCTTCGTCTAGATCATGGCCGCGATGTTTAAACCAATCTAAAACGCCCATTACGCTATTCCTCCTTTTCGCCCAATATCTCACCTAATTCTGCGATTTCCTTTTCGATATCCGCGTTGCTGCTCGGTTCGGTCGGGCCGGAGGTTGTCTGAACTTTCTCCGTAAGTAGTCCGTAACGCTTCATAAACAAGTCGATTGCTTTAACTGACGGCTGTTTGCCGTTAATTAGTTTTAAAAGCTGCCCGTAAACGCCTGCGCGATGAGAGGAAAGCATATCATCAGCCAGCAGATTCATATATTCAATAAATGTCGCGTTTTGATGCCGCCATCTATAGGTAGTTATCCTGTCGACGCCGACTTCCTTTGCGATTTCCTCCTGGCTCTTTTTCTCGCCGGAAGCTGCCGCGATTACGTCATTCTCGACAAGAAGCAGCGCCGCCTTTCTCTGCTGAACAGTAAGCTTCGATTCCAGTTCCTTAAGTCTTGACATGTAGTTATCGCCTCCTTTATAGCCAACTCGGTTTCATCCGAATTGGGCTTTTTGTGTGTTTCGAAATAGATACCGCCATTTCTAACGCATCCGGTAGATCATCATTCCACCTTGAACCGTACCGTTCGAGTTGTTCTAATAAAAGCGCATGGCCCCGATTAAAGATGATCGTCCCGTTTTCTATTTCCGGCAAAAGCGCCTCGATCCGAAGCTCTTTGCGCGATCTTTGAACTACCTTTTTAACTCGTGAATGGGCCGGATAGCCTTCGATCTGCAGCTCGCGTCTCAATGTATCTATAAAAAACTCCTGTGCCATCTGCGCCTCGGCCGCTATCTTGGTCGGCTGATATTTCCGAACTTTGTCGGCTATTACACGTAAGAAAACGTCCGGATGCACTCGGTCGCCCCACGCATCGACCACGTATATCTTGCCGGTTGCTTTGTGTTTCCCGATCGTAACAATTGCCGAGTAGTCTCCGCGCTCCTTACCCATAGCGAAGTCGATTCCGCTATAAAAGTCGTACTTGTCCTCGGTGAAATCAATTCCGTCGTAATAATAAAAAGACTCCGGTTTGAATACCTGAGAGTCTTCGTCGATTGGATTATTCATAAATTCGGTATTGAATGCTTTAGTCCCGTAGTTTACTTTTTCAAGCATTAAATGCGTGATAGGGAATCGATCCGGCCAAAGAACCTCGGCGCCCTCGTCCATTGCCTCTCGGTTTGCTTCGTAAAAATCAAGCGCTGCCCGAGCGTTTGGTGTTGGCATTTCTTCCTCTGCCGTCTCCATTTCTGCGAGTTCTTCGTCCGTTGGTTCATACTCTTTGTAAATACGCTCAAATTCCGCCCATAAATCTCCGCGTTTAGACATCGAAACGATTGCAGGGAACTTGTTTTTTATGAAGTCGCGACGTTCATTTAGAACGTAATTTAAAAGGGAATCGTGATGTACTAGCGTTCCCATAAAGATAACTGCAGTCTGTGTCGGATCGTAAGCCGGCATTAAATCTTGGTTTAGCCAGTCTTTCGCTTTTTGCCTGAGCTCCGGCGTGTTATTTGAGTCTCGCGATTCCAAGTCATCAAGAATTATCAAGTCCGGGCGCTGTGATCCGTTACGAAATCCGCGAATCTGTGTACCGAGTGACGTTGCTTCCATCTTGATTCCATTCGTAGTTAAAAACGCCTCTTCGCTATCCTTTTCATTCCGTGTCTTTTGCTCATGTAACAGAACGCCAAAGTCTTCGCGCAGCTTAATATTGTACTTTAACTGATTGGCGACCCACTTAATAAACTTCTTGGAACCCGCATTTGTCTCCGAAATTATTAAGATCATTTTTCTTTTACGATAAGCTATTTCGTGGACTGGAAAGGAGTTCGATAGGTATGCGCTTTTTGCGTGCCCCCGACTCGCCGCCCAAGCGATCCGAGCTGTCCGGTTAGTATTAGAAACCGTATCGAGGATACGAGATAACTTAACGTGGAAATCAGGCGCTTGTTCCATATCGACCGCAGCAGTCGGAACTAAGTTGTCCGGATTTCCAGGATTTCTCGCCTCGGAGAAATATTCGTAAAAGAAATAGAGCATATCCACTTCCGCGCGATGTACTCGTCTTAATTTAATGAGTTCGTCTTTGTCTTTTCGAAAAGTATCGATATGATGATCGGTAGCTTTTCCGGCTTCGATGAGCGCAACCAATTTCCGTACACGATCGGTTATTAAATCTATTCGCTTTTGGCGCTCTTCTCGGCCAAGCCATTGATCGTTAATGTACGCCATTGGCTGCCTCCTTTTTTCATTTGACATAATTGAACAATTTCGATATCATGAATTTAACATATTGAAAACGGAGTGATATTTAGATGAACGAAGTCCAACCAATAAGAGAAAAACGCCAAATAAACACAATAAAAAAAGCCCTTCGTGGGCGTGATCTTTTGCTATTTACAATCGGTATTAACTCCGGACTACGTATTTCCGATATTCTCGCGCTAAAAGTCGGTGATGTTCGCGGTAAGGACTTCGTTACGATTACGGAAGGTAAAACGAAGAAGTCAAAACGATTCTTCTTCAACGCCGCTATCAAGAAAGCCGTTGCCGAATTGATTCCGGCCGAAGCTTATGACGACGACTGGCTGTTTCCTTCGCGAAAAGGTTCGAAGGCCATTACCCGGGTTCGTGCTTATGGCATTCTAAACGAAGCAGTTGAACGGGCTGGTCTTTCGGAAAAGCTCGGTACGATTGGCTGCCACTCTTTGCGTAAGACTTTCGGATATCATGCGTATAAAAATGGCACCGACCTTTCGCTTCTACAATCGATCTTCAATCATTCGAAGCAGTCGGTGACGCTTCGTTATATCGGAATTAACCAGGACCGAATCGATGAAGTTTACGCGAATGTTAACCTTTAGACGATGGGCGCCCCAACGTTTGAGATGCAGCCAGCGTAGGTGTACTCGTCTATTTTAGTATAAACCTATCGCCGCTTCGACTTCTTCTCGGCGCTTTCGTATTTCCTTTCCATACCGCAGCAGACACATCGACTTGCAGCCTATACTTCGAAATAACGCGAACCATTAGACGGGGCACAATGGAATTCCATTGCTTTTTCGTCATACATGAACCGCCCTCCTTTTATGACAGCCAATTTAACTATCGTTCCAAAATCACACAAAAAAGACCTCCGCCCTGTTTAGCGGAAGTCCCCTTCTGTTTAAAAGCCAGCAAATACTCTAACGCACTTTTTTTCAACTTCTTTGGCCCAGTATGCTGGTGAATAATGCATAATAAATTCACTGTCGAATTCTATTAACTCAGGAAACTTGAAATCGTCCAGCATTCGTTCTGCCTCTTTATCAGTGATTTGATGTAAATTGCATAATTCTTCAATCACCTTTTGAGTGAATATGGCTTTCCATTCCTGATCTGAGTAATTCACTAGCTACCACCACCTTTCGGTATTCTATGAGCCTTAATGCTTTGGATGTATGCAGTGTAACTTGATCATATGATGAGAATTCGGGGCTCTTACTTTTAATACCCTCTAAATAAGACATTGAATCTGATTTTGGTGTATTATCTCGTATGTGTGTCGCCTTAAAGATGGATTTCCCATCTCCTAAAGGCCCTTTTATAATATCGTACTCTGCTTCATTATTATCGTCAATTATATCATTGATAATACGTATCATTCCAACCCCACTAAATTTCCCCAAATCCTTCGTTATGGAAAGATCGAGCCGGTTGGAATAAACCTCAGCCTTAGAAAGACTGGTCCGGTTGAAATAAATAAAGTCAGCCCATTCAACGTCTTGATGGGTGAAGTTTTTCTGCTTTAAATCATCCAGAATCTGATGGTTTACGTTATACTCAATAACAACACCTTTTACAAAATTCGGAGTATTATCGGGATCTTGATGCAAGCCTTCTCGGTAGTTATGTACACTTTCTTTACGCAAAGCCCATTTAGCTGCTTGAATTGCATTGGTTGTTAAATAAAAACCTTTTCCGAAATCTGCTTTTTCGTTGCAAGCGTTCAAATTTATACTTTCTTTTATGGATTTGACATGATTACTTGTTGTGCCGTGATACAAAGTTTCCGGTAACCTTATTCCGATACTGCTCGGTCCATAATTCCTCAAAACACCCCCACCTTTCACCTCTATTATTATATAAACAAGAAAAAGATGGTAGTATTTGCGGAATTTGTCGAACGTTTTATGAGGAATAGCTAACATCTCTTCAAAATTATACGAAATTAGCGTTTCTAACGTTTACACTACCGAATATCCTCAGCCCGGATTTCGTAGTAAAATCGCCACGCCCTACATATAGTTGACGCCCCGAGTTCGAAAAATTGTGCGGCAGTTTTATTCGCCTGATTTCCAGGGCTTTTTGGGGCGGCCTGGGGGCTCGTCCTTTTTCAAATTCGGATTTTTTCGAGTGAATACTTTATTCGTATTATTGAATAACGAATTTAACAGAAGTAAATTGAGTTACATTCGAATTGAGTGACGATCGTTGGTATACCGGCGTTCCTCATCGTTAACACAACGCAATCAATCGTATGTTATTTATACATTCGAGAAACCGCGCTAGATCAACGGGTGCTGGCTATGCCGTATGCCGCCTATGATGTATAGGGTATTGCATATATCGGTAGGCAACCGGACTAACCCCGTGAGTTTCGGAAGGGTTCGTCCGCGCCCGGCCCGCGCTCGATATTCGGTTACACTTCGTTACCAATCTCGCTTAGGTTGTACCGAGTTCCTACATATATAAATAGCGTCACCTATTCGTATGCAACACGTTAGGTATATCGCGTAATATCGCGCAGCCTAACCATAAAGAAAGGCGCCAGTATTTGCGGCTGATGCCTCGGTATTATTTCCGTGAGTGGCAGCCCTTCTTTACGATAGCCTTCTTCATAACGTATAGACAGCTAAAGCCCGATAATGTGCATGTCGGTTCTCATAACGTAAGACAGCATATCGACACATTGTGTGCATATAGCCTCTCATAATACATAGATAACTATTCGTGTATATTGTGCATTTATAACATATTAGTTCTTAATATAAAAGAATAGCGCCCACTCCGTAGCTTTCGCTCCTTCGTGAACGCAGATATTTATATATTAAGTTCTTTATCGCGATAAGGTACTTAACTACTTATATATCCTTTATAACTAATATCTGCGATGTCAAAGGCGTAAGCATTTGGCTCGCTATTATTTGTTTCTCTTTTACGTATTTCTCTTTTACGTCTTTCTCTTTTTACACTGTCTCCTGCGGACATTACCCGTGATGTCTCCTGAGGTCATTACCGTTAATGTCTCCTGCGGACATGAAGCGTCATATCAACGTTTGCGCCCCTTCGGCATGTACACGCTGAAGTCAGGCATTATCTTCTCGCCATATTCATCGACGATATATCCATCGTCCGTCACTCGCGGACAGTACGACGGGAAGTACCACTTAAAGCGCTTTGTCCCTTCGTAATGGCCAGCCGTCTGAATTATTCCGTTAGTCTCCAGGATCGCGGCCAATAAGTTAATGCGATGCGGATTTACTCGGAGCATTCCTGTTATGCTATCGTAGCTTAAGAAGCACGCGCCAAACCTATCGTTAAGACTGCCGTCTTCTCGTTTATAATTACCGTCAATATACGACTGCAGCAGAAAGTAAAACGCCACCACATCGCGTATCTCCGGCTTACGTTTGTAATCGGCATAAGCTACGTCATAAGCTTCGTTAATCAAGCGCGGAAAGACTTTCCGCATGAGCTCGCGGTTGTAAACCTCGAAGCCCTGCGGATTATCTAAGAGCGCGGCTTTGTCGTTCGGCATTGGCTTGCGCTGTTCCTGTTCGCCTCCACCACCAAACGCTAATACGTTATTCATTCGCGCACCTCCTCGATTGATACGATATTCTGTAGCGCTTGAACAATGATCGGCGTGCTATCGTAGCCGGCGCCTAGATGCTCCGACATGATACTGCAGGCGAGCATTGATTTTGCGATCTGCTTATTGGGCGCTGTAACCGTTTCTTCCCGTTCGCCTGTAACCGTTCCATACCCGGTAAATTCGGGCATTGGGAACGCATAGATATCGTAAGGGTCGGCGAGCTTAAATAACGGCTTTATCGTCGGTTTATAAACGATCTTGTATGTCTTCATATTACGCTTCCCCCTTAATTGAATTGATTAGCTCATTTAACGGCATTTCTCTTTCGTAATACTCGGTAATCTTCCCGTCCAGGCGATCATGTGATGCTGCGCTTATGTTGACGAGATATAGCGCTAGTGCTTCGATCTCTTGTACGTCGAACAATAATTCGATGTGGTTTCCTTCGCTTTTTACGAGCAGTATCTTAATCGCTTCAAGAACTGATACCAAGTAGCTATCGAAGTCAATCGGCTTATTCCAGTCGCTCAATTCGTACGTACTATCGACCATTTCCTCTAACGTCGTGGCTCCGGAGACAAAATCGTCTATAGTAGCCGCAATGCTATCGTGCTCAACACCGAGGCCGGAAAGAGCCACTTCTTCGACCAACTTTAACTCCGTCTCTAGGTTTTCGCCGTTTTCTTTGGACTTCGCATGTAGCTTACGAACAGACTCAAAGAATTCGCGTAAAAGCAACTTCCTCTCGCTGGCTTTATATTGCTCGTGGCCGGTCAACTCGATCGCTTCTTCGACACTCGGAACGTTCTCCCAATCGCCATTTACTGCGGCTTCTAGCGCGTCAATCATAACTTCGAAGCTAACATTATCGCATTCCACTTCGTATAAGAGGTCGTAAATGATTGCCGGAGGCCCATCTACGCCAAACAGTGCATCATCCAGTAAAAAGGTACGTCCCTCCGTAAGATCGATAGTTGCGTGTTTACCGAATACTTTCTCGAAATCATGCTCCTTTTTATAATCATTGCGGCGTCCGTCTAAGATAACAGTAATAAGATTGCGTTCGATTTCAGTAAACTTTTTCATTAAAAATTCCCCCTGTTTTTGAGTTTTATAGTTTAAATCGTCGAGTGCGGCAGATACACTCCCGGTTTGATTCAATTAACGCAGTAGCCTTCGCCTCTATCCGCCCAATATGCGTAAATTTCTGCGATTTTATCTACGGCAGCAGTTACGTGTTTTGATACAACGCTTCTCTCGATACCCATTTCGGCGGCGGCTTCCCTTTGTGTAAGATCCTCGATATAGATTAACGTTAAAGCTCGTTTTTGAAGCGCTGTGAGCATCGCAGCGTCTATCGCATCCTCTAAGTCTAGGAGGATATCCGAAGCCGCGTAGTCGCCATTTATTCGGCTATGGCAGAGCTTGTGGTAATCACGCAATAGAGAGCGTATACCTTCGGAATCATTTAGTTTATAGTCCGCTTCGTATTTGCGTTGTTGGTCCGGTCTGTTTGTCGCTGAACCCATTGCGTTCCCTCCTATTTTCATGTTAAGATATTATTGGATCTTATTAGCTTTTTTCTCAGGCGACATCAAAAACTCTTTCCCCACCCTTTAGCCCTCAGTACTGACCTCAACCGGACAATAATCGTTTGCATATGGTATTGAGTAAATGCGTAATCCAAACGTTTTTCTTTCGCATAAGGCAATTTACAGTAAGTGTACGCAAACTTTTTCGCCAAACCTTCGATTTTATCAGGCCTAATACGACTGAGACTACTTATGTCTGCGGTTCTTCTTACATACTCGCGAAGTTTCCCATATAAGTCCTCGCCGTCCCACAACGCTTTGTCTGATTTGGCAACCAACTTTTTGTTAGCACAATATAACGCCACCTCATTTCCTTTGTTATCTGCAATACTTCGAAGAGAGTGTTTCTTTTTGCAAAAATGACAGTATTCAAATTTCGTACTCATTGACTTACCTCCGTTTTTATAAATTCTTTTAGACTGTCATGCCTCATTTTGTAGTTTAGAAGGCTATCTGAAATAGGAACTTTTTGAATTAGTTTGTGTTCTGTTCTTTTTGATACTGGACGCTTGTTACGTTCAATCGCACTGACTGTCTTTCTGCTTATCCCTAATAAGTTCGCAAATTCCTCCTGTGTCATATTTTGATGCCTTCTTATTAATTCGAATAACTCGTTCGTGACGATGGTCAAAACCTCCCTTAATGTTCTGTCTTGTGACAGAAGTCTACAAAAATTTAATAACTCCCTCTATCCTTATAATGGGTAGTGAGATATCACTTTTGCGACATTTAAATGAATCTTTATCCACTAGATAATACCCGCGACTTTTCTAAACCGCACAATTCAGCGAATTTTCTTCCGTCATTATAAGTTGCGTATATACTTTTGAAAATGGACGCCCTTTCGTTTTAGAACTTCGCGCCCTACACTTATATAACGGGTAGGCTACCTTTGATTTTGCGACATCGAATTAAAGTTTTTTCTGCCGTCATTAATAACTGCGAAGTTACTTTTCAAAACGGACACTTTCCGCTGAAACTTTTTACCCCCTTCACCTGTAAAACCCCATCGATATATTCGATTTTGCGACATTCTAAGTAAAACTTTTTACAACCGATAATATGCACGCCAAATTAATACCGCACAAATTTCTACTTTCATTATTAACTGCGTATAAACTTCCCAATTGGCACGACCTTTTCGTTAAGTTTTCTCCCTTCACAAGTAAAACCCCATCGCTGCGCTCGAATTTGCATCCTAGATTTTAAAAATTTTCTTCGATCACTTATTGATGCGTATATTCTTCTGAAAATGGACAAAAAAATTAAGCCGGCGTTTAACCGGCTTTAACTTCGGAACCTCCATCAATTAACTTTTCCGGAACGTCATGTATAGTACCCGACTGCCCCTCGATCTTATAACTCCGTTCTTCGCGTTGCCGGCCGATTATCTTACCGGTCAAAGCTTCCGCCGAAAGCCACGTCAGATCGCCTGTTTTAACGCCCAAATATCGCACGGTTTCGCCTGCTTTATACACTGTTTTCGCCTCGATTCTCAAATGTAAGGTACAAGTGCGCGTTCTAACTCGGTTCTCTCTTTTCGCAATTCAGATCGTTCGATATGCAGCCGCTTGTTCTCAGCGCAAAGATCCACCAAGCGCTTACTTAGTTCCGCCTGCTCCTCAAAATTTGCGTCGATCATTGCAAGCCGCACCTTAGCGATCTCGTGACTATTTGCGTGAAAATTGATCTCTACCTCACACCATTTTCGATGGGTCTCGTCTCTTTTCGTTATTAGCGTCTTTCTCGTCGTCTCCTTGAGTGATTGGCGAACCTCTTCTGACAAGTTTCGCGCTGATTGTAACGTATAGTCTGCTGGAAAAACGTCCAATACGGTACCATTTTCCGCAATTACAAGGCGGACTTTTTCTTTGTAGTTGTCGTAAACGGCTTGGCTGCCGCTAGTTGAATCGAGAGACCAAACGAACACGGCGCCTTGAGCATATTTCGGCAATATGTTCTGTGCTTGCGTTTTTGTAAGACCGAGACGAGCTGTCGCCGTTTTCACTGCTGATTTAGAAACACTGTATTTATTCATCGTGAACCCTCCCTTTCTAGTGAGAAACCAATCCGAATGAAATCCATAAATGACATATTTGCGAGTTCAGGAAGATCGATTTTGGAAAGATCCGTGCCTACTTTCGACGTTCCTATCATGAAAAAACGTGGATGTTTAGCCTCGTACAAGTGAAAACCGTTAGGCTTCCTCTTCAGTCGGTCAACTTCATAAAATGCGAGCTCATCGTCTCCCATATATTTTCCGATGATGTCGGGACTCATTAACCAGGCGTCAGATACCTCGTGTATCGCCAGCCCCGTATCAAAAGCGACTCCGTGCCAGTGAAGTTTCACTTTCTTCGGACTAAATTTTATCGTCATGCCGACCGCACCTCCTCACTGAATAATTCTTGCGCTGCTTTGGGCTTGATTTCTGCGCAACCAGCAAATGCTTTTCGGGATACCTGAGGCAAGAGCGTAAAAAATTCCTCCGGCGAAAGATTTACGAACTGCGCGTCTGAGCCTGCAGGATAAATATTCCACCAACCAACAACAGTTTTTTTATAGTAAACGTTCATTTTAAAATTACCTCCTTCAATTTTTCGTAAAGACGCAACACTGTATTAAGAAGCAAAAGTTGCGATATGTAACTTAGGGTTAATAGACTGCAAAATTTTCGCTTCTGATCTGAATGTCGATGCTTTCGCCTTTTTTTACTTCTGTAGTAACACTTGTTGAGTTAATGATATTACTCCAGGAGTAAAACGTCAAGAGGTTTTCTTGGGTTTTTTTTAAAAACATTTTACTGCTGTCGTTTTACTTGTATAATATGGTTAAAATAAAATTACGGAGGACTAGAGAAAATGCCTTTTGAATTTAAGTTGAACGATATACTGGACGAGCTAGGAATTACTAAAAACAAACTTGCTGTTGAGGCAAAAGTAAGGCCGGCAACCATCGGGGATCTTTGCGAGGGGAAAACCAAACGGATAGAACTCGAAACAATCGAGAAAATCCTATATGTATTAAATAATCTCTCACCAACTAAGACATACACTATAGACGACATTATTCTTTACAACTTGGATATTGAGGATTGATCATAAAATGTTATTTGAAGGAGAAAAACAAGAATGGCTACTCTTTAAGGAGAGGGATCTATCGGTTAGAGTTTTTGAAGCCAATAATACATATGAAGCATACGCGACAATAGCAGGCAAAGGTACGCATGTAGCTCGCGGTTTAGAAAAATGGTCCACGATATCCGAGGCAATTGAAGGTATAACACAAAAATAAAGACGCCATCGTGGCGTCTTATTAATAATCGCAGTCTTTATCTCTACATTCTTTCTTTCTCACAGCATCTATAGTGTGCCCCATAATCTTGTCATTTGCCTTATCATAAATACCGTCAAATTTATTCGATGTATCATCGTTGTAATAGCCAAATACCTCTATTCCACCCATTGGATCTATTTCGTATTTATCTTTAAATGTAACGTTATGTATTCCTTCATAATTCGCTTTGATAAATTTCTCCATTCGTTCTTGAGCAACCTTTACCTCTTCTGCCTGTTCATTTTTATCATTAATATTCTTCATTATAAAACCCCCAACTGCTATAATAATAATTATAAGGATAAAAATGTATTTTTTCATAGAATCACCCTTTCAATAATTCATTTTACATTATATGTGAGGAGTTTTGTATGACCAAGAACATAAAAGTACCTGAAGTATCTGATGAAACTTATTACATACTTAGTCGGTACGCATACAATTATAATAAACTTAAAGAAAGCCTAAAAAACAATCAACCTATTATAGCTGATAGAAACATTCCTTGGTATGTTGAGAAAATAAAAACTGACGAAGATACCGGATTGGACGCGGTTGTACTATCACAAGGAGAAAAAACAAAAAACGGCAAATGGGTTAAATCAAGAAATCCAGAAAATGTTGTTGTATCATTTGCAGGAACGGATCTCGGAAAAGACCCGATCAATGATGGCGCAAAAGCTGACGGCGGCAACATTGTTTTTGGAAGCGACCCCAAAAAAGAAGCTCATTATATCGTTGAAAAGGACGCGAAGGATACGTCTAAAACACTCGGAAAATATAACGGCACACCTTCTCAAGACGCGATGCTTACAACCGGAAACTATAAACTCATTACGAAAACATCACAAATCGACCAAGCAGACCAGCTCGTTAAAGAAGTTAAAAGAAAGTATAACGGAACATCGACGATTGTTTCAACAACTGGTCATTCACTCGGAGGCGCAGAGGCTGAATACAGTGCGGTAAACAATGATATTTATGGGGTCGCGTTTAACAGCCCTTCTGTCGTCAAACTACATACTGATAATAAGCAAGAAGAAATAAACGATGGTTTGTACAATCCTTACGTGAGGTCTATTATCAACCCGGATGATATGGTCGGAGCTGGATATTGGAACGAGTATGATCGCCACAACGGGACCACAATTTACACAAAAAACCCTGCCCTTTCGCAATTCAATCGAAAACAGAGACTGAGTGGACGATGGGGTGACCAAATTGAAAAGAACCTCGCCTACTTTATAGATACTGTTATTCTTCGAAATCCTGATACGCACGGTTTAAATGAAGCCAACTTTACGTTTGATGAAAACGGAAATATCACGAACGTAAACGGCGATGAGCTTGTGTACGATAAAAACCTAAACGCAATGCTTCCGGCCGGCGCGATCGGCGGCGGGGATGCCATTAAAGTAACGCCCAAAAGTGCGAAAAAACTTGCCGAAAAAGTTGACGCGATGGTCGAGGATCTGAGAACGATGAAAAAAGAAGCGCAAAATGCTTATCAAGAGCACGATGAAAAAATAGCTGAACTAAAAACTGAATTTTACGGTCAAGTTGGGCATGGATTCTACGATCAACTGAACGCGCAGGATGTAAAAAATACGTTAGAGGATATAGCCCAATCTTACGATAAAGGACCGTTATTTTACGACACACAGGCTGAACAATCATTCATAGATTCACTACAGGCAGCAATTACAGACCTTGAGGAAATAGGCGGCTTCTTAAATAAAATCGCCGACGACTTTGAGGAAAAAGATCAAATGCTTGCCAATTGGCTAAGATTATAGGAGTGACAAAGCAATGCCGACGTTAGATAACCTTTTAGAACATAAAGATGATCCAATGCGTAAACAGATGCAGCGCCAAATGTTAAAAGCAGGTATGACGCAAGTGGCAAATACTAAGCTTGAGACGGTTCGAAAAAACCTTAAACCAAAGTTTGAAATGAATTCGTTGCAGGAAGAATTAAACGATGTTTATTCAGCCCTTTTATACAGTTTCGAGGGAAAAGCGCAAAAAGCACTTGCTCAGCGTATCAGTGAAAGTGCCAAGCTTATTGTTAATGCGGAGAACGACGGAGAAACTTTCGTTAATAGCTTTAAAACGAGATAAAAAGCCACTTTAATTATCAATGATAACCAGCAGTTGACTATAGACAAGTTCGTCACAGAGGTGATCGAAATGAAATTAATCGCTACGCCGCGCCTAAACGCCGTCATGAAGGCGAAGGGATGGACGCAGGTAAGGCTTTCGGAAGCATCGGGTGTGCCGCAAGGTTCAATATCGCGATTCGATAAGAACAGTCGCCACGAAAATTGGCACATTTTTTCAATTGCGAAGGCGCTCGAAGTAGAGGTCGAGGAACTATTCGAAATAGAAGAAGCCGCGGAAGAGGACGCTGAATAAATCGGCGTCTTTTTTCACAAACATGCAGAATATTTTGGTATAATACGGGAGGAAAGGCGGGTAATTTGATGGAACGCATCGATAATGAGAAATCTGTATCCGTCGACCTCGATAGTGCACGTGTCTGGTATGATAAGCGGCAAGGAGGTATTCGGCTGGTCCTTAACGGCTCGACAATCATAAATTTACGTAAAGGGTCTTCGCAATATAATAAAGTGATGAACGAGATTGTAGGAATACAAGACACTGAGTAAATCGGCATCTTCATTTCATAAAGTCAAAGCATTTTTTGACATAAATGATTATAATAGACAACAAAATAGACGCTCTTAAAGGCGTCTTTATTTCTTTATTACTTTAAAATCTCCTATACATAATTGTTGAAATGTTGTTCCTTTTGGCTGCTTACTTGCACCGAGTATGAGACTTAAATCTCCAAAACACCCCTTCAATTTTAGAAGGTAAAGTGGAATTCCGAAGCAAAATAATTCTGGATAGCGCAGTAAATATATCTTACTGAAAAGTAAAAAAGGTAAAAAAATCAAAGTAAGTACAATTGCTGGAGCTAGTGCAATGACAATAAAAGCACTCTTACCTATTTCGTCACTATTCTCAAACATACAGCACGGCTTAAAAGTTTTGCGTCCATTTTTATTCTTGTTGATATAACTAATTTTAGTTTTAAATGAGAAATGAGAAGCCGCCCACGCATGAGCTTTTTCATGAACTATAGTAAGTAACGGTTGTAGCCCTAAAAAAAGTACAAAGTTACTAAAACAGTAAACCCAAAGCAATGGCGAATTAATCTGACGTGCAATTCCGATTTCTATGTCAAAAAATAAGAAAGAGCTCCAGCACAATACGCCTAGTATCATACCTAATATATTAACAGCGGTAGATGAACTTTTTAAGACCATCATCTATATCACCTCAAATATATCATCGACTAATAAATAATATATTTAAGTGCAAAATTTTAAAAGGAATGTAGCCACGCATCAAACGAAGGTATCCGCAACATACCGTTCTTCGTCCTAAACCGATGCTTAACGCGGCACTTCAGCGGCTCTATATTCTCGTATTTATCCGTTTCTTCTACGTCCTTACGCAGCGAATGAAATCTCCGCCGTTCAGCCTGCGGCATAAACTCCATAATTCCCGCGTAGGAACCGTCCTCATACGCAAGCACCAGCGCATTGTCTTCTTTACGATATCCCGTAATCCATACGTCCGTATATTCGTAGTTTACGATCTTCAGCCAACGGTCGGACCGTTTACTTTCCGCATAAGACGAATCTGCGCGCTTCATAACGATGCCCTCGATGCGATTCTGTCGCACCAACTCGAAGTAGTCGGCGGCGTGTCCTCGTATGCCTTCGATGATCTTAACGTTTGGATGATCGATCGCGAGGCCGGCCAGTAGCGCCTTTCTTTCATACAACGGCTTAGACGTAACCGCGGCGCCATCCAACCGTAATAGATCAAACACGCAGAATACTATTGCGTGAAAACTTTTGCGCGACTGGAACCGTTCCATCATCGCTTCGAAATCGCCGGCGCCGGTCGGTCCTGGCACGATCAGTTCGCCGTCTAAAACGGTGCCTTCCGGTATCTGTAGCGTTAGGAGTTCGGGGAATTTAGCGGTGACTTCGTTGTTGTGGCGCGTGTAGAGGCGTATTTGTCCGTTAGTTTTGGACGCGATCAGACGGATGCCGTCGAACTTGGTTTCCGTAATATAGTCGTCAGAGTCGAACGGGGCTTTTGCGGACTCTAATAACATTGGCGAAATAAACAAAAAATCACCTCGTTTCAGCTTCGTATTACTTTAATGATATAGTAATAGTCCGCTAGAACGAAGTGATATGGCGTTGGTAATTTACGGTGTTCTATTTGATATCGTACTTTTCAAAGAAACTTATTAATTGAGTTACCTCTTTTACAGAACTTCGGGCGCCATTAAAATACTCCTCAACTTCTTCGTCTGTTAGAGTATACGAAGAAGTAACTTCTGTTTTAGTTCCCGGCAGTCCTTGTTGTACAAGCGACTCCTCCTCAACATGCCTTTTAACCCATTGGTTGTCCTTAAATAATATCTCTTTTCGTTCTTCGAACCAATCAAGACCTCCATTTATGTCACGATCCTGAATTGTAGCCGTTGTAATAATAATCCCTGTTTTATTGGATTCCTTATTAATTTCTTCACGCAATTTAGCTAGTTGTTCTAGTATCTTCATTATTTTTCTCCCTATAATTTTTTATATTTTTTGCTGGTATAGAGAAATTGCAATTATATTAGAATGGTAAGTCATGCGTACAATTATTTACCACAGAAACTATTTTCTGCTTAGCTTCATTAGACAAATCGCAAAGTTCATCGTATATATTTATAGGCATCATATATAACCTGACATTTCCGTGACTCGTAAATTCTTTTGGTTCCAGCAATCCTCTATCTACGAAATTATCTATTACAGCTTCGTAATAAGAATGCAATTCACTTAAAATGCCTCGACCCGAATGCCATCTTTGAATCTCTTTCATTGTCCCATCTGCCATCCATCTTGAACCAAAGCTGCGGTTTGCAGTTTCTATTATATATGCAAGCAGTAGTAGTTCATTTTCAGATAACCGATCTGAGATTATTAATTCGTCTAAAGTTTTCCCTTGATTGTAACTTACCGTATCTGTATTTTGATTTTTTTCATCTTTTTTATTTTTATTTCTATAAATTTGAACTTTTTTATATAGATCTTCAGTTATTTTACTTATATTATAAGTTGAATATAGTCCAGTATAACTTTTTTTGTACTCCTTCACTTTATTAACTTCTTGATAATTTGTATCAAAAGGAATGTTTCTATCTAAAAAATAAAGCATAATTTCTTTTTTATTTTCTATAAAAATATTTATTTCTTCTAACGTGCCAGATGAGAAACTAGTAGTTGGCGAACCCAATCTAGTCCAAAAAACACCTATTAGTATGTCACACTTATTTACTAGCTGTTCGTTTATAATTTTCTGAGCTTCTTCTGCACTATATGCTGGAGCTACATCTTTTTCCCATCTACTAGGAAGCAAAATAACCCCCGTCTCTTCTGCAAACTGCCTATTCCAATTATGAATTGCCCTTTCTATTTCATCACGCTCATCCTGCACATCTGAAGGTGATGCAATAAGAACGCGCAATACCTCCGCTGGAAAACCCATTTTCCACCCTCATTTCCTATAAAATACGACTTAATATACTTCTACATTACACACTAGAAACCTTCTTGAAAAACAGGAATTTAGGGCTAGATTTAAAATAATGGATAAAACATTATAAAAGAGGTATATTTAGCATCATTTATAGAGAGGGACAACACACTTGGATACTTCTTAAATAAAATAATTCTACCTGATCATTTAAATATATCGCTCTCTGCGCATAGAGGTCTTCCGCAACCTTTTAAGTACTATATGGTTACATATTAATTTGGTCGAACCTTTCCTCAAATAGACGATCCAGCATCCGGTCCAGTACGCCGTTATAATAACCGGCCAAATTACGTATTGCTTTCCGTTTAGTTGCAATAAATGTTTGCCGTACGGCCTCTAGTCCGATCTCTTGAAGTGTATCGGCAGCATAAACGCCTTTTAAATACGACGTATGCGCGAGATAAATGCCGTAGAGCTTGCTCGTTAATTTACGATCACTAACAAACGTATTGACCGCCAATTTAAACGCAGCATACGTATTACGTAGTAACTTTAATTTGCTTTGAGAAATAACAGCTTCGTCTTTCCGTTTCGGCGTTTCCGCCTTTGTCTCCGTTGGCTTTTCGGCAGCTTGGCGGGGTAACACGGACGGAGTAACATCGCTCGCCGGCAGGATAACGTATATATTGGCGCCATTGCCGCCGGATACTGGCCGATACTTTATTTCTTTGCGAATAATGCCGAGATCGACTAAACGCTTAACGGTCCGAATCACGGTTACGCGGTGCTTGCCGATTAGTTCCGCAATAGTTGCGAGCTTCAGATACGCCACGCCCGGCGTTTTTACGGCATGACGAGACAACACCTTCAGAACCTCGATTGCGGCAGGCGTTAGATCGGATTTATTACGGTATATGTGCGTACGGATGGCGCCATTAAGCTCGTCCACTGAACGGAATGACGCCATTTTAGAGGCTTCTTTCGTGTACATTCGGTTTCTCTCCTCGATAAGAGACACCGGTCCGTCGGAAAATTAGGCGCACTTAAATAAACGTAGACAATTACGCTTTTTTTCGATATAATAAACGTAGGTCAGGACGTTCTATCTATCGGATTTATTTCCGCTGGATGGCGTTCTTTTTTTGTTTTTAGGATCTTTTTATTTTTCGCGGCATTGCTTGAGCTTTGATAATGTAATTCATCACTGTATGTTTGGCATGCGCCTTCGCTACCGATTTATCAGCCACGTGTGTATATCTCTGAATCATTCGCAAATCTAAATGACCGAGTAGCTTTTGAAGCATTCGGCTATCTCCTCCATTCTCCAAAAACATCGTCGCAGCAGTATGTCTAAATAAATGCGGATGCACCTTCTTTTTCACGTTAGCTTTTGCCGCAAAATCAACTAATCTCTTTCTAAAATGATTTCTGTCAAGACGAGCTCCGTAGTTAGTCAGAAAAACATAATCACTTTTAAAATCTAATTCATTTTCAGCGATTAACTCTTGAACTAGCCGACATGTAGTAGGTAGTAAAGGTATATATCGTGTCTTTCGATTTTTCGCAATAGATGATCGAATCGTTAATATATGAGATTTAAAATCAAAATCCCGCTTTTCAACATGTGTTATTTCACCAATTCGCATCATTCCGTCTAACAATACGTTCATCAATACATAATCACGAAAATCTGCAAAGTTTTTCTTATCAGGCGCTTTTAAAAGACGTTGCAGCTCATCTGGTTGTAAAATAATAATAGGCTCCTCTATTTCTTTTACGTTCTTAACTCCGTCCATTATATTATTGTCAATAAGTCCTTCGTTTTCCAGGGTGTTATACATCACTCGAAGTGTTTTTAAGCGCGTATTTATCGTGCTATCTGATAGACCTCGCTTCTTCTCCTCATCCGATATATAAACGTTCCCCTTAAATTGCACCCAATCATTGCGCATATAGTTTATATAGTGTCGTATTGCATCTCGATCAATAACCGTAGGAGAACGAGGTATACCAAATTCATCAAGAAACGTAGTGAAAGATTTATAATTATCACGATATTGTTGTAACGTTCCTTTTGCTTTCCCTTCGGCCGTCTTTATCGTGATGAACGTCTGAAATAATCCGTCTAAGTCACCGAGATCACGAATTTTACGCCTGCGTGTTCGTTTAATCGGTTTCCCTTTCCGAATATTATCCATAAAAAAGAACGCCTCCTATTCCGGTTTATAGAATAAGAAACGTTCAAACACGGTAACGGTCCACCGCTACCCTGCGCCTTAATACGCCTAAGTCATCGACTAAGTCAACGCAATAAAAAACGGCTAGAAACGTTGATATAACGCCTCTAACCGCCGTGTATGATTCCGACTGGGCTCGAACCAGCGACCTCTACCCTGTCAAGGTAGCGCTCTCCCAGCTGAGCTACGGAATCATGATATGTATGTGTTGCTGGGTATGTTGTTGTCTTTCTGACAAGTCCTATTATATAACCTTCCCTTCTATTCGTCAACTGCTTTTTCAGAAAAACTTTTTTCGGACTTGCTGTTATGTTCATCGGCTATTATAATATGTCTTAATTTTCTAACAATAGGGGTGATGGGGTTTTGCATTCTTTGATTTCTTCTGATGATGTATGGGTATTATGGGGATTTATTGCGGTGTGGGCGGCAGTGAGCATCGGGCTGGAGCAGCGGTTTAAGTGGGCTTCCGCTGTGTCTGGCGCTATTATCGCGCTGGCAGGTGCAATGGTGTTTACAAATATAGGAGTGCTTCCTGTTGAATCCCCTGTATACGATACCGTATGGTCATATGTGGTGCCGCTTGCGATTCCTCTTTTGCTGTTTCAGATCAATGTGCGGCAGATTTTTAAGGAAAGCAGGCGCTTGCTGTTTATTTTTCTTATAAGTTCCTTAGGGACAGTGGTTGGCAGCATCATCGCTTTTTTTCTATTAAAACAGCATATTCCCTATCTAGATAAGATCGGCGGGATGATCAGTGCCTCCTATATTGGCGGCGGGATTAATTTTGCGGCGATGGCTGCGAAATTTGAGACACCGGGCGAATATGTGTCGGCAACGGTTGTGGCAGATAACTTTATGATGGCGCTGTTGTTTTTTATTTTAATCAGCATTCCCGCACTCAAATGGTTTCGCCGGCATTATGCGATGCCGTTTGAAGATCAGGCAAAAGCGGAAGGAAACAGTGGTAACAGCGCGGAAAGCTATTGGAAGCGGAAAGACATTTCATTAAAGGACATTGCCTTTAACGCTGGAGCTGCTTTTGCTCTTGTTGCGGTAAGCGGTAAGGTTTCCGGCTATTTCAAAATTACGTTCTCTCACCCCCTTTTGACCGGGACGCTTGGCGATCAGTACCTTGTGCTTACGTCTTTATCCGTTCTTATCATCTTTCTGTTCCCTCGTTTTTTTGAAAGGCTCAATGGATCTCAGGAGCTTGGCACCTACTTGATTTATTTGTTTTTTGTGGTGATTGGCATTCCTGCAGATCTCCGGTTAATCATCACAAATGCGCCTCTTATTCTCTTATTTGTCTTTATCATCGCCATCAGCAATTTAGCGGTTTCCTTAGCTGTCGGTAAATTGTTCCGCGTGCGCCTTGAGGAAATTCTGCTTGCCGTAAACGCCACAGTCGGCGGCCCTACGACAGCAGCTGCGATGGCGATTGCCAAAGGATGGCGGGAGCTTGTTGCACCGATTATGCTGGTCGGCACACTCGGCTACTTGATCGGCAATTATGTTGGCACCTTTATGGGAAATTGGTTTTCTTCCTTTTTATAAAAAGGATTTTCACACTTTCCTCAGAATACTATGTAAGAGAAACGGAGAGATCACTGTATGTTAAAAGGACATACCATTTATATAAGACCTTTAGAAACAGAAGATGCTGAAGAGAATCTTCGGCTGCAAAGCGAAAACCGGGCATTTTTTGAACAGTTCTCCATGATTCGCGCAGACGATTACTATACGATTGAAGGGCAGAGAAAAAGGATCGAACAATATCAGCAAAGGTTGGTAAATGACCAAGAGTATCACTTCGGCATCTTCACAAATAAAGACCATACATTAATCGGGACGGTTTCCCTTTTCCAAATCATCGGCGGAGCGCTGCAATGCGCGTTTATTGGATACTTTTTAGATAAAGCCCATAACGGAAAGGGCCTTATGACAGAGGCGGTCAGACTGATTGTTGATTATGCGTTTCACGATTTGAAACTGCATCGCATTGAAGCCGGTGTCATGCCTCGCAATCTGGGGTCCATGCGCGTATTAGAAAAAGCGGGATTTCATAAAGAGGGTATTGCCCGAAAAAACGTGAAAATCAATGGAAAATGGGAGGATCATCAAGTACTGGCGATTCTGAATCCTGATGATGAAAAATAAAAAAGAAGCCGGGATATCGCCCGGCTTCTTTTTTAACGCGCAGCTACGGGCGCAATTTCTTTCAGCGCTTGTTCGAAATCACGTTCTAAATCATCTGCATGTTCGACTCCCACACTTAGACGGAGCAGGCCGTCTGTGATGCCGCGTTTTTCACGCTCTTCCTTAGGCATTGCCGCGTGAGACATCGTTGCCGGATAGGACAAAATCGATTCCACGGCGCCAAGGCTCACAGCAAAGACCGGAAGTGATACATTCTCTACTAATTTCTTAACGGCCTTTTTGCTTTCAAGCTCAAAAGAAAGCACAGCACCCGCTCCCACCGACTGACTTTTATGGGTTTGGGCCCCCGGATGATCAGACAGCCCCGGATAATACACGCGTTTCACCGCCGGATGCTTCTGGAAAAATTCCGCAAGCCGCTGCGCTGTTTGGCTCGCTTTTTCTAAACGGACCTGCAATGTTTTTAAGCCGCGCAGCACGAGCCAGCAATCTTGCACGCCAAGGACGGCGCCGAACGAGTTTTGCAGCTTATACAGCTGCTTCCCAAGCTCTTCATCCTTGACAGCAGCCAGTCCTGACAGCACATCGCTGTGTCCGCTCAGGAATTTTGTTGCGCTGTGAAGCACAATATCCACGCCGAGATCAAGCGGACGCTGCAGTGCCGGTGTCATGAATGTATTATCCAGAAAGGTCAGACAGCTGTTTTCTTTTGCAAGCTGGACAACCGCTTTAATATCAGTAATTCCAAGTGTCGGATTTGACGGTGTCTCCATATAAATGACCTTTGTGTTTGGCTGGATATTCCGCGCCACTTCGTTGATATCCGTCATATCAACAAACGTGTGCTCAATGCCAAAACGGGTCAAAACCTCTGTCACCATGCGGAAGGTTCCGCCGTATACATCTTCTGTCACAAGAACGTGATCGCCCTGTGAGAGAAGTAAAAATGCTGTTGAGATCGCAGCCATGCCTGAACTGAAAGCAAACCCTCTCGTTCCGCCTTCCAGTGCGGCAATTGTTTCTTCGAGAGCTGTTCTTGTCGGCGTGCCTGAGCGGCTGTAATCATATGCGCCAAATTCTTCAAATGAAGATTGATGGAAGGTCGATGCGTGCTGGATCGGTACACTGACCGCCCCGGTTGCACCGTCTGTTTTAAATGGATTGTGCACGAGCTGGGTTTCCAGCGTCCAATTGTGATTACTCAAATGAAACAGCTCCCTCTTTGACCTGACATAACGCCTGTTTTAGGTCCTCTTTTAAATCTTCCGCATGTTCAATTCCGACTGAAAAACGCAGCAGACGATTGCAGACACCGTTTGCGATACGGATTTCTTCAGGAATATCCATGTGCGTCTGTGTGGCAGGGTATGTAATAAAACTCTCCACCCCGCCGAGGCTTTCAGCAAAACAAATGGTCTTCAGTGCTTTTAAAAACGGGTTGACCCATTCTTCTTTTTGCAGACGGAAGGACAGCATGCCTCCTTTTCCCGGGTAAAGCACATCCTTGATTTCTTCTTGCTCTTCTAAAAAGGCCGCAAGCTCTTGCGCGTTCTCCTGATGCTGGCGCATTCTGAGACTGAGCGTCTTCATTCCTCTCATCAAAAGCCATGAGTCAAACGGAGGCAGGACAGCGCCGATGGCGTTTTGATGCTGAAACATTTCTTCTCCAAGCTGTTCATCCTTTACAACAACAAGGCCTGCGAGCAAATCATTATGGCCGCCTAAATATTTGGTTGCGCTGTGAATGACAATGTCGGCTCCGAGCTCAAGCGGACGCTGCAAAACCGGTGTATAAAATGTGTTATCAACAATCACCAGAAGACCGTGCTCTTTTGAGATCCGGGCGATCTTTTCAATGTCCGCCTCCTGCATCAGCGGATTTGTCGGTGTTTCCACAAACACCGCTTTTGTTTTTGGTGTAATCTTGGAGCGTAAACAGTCCTCATCGCTGAAATCATCATAATAAAAGGTCAAGCCGTATTTTTTCCATTCATTTTCAAACAGACGGTACGTGCCCCCATACAAATCCGATGAAACGATCAGTTCATCCCCGCTTTTAAACAGCGCCATAATCGTTTGAATCGCTGCCATTCCCGAACTGAAGGCAAGCCCTCTCGCTCCGTTTTCTAAACTGGCAATCGCGTCCTCAACAAGCTGGCGTGTCGGGTTTTTTGTCCGAACATAATCAAATCCGGTCGATTCGCCGATCCCTCTGTGGCGGTATGCTGTTGATAAATAAATAGGGGGACTCACTGTTCCCGTTACTTCGTCGCTTCGGTTTCCGATTTGGGCTAATTTCGTTTCAACGTGCTGTGACATATAGCTGACACCTTCCCTTTTCAAAATAAAAACCCCTTCTTCATAAGAAGAAGGGGTTTAACGCTTCTTCTTATCTTCCAAGCATAGTACGCTTGCTGGATTTAGCACCTTGGCGCTTTGCACGTATGCAAAACAAGCCGGTTGCTGAGGTTTCTAAGGGCCAGTCCCTCCACCTCTCACGATAAGAAATATCGATTTCAATTTTCTGATTGTTTTATATTAGCGCAATTTGCAGTTTATTTCAATACTTTTTTCTTCGGGCACCGAACTGTTTAAAGAGAGAAATTTCTAATAATTCATGGTACAATAATTTCAAACGCAAGAAAGTCTAGTGATGTCCTGGAGGAATGTATTATGGCACCGAAAAACGGCACAGTTCAAGAAAAGAAGCTCTTTTCAAAAGAGCTTAACGAGGAAATGACAGTACTCGTTTATCTGCCGTCAAACTACTCCCCTCTTTATAAATATCATCTTATTATCGCGCAGGACGGCCACGATTATTTCAGGCTGGGGAGAATCGGCAGACAAGTGGAGGAATTGCTGTCCAAAAGAGAAATAGACCGATGCATTATTATCGGTGTTCCTTACAAGGATGTAAAAGAACGCAGAAAAACCTATCATCCGGAAGGTTCTAAGTTTTCGGCATATAAACGATTTATTGCCCACGAGCTAGTTCCTTTTGCGGACCATGAATTTCCGACGTACCAAGTCGGCTACGGGCGGACACTGATCGGTGATTCTCTCGGAGCGACCGTTTCTCTTATGACAGCGCTTGATTATCCGAATATGTTTGGTAACATCATCATGCAGTCTCCCTATGTAGATCAACATGTATTAAAAGCCGTGAAACAGTCAGACGACATTAAACACCTCTCTCTTTATCACCAAATCGGAACAAAAGAAACAGACGTCCATACGACAGACGGCAATATTTTGGACTTCACAGAACCGAATCAGGAGCTGAAAAAGCTTTTGGAGGAAAAGCTTTCCGATTATTATTTTGAGCCATTTGACGGAGACCACAAGTGGACATACTGGCAGCCGCTCATTACGCCGGCTCTGAAAAAAATGCTCTAACATACTTTATTTTCAGGAGGGACATACTATGAAATACGGAATTGTTTTATTTCCATCAAAAAAACTGCAAGATCTCGCGAACTCTTACAGAAAGCGCTATGATCCGAGCTATTCCCTGATCCCGCCTCATTTGACGCTGAGATCTTCATTTGAATTTACAGAAGAGGAAGCCGGTGAATTGGTATCACAATTGAGAGAAATCGCTAAAGAATCTCATCCAATTGTTCTCAAAATGACCAAATACAGTTCTTTTGCGCCTGTCAATAATGTCATTTACATTAAAGCAGAACCGACGGAAGAATTAAAAACACTGAATGAAAAACTTTACACCGGTGTATTAGCCGGTAATCAGGAATACAATTTTGTTCCGCATGTGACGGTCGGCCAAAACCTTTCCGACGATGAGCATTCGGATGTATTAGGGCAGTTAAAAATGCAGGAAGTATCTCATGAAGAAATTGTTGACCGTTTTCATCTGCTGTATCAATTGGAAAACGGTTCGTGGACGGTATATGAAACGTTCCTGTTAGGCGGAGGAGAATAAACGATTGGAAGCAGTTATCGCAAAAAATGAAGAACAAATGAAAGATGCATTTTATGTAAGAAAAGAAGTCTTTGTCAAAGAACAAAACGTACCAGCTGAAGAAGAAATTGATGAGCTAGAAAACGAATCAGAGCATATTGTGGTATATGACGGAGATCAGCCGGTCGGCGCCGGAAGATGGCGGCTAAAAAACGGATACGGCAAATTAGAGCGAATTTGTGTCTTAAAAAGCCACCGCTCAGCCGGTGTCGGCGGCATCATTATGAAAGCGCTGGAAAAAGCGGCAGCAGACGGCGGTGCTTCAGGTTTTATGTTAAATGCGCAGACACAAGCAGTGCCATTTTACAAAAAACATGGATATCGGGTGCTGTCTGAAGAGGAATTTCTCGATGCCGGCATTCCCCATTTGCAAATGATTAAGGATTAAACACCATCCGGGTCTTCTGAGATCCGGATTTTTTCGCATATAAAAAACCGCTCTCTCATGTGAACGGTTTTTTATACATATCGATTAATAGATGTGCCTATCCCTTTTTCTCGAAATCTTTTATAAAGAGAGCGCTTACGTTTTGCCTCGTTTACTTTCCTTTCAGCAGCCGTTAGATTCTCCTGCTGCTTTTCAAGTTCCTTGTATACCCGCTGAAATGGGACATAGCTGATCTTCTCTGTTCCGGCATAATCCTGTTTATGGCCTATTGTGCGATTGGCATATTGAGCGTATTGCTGGTTCTGAATTTGACCTGCATATATCATACGATCCCCACCCTTCTGCTGTTCTTTTCCCTTAAACTTACTTTTTGAAACACG
The DNA here is from genome assembly GCF_025696525.1 of Bacillus sp. XT-2. Classification (NCBI taxonomy): domain Bacteria; kingdom Bacillati; phylum Bacillota; class Bacilli; order Caryophanales; family Bacillaceae; genus Bacillus; species Bacillus sp. XT-2. The sequence goes on from NZ_JAHVOC010000004.1 coordinate 59,891, forward strand.
TTTCTTTTGATATGATAGTCTTTGTCTGTAATGAACACCTTTTTATTGGGAGGACCCCTTTTTGAAATGCGCCCGACTGAATGATCGAACAATACATTTACATACATATTCGAGAGAACATTATCAATTCCTCTATGAAGAAGGAATAAAAGGGAATTTATTTTGTTCTCATTGCGGAAAGCCTGTTTTGTTAAGGCTCAACATCGCTGAACCGCCTGCATTTATTCACCGGCAGCCTGGTGATTTCCCGGCGTGTGAGGAAGCCTGCGAACCGAAACCGGCGAAAGAAGAGAGAAAAGAAGACTTTCAGGAATCCGGCGTCTTTCGTTTGCCTAAAGGAAAAGCGATATCAGCTGATCCGGCACCCGGTGTCACGGAATGGCAGACTCCAAGACATATTAAACCTGGTACACCTTTTATAAAAAGACCGGAAACACCTGATATGAGCCTTTTTCCGACTGTCGGCTTAAACACAGATCAGCTGAAAGCTGTCACGGAAACGGAAGGCCCTTTATTGGTGCTTGCCGGTGCAGGAAGCGGAAAAACACGTGTGCTGACCGCGCGCGCTGCCCACATGATCGAACACTTAGACATACCGCCGGAACATATGCTGCTTGTCACCTTTACAACAAAAGCCGTCGCGGAAATGAAAGATCGCATGGCGAAGCAGTACGGATTACAGCCGTCAAAAGTCAGAAGACTTGTCACCGGAACATTCCACAGCTTGTTTTATAAAATCCTATATCACTATGATTCTGCCAAATGGAATGGCGAACATTTGCTTAAAATGGAGTGGCAAAAGGAACAATATATGAAAAAAGCACTCTATGAAGAAGGCGTAGATGAGAAAGAGTTCCCTGTCGATCAGGCTTTGCAGCAAATCGGCTTCTGGAAAAACACTTATTTGCCGAATGAACATATTCCTTTAAAGGATGAGTGGGAAAAACAAGTCTACCGCCTATACGAATATTATGAGCGCCAGAAAAAAGAACACCGCCAATTTGATTTTGATGATATGGCGTCAGCCTGCTATGAACTGTTTATAGAACGGCCTGACCTTCTGGAGCAATATCAATCTAGGTTTACGTATATTTTAATCGATGAGTTTCAGGACATTAATCCGGTTCAATATAAAATCATGCAAATGCTGGCGAGTCCGGAACAAAACCTGTGCTGTGTCGGTGACGATGATCAGTCAATCTATGCGTTTCGCGGCAGCAGCCCTTCTTTTATTCTGGATTTTCAAAAGGATTATCCCGGTGCCAAAACAATCTATTTAACAGCGAACTACCGTTCAACACATCCGATCGTTTCCTGTGCTGATATTGTCGTGAAAAAGAACAAAAACAGGTATGCCAAGATGCTGGAAGCCGCACGTGACGACGCGCAGGTCCCTGTGCTGTTTTATCCTTATGACGAAGAAGAAGAAGCGACAATGGTGGTTTCCGATATGAAAGAAAAAATTCAAAACGGCGCAAAACCTGAAGATTTTGCGGTTCTCTACCGGACAAACAGCGCCGGCCGCGCCATTTATGAAAGGCTTCATCAATCATCAATTCCGTATACCGCAGATCGCGGCGTCCAGTCCTTTTACAGCAGAAGGATCGTCCGCCAGATACTCGCATACTTGTACGCAAGCCAAAACGAGGATGATGCTGAAGCGATTAAACACTTGCTGCCTGCCTTATTTCTAAAGCAGTCTGCTTTAAACACGCTGAAGGCGCTATCGATTACCGAGGATTGCTCCATGATCAAGGCGCTGGCCAAACTGCCGGATCTGAAGCCGTTCCAGCTGGATAAAATCAAAAAAATCGTGCCCTTTTTTGCAAGCATCCGCACCATGAAGCCGGTGGAAGCCATTACCTTTGCCGAAGGAAAAATGGGCTTCTCCGAATACTTAAAAAAACGGGGCAACGAAGGAAATAAGCTGGAAAAAGGCTCTGATGACCTGCGTGACGTCAAGGTTGTCGCCAAAAAATTCAAAACCATCCCTGACTTTCTCGCCCATGTTGATCACATGCGGGCTGCTGAAAAAAACAAAACGGATGAAAACGGCGTGCAGCTGATGACCATTCACCGGTCAAAGGGCCTCGAATTCCAAACCGTCTATGTATTAGGCACGGTAGACGGCTCCATCCCGCATGATTTCTCACTAGAAACAGCGAGAAAGGGAGACGAAGCTCCGCTTGAAGAAGAAAGACGCCTTCTGTACGTTGCAATGACACGGGCCAAACAGCATTTATATTTGTCTTGTCCCGCAAACAGGCGCGGCAAAACCGCCCACCGTTCAAGGTTTTTGTATCCTCTTTTGCAGCAAACGAGACAGCCTTTGCCCAAATAAACAGCCCGGCAGTGATACTGCCGGGTTTTTCACTGTAAAAAAGGCCCGCTGCCCAGGCCATCCGCTTATTTATTATCCAGCATTTTAGAAATCGTTCCAAAATCAAGCTTTTCTTTTCCGCTTGTAATGGACTGGACAATCTTATCTTCCAGTTCTTTCGGCACGCGTCTGTTTGCCAGCTGCGCCACGCGTTTAATGACGCTGCGGACTGTGTTTTCATCTTTAAAATTGGCGTTTTGGAGTGATCCTGCAAGATTCATGACATCCTGCATGTTCACGCCTGTTTTCTTTTCAATGTTCTTAAAAAATTGATTATCCATGATACGCCTCCTTTTGGCGGAGTAATACAGTATTGTATGAACGCTTTACGCATAATGTGATGATTCGCAATCAAAAATAAGTTACTGATTTAAAAAGCAGCAAAGGGTACATAAAGTAGGAAGAAGCACGGAAATCATCCGCACTTCCTCCTTCATTCATTTCTTAGTAGTTAAAAAAAGATGCACCTACGATGATGAGAAGAATGAACAGTACGACCACAAGAACGAATGTTGAACCGTAACCGCCGCCTGAATATCCTCCAGCATAACCGCCGCCGTAGCAGCAGCCTCCGTAACCAAATCCCATAACTAAGCACCTCCTTTACTCTCTATACACTATGTGAGACATCATGATCGGCTTGGATATACGCATAGGGCGTTTGCGGATTTATGATGGATCATGCTGAGCCTGCCGTTTTTTCAGTAAGTCTTCCGTCTTTTCAGCCAATTCTTCAATTTCTTGTTCAAACGACAGGCCGGCTTCGTCAAATAAAGCCAGTTCCTTTTCAATATGTTTGATCGTCTTGTCATGTTTGTTTTGCTTTTGATCGTGCGGTCCATACCTGCCCTCTATGAATTTTTCAAACTCGTTCATGAGATCCCCTCCCTCTCATGACATATGCTGAGCGAATCAACATTGTTAAAAAAACAAAAAACCGGACATCTCCGGTCTCTTGTCAGTGTCAGGCTATTGAGGTTTTTTCTTTTTATTGCCGCACCCGCAGCCTTTCTTTTTGATCTTTTTTGTTTGATACGATGAATCTGTATATGGAGTTTTTTGGGAAGGTTTGTTAAATTGATTCACTTTGATCCCTTCCTTTCCTTATGTCATATATGCTATTTTATGCGATTACTGACGGAAAGTTGCTGATGGGAATGCCTCATTCCTGCAGCCATTTTGATACAAGGGTTTCAATAATACCGGCCAGCCCTGCGATCGCCAGCAGCAAAACCAGCCACTGGGCCGCCTCTGGAATAAAGGCCTGGCATAAAATCAAAAAGCCGGCGCACCACACGCCTGTGCACCAATAGCAGCTCAGCAATTCACCGATAAACGCCCTCACACCCGTTCCCTTTATGACAATATACGTTTCAATGTTCCCGTCCGCATCCTTTTCCTCCTTCTCTTCATGAAAAAGGCTGCGAAGCGGCGCCATAATCGTATCAAACACGAAAAGACGCGCGAGCCGGAAGACCGCAAGCGAAAGAAGGAAAAGAGACAGCCAATTGATAACCACTGGTTCACTCCTTTCATCATCCCCTTCACATATATGCAGAAACCCTAGCTTTCATGAATTTGTATCTTGTCCTGTTGAAAATTGGTTATTTTTCTTATTCCGCTCTGCACCTCTTCTGCATTATATACAGTATGGATAAGAAAGGAGTGAAGGTTATGTCATTTGAAGAAAAAGTTGAATCCCTGCATCCTGAAATATTTGAGCAATTATCTAGCGAATTCGAGCAGCAGATCGAAGTCATTGATTGCGAAAATATCACAATAGATACGTCACATATAACAGCTGCCCTTTCTATACAAGCCTTGGTCACAACAATGATTATCCTGGCAACACAGCTCGTCATCGCCGACGAGAACTTAGCTGACGCAGTCGCAAGCGAAATACTCATCCTCGATAACTCCCAAATCAAAAAAAGAACCATCATTAAAATTATCAACAGCCGAAACATCAAAATTACTTTATCTGCCGACGAAATAATAACCTTTGTACAAATTTTGCTTCAGGTGCTAAACAGCATTCTCAATGAACTTGACGTCCTTTAACCCTTTCTTTTCATAAACTTAAAAGTCGAGGTGAAAACAAATGTCAGATAACGATAAATTCAAAGAAGAGCTTGCAAAGCTGCCGGAAGCTGACCCAATGACGAAAATGCTTGTTCAAAATATCTTTCTTAAACACGGCGTCACGAAAGACAAAATGAAAAAAGTATCAGATGAAGAAAAAGAAATGCTCTTGAATCTGGTAAAAGACTTGCAGGCTAAATCAGCTGCATTAGTTGAAAATCAAAAGAAGAAAAAAGAAGAAGCAGCCGCGCAAGAGAAAAAGAACGAAAAACCGCTAAGCCGCAGAGAGCAATTAATTGAACAGCTCAGACAAAGACGGCAAAACAATAACAATTCAAACCAATAATAAAAAATAGGGTTCTTCATCAGGATATATGCCTCAGTCAAAGTAAGAGGCTCGCTCATTTAATAACAGTAAAAGAAAAGGAGGAATAGATATGGAAAGCAGACCATACTCTTGGGTTGCACTTGATCCTGACTGTGACCATCCGTTAGACGAAAAAGAAAAAGATAAAAAAGAAGAAAGAAAATGTCATTGCGATGTTTGCTGTAATGGCAATGGATTCGGCGACGACAATGCTTTTATCAATCAAGATCTGGCTCAGGCAAATCTTAACAAACAAGTCTCCGATGAGACAATTATTATCAGAGACTCTTGTGACATCAACGTTACATCAACAGACGTTCAAGCCGTTACATCAGTTGTAACTGCAATTAATGCCGCTGTCGTAACAGCAACTCTCACATCCATTGCAGATGGTGTAATCGCTGAATTAGTCGCACAAGATTTACTGCAGCTGACAGCTAACAAGCAAGTAAACCGCCAAAAACTTCTCATCGAATGCTCCCGGGGCGTAAACGTCTCAACAGTAGATGTCGATATTGCAACACTTGTCTCTACAGCAACAAACACTCTCATTGCCATCCTAGTTATCACACTCGTCCTCTAGGACCTAAAAGCAGAGCTAAAACGCTCTGCTTTTTCTTATTTTCCCAGCATATGATGAATATATAGACGTTCACCCACACCAAGTGAGGCACGAGTACATATGTTGTTAAGGACTAAAGTCAAATACCCTATAAAGAAGGAGCTGAAATCAATGAGCTGCGGAAAAACCCATGGCCGGCATGAGAACTGTGTATGCGATGCAGTGGAAAAGATTTTAGCAGAGCAGGAGGCAGTTGAAGAACAGTGTCCGACTGGCTGCTATACCAACCTTTTAAACCCTACGATTGCTGGAAAAGACACAATTCCGTTTCTCGTTTTTGATAAAAAAGGCGGATTGTTCTCCACATTCGGAAACGTGGGGGGATTTGTGGATGATATGCAATGCTTTGAATCCATTTTCTTCCGCGTTGAAAAATTATGCGATTGCTGTGCAACACTTTCTATTTTACGCCCGGTCGATGTCAAAGGCGATACCTTAAGTGTTTGCCACCCTTGCGACCCGGATTTCTTCGGGCTAGAAAAAACAGATTTTTGCATCGAAGTGGACCTCGGATGCTTCTGTGCGATTCAATGCCTGTCACCAGAGTTAGTTGACAGAACTTCGCCTCATAAAGATAAAAAGCATCATCACAATGGATAAACACTTGTAAAGAGGAATCCCCTTCCAAGCTCTATTACAGGTGCAAATTATTCAGCTGCTTCGAAAGTGAGGCAGCTGACTCTCCATCATTTCGCCAGTCTCAAAATTACAAGGCAGGAGGGATAATATGAGCCAGAAAACATCAAGCTGCGTGCGTGAAGCGGTAGAACAAATTGAAGATCTGCAAAACGCGGTTGAGGAGGATTGCCCGACCGGCTGCCATTCCAAGCTTTTGTCTGTAAGCCATTCATTAGGCGATACAGTGCCTTTTGCAATATTTACATCAAAATCAAAGCCTTTAGTCGCCTTCGGTAATGTCGGCGAGCTGGATAACGGACCTTGCTTTAATACAGTATTTTTTAGAGTGGAAAAAGTTCATGGCAGCTGCGCAACGCTATCCTTATTAATCGCTTTTGACGAACACAAACACATTTTGGACTTCACCGATAAAGACACGATTTGTGAAGTGTTCCGACTTGAAAAAACGCACTACTGCATTGAAGTGGATTTAGACTGCTTCTGCGCGATCAATTGCTTAAATCCCCGTTTAATCAATCGAACACATCATCATTCATGATAAGGCGGAAAAGCTTGCAGATTTGCAGGCTTTTCTCTATGTAAAAAAGCTGCCGGAACGATCTGCCGGGCAGCTTTTTGCTTTCATTAAAAACCTAACGGGTGCAGAGATGTGATATCATCGATCGCCAGCTCAGTCGGAGCGCCGTTTCCGGTCGTCCGAAGCAGAACGGAATCATTTCTTCTTCCGACAATCACGCCTCTGTACGTTTTCCCATTGGCTTCAATCAGACAAAGCGCTCTCGGCATGTTATGCGGCAGTTTTGTTAAAAAGTCGATTTTTTCATGGATGGACATCTTGCTCATCGGTTTTTTCACTTTTCTGGCCGGCGGTGTCTTTTCTTCAGCTTTAGCTGCATTATGCACGGCCTCCGGTTCCTTTTCAGGCTTACGGGCTTCAGGTGCAGGCTCTTCCTTTTTTTCCGCTTCCTGAGGTTGCTGTTTGGCGGTGTCTTCAATTGCCTGCGGCTCTTCTAACGGTTCCTGCTGCTTTTTCTGGTTCTCCGGCTCTCTCGCCTCTTGTTTTTGCTGACTCACTTGTTCCTCTGCCTGTTTTTTCTCTGTTTGCTGAGCATCTTTTGCCTGAATGTCTTCCCGCTCTTTTTCCTCTGTTTCAATTGCACCTTTTACCTGAATGTCTTCCCGCTCTTTTTCATGATAAACCGGCTGTTCCTCCGCTTTTGTCGGAGCCGGTTTGGCTTTTCTTTTAATGACGATCTCCTGCATGGACGAGCGTGTTTCCATATAATCCGGCTGAACAATATACATGAGCGGTTTTTTATCCGCGTTTCTTTTCTTATTAGACATCTTCATCCCTCCGATTCTGTCATATTCTATCTATATGACAGAATGCTGAAAATCAGAAGAAATAAAAAAGCAATCCCTATTTGGGACTGCTTGATGGTGAATCTGCTTAGCGGGCAGTGATATGGAAACCTGAATCAACATGAAGATTTTCACCTGTGATGCCTCGGGACATATCGCTAAATAAAAATGCTGCTGTATCTCCCACCTCTTCAGGTGTAGTCGTGCGGCGTAGCGGCGCACGCTCTTCGATGTCTTTTAAGATGGAGTTAAAGTCACTGATGCCTTTAGCAGACAATGTTCTGATTGGACCGGCAGAAATGCTGTTAACGCGGATATTTTCTTTTCCTAAGTCAGCAGCTAAGTACTTCACACTTGCGTCAAGAGAAGCTTTCGCTACACCCATCACGTTGTAGTTCGGCATAACGAGCTCTCCGCCAAGGTAAGTCAGCGTTACGATGCTTCCGCCTTCAGTCATCATCGGACGCGCCGCTTTTGCGACAGCGGTCAGTGAGTATGAGCTGATGTTGTGAGCTAGAAGGAAGCCCTCACGATTTGTGTTTAAGTATTCGCCGACAAGCTCTTCTTTGTTGGCAAACGCGATACAATGCGCGATACCGTGGATCACACCGACCTGCTCCTTAATGCTTGCGAAACAAGTTTCGATTTCCGCGTCGTTTGTCACGTCGCAAGGAAGGATAATGGAATCGTTTCGCTCCAAAGTTCCAGCGAGTTCATGAACAGATTTCTCCAGGCGTTCACCTGCATATGTGAAAATCAATCGTGCGCCCGCTTCATGTAAAGAGCGCGCAATTCCCCAAGCGATACTGCGTTTGTTGGCTACTCCCATAACAACAATGTTGCGGCCTTCAAGTGAAAAATTCATATGTATAAAGCCTCCTATATTTGTTAAAGACATAGTATTAGTACCTGATCTTAATACCTATCATATCATAACCTTGTCCAGATGAAAAGCGCATACCAAAGTCAAACATGAAAGAGACCCCCATAAGCAGGTGGTCTCATCGGTTTATTTTTATACTGTTTCGTTTAAAAGCGAAATGATTTGTCGGTCCGTGGCCCGATCCGATGCCGAGCGTATTTTCCACAGCTTCGCGGACAAAGTTGGCAGCAACCTCGAATGCCTGATGGATGCTGTCTCCTTTAGCGGTTTGGGCTGTTAAAGCCGCAGCAAAGGTGCAGCCTGTGCCATGCGTATGCTTCGTATCGATATAAGGATGGCTGATTTGCATAAACATGTTTCCATCAAAAAGAAGGTCAGTAATGTGATTGTCCTCAGGCTGGTGCCCACCTTTGATAATCACATGCTGCGCACCCATCTTCACCAGCTGTTCCGCAGCTTTCTTCCGGTCATCAAGCGAACGGATCGCCATACCCGTCAGCGCTTCTGCTTCCGGCACATTCGGCGTGATCGCATAGCTTCTTGGAATCAGCAGCTCCTTCAGCGTAGCGATTGATTCATCGCGAAGCAAGGACGCCCCGCCCTTCGCGATCATAACCGGATCAACGATCACCCGGCTTAATTCGTATTGATCAATTTTTCTTGCCACTTCTTCAATCATTTCCGCATTCCAAAGCATTCCTGTTTTTACGGCGTCCGGTCTCAAATCCTCCGCCACAGCGTCAATTTGCTCTCTCAATGCCTCTGCAGTCAGTGGATACACACCGTGGACGCCAAGTGTATTTTGAGCAGTTACCGCCGTAATGGCAGACATTCCGAATACACCAAGCTCCTGAAAGGTTTTAATATCTGCCTGTATCCCCGCGCCGCCGCCTGAGTCAGAGCCGGCGATCGTCAAGGCTTTATATATACTCATCAAACTACACTCCTTTTATTACCCAATCCATTTATGATAGATGGATTTTGCCCTGGCAATATCATTTGTTCCGTGGATCAATGCTCTGCCGTCCCTAAACAGCACCATTTTCATGTCATCCGAGCGGCAGGAAATTAAATACGGATTCGCTGCTACTTCCAGCCCCGCCTGCCTCAGCTGCCCCGCCAACACGTCAAGATCTGCTTCTTTTGTGAAAGAGGATCTGATTTGCACCGTGTTTCTGCCGCACAATACTGCTGCTTTCGTTTGGTTTTCGTATGATAAAAACGGAAAATCCTTTGTGCCGCAGCTTGGACACGAGTCATCTTTAAGTCCCGCTGCTCTTACCTCTGACCGCTCATTGTTCCACAGGTCAAAGGAGCGCAGCACGGGCTCGCATTCCTCTCCCGTCAGCAGTTTCAGGGCGTCTGTCACCTGAAGGACAGCAACCTGCAGAACAGCCGGGCTGATAATGCCGGCTGTGTCGCATGTCGCACCGCCAATCGGAAGAGTATCGAGTAAACAATGAAGGCAGGGTGTTACTCCCGGCAATACAGTAAACGTGAGACCGTAGCTCCCTACACAAGCGCCGTAAAGAAACGGAATGCCTTCTTTCACCGCAGCATCGTTCACAATGAGCCGGGTTTCAAAATTATCGGCGGCATCTACAATGATTGATGCGCCGCGAATCAGCTCCGATACGTTTTCTGCTGTGACATCCATGACAAGTCCGGTCACATCCACATCACTGTTAATGGAACGAAGACGCTGCTCAGCAGCTGCTGCTTTCGGCAGTTCCTTTTTGACATCATTTTCTGTGTAAAGCTGCTGGCGCTGCAGATTGCTCCATTCGACGTAATCTCTATCGGCGATTTTCACCGATCCGACTCCCGCTCTCACCAGCATCTCTGCGCTGGCTGTTCCCAGTGCGCCGGCGCCGATGATCACAACGCGCGCCTCTCTCAGTTTCTTCTGGCCTTCGGGGCCGATTGGAGCAAACAGCTCCTGTCTGGAATACCTGTCCGTCATACAGGAAGACCTTCTCCCGGACTGCTTGCCGTCCCATATGACTTGGCTGGAATGCGGCCTGCTTCATAAGATAGACGGCCTGCTTCTACCGCGAGCTTCATGGCGTGTGCCATTTTCACCGGATCGTTCGCACCTGATACGGCTGTATTCAGCAGTACGCCGTCCGCTCCAAGCTCCATTGCATATGCCGCATCTTTTGGCGATCCGATTCCGGCATCCACGATGACAGGCACTTTCGCCTGTTCAATGATAAATGACAGATTCAGAGGATTTAAAATCCCCTGTCCCGATCCAATCGGAGAAGCCCCCGGCATAATGGCATGAACACCAAGCTCTTCAAGCTTTCTCGCCAGTACCACATCATCCGAAGTGTACGGCAGCACAATGAACCCTTCTTCAAGAAGCTGTTCAGACGCTTTTAACGTTTCCACAGGATCGGGCAGCAAGGAACGGCTGCATCCAATGACTTCGACTTTAATCATGTCACAGAGCCCGGATGCTTTCGCGAGCCGTGCAATTCGAACTGCTTCTTCCGCCGTGCTGGCGCCTGCTGTATTTGGCAGAAGCGTATATTTGGATAAATCAAGCTGCTCCAGAAAATTAGGCTGAGACGCTTCAAAGATATTCATTCTCCGCACAGCAAATGTTAAAATATCAGACTCTGAAACAGCCACCGCTTCCTTTTGAATGTCAAACGATGGATATTTTCCCGTGCCCAGCAGCAACCTTGATTGAAATTGTTTCCCGCCAATTGTTAACATTCTCATCCGCCTCCTACAAAATGGACAATTTCGATGACATCACGATCAGAAAGCTCTACCTCGTGATATTGTTCTTTGCCGATAATTTCTTTATTTCTTTCAACGATCACGATTTTATTTTCAAGCTGATAAGACGCAAGCAGATCCTGAATCGTACCTGTGTCTCTATCCCACTCAACTTGTTTACCGTTCAGCTGAAGCATCATATCTGAACCGCCTCCTTGCGATCAATTCGAAAGGCATGCAGCCAGTCTGCCTTGACCTCTTTATTCATAATGAGATCACCGATTAAAGCACCCGTTGCAGGAGCAAGCAGAATCCCGTTTCTGAAATGGCCCGCCGCAAATAAAATGCGGCTGTCCTCAGGGTGTCTGCCAATGTATGGTTTTCCGTCCTTTGTCCCCGGACGCAGTCCCGCCCAAAAACGATCAACCTTCATATTCTGAATCGCCGGCAGCATCGTTTTCGCTTTTTCCATAACCGACTGAAGTCCGCCAAGATCCGGCTTATCGCTCCAATCACCAGGCTTCATCGTCGCGCCGACAACCAGTCTGCCGCATTTTCTCGGTACGATATAGCAATGATCATGATAAAGTGTTTTTGTCAGCGGAATATCATCATTCCAAACAGACAGGCACTCTCCTTTTACAGGAAAAAATGACTGGTTCAACCCGAGCTGTTTAAAAAACATCCCGCTCCAGACCCCGCTGGCAACCACGACATGGTCCGCATGCACGTCACCGGAACCCGTTTTGATCAAAATGGATTCACCGCCACGCGTCACATCGAGAACGGGAGTATGCTCAAAAATGTCCGTACCAAGCGCTTTAGCCGATTTAGCGTATGCCTTGCATACAAAATAAGGCTCAACATGAACATCGTCCTGAATAAAGCTCGCCCCGTAAATCTCACCGGCCGTATACGGCTCTTTTTCCAGCACTTCTTCTTTTGTATGCCAGCTGACAGAATCCAAATCGTCCATCCGTCTCAAGCGGGACACGTCTTCTTCGGAGAATGCAAGCTTAAACATACCGCCATCATGCCTTCTGATATCAATGCCGGATAATGCAAATAGCTCCTCTCCAAGACCCTGATACAAACGCTGACTGTGCATGGCGAAATCAAAAAACGCATCCCGCTCCTCGCACTCGGCATGGGCGCCAAGCATCCCTGCCGCGGCGCTTGTTGTTCTGCCGCCGATTGTTCCGCTTTCAAGCAATGCGGTGTTTTTCTTTTCTTTTGCCAACTGATAAGCGATCGCGGAACCAATAATTCCGCCTCCAATGACAACTGCATCATAATGCCTTTTCATACTGAATCTCCTTTAGCTTGCGGGAATATCGTCTGGCAGCTTCCAAAGGATCATCGGAAGAAAAAATTCCGGACATGACAGCGATACCGTCTGAACCTGCTTGTTTCACTTCTCTTAATCTGGCAGGTGTCATTCCGCCAATTGCAATAACCGGAATCGAGATCCTCTGTTTGATTTCTGAAAGCAAAGACACGCCTCTGCCATCAAGGCCTTGTTTGCAATCCGTTTCAAACACATGGCCGAACAAAACATAATCAGCGTCTTCCTTTTCTGCCTGAAGCGCTTCCTCAAGTGAATGCACCGATCGCCCAATGTGCAGGTGAGGAAATCTCGCTCTTACTTGTTTCGGCGAAAAGCTGCTGCTCGGCAGCTGAACGCGATGAATATTTGAAAAAAGCGCAATATCAACCCGGCCATTCATCACCAGCTTTTGCTTATCAACACCGCCTTCAGAAATAAGCTCCAGCAGTTTCAAAATGTCAGCCGCCGATTTAGACCGTTCACGAATATGGATGAAATCAACCTCATCCTGAATGGCTATAATTGATCTCGCTAGATCTTCAACCGGCTTGCGGTCATCAGTTATGGCGTGCAGCTCCAAGCCCTTCCACCTCTTTTACGCCGCTGTCTGACCAGCCTTCTTTTCGATAAGCCATTCCCCAGAACTGATATTCATAATAGCTGGAAATAACAAAATTCTCTTTCATCTTGGCACGCACTTCCTCTGTGCTGTTTTCCGCCAGCTCATCCAGGCGGTTAATTTGTTCTTCCACCTGCTGTCTGAACCAGTCACCGCCGTATGTGCTAATCCACTTCTGGTAAATCGGATGCCCCGGATCACATGTCAGCAATTTCTCACCAACCTCATAATAAAGCCAATAACACGGGAGAAGAGCTGCCAAGATTTCTGCAAAATTCCCGCTCAAAACCGAACGGTACATATGGGATGTATAAGAGTAAGCGGTAGGAGATGGCTTAAATGACTTCCGTTCTTCCTCACTGATTTCCAAAAGCTCCGTAAACTCGCGATGAAGCGCCATCTCCGCTTCATATGTACCTTGAGCATGGCTGGCCATGCGTCCTGTTGTATAAAGATCCTTTGCATAAGCGGCACCGAACGATTGCACCTTTGCAAAATGAGTTAAATAGTAAGAATCCTGAAGCACGTAATATTTAAAGCGGTCAATCGGGAGAGTTCCGTCACCGATCCCCTGAACAAATGGATGGACAAAGCTGCCTTCCCACCATTCTGCGGCTGCACTGCGGCATTCTTCTGAAAACTTCACACGTCATTCCCCCTGTCTGATAATAAAAAAACCACTTTCCCGCAAGGAAAAGTGGTTTGGAATTGGCATAGTTATATAACACAAATACCGCTCCACTTCCCTACGCAGGTCTGAACCTGTTCAAGTTATGAGGGTCTAAAAGTCACACTTTTATCTCAGCCCTTATAAAGGACACCCCTAGTGGTTTTACGAATACATATTGAATTGTTCTGCCCCTCTATATTAACACGAATCCTTATTTGGTCAAGATATTATCCTTCCAATGTTTTCTTAAGATCCGTTACGTACCCGCGTGATCCGGTGACAATTAAGCGGTCTCCGATTTTCAGTCTTGTATCGCCGTGAGGGACGATGCTGTCCACACCCCGGAAAATCCTGACAAAAATCACGTCGCCTGTTATAGGGAATTCACGGAGAATCACGCCATCGTATTTGCTGTTTTCCATATTAATTTGATACAGCGAAGATTCCTGGTTTGTGAGCAGTTTCATGACGCCAGGCGCTTCTATCAGCGCGCGAAGCAGCGTTTTGGTCGACAGCAAGATGGAAAAAATGCTGATGCCCTGCTCTTTCAATTTCGCTTCGTTCTCCGGTGATCCGGTGCTGGCAATGACTCTTTCTGTTCCTTTTTCTTTGGCGTATAATGCGATGTCCGTATTCATGTCTTCATCCCCTGTCGCCACTACAAGAATTTCTGTATCAAATATACCGAGTGATTCAAGGGTTTGATGCTCATAATCAGAAATCGTTTCGACGGAAAATACTGAGTCTGACAGCTTTTCCTCAGCGTTTTCTTGATAAACGTGCACGACACGCACTTTATACTCGCTCTCAGGCAATTCAAGTGTCACAGGCAGTGTCATTTGATTAGCGCCGATAAATGTGATCTTCTTTTTCTCCTCCGGCTGCTCCTGTTTTTTGTACAGCTTTTTAAAACCGACCGGCGTAAAAATACTTGCAATAACCGCCACCAGCGTAAGCGCTCCAGACATATTCGCACTGATGACATGAAGCTGCTGGCCGATTGTCGCAGCGGCAATCACAAGAGAAAGCGTTGATGTCAGCAGGAAACCAGACGCCAATATTGTGCGGTTATCATACCATTTCTTCAAGTACAGGACAGGAAGAATTTTGCTTACTAACAGCGCCATAAGCAACAGCGGAATCATCACTAAAATTTTCGGGTCCTGAAAAAGTGTCCAAATATCCAATTTTACACCGACCATCACAAAGAAAATCGGTATTAAGAACCCGTAGCCGAAGGAATCAAGCTGCTGAACCAGTTCCTTGTTCGGCGAGAGCAGGGAAACAAGCACGCCCGCTAAGAAAGCGCCGAGAATATTTTCTGCCCCCAGTGATTCAGACAGAGCCACCAGTACGATAATTAAGGTGAAAATAGCACGAGTCCCGATCTGGATCGTCCCTTTTGACATGGATTGAACAAAAGAACGGTGTTTGAAGACCCGGCCGAAGAAGTAAAGCACTACTCCGGCTGCGAACAGGATCATCAAGAGCCACATGTTTCCGCTGTCCTCTCCGTATAGAGAAGAAAATACAGCAAGAAGAATCATAGTGACCAAATCAGCAATCACAGCAACAAGCAGGATGATCTGCCCGATGTTTGAATCCATGATCCGTTCTTCCTTTAAGGTTGGAACAACAACACCTAACGAAATCGTAGAAATAATAAGCGTCATTAAAAAAGCATTTTGGATAAATCCGGCCAAGACGAATCCATAGGACAGCAGCAATGATAAAATAAAAATACCGATAAAAATAATGGATGCTGTGGCAAATGTATTGGGTGCTTCCTTGCCGTTTTGCAGAAACTGTTTTTTCTTTCCTCTCTCAAAGGATGAAAAATCAATTTCAAGCCCGCTTAAAAACATTAAAAAGATAAATCCCAGCATAGAGAGCGTCTGAAGCCAAGTATCACCCTCCACAACTAAATTAAGACCGCTTTTTCCTATAATCAATCCCATAATAATTTCAGCAACTACAACAGGAATGCTGAGTTTAAACCGATGCAAAAGGATGGGAGTTAAAAATGCAACGATAAGTACGACAACTAATGATGCGACAGATGTATGCGCCATAATCTGAACCTCCTTTTAAAAAAACATAACGCGATTTTAACAAGGGTGATGATGAAAAATAAAGTAATAAGGTCTCATTTTTTTTAGAAAATGATTCTTCTATAATTTGCACATAAAAGCTGGTGATGACTCACAGCAATTTGCTTCATAATAAATAAAATCATGAGTAAGGAGGATGCTGCATGGCTTACTACGATATTATCAGCGATATTCATGGCTGCTACGATGAAATGACAGCCCTGATAGAAAAACTTGGATACATAATAAAAAATGGATTGCCTGTACATGATGAAGGCAGGATGCTTGTTTTTGCCGGGGATTTGACAGACCGAGGCCCTAAATCAATTGAAGTCATCCGCTTTGTAGCCGGCGCTTATGAACAAGGAGCAGTGCGTTATGTCCCGGGAAATCATTGCAACAAGCTGTACCGCTACTTAAAAGGAAATCCCGTTAAAGTGATGCACGGTCTTGAAACAACTGCGGCAGAGCTTAAAGCACTTTCTGAAGAAGAAAGAAGAAAAGTCAGCGAACAATTTATGAAGCTTTATGAAACTGCGCCGCTTTACGACATCTTACATAATGGAGAATTGGTTGTCGCCCATGCTGGCATAAAGGCTGACGATATCGGCAAAAACACAAGGAGAGTAAAAGACTTTGTGCTTTACGGCGATGTGACGGGTGAAACGTATCCGGACGGCAGACCCGTCAGGAGGGATTGGGCCGCCGCCTATAATGGGAAAGCATGGGTTGTATACGGACACACACCTGTTAAAGAGCCCCGCATCATAAATCGCACCATTAACATTGATACGGGCTGTGTGTTTGGGAATGAACTGACGGCCTTGCGTTTTCCCGAACTGGAGACAGTCTCCGTTCCAAGCTCTATGCCCTATGACGAATCTAGATTTCGCCCCATATAAAAAAGGAGAGAATCGTTTTAATGATTCTCTCCTTTAACTAATTCTTGCATATCGTGCGGCAGAGCCGCATGAAACGTCATATTCTCCTGCGTCAGCGGGTGGATAAACGACAGCTGCTCACTGTGCAGCGCCTGCCTGTCAATCTTTTGTCTCGTTCCGCCGTACAACGTATCGCCGCACAGCGGGTGTCCGAGATAGCTCATATGGACGCGAATCTGGTGGGTCCGCCCTGTCTCAAGCTGCAATGCCACCGAGGTTAAGTCATCTGTTATACGTGTGACACGAAAGTGAGTAACAGCCTTCTGACCGCCCGGTGTCACCATCCGTTCAATGATACTGTCAGGATGTCTGCCAATCGGGGCGTCTATCTTTCCCTCTGTCTCTGTCATATGTCCATGCACAACCGCAACATATCTGCGTTTCACAAGGCCGTTTTTTTGCGCCGACGATAAAATGGAGTGGGCAAAGCGATGCTTGGCAATCAGCATGACACCTGACGTATCCCGGTCTAGCCGGGTGACAAGATGCACCGTGGCCCGCACTCCGTTTTTTTGGTAGTGATGGATGATGCCATTTGCTATGCTTCCCGCCGGGTGCTCTCGCGACGGAATAGATGACACATACGGCTGTTTGTTTATCACAAGCACGTGTTCATCCTCATACAGAATATCGAGCAGAACTGGCTCGGCCAAAAGCGTCTCGCTCACCTGTTCCTCAGGAAACTTTACAACAAGAAGGTCTCCCTCTCTCAATACGTATTTAACAGTCACATGCTTACCGTTAATGAGAAGATCTCCTCCGCTAAACTTGATGTCGGTCAGCAGACGTTTAGAAATCCCCAGCTCGCCCGCATATTCCTTTAAGGTCATTCCGTCTTCAGCGGAGGTAATGTTCTTTTCAATAATAAATTGCTCCACGATACGTCCTCTTTCTACTCACCTTTTCCGATAAATGAATCCTGGACTCTTTTCCAAAACGGAAACGGACGGAATCTTGCAAATCTTACATTTTCGGATGCAACCTGGCAGCGGATGGACTTTACATCCTTATGAAGCAGGGTTAAATGGTCAATTGTTACTTGAAAGTCAACTTCGTTTCTCGGTTTAATCATGCAATCATGATGGGAAGGGAGAAGGAGCGGTGATCCGACCGTCCGGAATACGCGGTTATTGATAGATGCCATTTCCGCCAGCTGAATCGCTCTGATGGATGGATGGATAATCGCTCCGCCCAGCGCTTTATTATAGGCTGTGCTCCCAGAAGGCGTTGACAGGCAAAGGCCGTCGCCTCGGAACGTTTCAAAGAGCTGCCCTTTGATTTCCACATCCGCCACAAGGCTTCCTTCTATGCTTTTAATCGTACATTCATTTAACGCCAAATATCTTTCCTCTCGCTCATTTTCATGATAGGTCACTATCACTTCAAGGAGCGGATATTCCACAGTATGATACGGTGTTTTCGCAATTGCGAGCACGAGTTTTTCAATTTCATGAGGAACCCAGTCCGCATAAAACCCAAGATGACCCGTGTGAACGCCGACAAAAGCCGTTTTATCTAACCTGTCGCTGTATCTGTGAAAAGCGTATAAGAGCGTCCCGTCGCCCCCGACTGAAATGACGATTTCCGGTTCATTTTCATCCAGTTCCATGTCAAAATCCAATAAATACGCCTGTATTTTGCTTTTCAGCGTATCAGAAACATTATCTCCTTTTGACGATACGGCAAATTTCATGCTTTTTCTTCCCCTTTACCTATTGATGCTCGCTTCCTTTTTTCTTTCTAGAAAAGGCAGCTTGAGCTTCCTGTATTTCACCCTTGATCTCCGACATCTCTTCATCAAGCCGCGAAGCCGCTTCAGAAGCGCGCTGAAGCCTCAGTTTTACTTTTTCAGGAATGTTTCCGCTGTATTTATAATTTAATGAATGCTCAATGGTCGCCCAAAAATTCATCGCCAGCGTACGGATCTGTATTTCAACAAGAACATGTTTCTCTCCGGATATCGTCTGCAAAGGATACATCACGACAAGGTGATATGACCGATACCCGCTCTCTTTATGTTCTGCAATATAATCTCTCTGATCCACAACGGTGAAATCTTTTCGGGCAAACAGCATTTCCTTTACAAATTGGATGTCATCGACAAATTGGCACATGATCCTAAGGCCTGCGATATCCTGCATGGTTTCAATTTCATGTAACGGTATGCTTTTCCGTCTGGCTTTTTCGAGTATACTCGCCACAGGCTTGACGCGTCCTGTCACAAACTCAATCGGTGAATGGTCATCCTCATATTCATAAAGCGTGCGGATCCCCTTAAGCTTCACTTTTAATTCTTCAACAGCCTGGCGGTACGGCACTAAAAAACGCTCCCATTGCTTGTCATCCATCATACATCCCCCAATTCAGCACCAGTTTCTATAGAAATACGCGTTTCACTTTTTCTTCCATTTCTTCTCCGTAGTTCGCATTATCTTTAATATTTTCTAAAAGATACTCCAGCTCCTCATAGAGGCCTGACAGCTCAATGCTTTCCTTCCCTGCCTCTAAAACAATCGGTTTTCTTTGATCATGGGCCTGCTTCAGTTCAGGCCATATATGTTCCTTTATCATGACATATTCAAAAGAATCAGCTAATTCAAGTATGTATACAAAAGCAATGTTGTCAGAATCAACAAGCATTTGACCTGACGGCTTGCGATCTGCTTCGATTCCTTCTGTCTCACAGGTAAGGCGAAGCTCATCATCCGATAGTGTTGCATTTAAGATTTCGATTCTGTTTTGCATAATGCTCTCCTTTATAAACAAAGTACAGATTCATTTTATCATATCAAGCTCGATATTGATAAACCTAACATCTAAAGAGATAATAGTAAAAATGAGATTTACAGAGCTGAAAGGAAGACAATCATGAGCCAAGAAATTGAAATTGAATTTAAAAATCTGCTGACAAAACATGAATTTGAAAACATAGCTGCAGCACTGCACTTGACAGAAAAAGAATTTACAAATCAAGAGAATCACTATTTTGATACAAACAGCTTCGCACTGAAACAAAAACATGCGGCGCTTCGAATACGCAAGAAAAATGGCGAGTATGTGCTGACGTTAAAAGAACCGGCTGAAGTTGGACTTCTGGAAACCCACCAGAAACTTTCCGGCGTATCCGACTTTACACGTTTCACGATTCCGAAAGGCCCTGTCGAGGACCAGCTGAAGAAGCTTCACATCGATACAGACGCCATTCATTATTTTGGATCTTTAGCAACAAACCGTGCAGAAAAAGAAACAGAAAAAGGTTTAATAGTTTTAGATCACAGCCGATATTTAAATAAAGAGGATTATGAAATCGAATTTGAGGCGGCTGACTGGCATGAAGGCAAGCTGGCCTTTGAAAAGCTGCTTCAGCAATTCAGTATTCCTCTGCGCGAAACCAAAAATAAAATTCAGCGTTTTTATGAAGAAAAACGAAAGTCTATATAAGGTGGAATGACATAGTGAACGTAACGAATTGGGCGGCTCTCCTTCAGCTTCAGGCATTACAGTCTATATCAAATGCAAGCAGCACAGGCAGTCAGAGTGCCGAAAGCCCGCTTTCAAGCTTCAGCTCCTTGCTCAGCCAATATACAAATGGACTGTCCCAGCAAACAACAGCGTCAGCAGCATCTTCAAGCCCGCTCAGCCAGCTGAACAGCGTTTACGGGACATCGCCGTCACTGCTTTCAGCTTACGGGCTTACCTCCTATTCAAACGGCAATGTCGCCCAAATGACAAAAGCGAGTGAAAGCACTGAAACAGCTGCTGTTGATGTCTCCTCAAACAAACAAGAGGATAAAACCGTCAGCTCGGGTGATTTCTCAATCGACAGCGCTATAAAAAAAGCCTCTGACAAATACGGAGTCGATGAAAAATTAATCCGCGCTGTCATCAAACAGGAATCAGGCTTCAATGCAAAAGCCGTCAGCGGTGCAGGCGCAATGGGCTTAATGCAGCTGATGCCGTCAACAGCAACCTCACTTGGCGTTTCCAATCCGCTTAATCCGCAGCAAAACGTTGAGGGCGGAACGAAGTATTTAAAACAAATGCTGGATAAATATGATGGCAATGTATCCATGGCGTTAGCAGCTTATAACGCCGGACCGGGAAACGTTGATCGATACGGAGGCATTCCGCCTTTCAGAGAAACTCAAAACTATGTAAAAAAAATAACAGCAACCTATTACGCGTAACCGGAGCGGCTCTTGCCCTCCGGTTTTTTTGCGGAGTGAAATCTTACACATTCATGATTTGTATGTGATATGATATGAAATACAAACCCGGCTCTAAAGCCGAACCCTGTCTTCAAGCACATAAAAGGCAGTTTGTTTGTAGAAATGATGCCTTGTTGCTAAAATAAATCATAGATGAATTGAAATAAATACAGAAAATAACTTTTTGCAATAGGAATTATGATTCCTATTAGCCATATTTAAAGGAGTAGTCAACATGGGACAATCGTTTAACGCACCTTATGAAGCGATTGGAGAAGAACTTCTATCGCAACTTGTTGATACTTTTTATGAGCGTGTCGCGTCTCATCCTTTGCTTAAGCCCATATTTCCGAGCGATTTAACAGAAACGGCCAGGAAACAGAAGCAATTTTTGACACAGTATTTAGGCGGGCCTCCCCTTTATACTGAGGAACACGGCCATCCCATGCTCAGGGCAAGACATCTTCCCTTTCCAATTACAAACGAGAGGGCCGATGCGTGGCTCAGCTGTATGAAAGACGCAATGGACCATGTAGGACTAGAGGGCGATATTCGTGAATTTTTGTTTGGCCGGCTGGAGTTGACAGCAAGGCATATGGTGAATCAAACAGAAGCGGAGGATCGATCATATTGACAAACTATCAGCATGAGCAATACTTCGCCCATTGCCACGGCCATCCAAAAAAACCGCTGGAAATCTACATGTTTGTTGACCCTTTATGTCCCGAATGCTGGTCCCTAGAGCCTGTCATAAAAAAAATGAAAATCAGATACGGACGTTTTTTCACCTTACGCATCATCGCATCCGCAAGCCTTACAGCGTTAAATAAGAAACGCAAAAAGCATCTTCTGGCAGAAGCTTGGGAAAAGATCGCTAGCCGTTCCGGTATGCCGTGTGACGGCAGTGTATGGTTTGAGCAAGATCAGCCGCTCTCTTCTCCATATATGGCCGCTCTCGCATTTAAGGCAGCCGAACTTCAAGGAAGAAGAGCCGGTATGCAATTTCTTCGGAATATGCAAGAGAGTCTGTTCGTTTCGAAGAAGAATATTACGGATGAAAACGTGCTTTTGGAAATAGCGTCAAAAACAAGCCTGGATCTCGAGGAATTTCAAAAAGACCTTCACTCCCAAAGCGCGGTAAAGGCGCTTCAATGTGACATGAAAATCGCGGCTGAGATGGATGTTACAGCCACACCGACGCTGACGTTTTTTAATACGCAGCATGAAGACGAAGGACTTAAAGTCCCCGGCAGCTATTCATATCATGTATATGAAGAAATCTTATTTGAGATGCTTGGCGACGAGCCGAAGCCGTCAGAAACACCGCCTCTGGAATGTTTTATTGAATATTTCCGTTTCGTTGCCTCTAAGGAAATCGCTCTTGTATATGATTTGAGTCTTGAAGAGGTAGAAAAGGAAATGAAAAAATTGGCGTTTGCTAAAAAGGTTGCCAAAGTAGAGGCCAAGCATGGAATGTTTTGGCAGTCCCTCACCAGCAGTTCTGATGAATACCAATCATGTGAAAAATAGCCGCAGGCGTGTATATGCTTGAGGCTGTTTTTTTGCGCAAAAATCAAACATATGTTCCGTTCAAAGCACTAAAGAAACCGCGCCGGGATAAGCGCGGTTTCATATGTCTTAACGACAACAAAGGGGATGGGAGAAATTTTTCACGGTCAAACAAAGGGGTAATGTTTGTTTGTGATCAATTTCACATCCTTATCATATCAAAAGTTGTCGACTGTTGACAACCATTAAGCTTAATGTTCATATTTTTGTCACAAAACATAACTGACAGATTTCATTCATATGCTTGTAAGGAACAAGGACGAGGAGGATCGCCATGATGTTTAATGTGATCTCAATTGTGTGCATTGTTGTTTTTTTCTGTTTAAATTTATTAGCTATGATGCATATGCTGCCTCTTTACATTACATCCCCTCTGCTGTTTCTCTCTATTCTGTTTACCTTGTACCGCCTGAACCATCGGAAAACCTTTAAAGGATTTTAAAAAGCCTGTGCATCATTTATGCACAGGCAATTTTTTTAAGACTGCTTTACTTTTAACAGCAGTTCTTCCATCTCATCAAGTTTTTCCTCAAACATTTTGCACGCAGCTTCAATCGGTTCTGGAGACGTCATATCAACGCCCGCTTTTTTCAGGATGTCGATCGGATATTGTGAGCTGCCCGCTTTCAGGAAGTCAATATAACGGTCAACCGCAGGCTTGCCTTCCTTCAAAATTTGGCTGCTTAACGCCTGGGCCGCACTGTACCCTGTCGCATACTGATATACATAGTAGTTGTAATAGAAATGCGGAATCCTTGACCATTCAAGTCCGATTTCTTTATCAATCACCATGTCGTTTCCGAAATACTTTTTATTCAGATCATAATATACATTGGTCAGGAGCTCAGGTGTCAGCGGCTCTCCTTCTTGCGCTTTTATATGGATAAGATGTTCAAATTCTGCAAACATCGTTTGTCTGAAGACGGTTCCTCTAAAGCCCTCAAGCATATGGTTGAGAATATATAAACGCTGTTTTTCGTCCTCTAAATTGTTCAGCAAATATTCACCAAGCAGCGCTTCATTTGTCGTGGAGGCAACTTCCGCGACAAAGATGCTGTAATTGCCGTAAGGATATGGCTGGTGTTTTCTCGTATAGTAGCTGTGAACAGAGTGGCCGAACTCATGGACCAGCGTAAAGAGATTATTGACGTTATCATGCCAGTTCATTAAAATATACGGATTTGTGCCGTATGTTCCAGAAGAGTAAGCGCCGTTACGTTTCCCTTTATTTTCATAAACATCAACCCAGCGGTTTTCAAGCCCCTCTTTTAAGATAGAGCGGTATTCTTCTCCTAAAGGTGCAAGCCCCTTTAGCATATAATCTTTAGCTTGTTCGTACGTAACCTTCATCCCCGCATCCTTCACAAGCGGTGTATACAGATCATAGATATGCACTTCATCCAGCTCAAGCACTTTCTTTCTCAGTCCAATATAACGATGCAGCAGCGGAAGATGCTTGTTAATCGTTTTGACAAGATTGTCGTATACCTCTTCAGGGATACTGTTGTTAGAAAGCGCAGCTTCGCGTGCTGATTTGTACTTTTTCATTCTTGCGTAGAAGTTGTCTTTTTTCACAGTCCCGCTCAAGGTAGTCGCCATTGTGTTTTTATATTGGCCGTATGTTTTATATACAGCGTCAAACGCATTTTTGCGGACTTCGCGGTTTTCGCTTTCTAAGAAATTAATAAAATTGCCGTGAGTGATCTGTTTTTCATTTCCCTCTTCATCTTTAATAGATGGGAATGTAATATCGGCATTATTTAACACGCTGAACGTATTTGACGACGAAGACAGCACCTCAGAAGCTTCAGCCAGCAGCGCTTCTTCCTTCTCGCTCAGCACGTGCGGGCGTTCCTTTGTGATTTCTTCAATCGCGTGTGAGTAAAGCTTCAGCTCTTCTTTTTCAAGAATAAACTGCTGCAGTTTGTCTTCCTCTATGGATAAAATCTCCGGAACAAGATAGGCTGTTGCGCTTGCGGCCTGTGTATACAGATTCCCAGCCTTATCATTAAGCCCCTGGTAAAAGGAGTTCCCGGTATCTTGGTCTGAGCGCATATGCGCGTATGTGTAAAGTTTGCCCAAACGCTCCATCACCTTATCTTGGTAAGTAAGGGCTTCGTATAAATGATCAGCTGAATCAGCCAGCTTGCCTTTATACTTAGATAAATCCGGTATTAATTCTTTGACAGCTTGAAATTCTTTATTCCAGGCCTCATCACTAGGAAAAATATCCTCTAGTCTCCATGTGTCCTCTACCTTTACCTCGCTTCGGTCAGGCAGTTGATTAGCTTTTTTTTCCTCAGCCATGGTGATCCCCCTCGTTTTCTTTGATTCAAGCCAATTGAAAAAACGGTTGTTTCTCAATAAACTTGTGTTGTGAATATCTTCCGGTTTTTCACTGCCATTTGTCAAATCATATGCAGTTATGAAGAGAACGAATGCCAAAAAAGCAGTAAAAACACGAAAAACCTTTCCTTTTGTGCTTCTCACAACCAGCCCACCACCTTTGTCTTAGGGTGAGCCAAATCAGGAAAACTCATTCGATAAAACAGCTTCTGTCTTTTTCAATGAGATCCTGTAATGATTGGCTGCGCTTTGCGGGCTGATTCAGCACATATACTTCTTTCTGAGTCTCCCTCAAAAATCCCTTCTTGCACAAAAACTCAATGTACTGTTTAACCGCCTCAATGAAATCCTGATCCCTGTATACGCCTCTTAGCAAAATGTTCTTTTTATGAATGTGTATTTTGCAGTGCTGCAAAACGGCTGAAAAACGAATGGGCGCATGTTTATATCCAAGATCCGTAATAAACAGATAAAGATAGCCCTGCCATACAAAAACGGGGCTCTTAAAAACAGCTCCTTTCTTTACAGGAACAAACACCTCTGTCGGAAGAAAAGAGAGAGGTGTTTGCCGTTTTTCATAAAACAGAAGCCTGATCCGATTCATATCTTTAGAGAGAAAGCGATGAGTTTTGCGGCGAAAACGGAGAATGGCTCCTGTCCAATCTGAGTGCTTAAACGAAGAATCTGGTTCCGTGCAAAATAAATCTTCAGCCGCTGCCTGGCGGATTGGAATCGTTTGGACGGAGCAGTAAAAATGGGTTGTGTAAAACGGGATCATGCGGCTGAGCCTCAGGAAAGAATGTGTTTCGGGGCAGTAACATAACAGATCACTGTTCGGACTGGCATTGATAAACTGCCAATGGAAAGCGGACAGCTGGTAAAAGGATGATGATGTCCGTTTTAAGCGGCTGCCTCCAAGAATCCACTGCGGTATCAGTCCTGCTTGTTTGAAACCGGCTGTTCTTTTTTGAAAGACATCTGGAGCGAGAGTCGCGCATTGGTATTCAACTGCAAGCGTATCCCCCTTTACTTTTGCCAAGATGTCGGGCCTTTGTTTAATCTCTTTCACGTACGGCTCTAAGAGCGGGGAAGCCTTTTGCGTTTTCAGCCATACATAAAGCTGCCGTTTTCCTTCTAAGTGATAGGCGCTCTCAGGTTCTATGTCTATCGTGCAAGACTTGTTCTGTTTATGGGCAAAATGCGGCGCTTTCTGAGACCCTAGCTTCACATCGAGCTCCTCTGCACACACCGGGCAGAAAAATCTGGTCTGCTTTAATTGTTCTCTCCTCTGCCTGCCTATAAGGTGAAACACTTGGCCGTCTTCTGTCACAGCACTAAACAATTGTCATCTCTCCTTTCCAGATTCATAACTCTTTCTGGAAATAACCGATGAACTCCTGTTCGCTGATGTTTTGCCTCTATGTATGTTTTTGATTTTCCAGCTTCAATATGTTGTTTTGAAATAGAAAAAAACCGATTTCCGTCAAGAAATCGGTCTGCTATGATGCAAAGTGTTTTTTTATCGTTTCAAGAGCGTGCTCTGACACAACCAGCTTGCCGTATTCTTCAAGACGGTGTATGCTGATTGAGGATTCAGACGCGTACTCCAACAGGATACTTAGCTGATTTTCAACCTCTTCATCAGTCAAATTGTAAAAATCCACATATAAATAATATCGGTTCTCAAACGAATATAAAGTCGTTTTACTTCCGTTAACGTTTAATTTAGATAGAGAAATTACATCTTCGAAGTCATCAAACCGCAAGACAAATTGAAGCTTTTGCTCCTTTTCTTCCTGATTGACTTCTTGCTCTTCTTTTTGAAAATCATCCAGCAAGGCGTCAAGATCCTCAGATGCTGGTTCTTGCTTTTTATCCTCAGGAATCGGCAGTTCGAGCTTTTGTCCGTCTTTGGAAAGCTGGGCTTTGGTGACGATAATTTCTAATCCTTTGTCCAGTGCCTGAACTTGAATCCAAAGAGGACCTTCAACAGCGAATTCCTCTTCCTCATGAACTTCATCCATAACTTCCCAGAATAGTTCTTCACTGCGCTCACGGTTATACCAAATTTCTTCTCTGTCAAAACCGCGATCTTCAATATCTCCATAAGACATATAAAATTTTACTGTATGCTCGTTAATTCTTTCAATTTCCATTTGCCAACCTTCCCTTCTATATAAGATGTTGAAGGGACATCTAAGCTCCCGATTAATAGTACTTTACTACACTTTACCCATTCCGTCCACATCTTAACCTTGAACCAAGGCAAGTGTGAATTCCTTTGTATTTCTATTTTATGATAAATCAGTCACAAAAGAAATAAAAATGCATCTTCGGCCAAAAAATGGCTTGTCTTCCGCACCGCTATCATAAATTGCGTCCCGCTTCATATATTAGTGGTACAAGCGATGGAACGAAAGCGAGGTGCCGATTCATGGAGCATGACTATCTGATATCGCTGCTGCTTATCGTCGGAATTGATCTGATTCTCGGCGGCGATAATGCAGTCGTGATCGCCATGGCCAGCCGAAATTTACCGGACAAGCAAAGACAGCAAGCCATTATTCTCGGAACATTTATCGCCGTTGCGATGAGAATCGGATTAACAAGCGCAGCGGTTTATCTTTTGAATATTCCTTTCCTGCAATGCGCCGGCGGAATTTTCCTTCTATATTTGGGATACCAGCTATTAATTGAAAAAAAAGACGCCCAGCATGTCAAAAGCAGCACCTCTCTGTGGAAAGCCATACGAACAATTGTACTCGCAGACCTGTTTATGTCGCTGGACAATGTTATTGCTGTCGCAGGAGCGTCGCACGGTGAGCTTTCTCTCGTTATGATTGGTCTGTGTGTATCGGTGCCGGTAATTATTTGGGGCAGCAAACTTATCCACATCGCGCTTGAGAAAATACCTTTATTGATTTATGCGGGAAGCGGATTATTGGCTTATACAGGCGGAGAAATGATTGTCCGGGATAAAAAGCTGTCTTTTTTTATGGCTCAGCACGGCGCCGTTGAAGCGCTTCTCCCCATTTTAACCGTCGTCTTTGTCATCCTTGCCAGCATTTATTATCAGCAGGTTGAAAAATAAAAGAAGGCTGATGTCTCAGCCTTCTTTTTAACGTGCGATCTATTAGTTTGCCAAACGCTGTGCTTCTCTTAATTGGAAAGAGCGGACTTTTCTTGGCAGGAAACGTCTGATTTCGTCTTCGTTGTATCCGACCTGCAAACGTTTTTCATCGATGATGATCGGACGGCGAAGCAAACCTGGGTGCTCGTTGATCAAGCGGTACAAGTCTTGCAGCGGCATTGATTCAACGTTCACATTCAATTTTTGGAATACTTTTGAACGGGTTGAGATGATCTCATCTGTTCCGTCCTCAGTCATTCTTAAGATTTGTTTTATTTCATCAATTGATAAAGGTTCAGAGAAAATGTTTCTTTCTACATAAGGAATCTCATGCTCCTCGAGCCACGCTCTCGCCTTTCTGCATGAAGTACAGCTTGGTGATGTGTATAATGTAACCATTCATCTTCACTCCTCTAATTAGTAGGATGAACATCTATTTTATTCTTAAATTGAAATTACTCTAAAAAAGGAATCTTTATAGGTATTATACTATAAAAAAGTAAGTGTGAACAGTGTCCTAAGAAAAAAATGTGTCAATCCAGCAAATTTTTATTTTATTCATGTGTTTGCATTCTCAATTAGCTTAACTCATCGAAAATATTTTTTTGCTTTTCTTCATCAATGAGTGTCAGGACTTCATCCGTTTTTTCGTATGATTCCCCGTACCATTTCTCATCTTTATAAGTATGAATGTTTTCATATGTCTGTTTCATGGCTTCAAGAATTTCTTCTTCTGATTCTGTTTTCGGTGACCAGTACAGAATCTCCATCTTGTTGACTTCATTCGTAGCCAATGACCGGCGCCGGTACCCAATTGACTGAGCATGCTTAAAATGCTCTCTTTGATAAAATCTCAGGCGTTTTTCTGTATCAGCATCATCTTCATCCACAGGCTCCACCTCAAGCAATATCGGCTTATTTTTCTTTTTCAGCTTGGCAATCAGTTTGCCCCCAAGCCCCTGCCCTCTTGCATCTTTTGACACATACAGATAATCAACGAAGATAAAAGATTCAAATTCCGCAAACATTAAAATATGATGCTTGCCTTCGTCTTTATGATAAATATCGCTTCGCTCTTTCAAGAGAGCTTCCATATGCGCTTTTGATTTCAATTCTTCAATTGGAAAGTACTCGCTAAGCTTTTCGTACCAGTTCATTGATTTGCTCCTTATGAGTTCGTTGTCTTCATACTTTTAGATATACCCCATTTCTTCTTGTTTAAACAGCCTTACATCTATAAAGACGTACGAACGTTCCGCATGGTTTCATTTTTTTTCGGCAAGTAAGACGATTCGTCGTTCCACCGGAGATGTTTGATCATGCTCAATTCGCGTGTTTTTCACGTTTGTAATGACTCAGGCCGGGCTGCGCCAACACAATCAAAAAAGTCATGCCGTATAATACAGCCGCCGAAATAAAAGCTGTTTTTGCACCAGCAGCATCAGCCAGCAGTCCCATGATGGAATAAGTAACACCAGACCAAGGAGTCAACAGCGCGTTTTTGGCAGCCATGATCCCGATGCGCTTATGTGCCGGAATGACCTCCTGCAATACGGTTTCCTGACAAATATCTCTGACCTGATAAAAAGGCCCCATCGCCGCGCAAGCCAGGGCGCATAAAAATGGGAAGGGAGAAACCGCAAAGAAAAATGTCAGCACTGACATTACAAGTGAGCTGAATATAATCGCGTACCCCATGTTTCGCTCAAAAAATGCAGAAAAATGGATGGCGATGACACTGCCGATCATAGCACCTATAAAATAAGAAGCGTTAAAGATTCCCCACCACACTTCTGTTTCATGCAGAACAGCCACTGTAAAAGCCAAAAGAATGGCAGATGACCAAACTGAGCCGGCTAGAGCTTCTATCATGTCCATTGCAGTGATGTCTCTTACAATCGGGGTTGTCATCAAATCCTTCCATACACTTCTGGCAGATGCTGTTTCAGCTGTTCTTTTCATTCCTTCATCGTTCACATGAAGCAGGCTGATGAAAGCTCCGGAAAAGACAAACAGGCATATGGCACTGCCGACAACGAACTCAAAAGATACAGCATATGTAAGAAAACCTCCAAGTCCCCAGCCAGCTGTTAAAAACAATTGATTAGCGAGTGAAATCACGCCGTTCGCTTTCACGTAATGCTCTTTTGAAACAATGACAGGCAGCAGCGCGAACCTTGCAGGCTGAAAAAAGGCGCCCGAAAATGAAAAACAAAAAACAAACAGCAGCGTCATGATCAAGGAGGAAATTCCGTTTTGGCTGACACTGTATGCGATTAGCATCGCAAAGACCGCTCTCAGCAGACTTGCACCGGCAAGCACCTTTTTAAAACCAAGCTTATGGAGTGCATCTGAAATGCAAAAGCTTGCCGCAACACTTGCAAACGACATGAATGATAAAATAAGACCCGAAAAAAAGACAGAATCGGTCATTTGATAGACCCTTACCATTAAAATGATTGTCACTAGTACTCCAGCTAAAGATTGCAGAGATTGCGACAGAAGCAGCGCAAAGACATTTTTCTGATGAATAATTTGAATAGTGTCCGCCTCCGTTTTTCCTCTAATTGTAAAAGATATGACTCTTACTTTCTATCAGCCTGTATAAAAAAATCCTTCAAAACATTTGTTTTGAAGGATTTTCAACTTATTATGAGTAGGCTTTAAATTCTTCTTCCGTGCACATCACAAAATGATCTGGTTTTACTTCACGGAATTCCATCTTTTCTCCATCCTTTAGCCGATGCACGGACGGATCGTATTTCTGGCGGACACGATTTCTCTCATAATCCGGGTCAGGAAGCGGAATGGCAGAAAGCAATGATTTTGTATACGGGTGTAGCGGGTTTTCGTAAAGTTCATCTGCCGGCGCAAGTTCAACCAGCTTTCCGAAATACATCACTCCGATACGGTCGCTGATGTATTTGACCATTGATAAATCATGGGCGATAAACAAGTAGGTGAGTCCTTTTTCCTTTTGGAGTTCTTTCATTAAGTTCACGACTTGTGCCTGAATAGACACATCCAATGCAGAAATCGGTTCATCCGCGATAATAAATTCAGGATCAACGGCAAGAGCTCTCGCGATCCCGATTCTTTGCCGCTGTCCGCCGGAAAATTCATGCGGATAACGGTTGGCATGCTCCTTGTTTAAACCGACTGTTTGCAGGAGCTCATGAACCCGCTGCATACGCTCTTTCTTCGTTTTCGTCAGCTTATGAATGTCGAGGCCTTCAGCAATAATATCTGCGACTGTCATTCTCGGATTCAGCGATGCATATGGGTCCTGGAAAATCATTTGCATTTTGCGGTTGAATTCGAGCAGCTTTTTGCGGGATTTTTTACCGTGAACATTTTCACCGTTAAACAGCACTTCCCCATCAGTTGCTTCGTACAGCCGAATGATACTTCGGCCTGTTGTCGATTTACCGCAGCCAGATTCACCAACCAAACCTAATGTTTCGCCCCTATAGATATCAAACGACAGGTCATCTACGGCTTTAACCGTTCCTCTCGGCGTAACAAAGTGCTGTTTTAAATGTTTGATTTCTAATAGTTTCTCCGTCAATTTATTCACCTTCTCTCACTAAGACAGGTTTTTGATACGTATTCGCCAGCGTCCGCATTTTCGCTTTTACCGTTTCAGGCGGCTCTACCTTTGGCGCATCAGGATGAAGCAGCCACGATTTCACATAATGAGTATCGGAAACCTTAAACATTGGCGGCTCCTGTTCAAAATCAATTTTCATCGCATATGAGCTCCGGAGCGCAAAGGCATCTCCTTTTGGAGGATTTGTCAAATCAGGCGGCGTGCCCGGGATTGCCGTCAGCTGTTCGTCTCCTGAGCTGTCAAGTGTCGGCATGGATGCCAGCAGCCCCCAAGTATACGGATGTCTCGGATCATAAAAAATCTCGTCTACCGTACCGGTTTCTACAATCTGTCCCGCATACATCACGGCAACTCTGTCGGCTACGTTAGCCACAACACCGAGATCGTGAGTGATAAAGATGATGGACGTGTCAATTTTCTTTTGCAATTCTTTCATCAATTCAAGAATCTGCGCTTGGATGGTCACGTCGAGAGCAGTTGTCGGTTCATCGGCAATTAACAGCTTCGGATTCGCCGCAAGTGCCATCGCAATGACAACACGCTGTCTCATCCCGCCTGAAAACTCGTGCGGAAATTGGTTGACCCGTTTTTCCGGCATTGGGATACCTACTAAATCAAGCAGCTCAACAGCACGTTTTTTCGCAGCTTCCTTTGAAATGTTTTCGTGTTTAAAAAGCACTTCCGTAATTTGTTTGCCGACTTTCATTGTCGGATTTAAAGAGGTCATCGGATCTTGGAATATCATTCCGATCTCTTTCCCCCGTACATTTTGCATTTCTTTTTCGGACAGCGGCACTAAATCCTTGCCGTCAAATAAAATCTCACCGCGTTTAAAATAACCCGGGGGCATCGGTATCAGCTTCATGATCGCTTGAGATGTCACACTTTTTCCAGAGCCTGACTCCCCGACGATTGCCAATGTTTCTCCTTTATTCAGATGGAAATTCACTCCGCGGATCGCCTGAACCTCTCCGCCGTATGTTTTAAATGAAATAGCTAAATCTTTTACTTCTAATAGGCGTGTCACCCGTATCACTCCCTTATTTACGTAACTTAGGATCCAATGCGTCTCTTAATCCGTCGCCGACAACGTTAAAACCAAACATGGTAATGCAGATAAAACCGGCAGGGAAAAACAAACGCCACGGATAATAGGTCAATGCAGGCAATCCGTCAGAAGCCATCGTTCCCCAGCTTGCAAGAGGAGCCGGAACACCAAGTCCTAAATAGCTTAAAAAGGCTTCTGTAAAAATCGCGGTTGGAACAGTTAGTGTCATCGTGACTAAAATAGAACCCATTGCGTTCGGCACGATATGTTTAAACAGCAGACGGGATGTTTTCGCCCCGAGTGTCTGCGACGCAAGCACGTATTCCTGGTTCTTCAGCTGCAGCACTTGTCCGCGAACGATTCTGGCCATGTTAATCCAGCCCGTAATCGTCATGGCAATAATAATCGTTAACAGCCCTTTCGGAAGAACGACCATCAGCAGGATAACCATTAATAATGAAGGAACAGCCCAAAGGATATCTGCGATACGCATCATAATCTCATCTGTTCTGCCTCCGCGGAACCCTGAAATACTGCCCCAAATCACACCGATCAGCAAGTCAAGAACAGCGGCCGCGACACCGATAAAGATTGAAATTCGCGCACCTACCCATGTACGGACGAAAATGTCCCTTCCTAGATCATCAGTCCCGAACCAGTGATCTTTTGAAGGCGGCTTATCCGCATTTAAGAGATTAGTAGTCGAATAATCATATTTTGAGAAAACAGGCGCAAAAATCGCCATGAGAATAATGAGAACAATAATAACAAGCCCGACCATCGCAAGCTTATTGCTGCGGAAGCGTAGCATCGCATCTTTCCAGAGGGAAAGGCTCTTTTTACTTATTTTCTCAGCATCGCCGGCATTCGCTGCGGCTGGTTCAAACATGTTTTTTGGAATGTTCTGCATGGCCTAGGCTCCTTTCTTTGCTTTGGAAAGCTTGATTCTTGGATCAATAATGCCGTATAACACGTCTACGATTAATACACATAAAAGCAGGATGACACTGAAGAACACCGTTACACCCATAATGACCGTATAATCACGGTTTGTAATACTGTTTACGAAGTGTGAACCAAGCCCCGGGATACCAAAAATGGTTTCAATGATAAAGCTTCCAGTTAAAACTTGAGCGGCCATAGGGCCCATATATGTAACGACTGGCAACAGCGCGTTTCGGATGGCGTGCCGCACTGTAACTGCAGGACGCGACAGCCCTTTCGCTTTCGCTGTACGAATATAATCACTGTTTAACACTTCAATCATGCTTGAACGGGAAAGTCTGGCAATAAACGCCATCGGCATGGAAGCAAGTGCGATGGAAGGCAAAAAGGTGTATGACCAGGACTCCCACCCCGCGACCGGAAACAGCTCAAGCTTCATGGAGAACACATATTGCAGCACAGCCGCCATGATAAAGCTCGGAACTGAAATACCAAAGATCGTTAAAATCGCGACGGTATAATCCTGCCATTTATTATGATAAAGGGCTGCAATCACCCCAAACAGTACACCAAACGCTAAAGCGAGGAGAATAGCTTCTGCTCCAAGAGTGAATGAAACGGGGAAACCTGAACTGATCAGGTCGTTAACACTCTGACCTTTATATTTAAATGACGGTCCGAAATCCCACATTGCAACTGATTTCAAATAGCTCGCATATTGTACAAACAGCGGCTTGTCCAGGCCATAATGCGCATTTAAGTTTGCTTCAATTTCAGGCGGAAGCTTTTTCTCACCTGAAAATGGCCCGCCCGGTGCTGCTTGCATTAAGAAGAATGTCACGGTTACAATCACAAATAATGTGATAATCATATAGACTAAACGTCTTCCGATATATTTTAGCAAGGGGGAACACCTCCATGGTTTTTACATTTTTACAATCCATCAGTAAGAAAGGTATATGGGAAATAGGTCCCCATATACCTTGAGGTTTTTGTTTTCACAAATAAGACTTATTGAAAGTACGAGTTTCTGAAATAAATTTCTCCGGTTCCAGTAATGATGGTTCCTTTCAGATTTTCGTCTTGCACCCAAGGAATCGTATAAAAATAAACTGGCGCTACTGGCATTTCATCAATGAAAATACCTTCTGCTTTTTTCAGCAGCTCAGCACGTTTAGTTGGATCAGTTTCAGTTTGTGACTGGTTCAGAAGTTTTTTGAATTCTGGATTTTCCCAGCCGGTATCGTTATTTCCTCCGTCTTTGTCACGGAACAGCTCAAGGAAGTTAATAGGATCATTGAAGTCGCCAAGCCAGCCCATACGGCCGATTTGATAATCTTGGCTGTGAAGCTTATCAATATATACATTCCATTCTGAGTTATCAAGCTCTACATCCACGCCTAAATTTTTCTTCCACATTTCTTGCACTGCTTGAGCGATTTTTGCATGTGCATCATCAGTGTTATAAGATAATTTGATTTTCGGCAGGTCAGATGCCTTGCTTAAGCCCATTTCTTTCAGGCCTTTTTCAAGGTATTCTTTTGCCGTTTTGACATCGTTGTCTTTGTAGTAGCCTTCTTTGTTATCTTCAAATCCCTTCATTGTCGGCGGCACCGCAGCCATTGCCGGGATTTGTTCACCCTGTGTAATGTTTTTAACAATCGATTGGCGGTCAATCGCATAAGATAATGCTTTACGGATATTGACGTTGTCTAACGGCTTCGCTTCAGTATTGAATTTGTACCAATACACACCTGCCATCGGCTCAACATGTAAAGAACCGTCTTTTTTCAAGCTAGGGAGCGATTCAGTCGGAAGCTGTCCGAGCGGCAAACCAGCCCAATCAAGTTCGCCAGCTTGGAATTTTTTCAGTTCAGTATTGTTGTTGTTGATCATAACCATATTGATTTTCTTCAGTTTGACTTTGTCTTTATCCCAGTATTGATCATTCTTTTCAAGATCGATAGATCCGCTGTGTTTCCATGCCGTCATCTTAAATGGCCCGTTTGACACATAATCGTCTCCGGCATTTGTGTTCCACTTTTTGTTTTTCTCTGCAATTTTTTTGTTAATCGGCATATAAGTATAAAATGCTGTTAATTCAGTGAAGTATGGAGTCGGGTTGTTTAGTTCAACCTTTAATGTCTTATCGTTTTCAGCTTTCACTGCCACATCATCAAGGCTGCCTTTACCGGTATTTGCCGCCTCAGCACCTTTTATGTAGTAGAGCTGGTAAGCGTATTGTGATTCGTTATTAGGATCAAGCGCCCATTTCCATGCATATTCAAAATCTTGCGCTGTGACAGGGTCACCGTTTGACCATTTTGCATCATCACGAATCGTAAACGTATAGGTTTTTCCATCTTTGCTTGTTTCAATTTTAGAAGCTGCGCCTTCTTCAGGTTCACCATCTGCATTAATACGTGTCAATCCTTCAAAAGTCTGACGGATAACCCCGCCTGATACCGAGTCATTTGCCAATCCGGGATGTAAGGAGAACGGCTCAGTTTTAATATTAATGTTAAGAGTCGTCTTCCCTTTGCTGTCTTTTTTCCCATCACCGTTTGAACCGCTGCCGCCAAAGCCGCATGCGCTCAGCACGAGAGTGAAAATGAGCATTAACGTGACAATCGACCAACGTTTTTTCATATCCACAAACCCCCTAATAATCATTTTTTCAGCTCCTTACGGCTAAATCCTCAGAAATATCAGACAAATGAACCTAAGTTTACATAACTTTTATTCTGTTCCGTCTTTTCTGATTATTTTTGTAAAAAAGCTGTAACAATAGAGTGAACAAGTTCATTATAATGAAACAAATTCTTTATTGCAATATTATTTTATCAATTTAAAATTTTTAAACTTCGTTAGTTTTTCTGCCAATAACGCGATATCCTTCTGCCGTTTAAAGCATAAATTGATTAAAAACTATTTTAGAAGTTTCCAATCCATATTGCTTTATACATATAATATCTGGCTGTTTAACTGCTGAGAGCGGTTATCATTTGGGCGATTTATAACTGTTCTTTTATTTATATCATTACAATTTTCATGCAAAAAGAACGTTTTTTCAGGATGACAATTGGTTATAATTGATTTATAATGAAGCAATCAAAAGAAAAGCTTGCTATGAAAAAGAGTAGTACACATTTCACCCGTTTGAAGAGAGTCTGCGGTGCTGGGAGCAGATATCGGGCAATGTGGAATGGACTTTGGAGCAGCTGACCGAACCAAAAAGTAGGCTCAGCCGGAGCAGTCTCCGTTACAAACGTCAGAGTGATTCCATTTTAATGGAATAATCAGGGTGGTACCACGGTTCATTCGTCCCTTTTTTACAGGGGAAGAATGAGCCTTTTTTATTATGTTCTAAGAAATGAGGTTGATTTTCCAATGAAACAGACGATTTTTTCAGGCATCCAGCCAAGCGGTTCCGTTACACTCGGCAACTACATCGGTGCAATGAAGCAGTTTGTCGAACTGCAGCATGATTATAACAGCTATTTTTGCATCGTAGACCAGCATGCGATCACAGTGCCTCAGGATCGGCTTCAGCTGAGAAAAAACATCCGCAGTCTGGCTGCGCTTTATCTAGCTGTCGGTCTCGACCCTGAAAAGGCAACACTGTTTATTCAATCAGAGGTTCCCGCACATGCACAGGCCGGTTGGATGATGCAGTGCGTCGCTTATATCGGCGAGCTTGAACGAATGACTCAATTTAAGGACAAGTCAAATGGCAAAGAAGCAGTTGTCTCGGGCCTGTTAACGTACCCGCCGCTGATGGCTGCTGACATTCTACTGTACGGAACAGATCTTGTGCCTGTCGGCGAGGATCAAAAGCAGCATCTTGAGCTGACACGAAACCTTGCAGAGCGCTTTAACAAAAAATATAACGACATCTTTACAATTCCGGAAGTGAAGATTCCAAAAGTAGGCGCCCGGATCATGTCTCTGACTGACCCGCTGAAGAAAATGAGTAAATCTGATCCGAACCAGAAATCTTTTATTACATTGCTGGACGAACCAAAGCAGCTTGAAAAGAAAATCAAAAGCGCTGTGACAGATTCTGAAGGTATTGTAAAATTTGATAAAGAAAACAAACCGGGCGTTTCCAACCTTCTTACGATTTATTCAATTCTCGGCAATACGACGATTGAAGAACTTGAAGCGAAATACGAAGGAAAAGGCTATGGCGAGTTCAAAGGTGATTTGGCAGAAGTGGTAGTCGGTGCATTGAAGCCAATTCAAGACCGTTATCATGAACTGATTGAGTCCGAAGAATTAGACCGGATTCTTGATGAAGGCGCTGAGCGGGCGAACCGAACAGCAAACAAAATGCTCAAAAAAATGGAAAATGCCATGGGTCTCGGCCGAAAAAGACGATAACAAAAAGACCGCTCTTGCGATTTGCAAAGAGCGGTTTTTTTTAATTTACCTTTGATTCATTTTCTATTTCCCAAAGCTTCTCAAAAAAAGGCTGTCCTTTGATCAGGTTTTCGCAAAAAGCCAAATGCTTGTCCGACCAGCCTTCAATGGTTTCGTTATACAGCATGTCCCAAATCTCTTCAAAGCTCATCCGTTTGATTTGTTCATACATATGCGGGTTCCACTCTGTGTACCAGTAACCAATCTCCGCACGGTTTTTCAGCCCTTTTAATTGATCCAGCGCCATAAACATAAGCTGCTTAATTTGCCGCTCTTTTCTCGTTAATCCTCTGACGTGCTCTGGTGCCAATGATAAGATATGATATTCTTTTGAAGACTCCAGCTTCTTCGGCTCAAATTCATACGTTTCCGGCTCTACATCTTTCACCATTTCATACACGAGCTGCTCCTGGCGCGGAATAAGGCGGCTTTTTCTGACAGGGATCGTGTAGCCGATTGTATCAACAGCCAAAATGCCGATTCCGTCCGTCACAACAAAACAATACTCCAGCTTTGTGCGTTCATGATTTTTGCGAATGTACGATTTTTGATGAACCTCTTCAAGCAAATCTTTTGGAAGCTCTGACAAATCGTTTTCTATGTAATGAAACAATACTGACGGCACCCTTAAGAGAGGCACCTGATCCAAAAGCTCAACCGTATCTTCCTTGCGCCATTCATGAAAGTGGCATACATTGTAGCCATTTTCTTCCCCTTCAAACCAATTGACCCACACATCATGAAGAAATAACATCTCTAACCCCTCACTTTATAAAAACTGTTGTCCACAGTATAGGCAAGGTGCAGAGAAATTATTCCATAGAGATTGAGGAAATCTGGAATAACTGGGTTTCTGTTAGAAACACAAAAAGCAGACTTCCTCGTATATTTTCTGACAAAGGAAATCTGCTTACTCTAGGGATTCGTTACATTTTCTAACGAACATGATTTTCATTTTTATTTAATATTTTTAGGATCAAGAGCATCCCGCAAACCGTCTCCGACAAAGTTGAAGCACAGCACGGTAATTAAAATAAATAGCCCGGGAAATAATGGGTACCACCATGCTTGAATCATCACTGTGAAATTTTGTGCGTCTTGAAGCATATTTCCCCAGCTTGCGATTGGCGGCTGAATCCCGAAGCCTAAGTAGCTCAGCGCGGACTCAGCGAGAATAACTGAACCTACCTTTAATGTTGCTGACACAATAATCGGTCCTAATGCATTGGGGAGAATATGTGAAAAGATAATTTTGTGAGTCTTCGTTCCGATTGTTTTAGCAGCCAGAACGTATTCCCTTGAACGAAGCGATAGAAACTCTCCTCTTACCAATCGTGCCGTTGTTGTCCAGCCGGTGAGACAGAAAATTAAAATTAGTTTGTCCACGCCAGGCTTAAAAATGGTAACCAGCGTGATCAGCAAGAAAATATCCGGAATGGATAATACAATGTCGACTAAACGCATAATGACAGCGTCGACAATTCCTCTGAAATAACCTGCTAACGCCCCTAATACAGTTCCGATTAAAATAGAACCGACTACAGAAGCAAAACCGACCAATAAAGAGACGCGCGCTCCATACAAAATCCGGCTGAAAATATCGCGGCCGAATTTATCCGTTCCCATCAAATGTTCAAGGCCCGGCGCTTTATACTTATCAAGCAAGCTTTGCTGTTCTTGGGGGTAAGGTGCAATCAAAGGAGCGAAAACAGCCGACATAACAATGATAAACAGAATGACGGCACCTAGAATGGCCAGCTTGTTTTTCGAAAATTTTTCCCAGAAGATCTTGGTCATCGTCTCTGGTTTTTTCGAAATGTTTTCTTTTAGTCTGATCTCCGGCGAGGGAGTTGTTTGCAGCTCTGACATCTCTGTTTCCCTCCTCTTAATATTCGATCCGCGGATCAACAATCGCGTAAAGGATGTCTGCAATGAGGTTTCCGACCACGACAAGCACTGCCGAAATCACGGTCATTGCCATAATAACCGGATAATCACGCTGGAATGCCGAATCGACAAACAGTTTTCCCAGCCCCGGCCAAGTGAAAATCTGCTCTACGACAACCGCTCCGCCGATAAAAGAGGGAATCATTAAACCGAAGATCGTAATAACAGGCAATAGCGCATTCCGCAAGCCATGCTTAAATAGCACGCGATTTTCTTTAAAGCCTTTTGATCTGGCTGTTCGGATATAGTCTTGGTTTAACACATCAAGCATATTTGACCTTGTATATCTCGTTAAGCCAGCCATATCTGCCGTAGCTAACACAAATGCGGGTAATAACAAATGATGAATCCGGTCTAATAAGCTAAAATCCGTGTTAAGAGTAGCGACTCCCCCAGTTGGGAACCAGCCGAGGTTCACAGCAAATACCATAATTAAAATCAGACCGAACCAAAAGTTCGGAATGGCTAAACCGATAAATGAAGTAAATGTAATGCCATAATCCAGTTTTGAATAAGGTTTTTTTGCAGAAATCACACCAAATGGGATTGAAATGATTAGCGCCAAAATCGTCGACACCAGCATAAGGAGGAGTGTGTTAGGCAGCCTTGCTATAATCAGCTCTGAAACAGGCGTTCCTTTTCTGATAATGGACGTTCCGAAATCCCCTTGAACCATATTGCCGAGCCACTTTAAATATTGAACGTATTCCGGGTCATTCAGGCCGTATTTTTCAATAAACTGTGCTCTGTCTGCCTGGCTGATGGTAGGGTCCATCATAAGCGTCATCGGATCTCCGGGAGCCGCTTTCATAATGACAAAAGACAAAATTGTAATTCCTAATAAGATAGGAATCGAAGCTAATGTTCTTCGAATGATATATGTAACCATATTCTTGTCCCCTTTGTGGTTCTTTTTCAATATAGATGGGGAAGGAAATTCGCTCCCTCCCCTTCAAGGGAAAATTATTGGGCAAGCCACCATTTTTCAATCTGATATAGTTCACGTTTTGGATGATACACATACCCCTCTAAGTTAGCTGGCATCGCCATATGGTTGTTTGGATAATAAAGGAAGGTATACGGCTGATCTCCAGCAAGCTTTTGGTAAATCTTCTCATACGCTTTAGAGTATTGCTCACGGTCACTGATCGATTTTGCAGCTTTCAGAAGTTTATCGACCTCTGGATTTTTATACCACATGTTATTTAAGCCTTTTTCAGACTGGCTTGAATGGAAAATATCGTAATGATCCGGGAATGTGGACAGGCTCCAGCCTAATACCATTGCGTCATAGTCCCAATTAGGGGCGCTGGTTTGCTCAACAAGCGCACTCCATTCCACGATTTGCGGCGTTACTTTAATACCGACTTTCTTCAGCTGCTCTTGAACAACAACTGCAATATCTTCACGCACCTTATTTCCTTGGTTCGTTTTCAGCGTAAACTCGAATTTTTTGCCGTCTTTATCTAAGATGCCGTCACCGTCAGTATCTTCCCAGCCGGCTTCTTTCAGCATCTTCTTCGCTTTCTTCACATTGTATTTAAATTTAGGCACTTCTACGCCTTTCGGATAGTTCCAGGAAGCCGGACTTTCCGGGATATAAGCGACCTCTCCGTCGCCATCCAATACAGTTTCCACCATCGTTTCACGATCTAACGCTGTGGTAAGCGCCTGGCGCACTTTTTTGTCTTTAAAGAGCTCGTTTTTCTCATTCCAGCCGATATATGAGTAGCTAAGCGCCAAGTCTGTTACAACCTTGACATTATTAAACGATTCAGCTGTCTTATAATCAGTTGACGGAACGTTAAAGAAATCAATATCCCCCGCTTGAAGCTGGGCAACCGCAGCATTGGCATCAGGAATGATTTTATACGTGACACTGTCTAAATACGGGCGCCCGTCATAGTAATCATCATTGGCAACGAGCTTCACGTATTGTCCATCTTTCCATTCTTTAAATTTGAAAGGCCCTGAGCCGATCGGATTTTTCCTGTTAAATTCATTATCTTCAAGCTGCGCAACCGGTACATCTTTTAAAATATGCTCCGGAAGAATGCCGTAGCTGTCTAATGTATTGTTATAGAAGTTAGGGTCTTTGTATTTCAGGGTAAATAAAACCTCGTAATCTCCCTTTTTCTCTACTGATTTCAGCATTTCAAAGTTAGATCCGCGCTCACCTTTGTAATCCTTGTTCAGCGGGATGTTAAACGTAAATACTACATCGTCGGCAGTAAGTTCTTCTCCGTCATGGAACTTAACGCCTTTTTTGATTTTTACATCATATTTCAAACCGCCATCCAGCTCTTTGACACTCTCAGCCAATGACATTTTGACATTTAATTTTTCATCTGTTTTTGTTAAAAAGCTGTAAATCATTTGTTCTATATCCGTACTCGATTCATCTGTTGAATATAATGAGTTGAAAAGTGTCGGGGCACCGATTGAACCAACAACCAAGTCCCCGCCCTGCTGCGGTTTGCCGGTTGATTTTTTCTCGCTGCTGCTTGATTTCGATCCCGAGCAGGCCGATAAAAAGATGGCCATCACCATTAATACACTTAGCATCATCAGTGCGGTTTTACGTCTTTTCATTAGATATTCCCCCTCTTGAAATGTTCGTTCTTCTTAGCTGCTGTTTATGTAGTATGCATACCCCCTCTCAAAGCTGTGCGGGTGACAGTTAGCTATAAAGGTGACAAGCCACAAAATGGCTGGGAGCAGCTTCTTTGAATTCCGGTATTTGTTCCTTGCATTTCGGTTTTGCAACGGGACATCTCGTATGGAAAACACAGCCTTTTGGCGGATTGGCCGGGCTGGGCAGTTCTCCTTTCAGGACGATGCGTTCGCGTTTGACAGATCCTTTTTTTCTTGTAACCGGGACAGATGATAAAAGCGCTTGGGTGTATGGGTGGAGCGGATTGTCATATAACTCGTGCTTATCGGTCAGTTCCATCATTTTGCCAAGGTACATTACCCCGACTCTGTCGCTGATATGGCGGACGACACTTAAATCGTGAGAAATAAATAGATACGTCAGATTAAATTCTTCCTGCAATTCTTCCATTAAGTTGATGACTTGGGCCTGAATCGATACATCAAGTGCAGAAACCGGTTCGTCTGCAATGATAAGCTCCGGATTCAGCGTGAGGGCTCTCGCAATGCCGATCCGCTGACGCTGTCCGCCGGAAAATTCATGAGGATAGCGGGAGGCAAACGACGGATGAAGACCTACTCTCGCAAGCAGCTCTTCGACTTTCTCATTTCGTTCTCGCATCGTGTACATATGGTGCGTGTTAAAAGGCTCCTTAATAATAGAACGCAGCGTTTTTCTTGGATTCAGCGAAGCGAATGGATCTTGAAAGACCATCTGGATATTTTTACGGACGTTTTTTCGTAAATTCTCCTCTGACAGATTGGAAATATCCTGTCCCTTAAAGAAAATTTGGCCTTCAGTCGGTTTATACAGCCTGATCATCGTCCGGCCGGCAGTCGATTTTCCGCAACCCGATTCTCCAACAATTCCGAGTGTTTCTCCTTTTTTTAAGGAAAACGAAACACCGTCCACCGCTTTTACATCACCAACTTTTCTTTGAAAAAAGCCTGAGCGGATCGGGAAATATTTTTTCACGTCCCGAAGTTCTAAAATTGTTTCCTGATTAGCTGCTGTCATGATTGTTCGGCACCTTCTTCCTCATATAAAAAGCATCTCACTGACCTTCCGCTTTTATGTGTCAAAAGCGAAGGCTGATGGGTCCAGCATTTATCCATGGCTTTTGGGCACCTTGGAGCAAAACGGCACCCCGGCGGCAGATTATCTGGTGTCGGCACGCTGCCTTTAATCGCATTTAATTTATCAATCTCTCCATCTATGACGGGAATCGACATAAGCAGTCCTTCTGTATAAGGATGAAGGGGCTCTAAAAATAACTCA
Organism: Bacillus sp. XT-2; assembly: GCF_025696525.1. Classification (NCBI taxonomy): domain Bacteria; kingdom Bacillati; phylum Bacillota; class Bacilli; order Caryophanales; family Bacillaceae; genus Bacillus; species Bacillus sp. XT-2. The sequence goes on from NZ_JAHVOC010000004.1 coordinate 103,759, forward strand.
TCGACTGAGGCATTTTCTACGACTTGTCCGCAGTACATGACAATCACTCTGTCGGCTGCTTCCGATACGACACCTAAGTCATGTGTAATCAGCAAAATTGACGTATCAAACTTCTGGCAGAGATCCTTCATTAGCTCCAGCACTTGGGCTTGTATCGTCACGTCTAACGCCGTTGTCGGTTCATCGGCAATCAGCAGTTTTGGATTACAGCTGAGCGCGATGGCGATCATTACCCTCTGTCTCATTCCGCCAGATAGACGGTGCGGATATTCCTTCATAATTTGCTCCGCTCTTGAAAACCCAACCATCTTCAAGAGTTCGACGGCTCTTTGATATGCTTCTTTTTTCTTCATGTTTTTATGGTAAATCAGCACTTCGGTAATTTGTTCTCCGATCGTTAACACCGGATTGAGGGAGGTCATTGGTTCTTGAAAGATCATGGATACTTCGTTTCCGCGGATTTTGCAATAGTCATTTTCAGTGAATGAGGTGAGGTCCTTGTCTTCGAGTTTAATCGTACCGTCCATGATTTTTCCGCCTGAACTCTGGACAAGACCCATAATAGACAATGAAGTAATACTTTTGCCGGAGCCGGATTCGCCTACAAGCGCGACGGTTTCGCCTTTTTTGATGTAGAAATCGACTCCGTCCACCGCAGGGATCGGCTCCTTTTTTCTAAAAAAATAAGTCTTTAAATTATTCACTTCTAAAAGTGTGCTCATGCTAGCTCCCCTTTCCCCCTCTTGTCGCCAAACGTTTTCAAGAGAAAGTAATCCCTTTATTCAGAAATAATAAATAATATTGAATTATCGAAAAATTTTATAGTTGTATATTATTACAATCATTTTGCAAAATCAAGAATTTTTTAGGATAAATGTAATATTATTAACGAAATTCCATTATTTTATTCTATTAAAGCGTTGCTTTCAAAAAGGTTTCAGGAGAGATGGACAGCCCGTCTGCTGTATTGGCTTTGTTCTCTGATAAATATTTTTTTACAATATTGAATCCGACTGCATATCCAAGCATTTTCGGCTGGTATCCTTTGCCGTATAAAAGCTGATCGAACAATCGATGTTCCCGTTTAATGTTCAGATGGGGCGCAATCTTTTTTTCGTAAAAAACCTCAAGCTGCAGAGGGGTATACCAGTTGGTCCATTCAGCCGTTTGGCTTTGGCCTAACCTCTCATAAACAGCATATTCTGCCAGCCCCTCCATGATGATTGTATCAAGTAATGTGACGTCTTTTTCCTCTTTAGTCATATGATCTAACCGGCAAACATGATGATATTCATGTGTCATAAGGGCTGACACCGAGGATAATTCGATATCTGACGAGAGAAAGAGAAACATTTTATCTGGAAAGGCGAGCCCTGATTTTGATCCGAATTCTAAACGGATTCTTCTGTTTCGTTCATCAACCGGCAGTGCTACGATTGGCACGTCAGGTCCTTGCCACTTCTTTTTGAGGTACTGCTCCTCTTTTTGTATATGCCGGAAAAGCCCTTTTTCTTTCAGAATGGAAGACGTGCTTATTCCCTCTTTTATGTTTTTAAACATTCCGTGATGCTGCAAATGTCCCAAGATGCCTTTCCAGTCTTCTTTCTTCCTTCTTGAAAAGTACGGGACAATGTAATGCGCCAGATCATCTATTGAAGCGGCTTTTTCAAACCATTTGTATGTTTGTTCCACGCTCATGCTATCGCCTCCTCTTTTTTATCCTATGCGCACGAAAAAAACCGGCTACCCTTTTAGGGCAGCCGGTTTGGCGTCATGATTACTGATATTTTTTGAAGATTAGCGTTGCATTATGTCCGCCGAATCCCAGTGAGTTGCTGAGAACATAGCTGAGATCCTGTCTGCGTGCTTCATCAGGCACATAATCTAAATCGCATTCTTCGTCAGGCGTTTCAATATTGATTGTTGGCGGGATCATGCCTTCTTTAATGGCAAGGATAGAGAAAATGGCTTCAATACCGCCCGCCGCGCCTAGAAGGTGGCCCGTCATAGATTTTGTAGAGCTTACCGCAAGTTTATAGGCATGCTCGCCAAAAACTGTCTTAATCGCCATTGTTTCATATTTGTCATTGTAATATGTGCTTGTGCCGTGAGCATTGATATAGTCAATCTCTTCAGGCGCAATACCCGCATCTTTAATGGCTTCTTTCATCGCTCTCGCTCCGCCTTCGCCGTCTTGGGCAGGCGCTGTGATATGATAAGCGTCTCCCGTCGAACCGTAACCGACGATTTCTCCGTAAATTTTGGCGCCGCGTGCAAGTGCATGCTCAAGTTCTTCAAGAACGATAATACCCGCACCTTCACCCATAACGAATCCATCACGGTTTTTATCAAACGGACGGCTCGCAGTTTTCGGATCCGGATTTGTAGAAAGCGCTTTGTTGGCACTGAAGCCCGCGAATGACATTCTAGTCAGCGGCGCTTCTGTTCCGCCTGTGATCATAGCGTCTGCATCGCCGCGCTGAATCACTTTAAATGCGTCACCGATAGAGTTTGTTCCTGTTGCACATGCAGTTACCGTACAAGAGTTAACTCCCTTTGCTCCTAAAGCGATAGAAATTTGGCCTGTCGCCATATCAGGAATCATCATCGGCACAAAAAACGGGCTTACCCGTCTTGGGCCTTTTGTTAAGAAGATTTCAAACTGAGACTCAAGCGTTTCAAGCCCTCCGATTCCGGAACCAACCCAAACACCGACTCTCGGCGCGATTTCATCAGTAATTTCAAGACCTGCGTCTTCAACTGCCATTTTCGCAGCAACAACCGCATATTGAGTGAAACGGTCCATTTTTCTTGCTTCTTTTTTGTCCATGTAATCTTCAACATTAAAGTCTTTTAATTCAGCGGCTACTTTAGCCGGATATTCTTCAGAATCAACACGAGTGATCGGACCGATCCCGGACACACCGTTGATTGCGTTATTCCAACTTGTATCGACGTCGTTGCCAAGCGGAGACAATGCTCCGAGTCCTGTAACAACTACTCTTTTTTTACTCATCTTGTGTGCACCTCACCTTTTTTTATCGGCCCCAGCGGATTGCAATGGCGCCCCAAGTTAATCCTCCGCCGAATCCTACCATGACGATCACATCGCCATCTTTGATTTTACCGGCTTCCAATTCTTCTACTAGAGAAATAGGAATGGATGCGGCAGAAGTGTTTCCATATTTATGAACAGTTTTAGACATCTTTTCGACAGGAAGCTCTAAACGCTCACGTGCAGCTTCCATGATGCGGATGTTCGCCTGATGCGGAATCAAAAAGTCGACGTCCTCTTTTGAGAGTCCGGCTTTTTCAATGACATTTACGCATGATTCACCCATTTGGCGGACCGCAAATTTGAAAACTTCACGTCCATTCATGATTGTATGTCCTTTTTCATTCAGATACAAGTGCTGACCGCCTGTGCCGTCTGCTCCTAGTTCAAATGAAAGAATTCCTCTGTCATCACTGACTGGCCCGACTACCGCAGCGCCCGCTCCGTCACCAAACAGAACGGCTGTGTTGCGGTCTTCCCAGTCTGTAATGCTTGAGAGCTTTTCTACACCGACAACAAGGACATGCTTATAAGTTCCGGATTCAATAAATTGTTTACCCGTTACAACCCCGTACATAAAGCCTGCACAAGCCGCGCTGATATCCATGGCACATGCTTTCTTTGCGCCGAGCTGTTCTTGAATCATACAAGAAACTGTAGGAAATGACTGATCAGGTGTGACAGTCGCAACGAGAATCATATCGAGATCCTCAGCGGACACTTCAGCTTGTTCCAGCGCTTTTTTCGCTGCTGCAACAGCCATATGTGATGAATATACGTCATCAGCGGCAATTCTTCTTTCTTCTATTCCTGTTCTTGTACGAATCCACTCGTCAGAAGTTTCAACCATTTTTTCTAAATCATGATTTGTTAAAACCTTCTCAGGGATATAACGTCCAACTCCAAGTATTCCAGCTTTCATAAGGGAAGACTCCTTTATATAGTTAATTTAGAAGATCAATCAGGTTATGATCAATTATTAGTATCAGGTACTAATTCTATCTTATTTTTTTTCACATGGCAATATATTCGTCTAAACTATCGGTTCATCTTACTCATAGAGTATGGTATATCGAAAAGGAGGCGTATGCAGGTGGATGTGTTTTCAAAAATGATGTTCGGCGATAACGCCAAACAAAAAACAGAAAAAGAAGAAGTGCAGGAGGAGGAGGTTTCCCCGACAAACGAAGAAGAGACGATTGATTACATGTATATTATGAACCAAATCGGTTCGATTATGAACTCTCTCGATCAAATCAAGCCCGCTCTGAAGGAACTCGCGCCTATGGTATCCGCTATTAAAAAGAAAATCATGTGAAAAGCCACTTTCGAGAAAGTGGCTTCTTCTTATTCGGTTTCAGATTTCGCGTCGGATTTACCCAGCTCATAGGCTTCCGCCATTACCGTTGTAAATAAATTCATAAACGGCTGAATGGCCTCCATCGACAGCTCTATTCCTGATTTTTCAAGCTGCTCTTTCGCTTCAGGCAGATATTTCATTGCTATTTGCAGAAACTCAAGTGATTTTTCGTGCTGCATGTAAAGTCACCCCGTTACTCGTTTTTTGGCAGTTCACCTGTTTTGTTATATGTTTTGACCAGTTTGGCGATTTTTTTCTGAAAAGCTTTGTCCACAAGCGGACTGAAGGTTCCCATTTCGACAACTCGGCTTTTCAGATCGTAATAGTGATCGCCGCCTTTTAAAGTCCCTTTGTCGAATTGCTCAGCTATAATTTCATAGGCCTTGTCCACATTTTGCACCGTGCTGGTTAACACGGTGTTTTCGCCAAGATCGGATTGATCTGTGACATAGCCGATCGCATATAGGCCGTCTTTTTTGATTTGCTGAATGACAGGAACATTATACCCGTCTCCGGCAGGATACACAACATCCGCGCCTTCGTTCTTCATTTTTTGATAAAGGTTCACCGCAGTCGAATCATCATCCCAGTGATCCGTATATTTTGTATTCACTTCTATATTAGGATTTTCATACTTAGCCCCTTTTATAAAGCCGTCCACTTCTGGCTGCCATGAAAAAGAAGCGATGACGCCGACCTGATTGGTTTTTGACATATGGGCAGCGGTCATTCCGCCGAAAAAGCCGATTGCTTCCCCGCTGAGATGGACGCTTGTGACATTGTCCGCTTTTGCTTTTGCATTTGAAATCACAAACTGCATATCCGGATAGTCTTCACTGACCAAGTTAAATACTTCTTCATACTCACTTCCATGGCCAAAGAGGAGATTGACGCCGCGCTTATGAAAATCTTCAATCGCATTTATAATATCTTCATCTGTTTTTACGCCTTCTTTATAGTAGACGTCCACATTGTATTTAGATTGTATATTCAGTAATCCTTTATACCCTTTTGTGCCCCATACGAGGTCATTAATCGTATCAGGAAAGAGCATGCCGACCTTCTCAATTTTTCCTTTAAACGGAGTTTGTCCACATCCGCTTAATAAAAGGAGGACAGAAAAGATCATGACAAGCCTTGTGATCAAGTCATGTTCAACTCCTTTTGACAAGCTATCACATGTATTAAAATGATACGTTTATTGTATCTAGAAAACTCGAAACATGGAAGGTTTTTCTTAATATTTGTCGAAAATTGATGAAAATTGTCTTTTCCACTCGAGAATTTTTGTTTTCGCTTCATCTTTTGAAGTTTTTTTCGTGACTTGCAAATCAAAAATGCAATCTTTGCCGGTATCACGGCCGGGCTCAAACAGGAATCTCAACAGCTCGTCAGCTACATCTTCTGTATAAAAGCCCTCTTCCTCCTGTTCTTCTTTCCACGGCCCATACATTTTAGGAAGGATCACCGCTTTTTCTGAACCTGTCTTTTCACGTTTCTCCCACTCTTTTCGGTCTTGTTCGTATACCAATACATAAGCGGATTTATATTGGTCCAAAGGCAAAAAGCCGCAGTCATATTGGATACAAATTGTATCATACTTTTGACCCTCAATGTGCTCAAGCTGCCGAAAGTGTTCGTTTCTTCCAAGCCACATGAGTCTTTCTTCTAAGTACATTTGTCTGTTTTCATCATCTGTTTCAGCCAAAACGACATCGACGTATATGCCTTCATCCATCATTCGCTCGCATAAAGAAAGGCCGAAAAATTCATCCGCCCCTACAATCAGCGTTGATTCCATTTCATCTGCCGCCCTTCCGGTTTTTCATTTATCCAAAGCAAAACAGCCTCCGCAAAAGAGAAGGCTATTGTTATTGTATTCTTTATAACTCTTTTTCATGCCTGTGAAAGAATTTGCAGATTGATGCATAGATCCTGCTTGGGTGCTCAAATAAATGAAATGTTATGTCAACCGGACAGCCTTGGTTTTGCTGCTGCTTTTCCTTAAATACTTCCGCATGCAGGCTGTACGGATACGGCGCTCCGGTCATCCGCTGCCATATATGAACCGGTACGCTGCTCGGATAGCTTTCGATTGTTTTATAACGGAGTGAAGCCGCTTCTTTTTCGGAGATTTCGTAGCTTTCCGATACCTCTTTCAAAAATTGTTTATAGAAAAATTTATTTTCTTTTTCTGATTCATAATGTGCCTGAAGATCGAGACAAGGATTCAACATCGCGGCTGATCGGATATGATCCGGGGAAAAACGAAGCAGTTCATCGGCCACGAGAGCGCCCATCCCTTCTGCTAAAATATGAATCTTCGGATTGAGTATTTCCTGCTTCAACACGAAATGTATCAGCTGTTTGGCATAGGTGACCGCTTTTTCCGCGCCCCAGTGCCTTCCGAACAGATTGCTGTTAAAAATGGTATAGCCTTCGTCCCTCAGCATATTTAAAAGCTGATTTCTGCCATAATGCTGAAGCCAAAAACTTGAATCATTACCGACAAAGTGGGTTCTGTCCCCGAGGACAAAGATGCCAAAGCCGTTCGGACGATAGGGCAGATGAATCACGTTATGCTCCGTTCCCAATTGAAAATACCTTTCCGTTATTCCCATCGCTTGCCCGCCTCCTTTCACACGTCATCTCACGCTATCTTATGTAAAAAGAAAAGAAACGAATAAGGTAAAGTCCTAGCCTTTCTATCTTTTGGCTATTATACCAATTGACGATATTTATTTTTTATATTTTACCATTAAAAATGTGACGAATCAGACTCTTTTGTCACCTCACTTTCTTCTAAAATTAGATTCCCCCTTCGCTTTATGTATGGTATGATAACTTCTAGAATAGAATGAGAAGGACGAGGTGGAAACGTGCGATTTATTATTGCTTTTATTTGGACGTTCCTTTTATCGCATATGGCATGCTATTTGATTGCCAGCATGAACAGTGTAGCGTATAACTTCACAACATCATCCGTAATTGCTGTCGTTTTATATGTGCTGATCATGGCGCTAGCAGCAATCATGCCTATGAACAACAATGCCAGCCAGCATTAATAAGCCAAAAACCCAAAACATGTATTGTTTTGGGTTTTTTCGTGATCACGGTTTTCTTTTATACGTCCACAGGCGGTTGTGATTAGATGTTTCAGGAAACATATCTCCTGCTGACAGATGGACCTTTTGCGGGTTTTTGACCATACTCCCCGTCTCGCCGATTTCTACGTAGATGCCGTTGTTGGGCGCTTTCTGCCCGGGCCGGAATTGATGCTGCTGTCCCACTGTTTTTCCTCCTTTTCCTTTTTCGTGTAGTATGCGCCTAAGCGGGTGTGAATATGTTTCCATAAAAAAACTGCTGAGACCCGGCTCAGCAGTTTTTTCGGTTATTCCCCTTTGTAAAGGATCGCCTTTAACAGCGCTTTTTGCACATGGAGACGGTTTTCGGCCTGCTGGAATACAGCGGAATTCGGACCGTCAATAATCTCTGCCGTCACTTCTTCTTCACGGTGTGCAGGAAGACAGTGCAAAAATGTATAGTCAGGTTTAGCATGGCTGACAAGCGATGCATTCACCTGGTAAGGCGCGAAGACTGCGAGACGCTCTTGTTCTTCCGCTTCCTGTCCCATGCTTGTGAATACATCTGAATAAATGACGTCCGCATTTTTTACGGCTTCAATCGGATCAGCTGTAAGTGTAATGGAAGCACCGGATTGAAGGGCAAATGCTTTGGCTGCTTCCGCCGCTTCGTCTAACACTTCGTATCCCTTAGGCGAAGCAATCGAGATATCACAGCCCATTTTTGCGCAGCCGATCATCAGGGAGTGCGCCACATTATTTCCGTCACCGATATATGCGACTTTCACACCTTTGAGATCGCCTTTGATTTCCTTGATCGTCAATAGGTCCGCCAGCGCCTGGCAAGGATGATATTTATCAGTAAGCCCGTTGATGACCGGAATATCAGCGTGTTCAGCAAGCTCCTCCACCTTTTCATGCTCGAAGGTCCGGATCATGATTGCATCTACATAGCCCGAGAGCACTTTTGCCGTGTCAGCCACAGTTTCACCGCGGCCCAGCTGCAGATCTTTCTGGCTTAAAAAGAGGGCATTTCCGCCAAGCTGCGCCATGCCGGCCTCAAATGAAACACGTGTCCGTGTGGATGATTTTTCAAAAATCATCGCAAGGGTTTTGCCTTGAAAAATAGGCTGAATCTTGTTTTGTTTCAGTTCACTGGCTTCAGCAAGCAACGCGCTGATATCCTGTTCACTGAGATCTTTTAGCGTTAATAGGTCTTTTCCGAATAGATTGGTTTGCATTTCTCCCATATTCACTGTGTGCATGATGCCACTTCCTTTTTATAAAGATCTCTGAGGGAAACAGGGTGCGGACTGCCTGATCCGCTTTGCAAAAACGCCCGTACGGTTTCCTCTTCAGTAAAGACGGTAATGCCGTGTGTCATGGCTTCCAAACGCTCTTTGCGTGCTTCTTCAGAGCCATTCAAATGGATATGGAGCGCTTTTTCATCCTGTTCCATCCATGAGGCGAATGTGCCTTCATGAACCGTAAAGCCGGCGTTTTCCGCTAATGTCTTCAAATCTTCCGGTCCGTTTTGCAAATAAATGCTTCCTTTTTGATTCCAAACACGCGTGTAGATTTTTTTCAAGGCGCTGTCGGCGTCGTATGCAACACACATGCCTTCTCCTGTCGATTTCATCTCCGGTCCAAGCTTGACATCTATATCTTGAATCGCATGTGAGGAAAAGACCGGGAACTTTACAGCAACGCCGTGGTGATTTTGAACTGCCGGGTTTACATCTTTTAGAGATGCCCCCGCCAGCAGCCTTGTGGCGAGCGGAATCATCGGGACGCCCATGACTTTGCTGACGACCGGAACTGTACGGCTCGCTCTCGGGTTCACTTCAAGGACGAGAATGGTTTCGTTATCGATCACAAATTGGATGTTCATAATACCTTTAAATGAAAGCTTTTGGGCAATTTTTTGAGCAGCATCTTTTATTCCCTGCTGCAGCTTGTTTGTGACGGAAGGCCCCGGGAGAATGGCGAAGCTGTCTCCTGAGTGGACGCCCGCCCGCTCAATATGTTCGGTATATGTCGGGATAAAGACTTCTTCACCATCGGAAATCAGATCAATTTCGACTTCTTTTCCTGACACGTACTGATCAATTAAAATGGGGTACGGCATGCTGTCTTCTCCGTCCAGCAGCTGAGAAAGCGCAGCTTCCGATTCAACGATGATCATGCCCATTCCGCCAATGACATAAGAAGGACGGATTAATACCGGATAGCCGATGCCGTCTGCTTTCTCTGCAGCCTCTTCTTTTGTATAAGCAATTTCTCCTTTAGCGTGCTGCAATCCGAGTTCATCAAGAAGCTGATAAAATTGATCGCGATCCTCTAACACGTCAAGCGTTTCAAACGATGTGCCGAGAAGCGTGATTCCGGCTTTTTCGAGCGCTTCAGCAGCATTGATCGCGGTTTGGCCGCCGAACTGCACGATCGCAAAGTCAATGTTTTCCTGCTCCGCCACGTTTAATATGTGCTCCGTTGTCAGCGGTTCAAAATACAGGCGGTCCGCAATTTCATAATCTGTGCTCACGGTTTCCGGGTTGTTATTAATCATAATCGTTTCGAATCCAAGCTTTTGCAGCGTTAACACCCCATGAACAGCACTGTAATCGAATTCAACGCCCTGCCCGATGCGAATCGGTCCTGAGCCGATAATCAGCGCGCGCTTTTTCTCTTTGCGGCTGATGTCTCCATCGGTTTCTCCGAAATACGTGGAGTAAAAATAGTTGGTTTTCGCATCAAACTCAGCTGCGCAAGTATCAACAATTTTGAAGGAAGGCGTAATCCCCTTCTCTTTGCGAAGAGCGCGCACCTCTGCCTCTGTCTTGCCGATAAGCGAGGCAATCGTTGCGTCTGAAAACCCTTTTTCCTTTGCCTTTTTCAATAAATCAAAAGAAAGGTCGCTCCCCGCTTCCATGATCTGATTTTCCAGCTTGATGATATTGTTAAAGGTGTGAAGGAAAAACGGGTCGATTTTTGTTTTTGCATGGATTTCTTCTATTGATATGCTTCGGCTTAACAGCTCCATCACAACGAAAAATCTTCGATCGTCAGGTGTGATTGCCAGCTCCCAGAGCGCTTCAATTGATAAGCCGCCGAGCTCCGGCAGATGCGTGCCGACGTTTTTCAGCTCAAGGGAGGCTGCCGCCTTTTGGAGCGCCGCTTCTACATTACGTTCAATCGCCATCACTTCTCCGGTGGCTTTCATTTTTGTGCCGAGCTTGCGGTCCGCGTTTTTGAATTTATCAAACGGCCAGCGCGGAAACTTGACGATGACATAGTCCAATGCCGGTTCGAAGCTCGCATAAGTGGAGCCTGTAAGCGGGTTTTTTAATTCGTCAAGCGTGTATCCGACCGCCAATTTCGCAGCCATTTTCGCAATGGGATAACCTGTTGCTTTTGACGCGAGAGCAGATGAACGGCTCACACGCGGATTCACTTCAATGACGTAGTATTGCTTGCTGAACGGATCAAGCGCAAACTGAATGTTGCAGCCGCCTACGACATCAAGTGCCGAAATGATCGTCAGACTTGCCGTCCGGAGCATTTGATAGTCTTCATCAGTTAATGTTTGTGAAGGCGCCACTACGATCGAATCGCCTGTATGCACACCGACCGGATCGATGTTTTCCATATTACAGACGGTAATGCATGTGTTGTTGCTGTCGCGCATCACTTCATATTCAATTTCTTTAAAGCCGGCAATGCTCTTTTCTACCAGGCATTGATTGATCGGGCTAGCCAGGAGCGCTTGCCTGATCATGGCGGCAAATGCTTCTTTCGTGGGCGCGATGCCCCCGCCTTTTCCGCCTAACGTGTAAGCAGGCCGGATAATGACAGGAAAGCCGATGGATTCCGCAAAACGAAGGGCATCTGTTTCGTTATCGACAATTTCGCTTTCTGGAACTGGCTGATTCAGCTCGTTCATTAAAGAACGAAATTTTTCCCGGTCCTCTCCTTTTTGTATTGTATCAACGGATGTACCCAGAAGTTTGACGCCGTGCGCCTTTAAAATACCCGCTTCTTCAAGTTCAACCGCAAGATTCAGTGCAGTCTGCCCGCCTAAATTGGCCAGAAGTCCGTCGGGCTTTTCTTTCTTAATAATGTCTGTCAGGCTTTCTACCGTCAGCGGTTCAAAATAAATGTCATCCGCGAAAGCTTCATCGGTCATAATTGTTGCTGGGTTGTTGTTGACGAGAATAACCCGATAGCCTTCTTCCTTGAGCGCGATGCAACCTTGAGTGCCTGAATAATCAAATTCTGCCGCCTGGCCGATGATGATCGGGCCTGAGCCGATTACTAATATGCTTGAAATACTGGTGTCTTTAGGCATGGGCGATTTCTCTCCTTGCTGGTATCACATTCTTTAAATAATCATCAAAAATCCATTCGCTTTCCGCCGGCCCGGGATGGGCTTCCGGGTGGAATTGCACACTCATGACAGGCAGCTTTTTATGGGAAAGCCCTTCAACTGACGTGTCATTGACATGGTGGAATCTGATCGTCAGCTCTTCTTGATTAATCGATTTTTCATCAACCACATAGCTGTGATTTTGGCTGGTCATGAACACCCGCTTCGTTTCACGGTCGATGACCGGATGGTTTGCGCCCCTGTGTCCGAACGGCAGCTTAAACGTATTTCCGCCGAAAGCGAGCGCAATCAGCTGGTGGCCGAGACATATGCCGAGTGTCGGAAAGCGGCTGACAATGTTTTTGATTTGTTCCATATACGGTGTAATGGCTTTCGGATCTCCGGGTCCGTTGGATAACACGACACCGTCGGGCTTTATGCCGTAAACCGATTCCATTTGCTGATACGGTATAACTGTGACCTTGCAGCCTCGTTTCACGAGTGATGATGCAATTGATTTTTTATAGCCAAAGTCAATGAGAGCGATATGTTTATTCCCTTCGCCGATTGTGCTGATGTCCTGTGCGGACGCCTGTTCTGCGACGTTCTCAGGCTGCAGGGCAATCTCAGCCGCTTCTTTAGAGGCAGTGACAGACGCCCCCATCGTTCCGTTCGCGCGGATTTTTTTGACGACAGCCCTCGTATCGACATGGGACAAGAGCGGGATGTTCCATTTTTTCAGATATTCCTTAAGACTGTATACCGCTTCATGATGAGAAAAATGATCGCACGCCTCGTAAACAACCGCTGCTTTCACTTGCGGTTTTTTGCTTTCAAAGTCGTTTTCATTAATGCCGTAGTTGCCGATCAGCGGGTACGTAAATACGATAATCTGTCCTTTGTATGACGGGTCTGTCAGCACTTCCTGATAGCCCGTCATTCCTGTGAAAAACACAGCTTCGCCCGTGCAGTTTTCATGTCCGTCCAGTTCTCCGCTGAACACTGTTCCATCTTCTAATACTAAATAACCTTCCATCTAAAAGCCCACCTCTTGATGAATAATTAATTATAAAAATGAATTTTTATGCTTTCATATCGAAAAAAAATTACAAATTAACAGCGGTATGCTGAGCAATCGCTTGTTTCAGCTTACTGACGGCTTCTGTTATTTCATCCTTTGTCACGGTGAGCGGCGGCAGCAGACGAATCACGTTCGGTCCGGCCGGCAGTACGAGCAAGCCTAATGTCTGCAATTCAGCAATGATGTCTGCAACCGGCCCATCACACTCAATTCCAAGCATTAATCCTTTGCCGCGGATTTGCCTCACAAAAGGACTCTTCAGTTCAGCCTCCAGCTGTTCTTTCAAAAACGCACCCTTATCAGCAGCCTCTTGCAGAAATTCAGGCTGGAATACAACCTGCAATGTTGCATTGACGGCGGCCATCGCCAGCATATTCCCTCCGAAAGTCGTTCCGTGAGATCCAGGAGTAAACGCTGCTCCCAGCTCTTTCTTGCCGATTACCGCACCGACTGGAAAACCGTTCCCTAATCCTTTTGCAGCTGTGATGATATCAGGTGAGAGGCCGAAGTGTTCGTATGCGAAGCCTTTTCCTGTCCGTCCAATACCGGTCTGAATTTCATCTACGATCAGAAGCGCCTGCTTTTCCTTGCAAAACGACTGTACGGCTGTTAAAAATTCTGCACTGGCCGGATTGACTCCGCCTTCTCCCTGTACGGTCTCAAGCATTACCGCGGCTATGCCGTCTTCCTCCCCAAGAGCATCAAAAGCGTCAGGATCATTGTACGGGAGGTAGTGAAAGCCTTCCAGCATCGGGCCGAAGCCTGTTTTGATTTTATCCTGTCCGGTAGCTGCCATCCCTGCATAAGTGCGGCCGTGGAATGATTGAAGAAATGTGATGATTTTCGTTTTTCCAGTTGCTTTTCGCGCCAGCTTAATCGCGCCTTCATTCGCTTCCGCTCCGCTGTTGCAGAAAAAAACGAGATCTCCGGCACTGTTTGCTGCTAACTGCTGTGCCGCTTGCTCCTGAAGACTGTTTTCAAACAGATTGGATACGTGCCATACGCTGTCGAGCTGTTTTTTGACCGCTTCTGTGACCGCTTGATGGCAGTGACCTAGGTTGGAAACCGCAATCCCTTGAATGAAATCGAGGTATGTTTTGCCGTTTTGATCCTCAACGCAAGTTCCCTTCGCTTTCTTTATCTCAATGTTCCACCGTCCGTAGGTTTGAAACAAGCTGCTCATGAAACAGCCTCCTTTGCTTTGACGATTTTTGTTCCTTGAAATGTTTGATTTGAGAAAAACGATCCTTTTCCATTTACGATCATCACTTCTGATACCTGGTCCGATAATGCTGACAAGGCTGAATTGACCTTTGGTATCATCCCGCCTGTGATCACTTCCTGTTTAATGAGAGTCTGAATTTCCTCAGGGGTCAGGATGTCGAGACGCTGTTTTTCCTTCATAATTCCTTCCACGTCTGTGACGAACATCAGCTTATCGGCTTTCAGCGCCCCGGCGACTGCCGAAGCAGCAAGATCAGCATTAACATTCAGTGTTTTGTAATCGCTCGTCAAGGACAGGGGCGCGATTACCGGGATAATGCCTTCATCCATCAGCGCGTTTACCATAGAGGCATTAACCTTTTTAATTTCTCCGACTTCCCCGTATGTGTCCGGATCAAGATAGTCTGCTTCGAGAAGGCCTCCATCCTTGCCGGACACTCCCGCAGCCCGGAGCCCGTGTTTTGCAAGCTCGGCAACGAAAAATTTATTCACTGAGCCGGACAGTACCATTTCAGCGACTTCCAATACCGGTTTGGTTGTTTTCCGCTGTCCGCCTGCAAATTCTGTTTTGATGTTTAACCGTTTCAGCATATGTGTGATTTCCGGTCCGCCGCCGTGCACGATTGCCAATTTCCATCCTGACTCCATCAATTCTTTCAGGTTTTGAAAAAATTCTTCCGACAGCTCACGGATGACACTTCCCCCGCATTTAAAAACGATTGTTTTCTTCATTGTGCTCCCCTTTATTACGTGCGATAGCTCGCATTAATTTTGATATAATCATAGGTCAGATCACAGCCCCATGCTCTTCCGTTCCCGTCTCCTTCATGCATCTTGATGACAATGGCAATCTCGTCTCCTTCAAGATATTCTTTCGCGAGAGATTCAGAGAATGGCTGAGGCTCGTTGTTTTTAAACAGGCATTGGCCCCCGAGATAAACCTCTACTTCTTCAGCCTTCACCTGAGCCGCGCTGTGCCCGATAGCCCCGATAATGCGCCCCCAGTTCGCGTCTGTTCCGTATACAGCGGTTTTTACGAGGTTCGACCCGACAATTTTCTTGGCAATTACGTTTGCATCAAGATTGTTTTTCGCCCCTTTTACTTGGGCTTCGATTAGTTTTGTCGCGCCTTCTCCGTCTCTGGCAATCTCCTTAGCCAAATCTTCGCAAGCCATAAGAAGCGCTTTTTTAAAGAGCGGCCAGTCTTTATGATCTTCCGTAAGGCACTCATTTTCCGCGCAGCCATTTGCCATGACCAATACCATGTCATTGGTGGAGGTTTCTCCGTCAACTGTAATTTGATTAAAAGAGACGTCAGTGATGTCGCGGAGCGCTTTTTGCAGCGTTTTTTCTTCGATTGCCGCGTCTGTTGTCACAAACCCCAGCATCGTTGCCATGTTTGGGTGAATCATTCCGGAGCCTTTAGCCGCTCCGCCGATGGTGACTTTTTGACCGCCGATTGTCAGTTCATAGCACGTTTGCTTGATGACGGTATCTGTCGTTAAAATCGCTTCCTCGAAATCTCCAGATCCCGCAGGCGTTTCTTTCAAAAGCTCGATGCCGGTCTGAATGTTTTCCATATTTAAATGTTCGCCGATGACACCAGTTGAAGAAACGGCGACAAGCTCCGGCTCAATGCCCAGCTGTAAAGCGAGGCTCTCCCGCATTTTGTATGCATCCTCTAAGCCCTGTTCCCCTGTACAAGCATTGGCAATGGCGCTGTTGACAATGACTGCTTTCAGAGCTGATCCATGCTTTAAGCTGTCCTGTGTGACTTTAATCGGAGCCGCCTGAAAGTGGCTTTGCGTATAAACTGCCGCGCTCACTGCCGGTGTCTCGCTGATGATGACGCCAAGGTCTTTTTTCGAGTAGCGCAGCCCGCAATGCACGCCCTTTGCCTGAAATCCTTTTGGCGAGGATACATCGCCTTTTACTTTCACTATTTGATCTTCACTCAACTGAATCATGGTTCGATTCTCTCCTGTTCTATGGATAAATTGGTGTCATGGTAAGACCTGTCTCTTCGTTCCAGCCATTCATGATATTGAAATTTTGTACTGCCTGCCCAGCGGCACCCTTCATCAGATTATCAATTACCGATACGATCGTGACCCTGTTCGTTCTTTCGTCGAGGGTAACGGATACATCGCAGAAATTGCTGCCGAACACTTCCTTCGTTTGCGGGTAATGACCCTTTGGCCTCACTCTCACAAAATATGAATCTTGGTAAAATTCCGAATATAAATCGTGCAGATCTTCTGCAGATAGGTCAGATGTTAATTGCGTATACATTGTCGCCATGATTCCCCTTGTCATCGGAACCAAGTGAGCAGAAAATGTAATAGCCTTCAACTCTGGCTGCCATTCTTTTAAAGTCTGTTCAATCTCAGGGGTGTGCTGATGTTCATTTACTTTATAAATTTTAAAATTGTCGTTAAGCTCAGAAAAATGGGTTCCCATGGATGCTTTCCTCCCCGCACCGGAAACACCTGTTTTCGCATCAACGATAACGAACGATTCATCAAGCAGCTTTTTTTGAGCCAGAGGCGCGAGGCCTAGCAGTACAGCCGTCGGGAAACACCCCGGATTGGCGATGAGCTTCGCCTGCTGAATGTTCCTTTGATTCAGCTCCGAAAGACCGTAAACTGCCTCTTGAATTGTTTCTTTTGGTGCCGCTGTCCGTTTATACCACTTTTCATATACAGCAGGCTCTTGGATCCTCAGATCACCTGACAGATCAATAACCGAAATTCCCGCCTCTGCAAGCTGCGGAGTCAGTTCACTTGATACTCCCGGGGGCGCAGCAAGAAACATGACATCGATTTCCTGTTTGATTGTATTCATATCAATGGGCTTCAGCCTCTGCTCAGCCAAGCCGGTAAGATGAGGGTAAGCATTACTATAGACATTTCCTTCCCCGCTGGATGAATAAAGTATACATTCTTCTGTATGAGGATGATGTGTAAGAATCCTGACAAGTTCGGCGCCTCCATAACCCGTAGCGCCTACAATTCCTATTTTCAAAACGAATTCACCTTCTTGGTCTTTGTGAAATTATTTAACATTATAACATGAATAAAAATTAATTCAATCGTATATTTAATATTTTTATTCATTTATAAATTTTCTGTTCAATAAAAAAACCGGCTCTTAAAAAGCAGGCAGATACCGCTTCAAGTTGTTGGTACGGCGCCATTTGCAGCTGTATAAAAAAACAGGCTGACCGTGTCAGCCTGTTTTCATCATCATCAATCCGCTCAGAAAATATAGAATAGAGCTTGTATAAAAAATCATTTGCACCGTAAAAAAGTCGGCGAGAAAACCGCCGAGCATAATGGCAGATGCTGAAAAAACAGCGGTCCAAAAATGATAATTCCCAATCTTTTTTCCGCGTTCCCCGGTGTCTGTAAAGTCGGCGATTAATACTTTTTCTCCGTGTTTTTGCATCGCCCCAAAGAGACCTAACAGCACTTGCACGATGTACACTTGAAGAACGCTGTTAACATGCG
Source organism: Bacillus sp. XT-2 (assembly GCF_025696525.1). NCBI lineage: Bacteria > Bacillati > Bacillota > Bacilli > Caryophanales > Bacillaceae > Bacillus > Bacillus sp. XT-2. Next base: position 121,434 of record NZ_JAHVOC010000004.1, read on the forward strand.
GGACATACAAAAGCAGAACCGCCATGCCCCATGAGTTCGCAAGCAGATAATAGCGGCTGTCGATCCTTTCAGAAAGCCGGCCGAGGAGCGGGTAAATGAGCGCTCCGCTCAGTCCGAATAATCCGTAGGAAAACCCGAACTGCGTGTAGCTTGAGCCGATATTCTTCACAAACAGAATATAAAACGGAAAGATTAAACTGCTTGCGAAAAACACGCTACTTTGTGAAAGTGTCAGCCATTTTAATTTGTTTTTCCCCATTATTTATACCTCTGATAAAAGTAATTCATAAACCGCTCATCCGGATCATACGTCTTTTTTTTCTGAAAAAACGCTTCGCTTTTCGGATACGCCTGTCTCATTTGCGCTTTTGTCTGATATGTCATATACGGCAGATAATAGCTTCCTCCGTGTTTGAGCGCAACGTCTGTCATGCGCCTGATGATCTTGGCAGCGTCAGCCTGGTCTTCTTTTGAAAAGCCCTCGTTGATTAAAAGCACGAGCGAAAACATATCATCCTTCGCATAAGACAGGTCAGCTTTTTCGTTTTTTTGCACATACCGGATCGTGATATTAAGCAGATTCAGGTCTTCGTGTGACAGCGTTTGTCTCAGGTCATCAATATAGGAAGCGTACTCCTTCACCGGCACAAAGTATTCCTGCAGCACGTCTGTATTTTCATTATTTTCGTATTCGAGAAATTTTGATTCTGACCGCATGACGTTATTGCGTGAGATCTTTGTTCCATTTTGGCTTAGAAAATAGGATTGCTGGGTATTCCACAGCCAGTTTCTGCCCCACCCGTACCTTCTTGACAGGCCGAGCGCGAATTTCGTCACCTGTGTATGCTCATCCTCTTTGAGATCGCTGTAAGATGTCAGCTGATCCTGCTCGTCTGATAATACGTAATTTGTGACATACATGTCTTTCAGAAATCCCTTTTCTGCTGTTGAGATGCGAGCGAGGTGCATACGGACACCGGGATTGCCTTTGACATGCTTTGTAAAATAGTCAGCGTATGTACTGTAGTTCATTTTTTCCGTCTGCATGACGTACAGCTCGTCATCCGTTAATTCAAGCTCAGCATCGAGAATCACGCCAAAAAGACCGTACCCGCCGATGACTGCTGAAAATAAGTCATCTTTTGGAGTGACAGTGACAATTGTGCCGTCGGCTTTTAAAAGACGGAATGATTTGACTGTATCAATCAGCGATCCATAGCGGATATCACGCCCGTGGGCATTGGCGCTGAGAGATCCTCCGATTGTAAAAATATTTTGTGACTGCATGACTTTTACCGCAAGCCCGTATGGATTTACGTATTTCTGTATGTCATTCCACGTCGCCCCGCTTTGGACCCTGATGGTTTTTTTCTCTTTATCGAAAGCGAGGATTTTGTTGTAGCCTGTCATGTCCAGAACGATGCCGTCCTCGTAATATGTATGGCCGCCCATCGAATGCTGGGTTCCGGCTATTGAGATTTTTATGTTTTTTCGATTGGCCTCTTTGACTGTGTCAATGAGGTTATTTTCTTCCTGCCCTTTCACCGTCTGCTTAATTTTCACCGGCATCAAGCGGCTGACATCGGTCATCTCGCTGGAGCCGCTTTTTTGCTCTGAGTGAACAGAGTACGCAAACAGGGCCGCATACGCACCGGTGCACAGCGCGAATGCAAGCAATTTCTTTTTCATGGCGCTCTCCCTGCTGTTTTTTATGGCCATTATACCATGTTTGCGTCCTCTTTTTTCCAGATTATCGTCTTGCCCGTTTTTCAGCGCGGCGGTCAGCCACGATAAAACAAGCGTGAATGGCGCCCGGCAGCCAAAAGATGCATGTCAATATGAGATTGAGCAGGGCCTGAAACGGCTTTCCCGTAAACAAAACAGCAAGCGGCGGACATAGAACGGCAAGCAGGTACATCATTTTGCTTCACTCCTTTTCAGCTGTAAAAAGGACAGCCTCACAGTAAGGCTGTCCTCTTTTGTTTTATTGTATGCCAAGCGCGATTTTTGCATATCTTGACATTTTGTCCCGAGTCCACGGCGGATTCCACACAATGTGAACTTCCGTCTCTTTCACTTCCGGAATGTCCGCAAGCGCTTTTTTCACTTCATCCACAATTATCGGTGCTAAAGGGCATCCCATTGACGTCAGTGTCATTGTGACGTGCGTTAAGCCGTCTTCATCCATATCAACATCGTATACTAACCCGAGGTTTACGATATCAACGCCAAGCTCAGGGTCGACAACCTGTTCCAGGGCGCCCATAATGTTTTCTTTTAATGCTTCTTCCACGTTCCCTCACTCCTTTTTTCTACAGTATAACGTAAATCCGGCCTGTGTTTACACCTTTGTGCTTTATAAATGCGTTTCAAACCATTCAACGGTTTTTAACACAGCGGCCCGCGGCACTTTGTGATCGGCTCTTTCATCCGCAATGAACTGGAGATGTTCCGGCTGCTCGCTGTAATAAGATTTAATCGTGTCATAAAATTTCCGGGTCGGCGCGTAAGGCACGACTTGATCTTTAACACCATGCCAAAATAAAAGCGGGCGCTGGCGAAGTTTCTCCGGCTGAAGGCTGAGATCCAGCACTTTAAGGCGCTCCATGAGCTCCCGCACCCTTTCCTCCGGCACATCGATATCGATGCCCTGAGATTTGATGTGGTCGATCTGCTGCTGAAACAGCTCGACATAATTCGGGCTTCCCATCAGGCTGACGCCGGCTTGTACCCAGTCATAAACCGTTAAGGCGCCAAGCGTTGTAATGCCGCCCATTGATGTACCCGCAAGCCCGATACGGCCGCCTTCTATCAGGCCTTCCTTCTCAAAATGGTTCTTGAGTACTTCAAGCTCTTCAATCTCGTTTAGCACGATGTCCCAGAAATGGCCGGCCAGCTTTTCAACAGCCATTTGCTCTCCCCGTTCACCATGGTGCAGAGCCTCCGGCAGAACGGCTCTAAAGCCCTTCTCCGCAAGCAGATAAGCAATATGAAGGTTGTGTTCCTTTGCGCTTGCAAAGCCATGTATAAAGAAAACAAGAGGAACAGCACGGTGCCGGTTCTCTTCTTTTACAATATGTAAAAACGGAATGCCGGAAACGGTCTGATTTTCAATTTGAATCACAATGTCCCCTCCTTAGGATAACCATAATCATAAGTGTAACATGTAGACAATAAAGATGGTAAAAAGCTACACTGTCATTAAGGCAACTCGCGTAAAATCTTAGGTTAAAGGAGCTTTTCATGGAGACAAAACCCTATGTAATCGCATTAGATTTAGATGGAACATTATTAAAGGACGATAAAACAATATCAGAAAACACCCTTCAAACGATACAGCGCCTAAAAAATGATGGACATTACGTCTGCATCTCCACCGGCCGGCCGTACCGTTCAAGTTCCATGTACTATGAGCAGATGAATCTGACAACGCCGATCGTCAATTTCAATGGAGCGTTTGTCCACCATCCGCAAGATGACAGCTGGGGACGGTATCATACCTCACTGCCGCTTCAAGTTGTCAAACAGCTTGTGGATATCAGTGAGACCTACAACGTACATAATATACTTGCTGAAGTCATCGATGATGTGTACTTCCATTATCATGATGAGCATCTGATTGATGCCTTTAACATGAACACAACAAATGTCACCGTCGGCGATTTGCGCGAAAATCTCGGTGAGGATGTCACCTCAGTGCTCATCCATGCGAAAGAGGAAGATGTTTCTTCCATACGCGCTTATTTAACAGATGTGCACGCCGAGGTGATCGATCACAGAAGATGGGCAGCCCCGTGGCATGTGATTGAGATTATTAAAAGCGGCATGAACAAAGCGATTGGCTTGCAGAAAATCAGCGATTACTACGGCGTGCCGCGAGAACGGATCATCGCTTTTGGCGATGAAGATAACGACCTAGAAATGCTCGAATTTGCAGGATGCGGCGTCGCCATGGGAAATGGAATTGACGCAGTCAAGCAGATCGCTGACAAAACGACGGGTTCCAATGAAGAAGATGGGGTCGCCCAATTTTTGAAAGAATATTTCTCAATATAAAGAGCGGAGTGTTTTAATTTTTCCCACTTATAAACCTTTACCCGCCCCAGCATACTATGGGAGACGACTCATCTCGTCAAAGTATGGAAGGGGGCAGTCTCACAATGGGTAAACGAAGCAAATCCAAAAGGTTTATTCAGCAGGGTAAAGACTCCATCGGGCAACACGCCGCAAGATTTCCATATCGGTCTACTTTAGAAGAAGCTCACCAGCATGCCGCGGCACGAGACTCGGCTGAAAGGCAGTATGAATATTAAATGAGAAACGAACTGTTTCAGCAGGCGAAATCATTTGTTCAACAGGCTGTCATGGTGACAAACGGCTTTGAGGAAGGCGATCAGGAGCAAGCGATTCTGAGGGCCAAAAATGCTGTGTCTTCTGCGTATGCCAATTCGACAGATGCGGAACGTCAACAGCTTCATCAATTTCAAGATCAACTGGATAAATTGCAATAAAAAAAGGGCTATGGCGATTCGCCATAGCCTATTATTTGACCTCAAACTGCTGAACAGCCTGGACCTGCTTAAGATTCTCCGCTCTGCCCTTAAACGTCACCTTCACCTCGTATGTTCCCGGCTCCGGTACTTCCTTCCATTCATCAGTGAAATCATAGGTTTCTCCCGGTTCAAGCGTCAGGTTTTGAAAAGCCTGTGTAAACATTTTGTCTTTCGAATAACGGTATCTTTCTTTGTGTTCTGAATCGTACACGACAAGTTCAAATTTTTGTCCCGTGCTGAATTGAAACTCCACACTGCGTTCGCTTTGGTTCTTCAGTGACATGTTAAACTTGATTTGTTCAGGCTCCTGAATTGCGTCAACAGATAAAACAACCTCTTGATTCTCCATTCCGCCTGATACCTCCTTATCGGGTTCTATCCGCTCATTTTTCCCGCAGCCCATTAAAAGCACCACAGGCAAGAGCATCACAAGCAGCCGTTTCACGACTTCCACCTGCTTTCGTCAGTCTTTTCTAAAGAAACCAAAAATCCCGGTCGTTTGGACAATGTTTGTAAATGCTTTCGGGTCCACTTCTTTTACGATTTTTTCTAAATCGTACAATTCATACCTCGTGATGACGATAATCATCATTTCTTTCTGCTCGTTTGTAAAAGCTCCTTTGGCTGGGACAGTCGTTATGCCCCGCACCATTTTTCCATAAATGGCTTCTTTGATTTCGTCCGCTTTTTTCGTCACAATCATTGCTGTCAGCTTCATGTGCCGGGTATGAATCGCGTCGATCACCCTCGTTGTCACATACAAAGTAACAAGGGTATATAAAGCTTTCTCCCAACCTTGCAATAATCCTGCCGTCAGAATGATAATCCCGTTCAGAATAAAGAAATACGTGCCGACGGGTTTATCCTTCCACTTGGCCAGCACCATAGCGACGATATCAAGGCCGCCTGTCGAAGCGCCGTACTTTAATGTTAAACCGATTCCGACCGCGGAAATCACGCCGCCGAATACCGCGTTCAGCAGGATGTCATGAGACAGTCTCATTTCCGGCAGGATTCCCATAAACAATGTGGTCAGTGCGACACTCAAAATGCTGTACACCGTAAACGATCTGCCGACCTTCAGCCATCCTAAAATACCGACCGGAATATTTAAGAGGAACAAGAGCGTTCCCGTCGATATGTAGAAAGGGGCATATTGGTCAACGACGCTTGATAAAAGCTGGGCGACACCCGTGAATCCGCTGGCATATACATCTGCCGGAATCAGAAATAAGTTCAGCCCGGCCGCATTAAGTAAGGCCCCGATGATGACGATGAGTAATTTTTTTGTTTGATCTAGTACCATGGCATGTTCCTCCGCTCATTCTTCTTTATTATGTTTTCCCTTAAAACAAATATTTGAACACGATTTTGACAAATTAATATGATATAGTTGGCTTAAATCACATGATGACGAGCGATAAACGGAAAGAAGGGAAGCAAAATGACAGTTCATCTCATCGCTGACAGCGCCGCTGATCTGCCTCGTTCTTATTTTGAGGAAAACGGCATTGGCTTTATCCCGCTTAGGGTTTCTCTCGGCGACAAAGAATATGAAGATGCAGTCACGATTCATTCGGAACAAATATTTGAAGCGATGCAAAATGGGGAAGCGCCAAAGACGTCCCAAGCCTCACCGCAAACAATTAAAAATGTATTTTTGCAATATGCCAAAACAGGAGAGCCCGCACTTTACATCGCTTTTTCCTCAGGACTCTCCGGCACCTATCAGACAGCCGTCATGATCGCCAATGAAGTGAAGGAAGAATTCCCCGATTTTGATTTGCGGGTGATTGATTCCAAATGCGCTTCATTAGGCTGCGGTCTGGCCGTCCGGCATGCACGCGAACTCTGTATCAACGGAAATACAATACAAGAAATTGAAACGTCTGTAAAGAGCTTTTGCGCACAGCTTGAGCACATTTTTACAGTCGATGATTTAACGTACCTCGCCCGGGGCGGCCGAATTTCAAAAACGTCCGCTTTTGTCGGCGGTCTGCTTAATATTAAACCGCTTCTTCATATGGAGGACGGCAAGCTTGTGCCTCTTGAAAAAATCCGCGGACAGAAAAAGCTGTTCAAACGGATTATTGAATTAATGAAAGAGCGAGGAGACAATTGGAGCGATCAAACCGTCGGGATCAGCTATGCCGCTAACGAAGGAACAGCCAATGAAATGAAACACTTGATCGAAGACGCGTTCAAGCCGAAAGACATCATCATGCACTCCATCGGCTCTGCTGTCGGATCCCATTCCGGGCCGGGCACACTGGCCATATTTTTTCTGGGTAGATCATAATAAAACAGCCAGGCTAAAAAAGCCCTGGCTGTTTTTTCATTTTTATTGAATTCCGACTGCGTCATATGCCTTTTCGACAGAAGCTGATTGCTTCGAGTCTTCACCGTATAAATCATTGGCAGCTTCGATTGCCGCTTGCTTCATCATGCTGAAGTCTGAAGAAGGCGTTACATAATATGTCAAAGCCCGGTAATAAATTTGCTCACAAGCTTCACGCCCGATCCCCTCAACCCGCACATCATGGTGCACGCCGCCTTCTGCGAGAAGATATGCCGCTTTATTGTGGATCGACGAATTAATATGCACCCCGCCGTAATCCTCTGTGCCCGTATAACGGTTTGAATAATGATCCGGATTCCCCTGCTTGGAAGGGTCCTCTAATGAACGTAAAGCATCCCCGCGTACATCCGGCGTATATACATCCTCGCCGATTTCCCAGTCATCCCGGTCTGTCATCGCCGCCATAATATCAGAAATGGATTCGTTTAACGCGCCGGGTTCTCCCTGATATAAAAGGCCGGCGGAATACTGGGTGACCGCGTGTGTCATTTCATGCGCCACAATGTCGAGCGATCCGGACAGCGGCTTAAACTTAGCGCCGTCACCATCCCCGTACACCATCTGCACACCGTTCCACGCCGCATTGTTCCACTGTGTTCCCACATGTACGGTAGACGTGATTCTCGCTCCGTTTTGATCAAAAGAATGGCGGCCGAACGTGCGGCTGTAATAGTCGTAAACGGTTTGTGCGTTTGCATGGGCATCTACAGCCGCCGGGTCATGAAATACGGACGTGCCGCTGACCACTTCACTGCCTGTATACCCGATCAATTGAGACAAAAGGGTAAACAAGGTTTCGTTCAGGTTCTTTGCGTCAAAAGTATTTATCCCTTTTCCCCTTGTTTCGTCAGCCAAATAATAACGCCCATTCTGTTCAGTTACTTCAAAGCTTTTTTCTTCGCCTGATACGCCGATCCCTGTACCGGCTGCTTCATGAATGGCATTAAAAGAATCGATGACCTTTCCGCTTTTGGCATGAATGAAATAATGCCAATAACCAGGCTCAGGTTCAGACGTCGAAAGTCTTACAAGGTAGGCAAGATCATATGCGCCTTCGTGCGGATAAATATATAATTCGGCTTTCGGTTCTCCGTCAACATACTCGATTTTTCCAATGGAGGCCTCAAGCGCACGGCGCGCTGTATGTATGGCTTTTTTCTTAGATACAGACGGTGTGACAGATATGTCATTTATTTGCGGGTGCACCTTCCCGAAGAAACTTTTCACTTGTTTGTTTTCCTTCATCGCGACCGCCTGTCCAAAGCCGTAAACAGGAATCCCTTTATACACTTCCTCTAATTTAAAAAATGTTTGTTTTGTCTTTGAATCCTTTATTGTTTTTGAAATGCGAAAATGTCTGTTCGCGTTTCCTTTGAGCTTAAAATGGGTTTGTTGCTTGTCCAGATATGAAAATAGCGCTTCTTTCTGCGTTAGGTTCTGAGCTGGCTGCCATGATGGCTGTGATTTTTCGATGATGTATGAAGGGGTTTGATACGTATGGTCGTATTTGATGCTTTGATCTGCTGAGGCATTTGATGCAAAAACACATTGAGCCGCCGTGCATAAGCCGGCCATAAACAGAGATGTTTTGAACAGTGTACGCAAAACACCACATCCTTCCTGTTTTGGAATCTATTTTTTCGTTCATCCTAACAAAAAAACCGAAACTTGTATGTGGTGCTTCGTTCCTATTTTCAGGAAAAAGAAAGAAGGACAGAGCTTTCGCTCCGTCCTTCAGCTCCTATTCTACCAGTTTTTTATTCACGTAAATAATAACCCCTGCGCCATATGCCAAAATAAGCGGCGGAATCAGCTGCTCCTGGCCTTGAAATGAGATAAAGCTGTTCAGCAGAATGAACAAACCGGAATTCAAGAAAAAGTAGCCTGCTATTCTGGCCAGCCGATCCTTATCCCGGATACGTGCCTCATTAAACCCCGCCAGCATCCACGTCTGTTTTTTGATCCCGACAAAATAGGCTACCACAAAGAATAAAAGCGAAATGACAATTAATAGATAATTGATGCTGATCTCCATATTACAGCCTCCTACAACATTACTTGACATTTAAATAAAGAAAAAAAGCGGCACAGCTAACCACAATCAGCAGAAGGACGACGAATGCATTGATAAGCGGCTGCACAAGAAGCAGAACAGCCAAAAACAGCAGATAGCCCGCACCGACCCTAGAAATCGTGACAATCTCATGTTGAGAGCGCATTTTGTTTTTTCTTACACCCGCAAACATCATTAACTTCTTCCGCTTCCACACATAGCCTGCGAGCACCGCCAAATAAAGAGCCAATGGCACATATCTGTATGAGGGCGGCAGCAGCGGCAGGAGTATGATTACAGCAATGAGAAAAACTGAAAGTCCGCTTTTTCCTAACACAGAACCCCTCCGTTTCTGTTCCTCCCCTTCGCCCATCATCGCTTCGGCAAGCTCTTTCGGATGAGAAAACTCATTTTCAACAGCTTCCCGCAGATCCTCTACACCATGGCCGGCATTCAATCTGTCTTGTACAAAAGCGGTTAAATGGCCCTTCAGTTCGGCTAGCGTGTTTTCTCTCTCTACTTCAGGCATATTCGCCAGCTCAGCGTTTAGTTCCTCCGTATAGCGGTCAATGATGTGCTGTGCATTCATAGCAAATCCCCCGATAAAGACAATAAAGCTTGATGGGTTTCCAGGTACTTCTCCAGCCGTTCTTTTAACATCTCTTCTCCTTTTTGCGTCATTTTGTAGTACTTCCTTTTCGGGCCGTCCAAAGAATCTTGCCAAAAAAATTCGACCCAGTCCTTCTCCGTCATCCGTTTCAAAATGGGATAAATCGCACCCTCTGAAATAGCCAGTGCCGGGGTTGTTTTTAAGGACGATGTCAGCTCATAACCATACATCGGTTTTGAGCGCAGCAGGGATAAAATAGCCAGCTCGAAAATCCCTTTGCGAAATTGAACAATCCAGCGGTCGTTAATTTGATTCGTTTTCATGGTTTAAATATATCGAAAAAATCACTATATATCAATGACATATAGCTATGAAAAATGTCCTATTTTTCCCATTAACAAAAATGGAATTTCTCATACTTTTTAACCTTTTTATTACAAAAATGTTTTTATATTATGAAAAGTAAGAAAAGTGAATTTCTTCAGTTTGAAAAGGAGCAGTCGAATGCAGAAATCGATATCATTTTTTATCATTTTTTCAGTCCTCTGGGGGTCTTTATTTCTGTTTTCAATCATTGGCAGCTTAGGGACAACCCCGATTCCGCTGACAAAGGACTCCAAATTTCTCATGTCCAGCGTCATTCCTCAAGGCTGGGGCTTTTTCAGCAAAAACCCCCGTGATACCGCCATCGGCTTATATGAAGATGGAGATGCCAGCGCCAAGGTCAGGTGGCCTAATATGAGGGCTGATAATCTATTCGGCCTGTATCGTTATGGGCGATCGCAGGGCGTAGAAATGGGCGTGATCTACAGCCAAGTCGGCAAGGAACAGTGGACAGAATGTAAAGAAACGGACCTGAGTGCCTGCAAAAGCAAAGCCAAAACCGTTCAGCTGCAAACACCGGCGCCCCGCCCGCTGCTTTGCGGCAGCTATTATTTGACGAAAGAGGACATCGTTCCATGGAGCTATTCTAAATACACCGCTTCATCTTATCAGGTAAAAAGCATAGTCAAGGTTGTGATCTCATGCTCGAAAACATAAAACAGACCATCACCGGATGGGACAAAAAAAACCCGTGGACAAATGTATACGGACTCGCACGAAGCATTATTGCTTTATCCAGCCTGCTGACGCTGCTTGTCAATCATCCGAGCCTCATTATGAAGCCAGCCAGCGGAATCAGCAGTTACCCTGCTTGTAAAATGAATCTCAGTCTCTTTTGCCTCGGCGAAAATAACTATATGATGTTAAATCTGTTCAGGTGGGTCTGTATTGCCATTCTGGTGCTTGTTGTGATCGGGTGGCGCCCCAGAATCACCGGGATTCTCCATTGGTATGTCAGTTACAGCCTGCAGTCGTCGTTAATTGTCATCGACGGAGGCGAGCAGGCAGCCGCGGTTATCACATTTTTGCTGATTCCTATCACGCTGACTGACCCGAGAAAATGGCATTGGAGCGGAAGGCCTGATGACCCAGAGGGCCAAAGAACAATTGGTAAAATCACAGCTTTTATTTCTTATTTTGTCATCAGACTTCAAGTAGCGGTACTTTACTTCCACTCTACTGTCGCTAAGCTGTCTCAGCAGGAATGGGTGGACGGAACGGCCGTCTATTATTTCGCCCAGGAAAAAACCATCGGCTTCAACGGCTTTTTTCAGGCTTTAACGAAGCCGTTTGTATCAAGTCCGTTTGTGGTGATTCCGACATGGGGGACGCTTCTCGTTCAGATTGTCATCTTTGCGGCACTGTTCGCGCCGAAGAAGCATTGGAGATTGATTTTAATCATCGCTGTTTTTATGCACGAGATATTCGCGGTTATGCTGGGTTTAATCAGCTTTTCACTCATCATGGCCGGCATTTTGATATTGTATCTCACTCCAATTGATTCCACGTTTCAATTTACATATATACGCAGACTGAAGTGGAATAAAAAAGAAAAGAAGGGAGAGGTTTCAGTTTGAAGAAGGCGTTTCTTGTATTTTTGTCGGTTGTATTGGTGACGACAGTGTTTTTGGTGAAGCAGCAGGAAAGTGTAGCACAGGCGAAGCAGCTTGAGTATTCAGGTGAAGAGATTTTTAAAGGGTTTGTGTTTGCTCAGGGTGAAGTGGGCAAAAAGCTTCCAGAGGTATTTAATAAAGCCATGACTGACAAGCTCAACACAAAACAGGCAAAGGCTTTTGCCAATCAGGTTGTTGCTGATATCAAAAAAGAGGATGCTGACTTTTTTGACAATCTGAAGAAAGCTGTTTACAGCAAAGATGCAATGAAGGTGGATGAACTGCTGAAAAAAGCAGGTCAAATCGTTGAAGAAAAAGTAGAAGCTGCAAAGGACATCGCCGCTTCCAAGGATGATACGTCCAGAGTTCAAGCCGAGCTCGTCAACACGGTCGATACCGCTAACTATTTCTATTATGTTTCTTATGTTGCCGCAGCCGGTGCGCTGATTCTTGTCATTCTTGCCATTGATATTACGCCGATCGCGATTTCAGACAATGTGGATCGCGAAATGGCAATCAGAACGCTGGTTGATGAATTAAATTAGAATTAAAAAAGGCTCGCTCCGCAGTTCTGCTGCAGGCGAGTCTTTTTCATGCATTATTTTTTCTCGTATGTCCAGCCGTCTTCCTGATACACTTTTCCGTTTTTCATTAAGTGGCCAAGCGCCCGTTTAAAGGCAGCCTTGCTCATGTTAAAACGTTCTTTGATATCATCGGGCTGGCTTTTGTCGCTGTACGGCATGGCGCCGTTTCTCGTTCTTAAATACGTTAGAATATACTCGGCATCAACAGACAGCGCATCCTGCTTTCTCGGAAGAAGCGACATATTCACTGAGCCGTCTTCCTTCACTTGAATCACACGTCCTGTCACTCTTGAGCCGAGTCTAGGCTCTTCTTTTCTTTCTGATGAATGAATAAAACCGCGAATTCCGTCATCCGTAATGATGAACGATCCTGAAGCGATCAGCCTGTACACCGTTCCGGTCAGCTCTTTATTCATCAGATCGTCTGAAGCGTCCGTAAACAGCTCGCTGATGATATCCTCCGGTGCGGGTTTGGCAAACATGCGCCCCCGATTTGTCACCTTCAGCATACAGTAGAGCTTATCCCCTTTTTGCGGCCAGACATCTTCATACGGCGGCAGATGCTCTGTTGCGACAAGCGCGTCTTTCGAAAGGCCGACATCGACGAATACGCCCATATCATCTACCGTGTCCACCACTTCTACCCATCCGTACTCATCAGCGCTGATGACCGGAATTTTCATCGTTGCTGCAAGCCGTTCCTGCTGGTCAACGTATATAAAGACCTCTACCTCATCTCTGTCTTCTATATCCTCTGTCACTTCACTGTTATGTAAGAGAATCGTATCTTCTCCATCGGTTAAAAAGTAACCGAAGTCCGTTTCGTGATCTATACTCAAGGTTAATTGCTGCCCTGGTCTCATGCTATCGTCCTTCCTCTTCCCGCTTATTTCACTGCGGATCTTGTTAACATTTTTTCCAATCATCACAAATTGATTCTTTGTTCTGTTGGAAGTTTCTCTTTATTCTACTATAATCAACACATAAGTTAAATGTTATGGAGGTTTTCATATGGCAAAAGAAAGTTCATTTGATATTGTATCCAAGGTGGAACTCCCTGAAGTGCAAAACGCGATTCAAATCGCACTGAAGGAAATCAGCACACGCTATGACTTCAAAGGGAGCAAAAGCGACATTTCATTAGATAAAGAAGAGCTTGTTCTTGTTTCCGATGACGAATTCAAATTAAGCCAGCTCAAGGATGTGCTTGTCAGCAAATTGATTAAGCGCAGCGTGCCGACAAAAAACATTGATTACGCCAAAATTGAGAACGCGTCCGGCGGCACCGTACGCCAGCGCGCAAAGCTTGTTCAAGGGATTGACAAAGACAACGCCAAAAAAATCAATACCATCATCAAAAACTCCGGACTGAAAGTAAAATCTCAAGTGCAGGATGATCAAGTGCGTGTCACCGGAAAAAACAAGGATGATCTTCAGCAGGTTATCGCAGCAGTTCGAGGTGCCGATCTGCCAATTGACGTTCAATTTATAAATTTCAGATAAATTTTCTGATTCCTATTGATTATTGTCTTTATTTTCGGTAAATTTGGAGAAAGGGAAAATGCCAGGCATCTTTTGGCATCTCCTGAACATGTAAAATTTCATATCCGTTCTTATCAAGAGAAGCAGAGGGACTGGCCCGACGAAGCTTCAGCAACCGGTGTAATGGCGCATTGCCATGACCAAGGTGCTAAATCCAGCAAGCTCGAACAGCTTGGAAGATAAGAAGAGACAATATCACTGACAAAGTCTTCTTCTTAAGAGGACTTTTTTTATTTCTCTTTTTTCCTTGCTGAATGTGAATAAAGGAGGCAGACAATGGGACTTTTAGAAGATTTGAAGAAACAGGTGTTAATCGGTGACGGCGCAATGGGCACGCTGCTTTACTCCTTCGGAATAGACAGGTGCTTTGAGGAGCTTAATCTTTCAAAACCTGAGGAAATTCAGCGTATACATAAAGCCTATGTCGAAGCGGGAGCAAACATCATTCAGACCAACACGTACGGAGCGAACTATATTAAATTATCGAGACACGGCCTTGAAGATGACATCAAAAAAATGAATCAGGAGGCTGTAAAAATCGCGCGGGCTTCCGCCGGCGATGCGTATGTGCTCGGGACGATGGGCGGCATCCGCACGTTTAACAAAAATGCGTACAGCCTTGACGAAATCAAACGAAGCTTTCGCGAACAGCTGTATTTACTGCTGCATGAAGAGCCGGACGGTTTGCTGTTAGAAACGTATTATGATTTGGAAGAAGCCCGTGCAGTGCTGAAAATCGCCCGAAAAGAAACCGATCTTCCGATTATGCTGAATGTATCCATGCATGAGCAAGGCGTACTTCAGGATGGAACGCCGCTTTCTGATGCGCTGCGCTCGGTTGCGGATCTCGGTGCCGATATCGTCGGCATTAACTGCCGGCTCGGCCCTTACCACATGATTGAAGCGCTCAGTGAAGTGCCGATTTTTGATGACGTGTTTTTATCTGTCTACCCGAACAGCAGCCTCCCCTCACTCGAAGAAGGCCGGCTTGTATATGAAACTGACGACAAGTATTTTCAAAACAGCGCGGCTGAGTTCCGCAAGCAAGGCGCGCGGATTATCGGCGGCTGCTGCGGCACCACGCCAAACCATATCCGGGCTATGGCAGAAGCTGTGGGCGGACTCGCCCCTGTTACGGAAAAGCATGTAAAGGTTCGGGCAAAGGAATTGGTGACTGTTCAGCACGAACGGACAGAGCCGGGATTAAATGAAATCGCTGCGGAAAAGCGCTCAATTATTGTTGAGCTGGACCCGCCGAAGAAATTGAGCTTTGACAAATTTCTGTCCGCCGCTGCTGAATTAAAAGAAGCGGGAATCGATGCCCTGACGCTCGCCGATAACTCACTGGCAACCCCGCGGATCAGCAATGTTGCCTGCGGCGCCCTTGTCAAGCAGCAGCTCGATATGCGGTCTCTTGTCCATATTACATGCCGGGACCGAAACATTATCGGCCTCCAGTCACATTTAATGGGACTCGACACATTAGGGCTGCATGATGTGCTGGCGATTACCGGCGATCCTTCTAAAATCGGTGATTTCCCGGGTGCAACGTCTGTCTATGATTTAACATCCTTTGATTTAATCAGGCTGATTAAACAGTTCAATGAAGGGCTGTCTCTGTCCGGAAAACCGCTCGGAAAGAAAACCAATTTCTCAGTGGCCGCTGCTTTTAATCCAAACGTCCGCCATCTCGATAAAGCCGTAAAACGGCTGGAGAAAAAAATAGACTGCGGCGCTGATTATTTTATCTCACAGCCCGTCTATTCGGAGCAGCAGCTTGTCGATATTCATAATGAAACAAAGCATTTGAAGACTCCGATTTATATCGGCGTTATGCCGCTGACAAGCAGCCGGAACGCTGAGTTTATCCATAACGAAATTCCGGGCATCAAGCTGTCCGATTCCATCCGCGAAAAAATGGCGCGCGCCGGCGAAGATAAAGAGAAACAAAAGGCGGAAGGCCTTGCGATTGCACGCTCCCTGCTGGATACTGCCTGCGAGCTGTTTAACGGCATCTATTTAATCACGCCTTTTCTCAGATCTGACTTGACGTCGGAACTTACTTCTTACATTAAGCAAAAAGATGAACAGCGTCAGAATATTTATTTGCATTAACATCGCTTTCTAAGACTGTCCGAACCAATTGGGCAGTCTTTTTCAAACCCGATTCGTGTTACGATATAGAAAATAAATCACATAGGAGGAGGAACATCATGCTTGAAGTGAAAACCATACCCGCAGAGGATACATATGAAATCAGGAACCGCATTTTGCGTCCCCATCAATCAATTGAACAATGCAAATATGAACAGGATCAAGCAGAAGGCTCTTTCCATCTCGGCGCTTTTTTTGAAGGAACGCTGATCAGCATCGCTTCCTTTTCTCCCGAAAATCAGCCGCTATTGACTGATTCACCCGCATATCGGCTTAGAGGCATGGCAACGCTCGAAGAATACCGTGATCAAAAAGCCGGAAGCACACTGATCACATACGCGGAGCAGAAGCTGGCCGATATGGGCGTGCAGGCGGTCTGGTGCAACGCAAGATACCATGTGAAAGGCTATTACGAAAAGCTTGGCTGGAAAGAACTTGGCGAGCCGTTTGAGATTTCCGGCATTGGCACCCATATTGTGATGTACAAAAAAATAGGAACAAGCAGGTGATGACATGCATTCAGCAATTGAGCTGATTCAGCTTACTGAAAAACATGTGCCCGGCCTATTGCGTCTGTGCCGGCAAGCCGGGTGGCCGGATTACGGCGAACGAGAGCTGCAGTTGCTTGTAAAACATGGACGCTTCTTCGGGTATCAAAACAGCCAAGGAGACATCATCTCCTGCATCGGTTTGTTTTTGTATGGCCGACTTGCTTCTATCGGACTTGTTATCGTCGACAACGAGTACAAACGGCGAGGTCTGGGGCGGCGTATGGTGAACGCGTGTATCAGCCAAGTCGATGAAAACACCGCCATCATGCTTTGCGCCACGAAGGAAGGTTTGCCGCTTTATGAAAAAGCCGGATTTCAAACAGCGGATTCAATCCGCAAATACAGCTGTCAAAGCTTCAAGCCGCTTACAAAGCAGCATGACATTGAACTGACATCTTTTACAGAAAAGGATTTTCCGGAATTAATCGCGGCTGATCAAGCCGCCTTTGGCGGAGACAGAGCAGCACTCCTGCATCATTTGATCTCTCAATCAGCGGAATGTGTAATTGCCAGAAATATTGAAGGCGAATTCATTGGCTATGGCTTATCTGTCCAGACACCGGCCAATCTGAAATTAGGCCCGCTTATCGCACCGTCACCGGGTCTCGCTGCTGTATTGGTCAACAGGCTGGCCGCAGGAAAACAAGGACCGATGCGAATCGACGTGCCTGGTGCCAACGCATTTCTGCATGACAGCCTGGAAGCAATGGGATTTCACTTAGACGATGAGCCCCCGCTTATGATGTACCAAAAAAAGATGCTGCCTGCACGAAACAGACAATTATTCGCTGTCATCTCACAGGCGCTCGGTTAACCTTTTTTACCCGAACAGGAAGATTCTGTTCGGTTTTTTTAATGCCTTCAGGGACACTCTAAGCAGAAGAAAAGGAGTGTGCTTTGAGATGGAAACATCAAAACAAAATAACGGAATGACGATTGTAGCTATCGGTTCAATCCCTTTAATATTAACCCTTGGAAACTCTATGCTTATTCCTATACTGCCAAAAATGAAATCTGAACTTCATTTATCCCAATTTCAAGTCAGTCTCGTGATCACGGTGTTTTCCCTGATTGCGGCGTTTGCGATTCCGATTGTCGGCTATCTCGCAGACCGGTTTTCACGGAAAATCATCATTATTCCCTGCTTATTTTTGTATGGAGCAGGCGGATTGCTGGCCGGGTTTGCGGCAGGTTTTTTTGACAATGCTTATCCGTGGGTCATGGCTGGCCGGGCTCTTCAGGGTATCGGAGCAGCCGGAACGGGACCGATTGCGATGGCGCTGTCAGCGGACCTATTTAAAGGCGCGCAGGAAAGCAGAGTGCTCGGCCTTGTTGAAGCGTCAAACGGAATGGGGAAAGTTCTATCGCCGATTATTGGCTCACTTATCGCCCTGATCGTTTGGTATGGCGCATTTTTTGCCTTTCCTGTGTTTTGTATCATTTCAATCGTGCTGACTTGGATTTTTATTAAAGAAAAGGAAAAAGAAAAAGAACCGCCTCCTATCGGAAAATATGCAAAAGGGCTGTTAAGTGTATTTAAGCATGAAGGCAGATGGCTGTTTACCGCTTATTTAGCCGGGGCTACCTGTTTGTTTACCTTATTCGGCATTTTGTTTTACCTATCAGACGTACTGGAAAAAACATACGATACAGACGGCGTCAAAAAAGGGCTGATTTTGGCGATTCCCCTTTTGGTCATGTGTGTGACATCTTATACGACGGGCAGCAAAATCGGACAAAAGCAATCGTTAATGAAAAAGCTGATCGTCATCGGTTTAGCGTTTATGACTGTGTCTTACGCGGCACTGTCATTCATTGAAAATCTCGTCCTGTTTATCAGCGTTCTCGTGCTGAGCAGTATCGGTTCAGGCCTTGTCCTTCCTTGTATTAACAGCTTTATCACAGGCGCTGTCGGCAAAGAACGACGGGGTTTTGTGACATCGCTGTACGGATCAGTGCGTTTTCTGGGGGTGGCGATCGGGCCTCCTATTTTCGGGCGCTTGATGCAGTGGTCAAGACCCGGCATGTTCTTAAGCATTGCGGGCTTGACGCTGGTTGTCGGCATTCTTGTGCTCACGCTGATTCATGTCAAACAAAATAAAGACGAGACGAATGAAAAAGAAGAGCCTGCAATGAATGGCAATCGGCTTCAGCCGGCTGAGGAAAGGTAGCGTCCGGTTTGAAAATCGAACGGATCGAGACCTTTCCGCTCTTGCACCGATTAGAGAAACCTTACGGAGATGCAAACGGATTTAAACAATACCGGACATGCTATCTGATCAGAATTATCACAGAAAGCGGCATTGACGGCTGGGGAGAGTGCGCGGATTGGCTCCCGGCCCTGCATGTCGGTTTCACAAAACGAATCATTCCCTATCTCTTAGGTAAACAGGCAGGCAGCCGCCTGCCTTTAGTGCGCACAATCAAAAAATGGCATCAGCGGGCGGCATCGGCTGTAAGTATGGCACTGACGGAGATTGCGGCAAAAGCAGCAGGTTGTTCCGTATGCGACATGTGGGGCGGGCGGTACAGAGAAGAACTCCCTGTATATGCCTCTTTCCAATCATATTCAGACCATCCGCAATGGATCAGCAGCTCGCTTACGAATGTTGAAGTTCAATTGAAACAGGGCTTCAATCAAATCAAAGTCAAAATCGGCGGGACAACCTTTGAGGAAGATGTGCGGCATATCACTGCCCTGCAAAACACGGCCGGCAGCTCTATTTCTATTATTCTGGACGCAAACCAAAGCTACGATACAGCAGCAGCTTTAAAGTGGGAGCGTCTTTTTTCGAAATGGACCAATATCAGCTGGCTGGAAGAGCCTCTGCCTTTTGACCAGCCGCAGGATTACACTTTTCTGCGGAGCCGTTTATCCATTCCTGTCGCCGGCGGAGAAAATATGAAAGGCGCGGCACAATTTGCGCCTCTCCTCTCACAGCGCTGCCTGGATATTATTCAGCCTGATGTCATGCATGTCAATGGAATCGATGAGTTTCGCGACTGCCTCCAGCTCGCGCGTTATTTCGGTGTGAGAGCGTCTGCCCATGCCTATGACGGCGCTCTTTCCCGGCTTTATGCTTTATTTACGCAGGCCTGTCTGCCTCCGTGGTCAAAAATGGAGAACGACCAAATTGAACCGATTGAGTGGGACGTAATGGAGAATCCTTTTACAGAACTGATCAGCCTTCAGCCTTCAAAAGGAATCGTGCACCTCCCGAAAGGAACAGGGATCGGCAGAGAAATCAATATGGAGATCATCAATCGGTATATGTGGGATGGTTCAGCGTTTTAAGCTGTCCCATCCCTTTATTTATAGACATAAATCATGGACAGCCTCATAAAATGGTAACAGCGGACAAGTCTTTTCATAAAGGAGCAAATGACTTAATGGCTGAACTGCTGATGAAAGCAAAACTCACGTTTATGATTGTCACAGGCGGTGTATTACAGGGACTCGGCATGTCCTTATTTTTATTTCCGCATGATATTCCGACAGGCGGGGCGGCAGGTATTGCGGTCTTATTGCACCATTTGTTTCACATTCCCCACGGCTTCTCGGTATGGGCTGTGAATGTGTCAATGCTTTTCACTGCTTTAAAATGGCTGGAGATGAGAACATTCACCGGCACTCTCGCCTCGATTACCGTCACCTCTGTATCGGTATTGATCTTCGATGTCATTTTTCCGGACATCACCTCAAACCTGTGGCTTGATTTGGCAAGCGGCGCTGTTTTATTAGGACTCGGCATCGGACTTTTATACAAATATAAAATTTCTAACGGAGGGTTTGGAGCCCTTGCTCTTATGATCTCAATTTACCGGGGCGGAAACCCGGGAACCATCTTGCTCATTATGAATTGCATCATTTTTATGATTACCGCATCAATTATTGCCTGGGGCATTGTGATTCAAGCTCTGATTTGCCAAGTGATATCAACAAGAGTCATCGACTTCATCTATAACATCCGCCTGACCTCTCTTCCCATACTTACGCCTATGTACCGTCATAAAAAATAATAGGCAAGAGGCTCTCCCGATACAGAGAGCCCTGCAGCCGCTGTTTTACAAATAAAAGGTATCGGATCTTAACCCCAAGCGCAAAGTCTCCAGAGCAATCGCATCATGAAATGAGATATTCGCCAGATTGACATTCGGCCCGATCCTTTGAATAAAACCTTGCTGGAGCGTTTTGTTCGGTGCTTCAAATATCATTCGGCTGATATCAATATCCGACAAAATGATATCATCAACGATTTGAAACCGGACATCTCCGCTGCTGGAACAGATCCCCCCTGTCCCGCTTTCCCTTGCTTCCGTAATCACTTTCTCTGCGCCTGCCTCCATATCTTCGAGAATATACTCAAGCCATTCCTCAGAGCACTGGCAGCTTGATACTTCCTCATCCTTGCTGCCCACCTCGCTGAGAACAAGAAATTCATCAGAAAAATCAGCAATATAAGCCGCTTTTTCTTTATTCGTCATCGGGAGAGTGCCGTTTGAAATCTCAATATATTCGCACCCGAAGTAGGTGCAGTACCGATGAAATTCGTTGACTTTATTCTGGCTTACATATTTCTCAAACAGCGTGCCGCCGAAGAAAAACTTCACGTCATGCTCTTTCAGGGAGCTGATTTTTTCTTCAAGGTCTTTCGTAAGTAATGAAGTGCCCCAGCCGAACTTCACAAAATCTATATAGTCGGATGCCGCGCCTATCACATCTTTGAAAAACTGTAAGGGGTAGCCGTTGTCGATTAAAATGGTCTGTCCGTTTTCCCTCGGTTTACTTGTTCTCATTGGCAATTCTAGTGAAAAATCATTCATATCATGACCCTCTCAATCGTTGGAACTTCTCTTTCTTGTTTTACTTTCATCACGAAATCGCCCATTATTTCTTTTGTACAGTACGCAATGTCTTCCGGTTCAAATAACGGCTGGCTCCTGTCAAAAAACTTCTCCGCAACGGATGAGTTTTTGATTCTTTCAATCACTTCGGCCGCCGCACCATTCGTCCCTTCTATGATGCTTTTGATATATTCCGCACACGCCATATCATCATCACCTGACGGATGGGAAGCCACAATGTTCAGCACACAATCTTTTGCAGCGAGCTTTTTCACATATTCCGCTGTTGTTCTGGCATTAGAAAATCCGGTCACAAAAAGATGCTTGGCCTTCAGCGCTCCTAACGCCGCTGTGACGCCGTTTGTCGTTTTCTGGATCAGCCGCTTATCCGCCATATCCTGCTCTGCCATACGTTTTGGAGAATTATCCAAATCAAATCCTTTGATTCCGACCCCCTTTTCCTCTCCTGTTAATACATAATCCGGATAGGTTTCTTTCAACTTGAAAGCTTCTTCAGTTGTCCGGACCAAGAGAATTTCTTTCGCCCCGCCGATAAAAGCAAAATGGGCCACGGTAAAGGCTCGAATGACGTCAATAACGATATTGATATCTGCCGGGGCAAGTGAATGATGATGCCCCTGATAAATGGTAATCGGCATAATACCTCTCCTTGGGCATAAAACCATTTTGCTAAAAAGCATATTCAGCTGGTCTCTTATTGGTTCCGCCGCGCCTCCGTCTCCTCATTTTAGGCGGCCGCACACCTAAAAACCCTGAACCTTTATCTCAAAAGTGAATAGTCTGCCTATAACTCGATCAATAGATAAAAAACAGACAGATGCAAAACGGGGGGAAAATATTGAACGAAAACATCACCTTTGACACATGGAACGAAACGCTGGCAAAAGAGATGACGGACCAATTGATCGATGAGCTCGATGTATTGAAATGGGCTTACAGGACATACGGGGATAAGATCGTGTATGCATGCAGCTTTGGCGCTGAAGGGATGGTGCTTCTCGATTTAATTTCAAAGATCAACAAACATGCGCACATCATCTTTTTAGATACAGGGCTCCATTTTCAGGAAACATATGAGCTGATCGAAGCCGTCAAACAAAAATACCCGGCATTTACGATCCAGCTGCTTGAACCCGAGCTGAACTTAAAAGAACAAGCGGCGCAATACGGCGATGAATTATGGAAACACAACCCGAATCTCTGCTGTCAATTACGGAAAATCGCACCTCTGCAAAAACACTTATCTGGCATGACAGCTTGGATTTCAGGTCTGCGCCGGGAGCAATCGCCGACGAGAAAGCATATTCAATTCATCAATCAGGATCAGAAATTTAAACTTATTAAAATCTGTCCGCTCATTCACTGGACATGGGATGATGTTTGGACGTACATCCGGCTCCACAATTTGCCTTACAACAAACTGCACGATCAAAATTACCCGAGCATAGGCTGTGAAATGTGCACATTGCCTTCTTCAAACCCAAATGATGAGAGAGCGGGAAGATGGGCCGGACGCGAGAAAACTGAATGCGGTCTGCACCAGGAATGAAAGACCGTATGTCGTGAGAATGGAAGCGCCGGCAGGTTTCAATCTACATTTTCTATTGATGAGAAAGCCCGTCCAGCGAAGAAATGGCAGACTATTAAAAAACAATGTAAAACGCAAAGATGGAGGTTAAGCACGTGAATGCAATCGAGCCCCATGGAGAGGTGTTAATCAACCGCTTCGATCCCGCATGCACTTTTGATGGCTGCACTTGCGAAGCTGAGCTTGATCAGCTGGCACTGAGCGACCTCGAGCTTATCGCGATCGGCGGCTACAGCCCGTTAACCGGTTTTTTGGGAGAAAAAGATTATCATTCCGTTGTGAAAGAGATGAGGCTGGCGAACGGTTTGCCGTGGAGCCTGCCTATTACGCTGCCTGTCAGCGAAGAAACAGCCAAACAGCTGTCTGTCGGAAATCACGTGAAGCTTGTGAAACACGGCGTGACGTACGGCATGATGACAGTGACCGATATCTATCAGCCAGATAAAACACAGGAGGCGCTGTCTGTTTATAAAACAAACGATCCCGCCCACCCCGGAGTAAAAAAACTGCTGGAGCGTCCGGACTTTTGTATTGGAGGGCCTATCCTTGTCAGCCGCCTTCCCGATAAGTCCTTCGAACAGTTTTATGCACCGCCGGCACAAACGAGAACGGCCTTTGAAAAGCTCGGCTGGAAAACGATTGTCGGCTTTCAGACGCGGAATCCCGTTCACAGAGCCCATGAATATATTCAAAAAACAGCGTTGGAAACCGTCGACGGTCTGCTGCTTCATCCGCTAGTAGGAGAAACGAAATCAGATGATATTCCGAGTGATATCAGAATGGAAAGCTACCAAGTACTGCTTGACCAGTATTATCCAAAGGATCGGGTGATGTTATCGGTGTTCCCTGCCGCCATGCGGTATGCCGGGCCGCGTGAAGCGATTTTCCATGCGCTCGTCCGCAAAAATTACGGCTGCACCCATTTTATCGTCGGACGCGATCATGCAGGTGTCGGCAGCTATTACGGAACGTACGACGCACAGACCATTTTCAAATCATTCACTGAAGAAGAGCTGGGCATCAAGCCGCTGTTTTTTGAGCATAGCTTTTACTGCCGGAAATGCGGAAATATGGGCACCTCCAAAACGTGTCCGCACAGCGCGAGAGATCACATCCATTTATCAGGCACCAAAGTGAGAGAGCTTCTCCGCCAAGGCAAAAAGCCGCCGAAAGAATTCAGCCGGCCCGAAGTTGCAAGCGTGCTGATAAAAGGGCTCCATCAGCAGCCTGTTGCCATTCAGAGAAACAGCGGGGGATCAGAATGACACACAACCCGAATATCGTTTGGCATCCAGCGGTGATCCAAAAATCTGACAGACAGAGCTTAAACGGACATAAAAGCTGCGCCCTTTGGTTTACCGGTCTGTCCGGCTCAGGAAAATCAGTGCTCGCCAATGCCGTAGATGAAAAGCTCTATCACATGGGAATTCGGAGTTATGTTCTTGACGGCGATAATATCCGCCACGGATTGAATCGAGATCTCGGCTTTCGGACTGAGGACAGAATCGAAAACATCCGCCGGATCGGGGAAGTCGCGAAGCTGTTTGTCGATAGCGGCCAAATGACCTTAACAGCCTTTATTTCTCCGTTCAGAGAGGATCGGGATATGGTCAGAGCGCTGTTTCCCGATGGAGAATTTCTCGAAATTTATGTGAAGTGCCCGCTCCAGATTTGTGAACAGCGGGATCCGAAAGGCCTTTATAAAAAAGCGCGCAACGGAGACATTAAACATTTCACGGGGATTGATTCTCCCTATGAAGCGCCTCTTTCTCCCGATTTGATCATTGAATCTGACCAAACGTCCATTGCGGATGGAGCTGATTTGATCATCAAAAAATTGCAGCACAAAGGCATCATTTAAAAAACCCGACATTGATCGGGTTTTTTTATTTAGCAAACTGCGCAATCAGGCTGTTTATTTTTTCTTTTTCCTCATAAAAGAGCCCGTGCCCATTGTTTTCAAACGGAACCAATTCCGATTGCTTTATGCCGCGTTTTAATACTTTTGCAAAATCAAACGGAGCGATTTTGTCCTTTCTGCCGTGCAGGATGAGTGTCGGCACCTTGATTTCCGCCAGATCCTTTCTGAGATCCTCGTCTCTTAACGCAATGCCTGAGTGAATCGTTCCGTAAGAGGAAGCGTCCAGCAAAAGATTCTGGAACCATTGCTGGAACTCCGGAGAAACTTGTTTCTCGAAAAACTGTCTTCCCAGGTCAGCAAGCGTCTTCGGCCGATCGCTTTTGAATTGTTCAACCATGTCATCAATGTCCTGTTTCCTCATGCCGTACGGATAGCCCGGGCGCTTTGTAAATGCAGGCGCGGCCGCTGACAATAAAACCAGTTTATCGATATCGGCGCTCTCATGCCTTGCCATGTAACGGATCGCAATCGCACCTCCCATCGAAAAGCCGGCGAGAATCGCATTCTCAAGCTGAAGCGTATAAATAACGGCTTTCACGTCATCTGCCATCGTATTGTAATCGTAGCCTTCCCACGGGCGGTCGGAATCACCGTAGCCCCGAAAATCGATGCCAATAAAACGGAATCCTCTTTTCGGCAGCTCATTCATTTGATATTCAAACATCTTATGATTCAGCGGCCAGCCATGCAAAAAAATAATCGGTCTTCCCTGCCCAATATCCTCCACAAACAGTGTCACATGCTCCTCGGTTTTTACGTAATGCCCCACTCCACATTCCTCCTGTTCCCTTTTCTTTCCGGTCTTGTAAACGCCTTGACGTGCAGGAAGCTTTGCATTTATGCTTACAAAACAAGCGGGCTTCAGCACCCAGAATAGGCCCTTCACGTTTTACTATATGTATCAATCCGCGGAAACGATCTATGAAATTGATCCTGATGGCTGTAGGTCATGCAGGAATGTAAAGGATGTCAAATGATGAATAAAACAGCGATTCAAAAACCGTACGTACCAGAAAACCTGCAAGCTGCCGATTTTCATGAAACGGCTGCATCAGATGATGTGATCAGCATGCATTTATTTGAAGATTGTTCAATTTCCGGGGAAGACATAGACAGGCTTTGTATTGAAAAAACTGTATTTCGGAATGTCGTGTTTATCGATGTTTCCTTTCGTTTTATTGAGCTGACAGATGTGATTTTCGAAAAATGTGATGTATCGAACGCCGATTTTAGCGGGGCTGTTCTGCACAGAACTTTATTTAAGCAATCGAAAATGGTCGGGATGAACCTGGCGGACTCAACGCTGCGGAATGTGTCGTTCGAGGAATGTCACGGGCAATTCAGTTCATTTTATTATTCAAATATGAAACACGTTCTGTTTCATCATTGTGTCCTTCTGCAAAGTGAATGCAGCAGCATGGCGCTCCAGCAGACACACTTTGATGCGTGCGAACTGGAGGGCGCCAACTTTACCGGTACGTCACTTCAAAACGTGGACATCAGCTCCTGCCGGTTTGAACAGATCCATGTCTCACTAGACAAATTAAAGGGCTGCAAAATTGCTCCTGAGCACGCAATGGCCTTTGCGAGAGCGCTGGGAGCTGTCATCGTCTAGCTTAAGCCTGCGTCATCAGGCGGCGGGCTGTATCTGCAGCCGCCTTGATGCCGATTTTCAGATCCTGAAGAGACGCATAGGAATACGACAGCCGGATGCTGCGCCGGTCATCGCCGTCATAAACGGAACCGGGGTTCACCAGCACCTGCTGTTTCAATAATTCAAGAAACAGCTGCCTGACAGGCAGTTGTTTATGGAATGTGACCCATATATAAAAGCCGCCGGCTGGGATTTCCCACTCTGCAATATCTCCTGCATACTGCTGAAGAAGCTGAAGTGCCGCGTCTCTCCTTTTCTTCAGCTCCTTTCTTACCCAAGCGAGGTGTTCTTCATAATATCCTTGTGACAGCCATTGCGCCGCGGCCCATTGAGAGAGGCCGCTCGATCCGTAATCCGTCTGCATTTTAATGTCAGCCAGCCTTTCAATAACTGGTTCCGGGCCGGCCAGCCAGCCGATTCGAAGACCGGGGCTTACTGTTTTCGAAAACGTGCCGAGATACAGGACATTGCCTTCCTGATCCATCGACTTTAACGGCAGCGGCGGCTGTTCTTCAAACCACAAATCACCGTACGCAGCATCTTCAATGACCGGCAGCTGCTCTTTTTTTGACAGACTGACAACCTCTTCCCTTCTCTTCTCTGACATGACAATGCCAGTCGGATTATGAAACGACGGAATTGTGTAAAGCAGCTGGCCCCCGTATTGCTTCCGGTAAGCTGAAATCAGCCCCGCCTGCATTCCTTCTTCATCCATCGGCACACCGCGAAGCCGCATCCCTGCGGATTGAAAAACATGCAAAGAGTGAAGATAGGAAGGTTTTTCTGTCAAAATGACTGAGTCCCGCTTTAAAAGCCCGATCGAAATGAGCTGGAGCGCCTGCAGTGCGCCGGATACAATTAAAATGGCTGAAGGTGACACATTGATATGCTTTGTTTTTAAATGCTCAGCCACCGCCTCCCGCAGGTCTATATTTCCTTTCGGCTGTTCGTATCCTAAAGACAGAACATGCGGATTGATTTGCTGAAACATCCTGCGCATCGTTTCAGCCGGCAGCAGCTCTGGTGAAAGCT
The DNA here is from genome assembly GCF_025696525.1 of Bacillus sp. XT-2. Lineage (NCBI taxonomy): Bacteria > Bacillati > Bacillota > Bacilli > Caryophanales > Bacillaceae > Bacillus > Bacillus sp. XT-2. The sequence continues at coordinate 148,898 of NZ_JAHVOC010000004.1, forward strand.
CTCCCGTCCCCAGCCGAATGATATCCGCTCGCGCCTCGTTTTTATTGATATCCTGAATGATAGAAGAATTGGGATGATGAATCCCTGAGCGGACATAGGTGCTCCAATCAAGCGGCGGAGCTGACGCAAGCACGCTCCATGTGCTGTTTACTACCTTTGTGCCGCCGCCTCTTCTCCCCTCTAACAGACCTTGAGACGTGAGTTCATCAATCGCCGATGTCACTGTGCTTCGGTTGACCTGAAACATATCCGCCAGCGTTCTTTGCGACGGAATTTTCGTCCCTACAGCCCACTCGCCATGGAGAATTTTTTCTTTTATATATTGTTCGATTTGCCGATGAAGCGGAATGTCCGATTCACGGCTTGGCTGCCAATGTGACAACGTCAAGCCCCCTTTTTTTCACATTATACATTTGGCTGGTTTCAAAACCAACCAAATGGCCGGAGACATGTAAAATCTTCTCTATTATTATGAGAAAAACAGATGTGAAAGGAGTTTTTCAGCATGAATGCAATGATTCACGGAATCGTGCTGGCCTTCAGCTTAATTTTGCCGCTGGGGGCGCAGAATGTGTTTATTTTTCAGCAGGGAGCGTGGCAAAGGCATATTTGGCTGGCGCTTCCAGCCGTCATCAGTGCTTCTGTCTGCGATACCCTGCTCATTGTGTTAGCGGTTGCGGGTGTATCTGTCATTGTGCAGCAGGTGCCTGTTTTTGAGACGGGAATGATGGCCGTGGGATTTTTGTTTCTCATTTACATGGGCTGGGTGACATGGAACAGCCGTCCGAAAACGGATGACAAAGAAAACAATATATTCACAGCAAAGAAACAAGCCGCATTTGCCGCAGCCGTGTCTCTGTTAAACCCGCACGCCATTTTAGACACTGTCGGCGTCATCGGTACAAGCTCTTTACAATATTCTGGACTGGAGAAATGGCTCTTTATGGCCGCCTGCATCGCTGTGTCTTGGATTTGGTTTATCAGTCTTGCAATAGCGGGCCGGCTGTTTCAGACGATAGATACGAGCGGCAGGCTTATGTTGATCGTAAACAAATGTTCTGCGGTGGTAATGTGGGCTGCCGCCGTCTATTTCTTGTTCTCGATCTTTCGTTAACTGGAGGAAACCACAGCCTAAACATCGAATTCTATTTAGAAAAGGGGGCGATGTTTGTGACTGATGCTAAACAGTTTTATGACTACCATTCCTGGGCGAACAAGCGAATCTTGAACCATATCGAACACCTGCCGGAGGAAACTGCTTATCAAGAAGTAAAGAGCGTATTCCCTTCAGTCAGTGACGTACTGCTTCATATGTGCAGGGCTGACTACATATGGCTGAACGTTCTTTCGGGAGTGGACTACCAAGAGATTATAGACGGCACAGGCAAATTCGAGTCCGCGCATGGCAATATGGAAGCGATTAAACTGCACGCTTCCGAGTTGGAATTACAGTATCATCATTTCTTCAGCCGCCAAACGGACTTAGAACAGACCTTCTCCATGCAGCATCCGAAACTCGGTACACTGGAATCAACCTATGCAGACACCATCCTGCATGTCGTCAATCACGGCACTTATCACAGAGGGAACGTGACAGCCATGCTAAGACAGCTGGGCCATTCAGGCGTACCTACTGATTATATGTACTATTTATATGAGAAAAGAGAAAGCAAGGGCTAAACTGTCCTTGCTTTTTTTGGCGGAAAAGCCTCAAATGGAACCTATTAACTTTTACATACCTGTATAAGCACGCTCCAGATCAAGCTGTACAGGCCTGCCGCTTCGATACGAATCGGTCGCGGCGATGCCGACTTCTAAATTGATCGTCGCATCGACATCTGTCACAATCGGTGTTTTTCCATTCCGGACGCACTCTGCAAAATGCTGCAGTTCTAAGCAGTAGGCTTCATGAAAACGAGTTTGAAAGTCTGGGATGATCTCATAGCTGCTCCCTTTAGCGGTCAGGATGGTCACATTTTGGTTTCTCAATGTCCCTATGAAAATACTGCCTTCTGTCCCGATAATTTCTGCACGGATGTCATGGCCGTATGGAGAGGTTCTGCTTGCCTCGACGTCTCCAGCTGCGCCGGAATCAAATTCTAAATACGTCAGCGCCTGATCAACATCGCCGTATTGTTCCATAAACGGGTTGTTTAAAATCCGGCCGTGTCCGGAAACAGAAGTGATCTCCGCTCCGAGCAAATATCGGGCAATATCGTAATCATGGATGGAACAGTCGATAAAGATCCCTCCGCTATGTTTGATAAACTCAGCGGGAGGCGCCCCTTGATCGCGTGTAAAGCCTTTATAATAGATGGGTTTGCCAATCTCTCCCGCGTCTATCCGCCGTTTCGCATCCGCATATGCAGGATCAAAACGCCTCATAAAACCGACTTGGCAGATGACACCTGTCTCTTTTACTGTTTCAGAAACTGATTTTGATTCCTCAAGGTTTAATGTCAGCGGTTTTTCAACGAAAATCTGCTTGCCGTTTTCCGCCGCTTTGATGATCATTTCCCCATGTGTGCTTGTCGGCGTTACGATGACCACTGCATCAATCTCGGGATCTGCTAAAATCTCATGCGGATCATCCGACCATTTTTCAAGCCCGAATTCTTTAGCGACCTGCTCGGCTCTTTCTGTCATCGGATCACCGACACTGACAAGCTCAGCTCCCGGAACGCTGGTCATAAGGTTTCTTGCGTGATAGTATCCCAGTCTCCCTAACCCTAATACCGCGCATCTTACTCGATTCCCCATGTCCTCATCTCCTTATTCTCCTTTTTTTTCGCCTAATGAAAGCGCTTTACCAGAATGATTAAAAAAATAGCGGTTCATCCACTATTTGGCCGATATATTTTTGCGCAAGCGCTTTCTCAAAAGGTGATTTCATTTTACAATGTCCTTTCTTCACATGCAATATCTTTTTCGCCTTCGCTGTCAAAAAGAAAAGAACCCGCTGCATTATCGGATTCTTTTCTTGAACGGTGCTGTAGAATGTCTGATCACTAGCTCGGGTGATAACACTATTTTTTGTTTTGCCTTTCGTTTTCCTTCGATTTCTTCCGCCAGCAGTTCAATGACGCGCTGCCCCATTTCTTTAATCGGCTGGGCTACCGTTGTCAGGGGCGGATCGACCATTTCAGCAAGGATGGTGTTATCAAACCCGATGATGGACAGGTCATCCGGAACCTTGATGCCTCTTATTCTCGCCGCCTGAATGGCGGCACAGGCCAATACATCGTTAAAAGCAAAAATAGCCGTTGGCCTATCCCTGTCCAGCAATTTTCCCGCCTCTTCCTTTCCGCTCTCCAAAGAGAAGCGTGTCGGAACAATCAGCGACTCATCGACCGGCACATTCGCTTCCCCCATCGCCTGCCGGAATCCTTTGATTCTGTCTGTTTCACCTGTCGTTGACCCGTCACCCACAATGCAGGCAATCCTCGTGTGGCCCAGTGACAAAAGATGCTTGGCAGCCTCATACCCGCCGAGAACATCATCCATCACAACAATATCCATCGGAAGAAGGGGCTTATCCTGAGAAATCATGGCGAGCGGGATATGTTCGCTAATGATTTCCTCTAAAGCTGACATGCTGTCATGATTCTCAATTCCTGTCGCAAAAATGATGCCGTCTACGTTTTTTTGCTTTAGGACAGAAAAATATTTCGTTTCTTTTTTCGGATCGTAATCGGTACTGCAAATGATCATCTGAAAACCAAGCTCATCCGCTCTTTCCTCTATGCTTTTCGCGAGCTCGCCGTAAAACGGGTTTGAAATATCAGGCGTCACAAGGCCGATAATATTGGTCCGCTTTCCCGATAAAGCAGCGGCGTGGACATTGGGCGTGTACTCCATTTCCTTCATCACATTCATGACCCTTTGCCTTGTTTTGTCACTGATCCGGCCCGTATGGTTAATGACGCGCGATACGGTCGTGATCGAGACACCCGCCTTCCTCGCCACATCGTAAATTGTCGTTTTCATCTTCATCCCTCGTCTGCTTATTGAACTTTCCGGCTGACAATTTTCCGGTATTCAATTGGTGAAATGCCTTCAATTTGCTTAAAGAGCTTTGAAAAATATGTCGGGTCCTCCATTCCAATCGTTTCCGCGATGACGCCCATTTTATCATTTGTCGAGGATAAAAGACGCTTTGCTTCAGTCATTCTCACCCGATTTGTGTATTGCCCCGGCGTGACACCAAGCACTTGCTGCATGCAGCGGGTCACATAATCCTGATTATAGTGCAGGGCGAGCGACAGATCCTTGATTGTCGTTTTCTCCTTATAATGCTCCTGTAAGTATCGGGCCGCCTCCCATGCCACCCGCTCTTTTGCAGACGGAATTTGAAACGCCTCCTTTTGAAGGTGCAGCATCAGCTCTTCAAACAAGATTTGTTTTCTGAGCGGCAAATCGGAGTTTTCTGCGGAGTAATCAATGAGCCTTTCAAACTGCTGCGCCATAAATTGCGGGCGCTGCACCTTGCCTTTTCTCGGCAATGCGAGCCCGTAGCGGGCCGGCTCCTCGAAGCTCCCCTTTTCCTGCTGAAGCTCTGCCCAATTGCTGCCCCCTTTTGCGGTAAATTCATATTGATGTTCATCAAAGTGAAGCCAATAATAGGAGGTCGCTTCATCACTGCCCTTTGTCCCATAGTGTTCAAGACCGGGAGAAAGCAAGATATATTCGCCCCCTTCAACAGAGAACGATTTTTCATTTTCAGTGATATATAACGTCCCCTGCTTGACGTATATCAGATCAAATACAGAAAAAATGCGTTTGACATGGGTTTCTCCTTTTTTAAAAACCCCTTCTCCGGCTGCGATAAATACCGGAAAAGGGGGGACTGTAAACAGGATGCGAGGCAATTTGATCACCCTCCTTTTTAAGTCGGATTTTTGCAAGAAGTATCGTTTCTCTCCCTTTTTATTATAAGGAAATGGAGGTACACTTTAAAACGTTGATTTTATTTACGAAAGGGGTTAGACACTATGAAACAAGCTGTCTTCAAATCAACTGCTTTGAAAAAACCCGCTGACAAATCGTTCTCATTATTTTCGCTTACTTGGCCGATCTTTATTGAGGTCTCATTATATATGTTTATGGGTAATGCTGATACACTGATGCTCAGCCAATACTCAGATAACAGTGTGGCGGCAGTCGGCGTCAGCAACCAGATTTTGAATTTAATTATCGTGATGTTCAGTTTTATCGCAACAGGAACAACTGTTGTCATCTCACAATTTTTAGGATCCCGGAAAAAGAAAGAAGCTATGGAAGTCGCTTATGTGTCAATCGCAGCCAACTTCTTCATCAGCCTTGCGATCAGCGCTCTCATCTTTTTTGCGGCAGTTCCTCTGCTTCATATGATGGGATTATCAAATGAGCTGATGCCTGACGCTAAAGTCTTTTTACAAGTTGTCGGAGGTCTGTCCTTTATTCAGGCTTTAATCATGACATTCAGCGCGATCTTAAAAAGCTACGGCCACACAAAAGATACAATGTTTGTCACAATCGGCATGAACATTTTAAACATTGCCGGAAACTTTGTTGTCATTTTCGGTCTGTTCGGCTTTCCTGTTCTCGGCGTTGCCGGAGTTGCCATGTCCACATCTATCGCGCGTGTTATCGGATTAATCGCGATGATTGTCATTGTAAACAAACGCATTCAGCTGAAGATGTCGTTGAAAAAAGTATTTCATATGCATAAAGACCATTTGCGCAAGCTGCTGAAAATCGGCATTCCTTCAGCAGGCGAACAGCTTTCTTATAACCTTTCGCAAATGATTGTCACTTATTTTATTGCCATCATGGGGGCGCAGGCTTTAACAACCAAAGTGTATACGCAAAATATTACGATGTTTATTCTGCTATTCGGGACTGCGATCAGCCAAGGCACGCAAATTTTAATCGGCCGCTATATCGGCGGCAAACAGTTTGACGCCGCATATGAGCGCTGCATGAAAAGCTTGTATTGGGCGCTTGGAATTGCTGCGGCCACATCTGTTTTGATGACAATCTTTTCAAAAGACCTTATCGGCATCTTCACACAAAGCCCTGATATTATTGCTACCGCAAGCCTTTTGATTGCGATGACCATCATCCTTGAACCGGGCCGCTCGTTTAATGTGATTATTATTAACTCTCTGCGCGCCGCGGGGGATGCGAAATTCCCGGTCTACATGGCGATGATTTCCATGTGGGGCATCGGCCTTCCGCTTGCTTATCTATTCGGCATTCATCTCGGTTTCGGGCTTGCCGGCGTATGGATTTCTTTTATCGCGGACGAATGGGTCCGGGGAATCTTAATGTACAGAAGATGGCGCTCACGGATCTGGATTCAAAAAGGTATGGCGTAACACCCGGCAGAACAAGCCGGGTGTTTTTTTACAGCTCGGACAGAATCAATTTTGCTTCGCTGTCTGTTAAGGCATGCTTGTGTCCAAATACGTTGTACTGCTCTGCTCGGATTTTTTCCAGAATGGCTCGGTACAGCTGAGCTGCAGCTTTTACCGCTTTTTGAGAATACTGAGGGAAAAGCGGCAGGGCATCCAGGCACTCTTCAAGGTAGGCCTCCGCTTCAAAAGCGATGTACTCCCACGTCATCGTGAACGCTTTATTGACGGTGCCTTTTTGGAGATCGTCTTCCGTATAGCCGAATTGCTGCATCACCTGGCGGGGAATGCGGTTTTTTTGATGCTGGTCCGTTCCGAGATTGTTTAAAATTCGAATCAGCTGTATGGCCAAGCCGAGAGAGACCGCTGCTTGTTTGAGCTGATCTTGATTTCGGCGCGTCAGCATCGGCAGCAGCATCAATCCCGCGTTTCCGCCCGTCTGATATGCGTCCATGAGCAGTTCATCAAGGGTTTCATGCGTCTTCGATTCATCTTTCTTTGCGGCAAGGAACTCCCGAAAAGGCTCGCTGTCTAATGTAAATGTCTGATACGCATAGTCGAACGCTTTCCACAAATCGTGTTTCCCGTTACTTGCCCTTTGAAAAACATGTTCAGCTTCAGCTTCAAATACAGGTATCGCCTTCTCATCTGCACTGGCTGCCGTATGGCAAAACGCCAAAACCGCCCAAGCAGCTTGTCTTTGCTTCAGCGGGAGAAATGAGAATGCCCGGAAACAGGCTGGCGCGTATTCGCTGACAATCTGTCCGCATTGCTGATAAGCTTCTTTTATCTCTTTCATTTCTTTTCACTCCTATGTATCACTGCTTCTTCAAGTCTATTATGTTTTCTCCTAATTGTATATGAAGAAAAAGCCGATTCTTACTTTGTAAAAGTAACAAGAATGAAAAATGCGCAACATGCTGCTTCAATCATATAAACCTCGAATACCTAGTCTGAACAGGACCATCAACGAGATATGCTTTTTTATTTTAATGCCATACAACAGATAGAGATTAAACACTTCTCAATCACTGCTTCAATAAAAGAGGAATCACGGAAAAAAGGGCTAATTGTTATTTAATACATTATAGTATGGAGTGAGTTCAGTGATAAAATTTTTTGAATATAACTGGCAGGTTAGAGATCAATGGTTTACTTGGTGTCATCAACTAAGCACTGAAGAGTTACTTAAAAACCATCTTGGCGGGGTAGAGAATATTTTATATACCCTTTTTCATATTATTGACGTGGAATATAGTTGGGTTCGTGCTATCCAAGGAAAAGAAGATATCGTTGTTCAGTTCGCTGATTATCAAACACTCGATAAAGTGAAATCCCTCTCAAATACATTCCGAACTGAAATTATTGATGTTTTAGAAACACATTCAGAGCAAATAAAAGATGAACTTGTAAGCGTTCCTTGGGAGAAAGATGTTCTATATACGCGAGATGAAATATTACACCATATAATCGCTCACGAAATCCACCATATTGGTCAACTTTCTGTATGGGCTAGGGAATTAAAGTTAAGCCCAGTATCAGCTAGTTTTATCGGCAGAACATTAAAACCTATTCATTCATATTGAAGGAACGTGGGGACTTTGGCGCAACAACACTTCGATATTGCTGTTGTAAAAAAAAGGATAGATAGAGCATATATTTCTCTGCCCATCTATCCTTTCTTATTTTAATCTATACATCTCCGGCTTTTAAAAACATTTGCATAGAACCTACCTCTCGTCAATATCAATCCGATACGCCTCAAACCATGTATGAATTTGGGCAAGATGGGCGATCAGCTGCGGTCCTTTCATCAGCTGTCCGTACCATGGGACCTGAAAGGAGGAGCCTTCCGTGTCTAAAAGCTGATCCAATTGGTTTCTGTCCAGCAAGGTATGGAGCACGGAGTCCTTTTGGCTCCTGATCGCTTTCAGCCACTCGCTGACGCCTTTTGTATATTCAGGATGGTGCGTTTTCGGATACGGACTTTTTTTACGATATAAGATTTCATCAGGCAAAATGCCTTCAAGCGCTTTTCGCAAAATGCCTTTTTCCCGGTTGTCATGCATTTTCATTTCCCATGGGATATTCCAGACATATTCAACGAGCCGATGATCTGCAAACGGCACCCGCACCTCAAGGCTCGCCCCCATGCTCATGCGGTCCTTCCGGTCCAAAAGATTGGTCATAAACCAAAGCATATTTAAATAGAACAGCTGTCTTCTTGCTTTATCCTCACCTGTTTCACCGTCTAATAACGGCGTTTCGGCCAAGGTTTCTTCGTATTTCGCATGTACGTATTCCTTCAAATTCAATTTTTTCTGCCACGTATCGGAGAGCAGCTTCACCCGCTCTTCAGTTGATCTCATCCACGGAAAACCGGACTCAACGTCTGCTGTATGGAACCACGGATATCCGCCGAAAATCTCATCCGCGCATTCTCCTGACAGGCTGACGACAAAGTCCTTTTTGATTTCACGGCAAAACCACAATAGGGATGAGTCGACATCAGCCATTCCCGGCAGGTCTTTGACCAGAACGGCTTCCTCCAAATGATCGACGAGATCTTTTTGGCTGATGACGCATTTATGGTGCGTCGTGCCGAAAGCCTCTGTCATTTTTTCAATCCACGGCCCGTCGTCATTCGGCTGAAAGGCGCTCGCTTGAAAAAATTTGTCGTTTTCTTCGTAATCAATCGAATAAGTATGAAGCGGGGCTTTTCCTTCCTTTTCAAAATGGCCTGCGGCAATGGCGGTAATCGCACTCGAATCAAGTCCGCCGGATAGGAACGTACAAACCGGAACATCCGACACTAGCTGCCGCGTCACCGCATCCTGAAACAACGATCTCACATTGGCCACACTGTCTTCAAAGCTGTCCGTATGTTTCTCGCTTTTGACATTCCAATAACGCCATATGTTCAGTCCGTCTTTAGAAAACGTCAGCGCATGGGCTGGACGGACTTCATTAATGCCTTTAAACACGCCTGTCCCCGGGGTTCTGGACGGTCCGAGCCCGAAAATTTCCGAGAGACCCGTTCTGTCCACCCGCGCCTTCACCTCGGGGTGTGCGAGGATGGCTTTGAGTTCTGATCCGAAGAGAAAAGAAGAGCCTTGCTCCGTATAAAAAAACGGCTTCACGCCAAGACGGTCTCTCGCCGCAAACAGCAGATCACGCTTTTCATCCCACACGGCAAAGGCGAAAATGCCGTTCAAGCGATCCACACAATTCTCCTGCCATTCAATGTAGCTGTGCAGCAACACCTCGGTATCAGATGTCCGCTCGAACTGATGGCCCCGCGCCCGCAGCTCTTTGCGCAGATCTTCCGTGTTATACAGCTCACCATTGTAAATAATTGTGTACGTATCCCCTTTATAGGTGCATGCCATCGGCTGGCGTCCGCCTTCAATATCAACAACCGCAAGCCTTTTATGTCCGAATAAAACATGGTGCTCTCCCCAAACGTTAGAATCATCAGGCCCCCGTTTGGAAAGAGTGTCTGTCATTCTGTTCATCGTTTGTTTTTCTTGGACGAGCTGCTTTTTAAAGTCGACCCAACCCGTAATTCCACACATGTGATATCAGCTCCAATCCCGTTTCTTTCGGTATCAAATTCGTTTCTTTCAGCACCTTAGTAAGTTTATGCATCTATAGACAGATAGTTGATTTGTCCACAAAAGAGTTGTATGGGACAGGCTTGTATTGGAAAGAAAAGAGAGGAACGAAGAAAAAAGGAGAGCACTTCATTTATGAAACGAAAACAATTTCTATATAAAGATGAACAGAAATGGGAATACGGCACCATTCTGGTCGAAGAAGGCATATGCTTAATCGAAAACCAGGAAGGTGAAGTGCTGCTGGCGGAAAGTCTTCAAAACAGACCGATCTGGATTCAGCGCGAAGGGAAGTGGGAGCAGGCCGATTTCCAGGACAAAATGGTTCTGACATGTTGCGGAGAAGACATCTCCCTTTCCGGCGGAGAATGCATACGCTATGAAAAATCGGTAAAACGTCCGCTTATGACGCTTCTGGATTCACTGGATGATGAAACCTTTCTCGCTTTTTTGCAGCATTTGCACAGCTTTGGTTTATCGGTATTCGATTGCGTGTTTTCTTATAATAAAGAGGTCTTTTCGAATATCTCAGAGGAACAGGGTGTTTCCTTTTATCACTTTTCAAATGATACCGCCCAATGCGCGCTGCAGCACCATTACAGCAGAGGAGCGGCTGGCGACCGGTTCGAATGGACGGCTTCCGATGGAAAACGTTCCATTATGTATTCAGCGGTCCAGCGGGGACGCAAATAAAAAAGCGGTGCTTCAGCACCGCTTTTTCTTTATTTTTCTACAACAACCTTTATAGCCTTGCTTTCTTTTTTATCCGTATCAGCTGCCGTGACGTACAGCACCGTACCGGCTTTTTGTTTTTTGATTTTTACCGTAAAGGCACCTTTTGCGTCAGCTTTACCAGAAGCGATCACTTTTTTCGATTTGTTTTTCACTTTGATCACCGCTTTGCTGTTGGCCGTGCCTCTTACTGCTGTGTCTTTCGTTTTGACAGCCTTTACTTTCGGTGTGCCGGATGGTTTTCCTTTCACGACAACCACTTGTATGGATGTTTTTGCATCGCCTTTTGAGGCTTTCACATGCAGGACTTTATCTTGTTTCTGAGTCGGGATGCTGACTTTAAATGTACCGTCTTTTCCCGCTTTGGCACTGCCGAGTTTTTTCTTGCCGCTCATCACCTCGATCAGCGTGCCTTCTTTCGCTTTTCCTCTGACGGCTGTTTGCGTGCTTTCCAGCTTATTGACCTTCACCTGTAAATCAACAGCGCTGACAGCCTGCATCACATTCAGCCGGCCGTATCCGGAATGCCAGTCAACTCCTGGAATGCGGGGAATTTCGATTGGATCGCCATTATCGTCATACATTTCCTCTTCTTCACCGTCGGCGCTTTCAAAGGAAATATCGTCCGCTGTCTTTTTCAGGAGTTCCTCTACTTCTGTTCTTTTAAGTTTCGGATTTTGCGCAAACAGCAGCCCTGCCGCAGCTGCCGCATAAGGCGTCGCCATGGACGTTCCGCTCATGTACGTCACATTTCCGTTCGGCACCAAGCTCGGGATATCAGAACCCGGCGCACTGATGTCGAGACCTTTCCCGTAGTTAGAAAAGTCTGCTGTCATATCCATGCGGTTCGTCGCTCCGACTGACATGACATATTTAGAGGAAGCTGGGTAAGATAAGGAATTGGCTCCGTCATTTCCGCTGGCTGCCGCAATCAGGACGTTTTTGTCAGCCGCGTATTTCAAAGCAAATTCAAGCACGCGGCTGTAGCCTCCGCCTAAGCTTAAGTTAATGACCTTTGCTCCTTTGTCAGCTGCGTATTTGATGCCGAGGGCAATTTGTTCAGTATCTCCGGAGCCTGTTGAATCAAGCACCTTAACCGGTATAATTTTCGCTTTGGCGTTCAGGCCAGTCATGGAATAGCCGTTATCACTTTGGGCGGCGATAATGCCGGCGACATGCGTTCCATGCCCTTGATCATCCATTGCATTGTTATTCCGTCCCACAAAATTGTGTCCCAGATCGGTTCTTACTTTCCCTTTTAAATCAGCAAGCGTACTGTCTACACCTGTGTCCACAACCGCAATCAATGTATCGTTCAGCTTGCGCTTGGACAGCAATGTGCTGGCAGGCTCATATTTGACATCTGCATTTTTGATGCCGCCGTTTTCACCATTGTTTCTAAGCGGCCACTGGTAAGAGTACTGAACGTCGTTAGACATGCTTTTGTATTCCTGAACCGGTTCAGCAAATTCTACGTTAGACATTTTGGATAATGTCGCGGCAGCGCTTTTCACACGTTTTGCGCTTGCCGTGTATGTCCCGCTTTGCTTTTGATCCTTCGGTAGTTCAAAAGAGTAGAGGTTGTCAAACAGTTTCTTTGCCTTTTTCACATTGGAAATGTCTTGTTTCGATTGCGCGCTGGCAGAAAAGCCCTTCATTTCGTTATGTACTGATGAGAGGCTTTTATTGTCTTTTACCTTAAAAATCACCTTTGTTGTCTGAACTTCGCTTTTTGCCGCCAGGCTGTTTTCAGATAAAACCGCTCCTGCCGTCTTGCCCTCAAGCTTTGTGATGTTTAATCGCTCCGCCTGTTTCTTTATATCCCTTTTCAGGAAAGACGGAACGGATTGTAAAGCTGTTTCATATAACCGATTGATTGCTTTTTGATCCTTTTCGGTTACCTTATATGCAGACGCTGCGCCATTTTCTGACACATCGTCAAACATCGGTTTTAACGTCACAAGATCTTGATAGACTTCATTTCTCTCTGTTTTATTGAGTGCGAGTTTTGCAGCAATAAATGGAGCCGCTTTGTAGTAAAGGCTTGTCAGTTCTTTGCCCTCTGCTGTTTGGCTGAGCTGCTCATCACGAATCGCTCTCAGTTTTGCCAGAATGCCTTTTCCCGATTTTTTCTGATCGACACTCATTTCCACCGGGCAGGCTTCTGCCTCTTCCAGATCTGAGGGCTGCTTTTTGGTGCCTGTATATCCAATCGTATATTTGGCTTCGGCAGCTGCTTCTGCGCTTCCTCCGTCTTCCGTTTCCTCTTCCCCAAGGTTCTCAACCTTTACATAGTAAGGGCCGCTCCATGCATAAGGAAAAACAATTTCACTCTTTCCATCCTCTGCTGTGTAGGAACGGTACATGTCAAACGTCTCATCTTTAAGCGCTTTTTCCTTGCTTGGGTAGACAGATACATTCAGAACAGCATCACTCTTAACAGTCAGTGCCATATGAGAGTCTTTCTGAATATCTGCCTTTCCCGGATTCACTTGATACCATTTCGCCTGCTCCGGTTCCTTCATGGTTCCCGTTTGTTCTTTTCCTTTTTCCAGCACACCAGCTACATCAATGGTTCCGGCAGCAGCTGCTTTGGTGCCTGGAGAAAAAAGGCTGAAGATCAGTGCGAAAATGAGCACTGCCGCCAAAAAAGAGCTGAATTTTCTTCGTTTCATGTTATCCCTCCTGTAAAATAATGAATCTTTTTGAAGAGTATCATAATTTCATAGGCCGAGATACCGCTTACAGGGAATTTTAAGGTTATTTTAAATGATTTGGAATATCAGGGAGGAACCATATAAAAAAACCCGATTCTCTTTAGAACCGGGTTCAAGCTTTTTCTATTAAAATAATCGGAATCCAATCGGCAGATGAAGACCGAGCAGCACTGTCAGCACAAGGACAATGATAAAGCCGATCCACAGTCCGCCAGTTGATTTTTCTTTTTTCTTGCGGATCAATAGCATTTCCATCAGGCCGATGGTGATAATGCCAAGCAGCATTTTTCCAGCGTATTCCCCGTTCCAGTTGGCGAAACGGACAAACAGCTCAGCACCTGTCAAAATAATAATGATATAGAATAACCGCAGAATCATATGAGTGATTTTGGCGCCCTTCGCACTTCCTGATGAATACAGCGAGTAGCTGACGAAAAGCAGGATCAGCGCTACCACCCATGATGTAATATGCATGTGTGTCATACATGTTCCCCCTATCAGATAACATTACCCCACTTATAGTACCACGAACTTGTCCCTTGCTACAAAGATGATTCACAGAAAAAGCGGGCGGTTCCTGTGCCGCCCTCCTTATGATCAGCCGATTTGATTTGACAGCGTTCCGATGGGTTCAATCGTGATGTCGATTTGATCGCCTCGCCGCAGAAATTTCGGCGGTGTAAAGCCTTTTCCTACACCAGACGGCGTGCCGGTCGCAATGATGTCCCCCGCTTCAAGCGTCATCCCCATTGAAAGAGTTTCGATTAATTCCGCGACAGAGAAAATCATATCGCTTGCCGAGCCGGATTGGCGCAGCTCACCGTTGATCCTCGTTTCAACCTTAAGGCGCTCCGGATCGGGAATTAACGATTTATGTACAAGCACAGGTCCCATCGGACATGTCGTATCCAGACTTTTTCCGATAAAAAACTGCTTATGTCTTTTTTGCAGATCCCGCGCCGTGATATCATTCACAATCGTATATCCGAAAATATGGTCATAAGCTTCTTCTTTTGAAATGCGGGTGCCGCTTTTTCCGATGACGACAGCAAGCTCTCCTTCGTAATCGAGCTGAGAGGTGACCTCCTCATGGCTGTTTACCGCATCACCGTGGCCAGTGACTGTTACAGGCGATTTTGTAAATACCATCGGATGCTCCGGAATGTCAGCCTCGCTGCCCATTTCAATTGCGTGATCCCTATAGTTTTTGCCGATGCACATGATATTTTTTGACGGCTTAGGAATAGGCGCATGGAGCTTCACGTCAGATAATGAGTAAATAAATGATCCAAGCTCATCATTTGGTTTCTTCGCCCACTCGGCCAGCTGCCTTGCATGCGCAACAAATTTATCCCCTTCTGCGATACACTCAATCAGCGAACTCGGAATCGTCTCAAGTTCAAACAGTTTTTTTTCAGCCCTTTGCAAGTCCATAATTTTATCATCTTCAATGATCAGGCCGACAAACATTCGGTTGTAAAGTTCCCCTGTCGCAAATTTCATGTTATTCCTCCATCATCTTTTAAATCAGAGTTCTACTTCAGTTATTCTCTGTCGAATGCTGAAATTCCTTTTTATCAAATGCGTGTTTTCATTCCCGTTTCGGGACTGGCTCGCTGTACATATCATACAAATGGCTTCTGAGGAGGAGGAAAGAATATGGAAAGCATACATTTATTTTTTCGTCGGCAGCAGCTTAACAGAACGGGGACTGCCAAAGGACTGATGATGACAGACAGAATCGTTTCTCCCATTCTTCTCACACAGCGTGACAGCCTGCAAAAGGCGTCCTATGAAATAAACTGTGATCAGTCTCCGCTCGGTGAAAAAAAGTTTTATCTGAATGCGGAACAAGATGATCCTTCACTGATGCGGCGCAGGCTTGCTTATTGTTTTTTTCATCAAATCGGCGTCGCTTCCCAGGATGCTTCTTACATCTTTCTGATCATCAATGGCCAAAGGGAAGGCATTTATTTAAAAATTGATGGGCTCGATGAGAATCGCCGGCTTCCGAAAGGAGCCATTTATGAAGTGAAGGATACCGATCCGAGGGTTCCGCTGTCTGTTTTCAAACACGAAGCTTCCATTGAAAACAGACAGCGCACCGCATACTTACGTGAATTTCTCACGCTGATCTGTAAAGCGGAGGATGACGAATTTGCCGAACGAATTAAAATGTATCTTGATGTAAAGCTGTTTTTCCTGTGGCTGATCGGCAGCGCCTGCACCCGCCAAGCCTTTTATTACAGCTTTTGTTTGAACGAGGCCGGCCGCTTTCACATCGCTCCAATGGAAACAAAAGCGCTTGCCGCATACGGATTTACAGAAGAAGACCCTCTATTGACAAACGGCCGTACACTTGCGTCAAGACTTCTCTCCATCCCAGCTTTCCGGGCACAATATCACGCGCTAATGAAAAACGTGCTGAGCCGGGAGTTTACGATTGACCGTCTGTCTCCGTTTATCAGGGACTGGCATTTTGACATTTGTCAAAGAGCAAGCGATGATCCGCATATGAAAAAAAGCCCCTTACAATTAGAGAAGGAGCAAGCAAATATCCTGCGCGAAATCGAAGAGCGGCAGGACTTTTTACAAGTACACCTGGCGAGACTATAGTCCTTTCTCCACCAGAGCAAGTCAAAAAGACCGCAGCAAAAATTGTCGCTTTTTTAGTCAAATTGACGAAAGGCAACCTTTTCAGCCAAAATAGGTTATACTATCTATATCCAGTATGCATCAAAATAAAATCTAGAATTGGAGATTGTTTCATGAATACAAAAATTGAAGAAATGAGAGTTATGCTAATTGAAACAGCACAAAAATACGGTATGAATTCGAAAGAAACGATTCAATGCAGCCAAGAGCTGGACAGTCTGCTCAATATTCGAATTAAAGAAGAAATCACCTCTTGGGGGCAAAACGCCCGTGTGTGATCATATGATATGTATTTAAAGGCTTCCCGCCTCACCCGCCGCTATTGCTCATCAACATCCTGAGACATGCTTCAGGTCGAGAATTTGCCGCCCGAAAACAACATGTTGAACAATACAGCAGACCCTTTCTGGATCAGCATGAAACATCACGGCAGATAACACTCCAGCAGCACGAATTACTCCGAAAGACATTTCCTGTACCTCTTTTGCACATACACCAACGCAAAACAATATACAATCACGCAGGCGGACAGCGGCAGCATCGCCGCATTTCCGCTTGGCCATAGACAATACCCAGCTTCTGAAATGTTTAAACCTTCATCTGGAAAAAATAAACGGATTTTTTTTAAATCTCTCCGGCATGTCCCCATTTAATTTTCTCTCACACAAATGTGCGTTTGTCATAAGCTATCGTGAATAGCCCAGCACAAACAAATCTTGTCCTTACTTCACCTGCCTTTTTTCAATTTTCCAACAAAGGATGTGCTCGTATGCCGGCAATTGTCGGAGCGTTTAAAATTAATGCGGTCGGTACGAGCGGAGTCGTTCATATCGGAGACTGCATTACCATTTCTCCTCAAGCCGAGGTCAGAACGTTTGCCGGGGCAGGCAGCTTTAATACCGGTGACAGTCTGAAGGTGATGAATTATAAAAACGCAACGAATGTGTACGACAATGATGTGGTTGATCAGCCGATCGCAGGCAATGCGTAAAGGAGCGGTGCTTCATGAATTTTTATATCAATCAAACCATCCAAATTAACTATCTCCGGCTGGAATCAATCAGCAACTCCTCCATACTGCAAATCGGGAGCGCCGGATCTATTAAGTCTCTTTCAAACTTGTATAATACGGGCAGCTATGTGGAACCCGCACCTGAGGTTTCCGCTTCAGGGGAACAGGTTGAATCGGAAGGGCCCGATACAGGATCATTGGTGCCGCTCCAGCCCCCTGGCCGTTAATAATAAGATGAGAGGTGAAAGAACATGTATGATCAATCCATTTCCTCTTACTTGCAAAATTTGAATTCCTTCGTTCAGCAGCAGGCGCTGCATATTCAGCAGCTCGAACGCCAGCTGAAAGAGATGCAAACTGAAATGAATACGATGAAACAGCGGCCGGCCACAACCATTGAGCGTGTGGAATATAAATTTGATCAGCTGAAAATCGAACGGCTCGACGGCACGCTGAATATCGGTTTAAATCCGACAGACCCGAACAGCGTTCAAAACTTTGAAGTGAGCCAGACTACACCGGAAATCGGAATGATGCAGCAGGAAGAGAGCGCCCAGCTCATGCAGCAAATCCGGCAGAACGTCGACATGTACTTAACCGAGGAAATCCCGGCTGTTTTGGAGCAGCTAGAAAACCAATATGACAGCAGGCTTGACGACACAAATCGGCATCATGTAATTGAGGACATCAGAAAACAAATAGACAGCCGGATTCACTATTATATGTCCCATATCAAAAAAGAAGAAAACACGCCGCCCAAACAATATGCGGAACATATCGCTGAGCATGTGAAGCGTGACGTGATCCGTGCTGTGGAACATTTTCTCGAACATATCCCCTCCGAGATGAAAGGAGATGAGCAAGCATGATCTTTACCGTCGTCAACCGCAGCCTGGAAGTCGGGGATATCCGAATGAACGGTGTATCCAGTTCCTCTGTTTTCCAAATTGGAGACGCAGAATCCATCTATTTATCGTCTATTTTCGATACGCCGCCTGAATCTCTTATTATCGGTCCGTTTGCTCCGCTGCCGTCGAATCATGCTTAAGCGTATATCACGCATCAGACAGATTAAATTTAACTCGCTCGGTATATCAAGCGTATTTCAAGCAGGCGATACAAACGAAATTGATATGAAAATAAAAGTGCTCGCTGTTCAGCGCTCGCTTTCAACGTTTTATGAAAATGAGGGCTCATTTAACAGAAAGGAGTACCCTATTTTTGATCAGCACGCTGTGAAGCTTCTTCCGGAAACGGGCGTGCAAACCGCTTTTTGCCATGAGGTGCCTGTCATTCATGTCCGCAATATCAAAATTCAAGGGGTCTCATCCTCTTCCGTTTTTCATGCAGGCTCAGCTTCGGTCGTACGCGGCGACGCGCGGATTAAACATATCCGTCAGATTCTCCCTCCAAACTCACAATCGTCCGGCACGGGCATATAATAAACAGAGACTTCTATAAAGGGTGTCGTCTATGCCAGCAATTGTCGGGCCTATAGCTATCAATTCCATATCGGGCGGAGTCGTGAACTTTGGTGATTCCTTTTACCTTTCTCCGAAAAGCTCTTCAAAATCTGCGCTCGGTTCGGGAGCAGGAAACACGGGAGATTTCCTTCTTTTAAACAATGCAGTCAACGCGACAAATTATATAGACCCCGATGTCAGCGATCAGGATATGGTTGGAAACGGATAAAAAGCAGCCGCTCTGCAAAGAGAGGGCTGCTTTTTATTTTTTCTTTTTCCGTTCATTGGACTTCTTTATTTTAATCAGCTTTTCAGGCGGCTGTTTTCTGATCCATTTAACAAACCGGGCAAGCTGCGGATCGTTTCTGAGCGCTTCTATTCCGGACAGTCGAACTGCCAGCTCCTGATTTGTATACAAGGCGTGGACCTGTTTATGGCAAGGGATGCAAAGCATCGCAGTCGGCAGGAACGTTCCGCCTTCTTCCTTCGGTGTGAGGTGGTGCTCTGTCAGCTGGACATCGCTCCGGCCGCATAGCTCACATATCCCGACAGTCTGTTTTGCCACATCCGCGTCCCCCTTACATCATCTCAAGTGTTACCCTTGTGCCGCGTCCGCTAGGTTCAGCCGGATGTACGATCAGCTTTTTCGGAAGCCGCGCCCGCAGTTCCTGCACATGGCTGATCACGCCGACAGACAGATTGTCTGACTGCAGTTTTTCCAAGGCAGTGACAACCGTATCAAGCAGATCTTGGTCAAGCGTTCCAAACCCTTCATCCAAGAAAAAGAACTGAAGCGGGTATTCACCGCGAAGCTGAATCTGCGCAGAAAGTGCGAGAGCAAGAGAAAGCGAGGTAAGGAAGGTCTCCCCTCCTGACAAGCTTGATACCGGGCGCTTAACACCTCCATTGGCATCATCCCGCATCACAAATCCGCCTTCTGAATCCACTTCAATGGCATAACGCTGTCTTGTCAGCACGCCGAGCCGTGCTGACGCATCCCGTGCAACACTTTCAAGCTGTTCCTCAGCTAAAAATTCAACGAACGTATTGCCTTTAAACACTGCTTGAAGCTTGTCCAGCCTGTCGATATGGGTCTGCCATTTTTTCAGCTCAGCTTCAATTTCATTGAAACGTTTGTGATGGTCGCGGATCACAGCCAGTGCTTTGGCCGCCGCTCCTTTTTCTTCCATAGCAGTCCCAAATGCCTCCTCGGCTTCTTTTAAGGACGTGACGGTTTCGTTCCATTCACTTTCGGATAAGGATCTGCCGGCGAGCTTATCAGACACACGTTTTAAGTTTGCGGCATTTTGCTTACATTTATCCAGAAACTGGTCAATGCTGCCTTTGATCTTTTCAAGCTCATCGGCTGGGATGAGACTGCGCTCCACCTCGTCAGCCCGGACAAAGCTGGTGCTTTTCGCATGTTCAAGCCAATCCGCTTCCGCTTTTTTCAACCTTTCTTCCGCTTCCTTAAGCGTATGCTCGCTTGCTGAAGCGCGGCTTTTTGCCTGATTGAGCATCATTTGGGCGCTTTGCAGCTCTTCATATAGAGATTGTTCTTTTTCCTTTAAACATTTCAGATCCTGCTGAACTGAGCGGAGCTTCGTTTGGATGGAATCCTCTTTTACATAGTCTCCGAGTTCCTGCTTATAATCAGCTACGACGCCCTTCGTACGTTCTGCGGCATAGTGAAGCTCCAGTTTTTCCCTTTCAAGCTGATGGCTCGATTCCCGCAGCCGCTCCTTTTGTGACTCATGCTCAGAAAGAAAAGCGATACTGCGTTCAATTCGTTTCTCGCACTCTTCCGCGGCCCGATCCTTTTCTTCAATGGCTTGCTGCCATTTTTCCGCTTCATCCAGGGATTGGCCTTCAAATGCTTCATGAAACATCTTCTGCTGGCTGTCCATCGAGGACTGAAGCTCTGCGATCATGCTGCCAATACGGTCAGCCTCTCTTTTTTCAAAACTCATTCTTTCATTAAGCTGCTCGACTTTTTTTAATGATTCCTGATATGCGCCAATCATTTGGGTCATTCGTGTTTTGACTGACAGGATGTCCTGTTTGATTTGCTTCCATTCAATTTTTGCGGCATGAAAAGCTTCCTGCACCGGCTGATTCTCGCAGGAAGCAGCTGCCTCAAGAGTCGGCGCTTGAATCGATTTCAAAAACGGACACTGCTCGAGAAAGCGGGCGGACTGCTCTTCAAGTGTGATTTTGGCAGAAAGAATCTCCTGACTGAGCGCCGCCGTTTCTGACAGCAAATCTTCTGTCTGTTTGATTTCTGCTTCAACATTGTGATCCGGCTCATATGTCCCATGTGCTGAGGCAGACGGGTCATGATCGGTTGAACCGCAGACCGGGCAAGGTTTTCCGGCAATCAGTTTTTCCGATAACTCTTTAGTTAGTGCCGCCATTCTTGCTTTCTCACGCTGAGTGTGAAGTGTGTTTTGTCGCTGTTTTGCCTGATCAGCAGTTCGCATGAGTGATCGTTCCGTCTCGCAGACCATATGATACACAGCTTGAACAGCCTCATATGCCTGTATGATTTTATTTTCTTCCGCTTCAGCCTTTTGAACGAGTGTGTTCTTTTCCTCATTCATCTTCTGTAATACAAGGTTCAATGCGTCAATGCGTTTTTTCTCTTTTGCCAGCTGCTCCTCAGTCTGTCTGATCCGCAAAACCATTTCAGCGGCCTGCTGGCAGCTTTTCCGCTCATCAGTGGTTACCTGCAAGGTTTTGAGCTGCTGTTTTAATTCCGTCTGTCTGTTTTGTCCCCTTGTAAGACGGTCTGTTACGGTTTCTAATTCCTTCATGACAGATTGAAGATTTTCGGCCTTCTGCTGAAGTTCAGCCTGTTTGCGCTCTGCCTCCTGCTGGGCCTCTCTCAATTTGATTTCGATCTCCTGCAAGCGGAAGAGCTGTTCCTGCTCAGCTAAAAGCTCTGGCTCTTTCTCGCTTTTATGGCGGCGCCACGCTTCATATTCTCCATTCTTTTGCTGAAAGAAAGCGGTGCGTTCTGTTAAATCCTTTTGGGCAAGCACTTCTTCCCTCGCGGCCTTCTCCTCATGCTGTACCGCTTCCAAGTACCGGTCCGCATACGGCTTTAAAGCGGCTGCTGTTTCCGCTTCCGCCAGGCGTTTTTGCATGCTGCCGACATGCGGTTCTTCCTCTTCAAGCCGCTTTTTCTCTGCTTCATAAACGATTTTTTCCTTTTGGACATTCCAGATCTCTTGATGCTCCGCAAACCGTTCTTTTATTTGATCACGATTTTTTCTCACTGATTCCAGTTTGGCTTCCGCTTGTTCAACCGCTTGTTCAGCTTGTTCAACCGCTTCTGAACTCGCCTCGCCGAGACCCGATTGCTCTGCAAGCATTTCGTTTTTTCTCGCATTGGCTTCCTGCGCCTGCCGTCTCAGCTTTTTCACAAGGCGGTCTCCATACTGTTCCAAATTGAATAAACGCTGAAGCATATGCCTGCGTTCCGCCCCTTTTAAGGAAAGAAATTCAGCAAACTTCCCTTGCGGCAGCACAACCGCTCTCGTAAAGTCGTCGATGGTCAGCCCCAAGAGCTCCTCGACTCTTTTGTTCACTTCATTGGCCTTATCAGCAAGCACAGTTTGCTCATCCTTGATCTCGATGAAACGGCAAAGTGCTGTTTTCACCTTCATTTCATCCGTTCTCTTAAACACACGCTCGACTTTGTAAGAGGTTTGATGATTGGTCTGAAGCGCAAAGGTAAAGGAAACAGTCAGCGAATCTTCCGCATGGTTTAAGATCCCGTGCGTATTGTTCGCCGCCCGCTCTACCTTTCCGTATAAAGCAAGGGTCATCGCATCAAGGATCGAGGATTTACCGCTTCCTGTCGGCCCGAAAATACCGAAGACACCCGCACCGGAAAGGCTGTCAAAATCTATCGTCTGCTCCTCCCTAAAGCTGTGGAGCCCTTTTATCGTTAAGGCGATCGGCTTCATCTTGCTTCCTCCTCATCTTCTGCGCCTGATGCAAGCTCTAAAAACAGCTTCACCATTTCATCATCCGGCACTGCGCCGCCTGTCTGTTTTTCATAAAATTTCTTAAAACGGTCTTCGATGGACACATGCTTAACCTCGATCCGTTCGCGCTCACTATTTTGTTCTTCAAAGACCGGCCTGATATGGATAAAGCCCGGATGTGCTTTTCGCAGTCTGTGAATGTCTTCAAGTGACAGCTGGTCCGTCACACGGATTTCAAGATCAATCCAGGCATTCTGATCCCTGCCTTCATCGAGCCAGCTGTATACCTCGCTTAAACCATTTTGCGCTTTCCATTTCACGAGAGACTTGCCGCTTGATAATAAAACCTCATGCCATGAGGCCTCTTCGCCAGGCTTTGCGTCTACAATGGTCACCGATTTGGCGTAGCCTGCCTCAGAAAAGCTGTAGGCCAGCGGAGATCCAGAATACCGCGCAAGCGTTCGCGCCCGTTTAATCGTTTGCGGCCGATGCAAATGGCCAAGCGCCACGTAAGCGGCATCCGCCGGCAGGCTTTCAGCGGCCACCGTATAAGCGCCGCCGACTTCAATCGGCCGCTCCGAGTCCGTTTGGTTGCCGCCCGCAACATAAATATGGCTGGCGGCAATCTTTACGGCGTCTTTTCGGAAGCGGCTTGTAATCTGTTCAAATGCCTGACTGATTTTCACATCATAGTGATCACGGAGAAGCTTCTCATCAAATGTATCGGAAAGAACCTCATTTAACCGTGCCTCAGACGGGTATGCCAGCGCTCCGACAGCCAAAAGCTCACCTGCTGAAGGCACTTCTATATGAAGCGGTTCAGTTGTCGGATAGCCGATTAAATAAATGCCGTTCTCATGTGTCAGCGGTGAAGCAGCGGACAATCTGTCAGGATTATCATGGTTTCCGGCAATGACAACGATCGGGCGCTTTCCTCTGTCACTGAGAGCGGACAGGCTTTCATAAAATAACTGCTCGGCTAAAGCCGGCGGGTTCACGGTATCAAACGCGTCTCCCGCCATCACAATAGCATCGATCTGCTCTTCCTTTACGATTGTATTCAGTTCGTCCAATACATCCGCCTGTTCACTCAGCCTGCTTCTTCCTTCAAGGGTTTTTCCTAGATGCCAGTCAGCCGTATGTAAAATCCGCAAATGCGTTCACCTCTCTTTTGTATAGAAAACGAGATCCGCTCCGTCTGAATTCCCGGAGCTTATGGATCTCGTTATAAAGTCAGAATGTGCCCTCCGTCAAAGAAATAAAGCGCACACCCTTTTACCTTCGTTTGAGCAATTTGTTCAACGGCCCTTGTGTACAGCTGAATTTGCGTTTCATATCTCTTTTTCAGGATCGGGGCTGCTCCTTCAAAGCCGTGCTGGAATTTACCCTCAATTCGGTCTGTTTTATAGTCCAGCAAATATAAGCCATCCTCTGTTTCGTAGAGACAATCGATGATCCCCTGCACCAATAGCGGCTCATCCGCCTCTTTCGCATCAGGATAAATCTCTTTTGCCGGAAGCGCCAAACTGAATGGAACTTCGCGGTTCTTCCATTTAGCGCCGATCAGTTTTTCGCCAATTTCCGTATGGAAAAATTGAACGATTTCCTCGATATTGATAGCGGATTGCTGTTCTTCGGTGAGCAGCTCTTTTTCATAAAGATGCTGCACTGTCCGCTCCGCTTCTTCTATCGTCGGCACATGTGTCAGCGGAATATGCTGCATGACCGTATGCATAGCTGTTCCTTTTTCTGCTGCTGTCAGGCCTTTTTTCATCATGAAAGCCGGGCGTCTGTACAGAATGCTTCCATCAGCCGGTTTAACGGGCGCCCGTCCGCTGTATTCGTCTTCGTACTCTCTTCTTCTCTTAATCTCAGAAACGGACTGCTTCGTGCGAATTTGTGTCACCTCGTGATGCGAATACTTCCAAGCCAGCCGCTCGCGAGCTTTTTCCTCAAATGCAAACGGGCCGGGAACCGGTTCACCACGGCGGATCGCTTCAAGACGTTCACTTTTTTCTTCCAGTCTCTCTTCCAGCTCATCATCAAGCAGATCATATGAATGGATCATTTGAATAGCAAAGCGGGCCGGATGGCCTGATATATCAGAAACCGCTGCCGTACCGCCCTCAGCTAAAGACTCCAAGTCTCTGTGTCTGACAAGAGCTGGTCCGATGAAATCCAAATACGTTTTCGCCTGATAGCGGTCAAATTCTGGCAGAAGCCAGTCAGCTTGGGACGCGGATGCCTGCCATTTTGCCAGCTGTTTCTGATGATCCTTGCATGAGCCTACAAGAAACAGCTTTTCCTTTGCCCTCGTTAAAGCAACATAGAGGACACGCAATTCCTCAGACAGCAGTTCCCTGCGCATTTTTTTCTTCATCGCGATGAGCGGAAGCGTCGGATAGCTGATGCGCCATTCAGGATGGATAAATTTCGTGCCAAACCCAAGCTCCTTGTCCAGCAGGTAGGATTTGTTGAGATCCATCATGTTGAAATTCCGGCCGAGTCCCGCTGTGAAGACGACTGGAAATTCGAGCCCTTTGCTGCTGTGAATCGTCATCAAACGGACAACATCCTCCTGTTCGGTCAACGCTCTCGCCGTTCCCAGATCATCGCCGCGTTCCTGCATGCGTTCGATAAACCTCAAGAATCGAAACAGGCCGCGAAATGCCGTCGATTCATATTGGCGCGCCCGGTCATAAAGGACGCGCAAGTTAGCCTGGCGCTGTTTTCCGCCCGGCATCCCGCCGACATAATCCATATATTTTGTGTCGCGGTACACTTCCCAGATCAGCTCGGACACCGAATGGTTTTTCGAAAAAGCGCGCCACTTTTGCAAATGTCCGTAAAACGTTTGCAGCTTTTGATAGAGCTCATCGTTTCGGTCGCCGGCTGCCAAATAGTCTTTCATTGCTTCATAGTACGGCGCCTTTTTGTTTTCAAGCCGGATCAAAGACAGCTCGTTCTCGTCAGCACCGACAATCGGTGAACGCAGAACGGAAGCAAGCGGAATATCCTGATACGGGTTATCAATCACCTTCAGGACAGAAAGCACCACAGACACTTCTACCGCATCAAAGTAGCCTGATGTTAAATTGGCGTAAACCGGTATGCCCTGAGCTCGCAGTTCCTCCATGATTTGCGGCGCCCACGGCATCGATCGCAGCAAAATCACGATATCGCGGTATTGAATATTGCGATGTGTCTTCGTTTTCCCGTCATATACTTTAAATGGCGATGAGATCAGCTTGCGTATTTCTTTAGCGATCGCTTTAGCTTCGAACTGCACCGTTTCCAGCTCTTCCGCTTCCTCGCCTGCGTCCGCCTCCTCTGACTTGTCAATCAGCAGCAGCTCTGTTTCCGTTTCGTTGTTTTCCGGATACGCCGCTCCGAGTTTCAGCTCAGCCTGTTCATCATAATCGACCTCGCCGATTTTGCCGCCCATCAGCTGTTTGAACAAAAAGTTTGTGCTGTCTAAAATATCAGCCCTGCTTCGAAAGTTTTTGTTCAAGTCGATTTTCCGGCCAGTACCTTCTCCGCTCTCTGTAAACCGTTTGTACTTTGAAAGAAAAAGAAGCGGCTCCGCAAGCCTGAATCGATAAATCGACTGTTTGACATCTCCTACCATAAACAGGTTGCCTGTCTCTTCCGGCCCGCTTGTGACGAGCTGAAGAATGGATTCTTGCACCAGGTTGGTATCCTGATATTCATCGACAAGCACCTCATGAAACTGCTCTTGATAAAATCTTGCCGCCTCACTCGGCTCACGTTCGCCTTTTTCGTTCACAGCGGTCAAGATGGACAGGCAATAATGCTCCAAATCAGAAAAATCGATAAGCGATTTCTCCTGCTTCGCGGCTTCAAACCGTTTCCCGTAGCTGATAACAAGCTGGACGAGTGTTTCAATGACAGGCTCCATGTCAGCCAAACTTTTTACATGCTGCTCCGGGCTTCTGGTGAAGTAATCGGTTTTAAGTTTTTCAAGCAGTTTTTTGGCGCCATTTCTTAAGTCTGTCGCTTCATCAAGCAAGACGGGATCGAACTCGTCCCCTTTCACCGCTTTTGCACGCTTAAAGGAGACAGCGGGCACGCGTTGATAAAGTTCATTGAAGTCATCCTGATGCTGAATCAGGTCATCAATCTGCGCGAGATCATCGAGAAAATTTTCAGCGCGCGGCGCAGGTCCGCCCGGCGCTTTTGTCAGCTCAAGGGCACGCTGCAGCTTTTCCTTTGCTCCGTTCAGCACCATCGCAATATCTTCTTTGACATACGGATAAAACGGCAGTTCCTCGATCGCGCTCTTTTCTGTTACATCATACAAATGAACAAAGCTTTTCAGCCATGTCTCCGGATCAGGATGGGAACGGGAATACTCGTACACCTGTTTCACGAGATATTGCAGATCTAAGTCATGCCGGTCAGTCGTGTAGCGGTCGACAAGCTCAAAGAACGCCTTATCACCCTTTGCATATTCATCCTCAAACAGCTCATCAAGCACCTCGTCCCCGAGAAGCTCGCCTTCTGTCTGATCAGCAATCCGAAAGCCCGGATCAAGATCAATCAGGTAGTAATATTTTTTCAGCACCTGCAGGCAAAACGAATGAAGCGTTGAAATGCTGGCCCGGTTTAACAGCGACAGCTGGCGTCGGATATGCAGTGATCCTGGGCGTTTCACCAGCTCTTTTTCCAGTGCATCCGCGATCCGGTGTTTCATCTCTGCCGCTGAGGCGTTTGTAAAGGTGACAACGAGAAGCCGGTCTACATCAATCGGATTTTCTTCCGCCGTGATTTTCCGGATCATTCTTTCGACAAGAACAGCGGTTTTACCGGAGCCTGCCGCCGCTGCCACAAGGATATCCTGGCCGGTTGAGACGATGGCATTCCACTGGTCATCTGTCCATGTGCTGTCTGCCGGTTTAGGAATGTTCATTGCCATCAGCCTCCTTCTTTATCCAATCAAGTACCGTCTTGTCCTTTTCGGCCTTTAACAGACGATACTCGTTTTCTTCTAATGATTCATCAAATTGGCATACTGATTTGAACGCACAGTATGTGCAAGGCGTCTTGTTCTTCATTTTATACGGCTCAATGGATACGCGCCCGTCAGTGATTTGCTCGCCTGCTTCTTGGAAGGTGCGGCGCACATGCTTCGTCAACAGTTCAAATTCTTTTTCACCGACTGCCGCTGAATCCGATCTGAGTGAGCCGTCTTTCTTCAGGCCCGCATTGATGATATTTGATCTTCCTTCTTGAAGGGTTGTATCCATGAGGCGAATCGCTTCCTGATCACCAAGGAGGAGGCCCTTCATCTTAAATTTCTTAAAAATTTCCTGTTCAATTTCATCAAGTCCGAGCGGAAGATTCGATTGGATCATCGGGTCATGAATATGGAAATACAGCACTCCGGCCGGCGTGGCTTTCATTCCTAGCCAGTCTAACGAATGTGTAATCGATAAATCCAGATACGTCAGCATTTGCAGCGCAAGTCCGTAATACACTTCCGCCAAGTCAAGGCCTTTATCGCTGGATTTATAGTCGACAATTCGGAGGAGCAGGCCTTTAGAGCTTTCCGCTTTATCCACGCGGTCAATCCGCCCGACGAGCTCCATCGTACAGCCGTTTTTCAGCTTAAAGGTAAGCGGCGGGAGCGGGCCCTTTCCGCCAAAGCCCAATTCAAGGCCGATCGGCACGAATCCGCTCGCTTTTGCATGCTCGCTTAAAATGCCGGATACGCGTGTCACAATTTTTTGCAGTTTTTCCTTCACGTAATAATGTCTGTTTGAACTGAGCAGAATTTCTTTTTGCAGTTTCGGCGCCAGCCGCTCGACCGCATCATAAGAAAACAGCTCGCACTGCTCCTTCGTTAGGTCGCGCCAATCTATTTTTTGCTCACGAAGCCGGTCTGAAATCAGTTTTAAGCTGGAGTGAAACAGCTGCCCGATATCCGGTGCTTCAAGCTTGAAAAATTGACGTTCCTTCAGATGCAACCCGTGGGACGCAAAATGGGAGAACGGGCAAGCGTTAAAGGTTTCCATCCTCGACACGCTCCCTTGAATGCGTTCACCATAGAGCTGTCTCGATACAGAGCGTTCAAGCTGCTTGACTTCATTTCGGAAAAACAGGCTAGAGAAAAGCTTTTTCGATTCCAGCCTGTCAGGTTCATTCATCAGCGCATTATACGCGCTCCACCAGACGTCGCTGATCTCATATTCCCTCGTCCATAATCTGAGCTGGCTAGCGGTGTATGATTGCGCCACGCTTTTATTGACAAGGTACATAAGCTGTTCCTCATCGCTGACCTGCTCCGGTTCATTTGTCAATAGACGCTCACGATGCTGCGGAAACAGTTCTTCCAGCCGCTTGATTACAATCGACGGCAAAAGCGTTTTCCCTTCCGCATCAGCAATCGGATACGTCACATAAAGGCGATCAGACGGGCTTGAAAGCGCCATATAGATGAGGAAATGCTCATCAAGCAGACGCTCCCGCCCGCCGGAGGAAAGCTCAATACCTATCGTCTTCAGCCACTCACGATCATCATCCGACAGCACCCCGTTTTCGTCAGGGCGAGCCGGCAGGACGCCGTCGTTTGCCCCGATCACAAAGGTGCATGAGGTGCCGTATATTCTGGACAAATCCATATTGCCGACAAACACCTGATCAAGCGCCGGAGGGATGAGAGAGAATGTCAGCGACTCTGCACCGGTCTCCATCATTTGCTGAAACAAATCGAGAGAAATTTCATCTTCGCCCATCATTTCCACAAACTCCTCAAGCAGCTGAATGACTGCATCCCACGCCTGCTGGTGCTGCTGTGCTTCAATGATTCTGCCGTCTTCCTCAGCCCGCTGTCTTTCCTGATCCAGCTTCAGCGGCACATCTGTCTCTTCTAAATAACGGTAAAGCGCCTCCGCCTTCTCTTGAACCGTTTTTGCTTTTTTCATTCGTTTCTGCAGCTGGAACAGCGGCGGAACAATCCAATCGCGCGTGTCATTCAGCATGTTTTCTATTTCGATTTCTTGATCGGTCTGCGCAAATTCATCATCTAACGACACAAAACGTCTGTAATGGAAACGATCACCCTTTGTCCAGCGATCGCCTTTGATCCCGTAAGCGATACAGTAATTCTCCAGCTGATCAACCTGCTCTCTTACCTTGGCCATCGGCTGGTTAAGCGGGAATAACAGTTCGGTTTTCACGCAGCGGAACACCGCTTCATAACGCCAATTTCCCTTTAATACGTCAAGGCTTGACCGGATAAATTCTACTAACGGGTGGTTCAGCATAGATGTTTTCCCGTCAATAAAATAAGGAATCTCGTAATCTGCAAATACTTCCTTGACCATATCCTTATAGTCTTCCGGCTGACGCGCTAGAATCGCCATATCCTTGTAACGGTAGTCCTTCTCTCTGACAAGGCTGTGGATTTCCCGGGCAATACCTTCCAGCTCTGCTCGTCTGTTTGCGGCCTGCATCACGGTAAAAGCCTCTTGTTTCTCAGCAAACGGAATAACCGGACGCGCTTCATACTGTGCTTCTAAATGGGCTAATTCCGGTGCGCGCTTGTGCCGCTTTGATTCATCAAGCTCTTTATAGGTGATGTCCAGATTCAGTTCCTTTGCCGTCTGGTGGAGGCGATAATACGTTTTTCCCGTCATTCTGAACAAATCAAGTTCCTGCGGCTCCCCCTCATGTGACGGCTTGTCCGCTGTGAGTGAAAACGTGATATGCTCTGCCTGAAGCATAAGCTGCTCTAACACCCTGAATTCCTGCGGTGTAAACTGATAAAAGCCGTCTACATAGACATGTGCCCCTTTCAAATCTTCCGCCTGCGGGATATGCTCTGCCAATAGTGTCAAATAATCCTCAGAATGAAGATACTGATCCTCAAGGCTTTTTTCCATCTGCTGGTACAGGATCGATAAATCATGAAGCTTTTCAGATAAAACACGTTCCCCCCGATACTCGGAAGCTGTTCCGCTATCCGCCATCCGTCGAATATCTTCCGGTTCCAGACAGTATCTCTTAAACTCAGTCAGCATCCGTTCTACCTGTGCGGTAAAACCGCTTTTATCACTTGCTTTTTGATAGACTTTAAACTCCTGTTTGTGCTCTTCAATGAGCTTCCGCAGGAGCATCTGTACGCCCGTGCTCGTAAGAAACGGCCTGCTCATTCCTCCCGTATGCTGGAGGACGCGCCAGGCCAGTCGTGAAAAGCTGAAGACTTGAGCACGAATCATGCCGCCCGTATCAGGCGTTTTAGCAAGCTCGTATTCCATTAAAAACGTCATTTGATCCGGGACTAGAAAAATGATCGGTTTCCCGAATGGAGCCCGGCGCAGTTCATCTTGAATGCTGTCGATGATCAGCTTCGTTTTTCCACTCCCGGACCTGCCTACTAAAAACTCTGCTCCCAAATTAGAAGACCCCTCTCTTTTTATCTGTTTATATTTTATCGAACATTGACGAAAATGACCAATCTGATCTATTGGTAAAAACGGCCTTTTCACTTATGAGAAGCTGAATTTCTCCGCACATGTTTTCTGGCCTCACATATACTTTTACAGAAGCCCAATTCCTTAAGAATGGAGTTGAACCCCTTGTATTACAGCTATTTTCCTTATCCAGCGCAATATCGGGAAGACCCTGTTTTGATTCAAAATCTCCAGAAAGCCATCAACGGAGAATTCAGTGCGGTTCAATGCTACCGCAGGCTTGCTGAACTTGCCCACCCTGCCGATGTCAGAAAACAAATTGAAGAAATCAGGCGCGATGAGATCCGCCATCTCCGTGATTTCTCCTCATTATACGGAGCCATTACAGGCAAACCTATCATGCCGAAACAAACAGAAAAATGCCCGGACACTTTTACAAGAGGACTTGATGCCGCTTTTAAAGATGAACAGAAAACCGTTGACTTTTACTTACGCGCAGCTGAGGAAACCTCAAATGTAAAGGCAAAGGGTATCTTTACGCGCGCCGCACGAGATGAACAAAACCATGCTGTCTGGTTTTTATACTATTTGATGGATCGCTAGCACCCGTTTTGATCGACACGACCAGATTATATTTACACCCATCTCCCCCTAAAACACACTCCACTGTTTTTCTTAACCTCAGCCGGGAAACATAAAATCATACACGAACATATGAGGGGGAATCAAGCATGCAGCAAACCATTGAAGCTTGTATCACATGTATGGAAGCTTGCAACCATTGTTTTACAAAATGTTTGGAAGAAAGTGCGCACCACGATCTGAGCGGCTGCATCCGGCTTGACAGGGAATGTGCGGATATTTGCGCGCTGGCAGTGAAAGCCATGCAAACGGACAGCCCCTTTATGAAAGAAATTTGCGCACTTTGCGCCGATATTTGTGAAGCCTGCGGCACTGAATGCGAAAAGCATGATCATGATCATTGCCAAGCGTGTGCGACGTCTTGCTTTGCCTGCGCCGATCACTGCCGCAAAATGGCTGCGTAACAGGAAGATAAGAGGGGGCAAATGAGAGCCCTCTTCACTCTTTTGACAGCCATACAGAGTAAAAATCAATCCACCCCTCTTCATCCAGCATCAGACCCTCAACAGTTTCACTCGATGCAACCTCAAGCACATTTTGATACAGCGGAATCGCGCTGACATCGCCTATAAGCTGACGGTCAATTTGTTTTACTATATTCATTCTGGAAGGCAGGTCGCGCAATGAGAAAAACCGTTCTATCATTTCTGAAAATGTCTGTTTCTGTTCATCTGAAAGATGCTGATGCAAAAAGCTGTTCTCCGAAAGCAGCAAATGCAAAAAACCAAACTCGCTTTCTTCATAAAACGTTGCGCTGTCATGAATGATGTCAGCCATTTGTACGATTTCCGGGCGGCGCAAATCGGCAGCAGCACAAAATTCCAGGTCAAGCCTAATGCCGTTCCGTTCACAAACCTCTTGAATCCATGCTGCGTCCTCGCGATGATCTGTTTCAGAAAAGGTAAACAGTGACAGCGTTTCCCCCGCATATCCGCTTTTTTTTATTAATTCCGCAGGTGAAGCATATCCCCAGTCAAAAGGCGCCGGGGGGAAAAAAGATGATACCGGAATGCTTCTGTGTCCTCCCGCCTCACGAACGAGCTGTTCAGATGAAATCAGCAGCCGAAGGGCTTTTCTCAAGCTTGGATGCTGAAGCGGCCCTTTCTTTCTGAGGTTTAGTGACAAATATTGAACATGCCGTTCTTCAAAAACAGTTTGCCGCTCAGGAGGTTTCTGTTTTTCTCGAAGGGTAAAACCGTACATATCATCTGCTTGCTCAGAAAACACAAACTCAATACGATCTAAGAATGCCCGGCCCTTAAAGTACCAATCGTTGGCTTGAAGAATGAACATGTGTTCGTCATGCTGAACAAGGCAAAAAGGTCCCGTCCCATTCACTCCGCCGTTCATTTCTGCCGGCAGGATAGACAGCCGTTCATCACAAAGAATATATGGCAAAAGCTCATTCGGCTGATCGAGCTCAATGTCCACACAAAAAGGCCCTTTCTCTGAAATCCGTTCAACACCTTTCAGCAGCCATTTATATGGATTTTCATCATGATCCATAAAACGCTGAAACGTAAATACAACATCCCTTGACGTCAATGGCTTTCCATTATGAAAAGAAACGCCTTTCCGAAGAAAAAATCGCCACCTTTTTTTCCCTGCCTTATTCCATCCGTGGATCAAATGCGGCTGCGGCTCTCTCTTTTCCCGATCAAATCGGAGCAGTGTATCATAAATCTGCTTGACAAAATGGCCCTCTGACCGCAGAAAAATCCTGCACGGATCAAAACTGCTTACCGCTGCTGGGGCTATAAACAAGCGCAGCACATCCTGTTCACCATCCTGTCCGGTTTGTGTTACAAAACCGAATACCTCAGAAAACCACATGTCATACATATTTTGAATCCCCGGAAATGCCGGCTGATAATGGTCAAGCAGTCCTTTTGCTTTTTCAAGTTTACCGGCTGTTGTATATTCCTTGGCAGTTTGAAGCAGCAAATCTTCCGGCTGACGGAGAAAAGCGATTTTTGATTTATGGCCGCGCCCCGATCCGCTTTCGCGAATGATCCATTTTTTGCTCTCCATCTTATGTAAAATCAGCTTCGCATTTCTCTCTGTACAATATAAACAAGCCGCAATCTCACTGAGCGGCATTTCCTTCATCTGTCCCGGTTCGCCGCTCTCAGCTTTTGCGAGCGCCACATAGTGGTCAATCAGCTTCAATCCCTGCACCTCCTGACAAAAAAGGGGAATCTTTTTCTCTTATTTTCTTCTCTTTTTGGCCCGCCGCCCCTTCTATACACTACTACTATATCAAACAGCGAAAGGCGGAAATCACATGTTTATCCTCTTCCAATCAATTAAATCCCGCTACACAGCACCCGTTTGGCTCCGATTTTTCGGCGAAATGCTGACAAGCCTGACAGGGGCCATGATGGGGCCGTTTATGGTGCTGTATCTGCATGAGCAATTAAACGAAAGCGTAATGCTTCCCATGCTTATCATCAGTCTTCAGCCCTTCGCTGATATTTGCCTGACACTCATAGCGGGACGTGTGACAGATCAGCTCGGACGGCGAACAGCGATCCTGACTGCCCTGCTTCTGCAAACAGCGGCAATGGCGGGTTTTGTTTTTGCTCATGATGCGTATTTTTTCGCTTTCCTTTATATCCTCAACGGCATCGGCAGATCCCTGTACATTCCTGCATCACGCGCACAGATCGCCGAAAGCACGCCGGAAAGCAGACGTTCGGAAGTTTTTGCCGTCATCAATGCCATCTACTCAGCAGGCTTGGCGGCAGGTCCGCTGCTTGGGCTGCTGCTGTACGCTCATGATCCCGTTTGGATATTTGCACTAGATGCCGCGGCGCTGTTCATTTATTTTCTTATCGCCGCCTTTAAATTACCAGAAACAAAGCCGCTAAAAGCCGATCATCCCGCAGCATTATCCGCGCGTTTCACAAGATATCGGCCTGTTTTGATCCTTTTGCTGCTTTCTCTCCCAATCAGCATGTTATACGCGCAAACAGAAACGACATACAGGCTGTTCAGCAAAAGTATGTTTCCTGATTACCTGTCCATGCTGGCAATCTACTCGGCGGCAAAAGCTTTATTAAGCTTTGTTCTTCAAGTCCCTTTAGTAAAATGGACAGAAAAGTTTCCGATGAAAGCGATTCTTCTCATCACCTATATCAGCTACTCACTTGCGGCCGCCGGCTTTGCATTCTCAACATCTTTAACGTTGCTTATGCTGACTGCTGCCGTGATGACGGTTGGAGAAAGCATCGGACTCACTCATATCCAAACCTTTATTTCCCGGCTGGCGCCGCCGCATATGCTCGGCCGTTTTTATGCGATATACGGCTTGCATTGGGATATTTCACGGTCAATCGGACCGCTGGCCGGCGGACTGATCCTGACTTCGTTTGGCGGGGAAATCATGTTTTACAGTCTTTCCGCTTGTCTTCTCGCCGCCGGTTTCTTGCAGTCTCATATCATGGAGAGGATTGAA
Source organism: Bacillus sp. XT-2 (assembly GCF_025696525.1). Lineage (NCBI taxonomy): Bacteria > Bacillati > Bacillota > Bacilli > Caryophanales > Bacillaceae > Bacillus > Bacillus sp. XT-2. Next base: position 184,012 of record NZ_JAHVOC010000004.1, read on the forward strand.
TATAAGGTCATAAGAAAAATCAATGGCTGACAGAAAAAAATTCATAATTTCTTTATCAACAAAAATATACTATAGTAATCATACATTCACTACATGAACAATTGGAGCTGTAAGTTAATAGGAAGAAGGGTTTTATATTGAAGAAAGACAAAAATCTCCTCACAGATCTATGGTTTATCGCAATCAGTGCAGCCGGGGGGTTTATTCTTTCGTTAACCGGAATATCGATCGGATGGATGATCGGAACGCTGATTGTCGCCTGCTGTCTTGCTATGATACGGCCGGCTTGGCTGATGATGGCGCCAGACCAAAAAGGAATTAACCGCCGGTGGCTCGCTCTCGGGCAGATGATCCTCGGCATTGAATTGGGCCAAAAGCTGAACCTATCCGTTCTGTCTGTCCTCAAAGATCATTGGTTTTCGGTCGGCATCATGCTGATTTTATCGATACTTCTTGCCATGCTGTCAGGCTATGTGCTGTGGCGTTTCAGCAAAACGGATATGATGACCAGCTTTGTCGGCACGGCTCCCGGCGGACTGTCCGCCATGCCGAGTATTGCTCAGGAGGTCGGTGCCAATACCGCTATTGTCAGTCTCGTTCAAATGATGCGGGTGCTGCTCGTGGTCCTGTCTATTCCGTTTTTGGTTATCCTGATTTACGCTAAACAAGATGGCCCTGCAAGTGCCGCAACACAAACGGTATCCGCTGCTACGACAGAAATCGGGCTCGCTCCCGTACTGTGGACCGGCGTTCTCATTTTCATTGCCTGGGGAGCTTGTAAAGCGGCAAAATATTTAAAATTTCCCGCTCCGTGGCTGCTCGGCAGTATGCTCGGTGTAGCGGCCGTGCACATAGGCGGCGCTTCAATAACAGGCCATGACATGCTTGCATGGTGGCCGTCACAGGCCAACCATCTTTCGCAGATATTTCTGGGGGCTACAATCGGTTCTAAGATGTACAAAAGCATGTTTGCCGGCGTTACACGTATCATGATCGTCGGTTTCATTTCATCAGTCGGCTTAATTGCCGCTATGCTTTTAAGCGCGGTGATCGTTTCCAAACTGACAGGGATTTCGCTGATCACCTCTGTTTTGGCATTTGCACCCGGCGGCATTGCAGAAATGGCGACGACGTCTGTTACATTGCATGCCGATTCCACCTTTGTCGTTGCGGTTCAGGTCATACGCGTCATCCTTGTCATCGCCCTCTTGCCGCCGTTTTATCGTCTGCTTCACCATCTTCACGGGGAAAAAAAAGGCAAAGAGAGTTCGATAAGCGGCAGCAATGCCTAGTTAAAAAAGGAATACTTAGGAAAAAAAGGGCAGGAGCGACTCTATTCTGCAGAGTATGGAGACTTCAAAATGAGGCAGGAAAGTGAAATTTCCTGATTGAAAAAGAGGTTATATATGATAACCTCTTTTTTCTATACAAAGTGATAAAATGATAAAGAAGTGAAAATCTCTAGTTAAGTTGATTCTCTTATAATAAGATTTGTTGGCAGTTTAATAATTTTTCTGTTTAAAGAAGTGTTCCCCGAAATATACTCGATTATTTTCAACACAGCCTGTTGACCTAATTCTATTATGGGAATATCAATTGTTGTTATGGTCGGAGTAACGACTTGGCAAATCGAATGGTTGTCAAAACCAATTACAGCTAAGTCTTCTGGAACTTTAAAGCCATTTTTTATCGCCTGTTTAATAATCCCTGCGGCGACTTGATCATTTCCTGTAAATATTGCTGAGGGTCTGTCCTTTAGATCCTTTATCTTATGAAAAACACGAAAGCCATCCTCGATATTAAACAATTCGCCGAATATCCATTCGTTTCTATGATGTAAATTGTAATCTTGTAAAGCTTTCAAGTAACCCTCTCTCCTCTGACATTGAGCTTCGCTATATGGAGTATCAAAACAAAATCCAATTTTTTTATGTCCTCTTTCAATTAAATGTGCTACCCCCATGTATGCGGCTTCAAATTCATCATACCCAATGATCGTGATGTCCGCTGAGTGATGATATTCATTACACAATAAGATAGGACCATACTTTAAGAAAGGGGATATCTTATCCCATTCATTTTCTAAAGTTCCAAGAATAATGCCATCAACTTCTTTATGTTTCAATAACTCTAATAATTCCAGCTCTGTCTGTTTGTCATAAAAGGTTTGAAATACAATGACCTTGTAATTCTTAAACAGCGCTTCATGAGAGACCCCTTTTATTAATTGAGCAAAAAATGGATGGTCGATACTCGGAACCGATAAAGCTATCGTTTGTGTCTTATTTCTCCTAAAATTCCGAGCTAAATAATTGGGAGTGTAGTCAAGATCGTTAATAGCCTCTAAGATCATATCTCTTTTTTCTTTTGATACATAAGGATGATTATTCAATACTCTTGATACTGTGGTTTTAGACACATTGCACAATTTTGCTATTTCATCAATTGTAGGCATATTTTCCCTTCCTCAAAAAAGTTATTGACATGTTATCGGTTTCAGAAATTAGGATAAATTTGTATCAAATTTTCCAGATTATAAAAATCATTGGAGGTACTGTTCATGCAAAAACAGGTTAGAGTTTCAGGTAAAAGTAAAGAAAACATGTTATTGCTAAAACACTTAAAAGGTGACATGCAAGGAAAAGAACTTGTTATTGAAGACAGTATTGCAAACGAGCGGTGGAAACAAGTATTAAAAGAAAATACAGATATTGAAAACGACCTTTTCAACTACCAAAAAAATCGTGAAATCAGTAAAGTCCCTTTTATGCCTGTAGACAGATTAATAACCAATGATGAAGTGGATGATATCTTAAATACTTTAACTAAAGTTTTGCCAACTGGAAAATTTACGAGTGGTTCCTATTTAGAGCAATTCGAAGATGTTTTATCTACATATTTACATAAAAGGTATGTAATTGCAACTAGCAGTGGAACGGATGCTATTATGATAGGATTATTGGCTTTAGGGTTAAACCGCGGGGATGAAGTGATCATGCCAGCTAATAGCTTTTCAGCTACTGAAAATGCTGTGTTAGCTTTGGGAGGCGTTCCTGTCTATGTAGATATTAACCCGCAAACATTCTGCATCGATCCTAACAAAATCGAGGAAGCAATAACTCCTTATACAAAATTTATTCTGCCTGTGCATTTATACGGAAAACATTCAGACATGAAGCATATCCGTCAAATCGCAAATCGTTATCAATTGAAAGTAATTGAGGATGCTTGCCAAGGAATTGGACTGACAGACTTAGGAAAGGATGCAGACATCACTACATTAAGTTTTAATCCATATAAGAATTTTGGTGTATGTGGTAAGGCTGGAGCAATAGCAACTGATAATGAAGAACTCGCTAAAAAATGCATTCAATTTAGTTATCATGGTTTTGAAGTAAATGTGAAAAATAAGAAAGTCATCGATTTTGGACTTAACTCAAAAATGGACAATTTACAAGCAGCTATTGGTTTAGAGAGAATGAAGTATCTTTCATTAAACAACTTCAAAAGACTGTTTTTGGCGGATAGATACATTACTCAATTAGCAGAATTACAGAATAAAGGTCTTATTGAATTACCGGAATTAAGTGAAGATCATGTGTGGCATCTGTTTCCTATTAAGGTAAGAACAGAAGATAGGACAAATATCATGACGAAATTAAATGAAGGTTTTGGTGTTCAAACAGATGTATATTATCCAATCCTGTCTCATATGCAAAAAACTCCTTTAGTACAGGACAAGTATACAAAACTCCAATTGGTTCATACGGAAAAAGCTCATAGTCAGGTACTGCATTTGCCATTATATCCGTCATTTACTTTAGAAGAACAAGACAGAGTAGTGGAGGGTCTGTTTCATGTTATTAAGCAAGAAGTCAGAGTATAAAACGTTATCCAAGGTTGACCATCCTAAGTATATTGTTTTTTGTGATTTTGATGAAACGTATTTTCCGCATACAATCGATGAACAAAAACAACGTGACATATATGAACTCGAAGATTATCTAGAACAAAAAAGTAAAGATGGGGAACTGCTCATCGGATGGGTTACCGGGAGTAGTATAGAATCTATTCTCGATAAAATGGGACGAGGAAAATTTAGATATTTCCCGCATTTTATAGCTAGTGATCTTGGAACTGAAATTACGTACTTTTCAGAGCATAATTTCGGACAGCAAGATAATGAGTGGAACAGTCGTATAAATGAAGAGTTTAGTAAAGAAAAGATTGAGATACTTGTAAAACAGTTACATGAAAATCATAACATTCTTTTGAATCCGCAAACTCAATTAGGAACGTCACGGTATAAGCATAATTTTTATTATCAGGAACAAGATGAAATAAACGACAAGAAAAACCTATTAGCAATTGAAAAGATCTGCGAGGAATACGGAGTTTCAGTTAATATAAATCGTTGCAATCCCTTAGCAGGTGATCCAGAAGACAGCTATGATGTAGATTTTATACCCATGGGAACAGGAAAGAATGAAATTGTAAAGTTTATGTTAGAGAAATACAACCTAAATACTGAAAAAGCTATCGCATTTGGAGATAGCGGAAATGATGTTCGGATGTTACAGGCAGTAGGAAATGGATATCTACTTAAAAATGCAACACAAGAAGCCAAAAATCTGCATCAATTGATAACCGATAGTGAGTACTCAAAAGGAATTACCAATACCTTGAAAAAATTAATTGGATAATGAGGAGGAAATAGAGTATGAAGAAGATTGGTATCATAGGTGCAGGCGGTATTGCAAGAGCGCACGCAACTGCTTTATCTACAATTAAAAATGCAGAGTTAGTAGGGGTGTATGACATAAATCAACAAAATGCGGAAAGCTTTGTTAAAACTTTCGGTGGGAAGACATATGAAAATGTAGATGAACTAATTGATGTCTCAGAAGGTTTAATTGTAGCATCTCCAAACTTTTGCCATAAAGAACATGCTTTGCAAGCATTAGCAAAACATAAGCATGTATTGTGTGAAAAGCCTATGGCTATTTCTCTTGAAGAAGCAAGCATTATGAAAGATACTGCTGAAAGGTTAGACGTAAGAGCTAGTATGGGATTTAATTATAGATATTTGTCTTACGTAAATATCTTAAAAAGCTTAATTATCAATAATGAACTAGGTAACATACTGTCCATAAAAGTACACTTCAAGAAAAATAGTGCACTTAGACGTAAGAAGTTTACTTGGAGAGATGACGCTAATAGTAAGAAGACCAGCGGGTCATTGGGGGATCTGGGTATTCACCTTATCGACATGGTATGGTATTTGTTCGAGAGTGATTTCATCACAGAATCAGTAAGGGCAAAGATGAACACAAATGTAAAAACAAAAGAGGATAAACAGGTACTTGTAGATGACTATGCAGAAATTTATGGTCAACTGAAGAACAAGGTATTTGTAAATATCATCACATCAAAATGTTCTGTACCTGAAGACTGCGGTTTTAGCATTGAGGTAGTTGGACACAAAAAAGAGTTTAAATACCACACAGGCAATCCTCACGTTTACAAGCTCATAGATGGCTTGAACGTGGTAGACTGCCCAGTGCCGCAAAGTCTCTTAAACGATCCGCCAAACGAATTTTATGGGTGGGCTGATTCTTTTAGAAGCGAGTTAATCAATTGGATTTCATCAACTCAGAAAGATTGGGTTGAGATCCCTTCTTTTAACGATGGTTTTAGATCTCAGGAAGTATTAGAAATGTTCTTTGAGAAAGATAGCAACTCTCAAACAATGTCTGTTTTAGCAGTCAACTAGTATTTCGAAGAGATAAGTTACTGAAAAAGCAGGAATTTATTTTCCTGCTTTTTCATATAGGGGTGTAATGAATGTTAAGAGGGACATATTTATTTGGATATGCTTTCTTTTTCACAGTGGGTATTATCCATATATCAACAGGAAGTTTGACACCATTTCTTTTAGAGTCTTTTAACAAGACAACAGATGATATTTCGGTCATCATTTTCTTTCAGTTTACCGGATTCCTAAGCGGGGTATTAATCGCACCGTTAATGATTAAGAAATACAGTCACTTTAGGACACTTACTTTAGCTTTGATCATAATGCTTGCAGCGTTAAGTATCTTTTTTCTCACTAAGGATTGGTATTATATTGTTGTAATGGCTTTTCTCTTAGGATATGGAGCAGGTACATTAGAAACGACAGTTGGTTCCTTTGTTATTGCTAATTTCGAAAGTAATGCAGAAAAAATGAGTAAGCTGGAAGTCCTCTTTGGATTAGGCGCTTTAACTTTCCCATTATTAATTAATTCCTTCATCAATATCAATAACTGGTTTTTACCGTATTACTGCATATTCACCTTTTTGTTCGTCCTATTAGCAGGGTGGTTAATTTTCTTATCCAAGAACCGAAAGTACGCTAAGAATGCTAACCAGCAAGTGGCCTTGCCAAATGTAGGAGCATTTCAATACTTTATAGGAGACAGAAAAAAATCAAAGCAATTAGGCTTTTTTGTATTTTTTGCTTTTCTATATGCTGGTATCGAAACAAATTTCGCCAACTTTTTACCTTCAATTATGATAAACCAAGACAATGAACAAATCAGTCTTATCAGTGTCTCCTTTTTCTGGGTAGGGATCATCATAGGAAGAATACTGATTGGTTTCGTAAGCAGAAGGCTTGATTTTTCTAAGTACCTCCTATTTAGTTGCAGTTGTTTAATTGTTTTGTTGATCGCCTTCTCTTATATAAATAACCCAATACTTCAATTGGGTGGCACATTTTTGATTGGTCTAAGTATAGCGGGCATATTTCCCATTGCTTTAACACTAGCATCAATCATTATTCAAAAGTACGTTGACGAAGTTACAAGTTTATTTATTGCTTCGGCAAGTTTCGGCGGAGCGATAATCTCTTTCTTAATTGGATGGAGTTTAAATCATGATACGATCTTATTAACCATGGGAATATTTACAACGATGGCGGTAATTCTAGTAGGTATTTCTGTAAAGATTAGGAGAACTAAAACAGAAGACCCTATTTCACTTGAAAGCAAAGCTTCAAAAACACAGTAAAAAACGTGTGAATTAAAGATACTAATAGACATATCGTAAGTAAGAAGAGGACTTAATGTCCTCTTTTTTATCAGGAGAAAACAGTGTTTTAGCAAGGGAGATAGTAGATGATAGAAGTGATTATGATTCTGTACCTGTCCGAGATACGTTCAGGTAACAAGCAAAGGTATTTACAGAATTGTTTTATGATACATCCATAAATCAAGGTATACTAGACTGTTGCTCCCCATCAAAAATAATTCCTAAATTTCCTCAGCATATTCTGAGGAAGCATCAAAAGCCAAAGATCGAATTTTGAGATTAACCGAAGATGCATGTAAACTAAAGGAGAAATCATAAAATTAATAGGGGCGTTATGATGAAAAAGATTTTTAAAGGGAGTTTGCTGCGCGACAACCCCGAGAAAGCAATGCACTTATATTATGGAATATGTTTAGGAATCTGGCTGATTTATAATTTGGTGACATCCAGCTCCCCTGGACTGCCGCTTATCATTTTAGCCGGAGGAAATCTGATTTACCTTACAATCTTGAAAAAGAAAGAAGAAACGTAAAAAACACGCACCTCAGTGCGTGTTTTTTATTTGAAAACGTTGTGAAACCCCTCTTCCATTTCTTCTGAGGACGGATACCATTTCGTCGCCAGATCCCGGAACAGCCTTTCCGCAAACAGAATCTCTTCCTCTGTATATCGGTCAAAAAAGGAAAGAAAACGCTGCTCAACCTTTTGATGATAGTATAGATGCAAGCTGTGCAGCTTCTTCCCTGCCGGCGTCAAACGGAAGTAGACCTCCTTCTTATTATCGCTGAGCTGTGTTCTGTGAAGAAAGCCGGCGCCAAGCAATTTTGTGCTGATGCGTGACACCGTCGCTTTCGTCGTATTCATTTTGTCGGCAATCGAAGTGACATTGATCGGCTCATGCTCCCCCACACAGGAAAGAACATGAATTTCTGTCATCGTTAATTGAGATTTTTGTCCGTGCTCCTGATCCAGCTTCTTCATTTCATCAGCCAAAAAGACTTTTATGAGCCCCTCCCATTTCTCCTGCTGATGAATCAGTTCCGCATATAATTCAAAAATGTTGCGTTTCGTATGGTCTGTATTCATCGGATTTTCCAACCTTTTTCATTCAATTGTTTCTTATATCATAACGTTTTGTTACAGATGAAACAATCGATTTGTGTTACACACGGCTGGCAATCGGGAGCCAGCGTCTGATACCTGATTGAATCACTTCTGCCGTATCTGGCCCGGCGGCATCGACTGCCCAGGCGGCATGGCCATCAGGCCGAACCAATACAGTATGCACGTCTCTCCACTCTTCACGCGGTTCTGCAAGAGAAGCACACACTGTGTGCAAGCCTTTAAATGGGATGTGGTCATTATCAGCTCCTTGTTTCAGTGACAGCAAAACGTATGCCCCGTTATGCAGGCAGTTATAGAGGCGTTCCATACTGCCATCAGGAAGCCGCAGTTCCACATCCGGAAGTCTTTTGCCGTTCAACCGATGCGGCGGCATGTTTTGGTCAGCTTCATACCCGACATCGATTGCAGAAATTTGGCCCGCTATAAAGCGATTCACATCGGGAAAAGCAAGCATATCGGACACCATGCTTCGCAAATGGAGACCGGCCTTCGTGAAATCCATCAGCCGCGTCTGCGCCTCTGTGTTCCGAAGAAGATCTTCCGCCACCGGATGCCGCTCTGCGTGATAGCTGTCCAAAAGCCATGAAGGTGCAGAGCCGCCGACAGCCGCCGCAAGCTTCCATCCAAGGTTCATGGCATCCTGAAGACCGACATTCAGCCCTTGGCCGCCAGCAGGAAAATGAATATGTGCTGCATCGCCCGCAAGAAAGAGTCTGCCGCTCCGATACTCCTTCGCTTGACGGGAGGCATTCCCGAATCGGGACATCCACGTAGGCTCGTTTAAGCCAAAATCAGTTCCGCATATCCGGATGAGATCTGTTTTCAGCTCCTCTTCTGTGACAGGAGCATCTTTCGGCGTCTGCGTGCGGTAAGGGCTGATCAACACAACGCGATACCGGTCAGGAGAAAGCGGAACAATCATGACTCCTCCCTCTGTCGTACAAAGCGACAAAACTCCTGATGGCGGCGGAGAAAGAAGCTTCACATCACCAAGAGCTGCGGTGACGGTGCTGTCTGTTCCAGGAAACGCAATTCCCGCCTGTTTCCGAACGACGCTCCCTGCTCCGTCAGCGCCAACGGCAAACAGGCTGCTCAACGTCCGCACAATGCCTTCCCGATCCTTGAAAATGGTTTGCACTGCCTCTTCGTTTTGCGTTACCGTTAGCACCTCTGCCCCCCGTAACACCTCTGCCCCCAGGCTTCGCGCACGTTCCTCAAGCAGCTGTTCAGTCTCGGTCTGCGGAAGCAATAGCGTATAAGGACAGCTCGTATCCAGACTGGAAAAATCAAGACGCGTATCGAGCATTGAAAAATGGCCGGAAGATATCTTTTTCCCACGAGACGCAAAACGCTCAAGCAGCCCTCTCATTTCAAAAAGCTCAAGCGTGCGGGGGTGCAGCGTCAACGCCTTCGAATACGGCACTGGCTGTTCAAGCCGCTCAAGCACGCATGTTTTTACCCCTGCTAATGCCAGCTCAGAAGCCAGCATCAATCCAACCGGTCCGCCTCCGATAATAACTGTTTTGTAATCCATCATGAGATCACTCCTTTTGTTTTATCTGCAACTAAACAAAAAGCCTAAGAAAAAAAGAAATAAGTGTTAATGAATATTTCATTTTGTTACACACGTAACAAAAATAATTATATCGGGTGACAAATGATCTCGCAACATATTTTTCCAACCAGCACAAAAAAGACGCCTTTCAAATGGCGCCTTTTTCTCAGTGTACAGTTCCTAATCCGAAATGACTCCGACAATGTCTTTTTCCCTGATCGGACCGAAATGCCGGCTGTCAAAGCTATATATGCGATTATCTCCGATTACAAAATATTGCCCCTTCGATAACGTCTTTTTCCCTGTCGTTTCTTTCAGTGAAAAATCTCCCGTTACATGGCTTCCGGCAGATACAGATTTCAATGGTTTCAAAAATGGTTCAGCCACCTGTTTTCCGTTCACATACAGCTGATCGTCATTATATTTGATCGATTCACCGGGCAATCCAATGACTCGCTTTATCAGCACTTTTTGATCAGGGCCTTTAAACAAAACAATATCAAAACGATGGATGGTTTTGAATCGATGTGAAAATTTATTGACCAACAGTTCGTTCCCTTCCTGAAAAGTCGGGTTCATGCTGATGCCTTCTACTTTGTAATCAATAAAGACGGCATTTTTGACTTGAATGGCGAGAACTACGGACACGACACCGGCAAGAAACCAAAACCGTTTTTTCATGTTACTGTCTCCCTCCATCATGCTCACGCTGGCTGGCTCTCACATGCAGATGCCGTTCCACCCTTTTGCCGACATACCATAAGACAGCAATCACCAGAACGGCAATAACCGTGCGAATCGGCTGTGTGATCAGCGCGTGAAGATCATATCCGATGAAGCTGATCATAAAAATCATGACGAGCTTTCCCGAGGCTGCCGCCAAAACAAACGGCCGCGTCCCGATCCTTGACAAACCGGCGACCACATTCACCGCGGCAGACGGTGTAAATGGAAAACAAAGCAGCAGAAACATCGGGCCAAAACCGTGTCTTTCCACCCATAACATAAGCTTTCTGACAGACGGATGCCTGCGGATGAATCCAAGAGCTCTTCTTTGTCCATAATGACGGACAATGAAAAACACGAGAATGGACCCCGCTGTTGATCCGGCCCATGACAGGATGAAGCCTTCCCACAATCCAAACGAATTTGTATTCGCCACCACAAAAACGATAAGCGGCAAAAACGGAAGAAATGCTTCAATTAAAGGCAGCAGCACAGCAATAAGCGGACCGAAAGCCCTATAGCTTTGAAATAATTCAGTTAAACGATCCTCTGTCAAATAGTATAAAAATTGCTCCAACGTTTATACTCCTCACCGGGTTTGTCTATTCTTATTCTACACATTCTCGGCGAAAAACTAAAAAGTTTTGGTGATTTTTTCTGTCTTGAAACATTTCACCAGCCGATATAGAATATAACAAGAACAAACGTTCCCTTAAGAAAGAAGGAGTTACCATGCCGCATTTGCAGCCGGAAGGATATGAATTGATAGAGCGGGCTCTCTTTTTGCCTATGGTCATTACCATTTTAAACCGCGATCTCGGCGGAATTGAGAAAAGCTCATTAAAATTGAAACACCCTTATATACAACTTATCAACGAATCATTAAAAATAGCACAAAAGGATCTGATTGAGGTCAGAAAAGAGCTGAGGAAAAGAAAAATCGCCATCCACGAGGCTGAGCGTGATGAAGCCTTTACGCTTTATTTATTTGTCATCGATGGCTACGAAGAAAAACACCGCTATTTTAACCCGCGAATCCGGGAGCAAGTAAGCAGTTTGTTAACATACTATTTATTTGCGCCGGACTCGCCATGAGTCTTTCGAATCATTCTGTATTCCCCTCCTTGCGCCCGTCCCCCCTTCTAGCTCCTCAAGAATAAATTTCAGACAATTCACACTATACAAACAAAATAAATTTATTTATAATTCGTACCACAGCCTTTCACTCCCCAAAAAATGACATGTGCCGCCAGATTAGCGACATGATTTGCAGCCCGCGCATGACACGCACCGCCCAACTTTTGATCAAAGGAGGATTTTATGAAACTGATTCACATTCTTGCCGCTTTGCCCTTCATCGGACTTTTGCTTGGCATCCCTTTTGCAAACAAAGTGACACCCTATCTGTTTGGCATGCCATTCATTCTCGCCTATGTCGTCATGTGGGCTTTGCTGACCTCTGTCCTGATGGCGATCGTGTATGTCCTCGACAAAGAAAATAAAAGGGAGGAAGCAGAATGAACGCAGCTCTCATCATCATTTTCGGTGTCCTGCTATTCAGCATGTTTCTCGGCGTACGCGCCCAAAAAGGAAAAGACATGGACCTTGAGCAGTGGACGGTTGGAGGCCGCGGCTTCGGTACTGTCTTTGTTTTCCTATTGATGGCAGGAGAGATTTATACGACGTTTACGTTTCTCGGCGGAAGCGGCTGGGCTTACGGAAAAGGCGGGCCTGCCTTTTACATCATCGCCTACGGCTGTCTGGCCTATATTCTTTCTTATTGGCTCCTGCCGGCGGTATGGTCCTATGCGAAACAGCATAAGCTGATGTCGCAGTCCGATTTTTTCATCAAAAAGTACAACAGTCCGCTGCTTGGTGTGCTCGTCTCACTTGTCGGCATTGCCGCGCTTATTCCTTATCTTGTGCTGCAGCTGAAAGGGCTTGGATTGATTGTATCGGAAACGTCTTACGGAAAAATTTCTCCTACTGCTGCCATTTGGATCGGCGTCATTTCAATCACAGTTTACGTTATGGTATCCGGCATCCACGGGTCCGCCTGGATATCCGTTGTCAAAGACATCATGATTTTGGCCGTCGTTTTATTCTTAGGCATATATCTGCCGATTCATTACTACGGCGGATTTCAAGACATGTTTCAGCAGATTGAAAACGCAAATCCCGGTTTTATTACCCTGCCCGAAACAGGGCAAAGTGCTGCATGGTTCAGTTCAACCGTGCTGCTGACGGCGCTGGGCTTTTACATGTGGCCCCATACGTTTTCCGCTTCCTATTCAGCAGAAAACCCAAAAGTCTTTCGAAAAAACGCCATTATTATGCCTTTATACCAGCTGGTCCTTCTATTCGTCCTTTTCGTCGGCTTTGCGGCTATCCTGCAAGTTCCCGGTCTGAAAGGCGCAGACGCGGATCTATCACTTTTGAGACTGTCTCTTCAAACCTTTGATCCTTGGTTTGTCGGAATCATCGGTGCAGCCGGACTGCTGACAGCGCTTGTGCCGGGTTCCATGATTTTAATGTCGGCCTCCACTTTGTTTGCAAAAAATGTTTATCAAGTGTTTGCTCCCCGCACGACGGAACAGCAGGTGACATTATTAGCTAAATGTTTAGTGCCTGTGATTGCGCTGATTGCTGTGTACTTTACATTCAAAGGCGGGAACACAATCGTTACGCTTCTCCTTATGGGATACAGCCTCGTCACACAGCTATTTCCGGCCCTGCTGTTCAGCCTATTCAAGCATAAGATCGTGACCAAACAAGGAGCCTTTGCCGGCATTATAACGGGAGTCGGAGCGGTTTCTTATATTACGGTTACGGAAACAACAATCGGCACTTTATTTCCGGCGCTGCCGCAAGCGGCGAAAGACTTAAACGTCGGCATTGTCGCTTTGCTGCTGAATGTTACGGTCATGATAGCGGTAAGTCTCGTGACAAGAAAAACGAAAAGCACAGCTGCTGATCAAGCCGCTTAAACAAGAAAAAAGCAATCTGGACAACAGATTGCTTTTTTGTTTAGCGTTCGCAGGCGATAAAATCTTTATCACGGTCGCTCTTTTTATTGGCATCATAAAGCGCCTTAGACACGTAAGGCTTGTACTTCGTTTTTCCGCCTTTATTTTTCACCTTGGACGTACGGGCTACCCCGCCTTTGTACACTTTGTTTAATTCCTTGCAGTTCTTATACGTCTTTACCTTCGTTTTGGCTTCCGCCACATGGTCAGCTCCGTATGAAAAACCGAAAACGAGACCGAGTGACAGCAAAAGCGCCGCGGCTTTTTTCATGACAATATACTCCCCCATACCCAATATTTAGTTGTTTTATAGCGATTTTATCATAATTCAATTCGTCATATTTCACAAGATAAATATGGAAGGAGCGGCAGTTTTTTTTACTTTCTTTGTCTTGCAGAGATGCAAACTGCCAAAACATGTTTTTCTCACTTTGCTCAAGGGTACACATACGAATGTACACCACACAAAAAGGAGCGTTGATGATGTCTGATACAAAACGAAACAATCCTTTAACAGCATTTTTTCACGATGAATTTCCTGAACAATACCAAGAACCGCCCGGCTTGCAGCAAAAAATGAAGCCGATTCCGGACTGCGGAGAAAAAAGCTATAAAGGAGCTGGCAAACTAAATGGCCGAAAAGCTCTTGTCACCGGCGGTGATTCCGGTATTGGCCGCGCTGCCGCCATCGCTTATGCGCGGGAAGGCGCCGATGTGGCAATTAACTACTTGCCCGCGGAACAGCCTGATGCAGAAGAAGTAAAAGAACTGATTGAAGCAGAAGGACGCAAGGCAGTCCTGATTCCAGGTGATCTGAGTGACGAATCGTTTTGTCACGATTTAGTCAAACAAGCGCATAACGAACTCGGCGGGCTGGATGTGTTAGCGCTCGTTGCCGGTAAACAGCAAGCAGTGCAAAACATCGAAGACCTTCCTACTGAACAAATCTATAAAACGTTTGAAGTGAACGTCTTCTCGCTATATTGGGTTGTTAAAGCGGCGCTTCCGTATTTGCCGGAGGGTGCGTCTATTATTACCACAACTTCAGTTGAAGGCTACAACCCAAGCCCAATGCTGTTAGATTACGCGGCGACGAAAAACGCCATTATCGGCTTTACCGTTGCGCTCGGAAAACAGCTGGCGCCCAAAGGCATCAGAGTGAACTCTGTTGCGCCAGGACCAATCTGGACTCCGCTGCAAATTTCCGGCGGACAGCCAACTGAAAACATTCCGAAATTCGGCAAAGGGACGCCGCCGTCACCATTAAACCGCGCGGGACAGCCGGTGGAACTGGCAGATGTTTATGTATTCTTAGCTTCAGAGAATTCAAGCTATGTGACATCTCAAATATACGGCATCACCGGCGGAATTCCGACGGCCTAGCGTTAGAAGGGGCTCTCCTTATTTTACTGGAGTGCTCCTTTTTAATATCGATATCCAGACTCTACAATTTGAGGTTACATATTAATCACGTTTGAAATTTGTAAATTTTGTTAACTTCTTGCTAACAAAAAGGATTTTCCAATTAATTGAAGTAATTTAACTATGTATTAAAAAAAGGAGGAATAACAATGAATAAAAAAATCCTTTCAGGAGCATTAGCTGTCGGACTACTAGTGACAGGAGGCACAAATGTTTTTGCAGCTGAAAACCACACACCAGCACAAAAAGCATCCTCAATTAAACCGATGAGTGCTGCTTATACAACCGTAACGGCTAGCAACAATCAGGTTACCTTATCAATCAATGGACTATCAAACCCGTTCACATCCAAATACTATAATATGGTAGCTTGGACAACTGATGGCGGCCAACCTGACAGCACGAAAAGCAATATCTTAGCAACTAAAAGAGCCGGAGATACAACGTCTATCACTTTATCCCTTGATGAAGTAAAAAGAAAATTGGGTACTGGAACAAGAATTTATGGATGGGCGCAAGCAGCAAATGGAACTTGGTACACCTGCGGAAGTGACTCAATTTCCCTTTAACAATTGATCATTTAATAAAGAGCTCAATACATTTTAACGTATTGAGCTCTTTTATTTCACCAACACTTTTTTATTTCTGGAATGCCTTAGCTAAATTTCCCTTAAAAAGTTTATGTTGCATCAACATTGCAAAGCACTCTCAAATTCACTTTTATCCTTCTAATACCGCTCCCCAAGCTCACGCAAAATAAAATCATAAATCATCTTCGTCCGCTCTTCCTTCGGATACAGCATAAATTCCTGCCGTTTCGGGACACGGTGTTCGATTCTGTCCTGAAATTTGGTTCTGAGCCAGGCTGTCCGGTATACCTGATTCTCGAACGAATTGCAGGAGACCGGCAGTTCCATCGTTTTTCCGTTTGAAAACGTCACTTCCGTATCGTCGAATTCAGTCGGTTTGAATTCTTTTACATGCACATGGGAAATCCAGCCGCATTGGGGTCTAGTCGAAGAAAGTGTAGGGAATAAAAAGATTTGGTTCGAAGGGTCCACCATGATTGGCGGTTTGTGAGAAATTTTTGTCACTTCATAAGTTCCCGCTTTTCTTCCCGCGTAGCTTGATCCGAAAAATCGGCAGCTTCGGTCGACAATTTGCAGCGGCTTCATGCTGACGTAAAACATACAGTCTTTTTCAATGATTTTCGAACAGATTTTGCCGTCGATTTCTTCTGGCAAAACGGCAATTGTTGCGCTGTTTACTTCATATGATTCTAATGGTGCGTCAGTTTTCTGACTCATGTTATGGCCTCCATCCTTTTTCTGCAAAATTTATACTAATAATCTATCATCTGTGTTTATAAAACGACAGGATTTTTTAACAAATGAACTAAAATCATCTTTTATTTATATTTTTTAGTTCTATTTTACTAGTAATAACCCGATTTTATTTTACTGCATGATCTCAGATCACAGCATTTCGCAGGATATGTCGATAGATTGCCTAGTATTAGTTGTCTAAAGATTATAAAAATTTATTGATTTTTTCGACCGTTATCCATATACTATAAAAAAGGCATTGGGGGGATTCTTTATGAAAGAGAAAAAGTCGTACACTGAGCTCATGAAGTCCCGCAACACGCAAAAAACAAAAGAATTTGATGTAACAATGATGGATATTTACATTCAAATGGTGCTCGATGAATCCTTGTTTAAGCGTCGGTTGACCATGCTGACTGACCAAATCAACAAAGCCTTGGACAAAAAAGATAAAGATGCGTTTCTTACGCTCTCTAAAGAATATGCAGCGCTCAAACAGAGCGAATAAGCCAATCCTTAAGGATTGGCTTTTTTAATTACCCATTTACAATCGTTCCCCCGTTGACATGAATTGTCTGGCCGGTGACGTAAGTGGAATCATCGCTGGCAAGATATAAATAGCTCGGCGCCACTTCCACCGGCTGGCCCGGCCGTTCCATCGGCACATCCGAACCAAACACTTCCACATCTTTTGCAGCAAAGCTGGCCGGAATGAGCGGTGTCCAGATTGGCCCCGGCGCAACCGCATTGACACGAATGCCTTGCTGGACAAGCGATTGGGAAAGGGATCTTGTAAAAGTGACAATGGCTCCTTTCGTCGCTGAATAATCGATCAGTGTTTTATTGCCTTTGTACGCGGTGATCGATGCTGTATTGATAATACTGCTTCCTTTTTTCAAATGAGGCAGCACAGCCTTCGTTAAATAAAACATAGAGAAAATGTTCGTCTGGAAGGTTCTGATCAGCTGGTGGCTAGTGATTTTTTCAATGCTCGGCTGCACATGCTGCTCAGCGGCATTATTAACCAAAATATCTATGGTTGGAAAAGCCTGGCTGGCCTGTCTTACAACTTCATTACAAAAGGCTTCATCTCCGACATCTCCTGCAATCAGCAGGCACTTCACCCCTTCTTTCTCTACATACTCCTTTGTTTCTTCGGCGTCCTGATGTTCATTAAAATACACAATGACCACATTCGCCCCTTCTTTTGCGAATAACACCGATACAGCGCGTCCGATCCCGCTGTCTCCTCCTGTAATAATGGCCGTTTTGCCCGCTAGTTTTTTTGCCTTCTTCGGCTTATCAAATACCGGACGGGGATCCATCAGATATTCGAATCCCGGCTGCTGGTCCTGATGCTGCGGCGGCAATGTTTTCTTTTTCTCATTCGCCAATGCAATCACTCCTTTTCAACCCTATTATGGTATGAACAAAGCCTGCTTCCTATGTATGAAAAGATAGAAAATGGAAAAATTAAGAATAAATGATATTGGAGGTACAATGGTTTGGCTAATCAACCTTTTTCAAAAGAAGCTCCCGAAACATATTGGAAAACATCGGCGGACTTGCCTTCTTTTCCGGCGCTGCAAGAAGATACGGAATGTGATGTCACCATTATTGGAGGAGGCATTACAGGAATCACGACGGCCTATGAGCTGTCCAAAAGAGGCTTCCGTGTCATTCTGATTGAAGCGAATCAGGTTCTCAATGGCACAACGGCCCACACAACGGCAAAAATTACAGCGCAGCACGACATGATTTATGATGAATTTATCCGCAATTTCGGACTGAACCACGCAAGGCTTTATTATGAAGCGAACCAGAATGCAATTGATTATATAAAAGGAATTGTTGATGAACTTCAGATCGATTGCGAATGGGCCGAACAAGACGCTTACCTTTACACAACAAGTGAAGATGCTGTACAAAAAATCCGCACTGAGCATGAGGCATACACAAAACTCGGGATTGAAAGGGATCTCATAAAAGATCTTCCGCTTCCCGTCGGCTCTAAGCTGGCGCTCGTGATGAAGAATCAGGCCCAATTTCACCCGCTTCACTTTTTAACCGGGCTCCTTGATCAGATCGTGCAAAAGGGCGGACGGATTTATGAAGAGACTGTTGCGCTTGATATTAAAAAAGGAGAAATGCCTGAAGTTGTTACAAAAAGCCGGCACGCCATTAAAAGCCGATTTATCGTATGCTGCTCCCATTTCCCTTTTTATGACGGGGGCGGATTATATGCAGCAAGAATGTATTCTGATAGATCCTATGTCCTCGCCGTCAAGCCGAAGATCGACTATCCTGAGGGCATGTATGTAAGTATAGACCAGCCGTCAGTTGCGCTTCGCTACACCATTGTGAACGGAGAAAAGCTGATTCTCTTCAGCGGAGTAAGCCATAAAACAGGCCAAGGCAAAGACATGTCGACCCATTACGAAACGCTGAGACAATTGGCAGAAAGCACAATTGGAATCGAAAGCATTCCCTATTACTGGTCCACACAGGATCTCGTGACAATCGATAAAATCCCATTCATCGGGCCTATGTCTGAAAACGAAGACAATATTCTCGTTGCGACCGGCTTCAAAAAATGGGGCATGACATCAGCAGCTGTCGCAGCTCAGCTTTTGTCAGACCTTGTGGAGAAAAAAGACAATCCATATGAGAGCATTTTTACACCGTCTCGTTTCCATCTGAATCCCGGCTTGCAAAAGGTGATTTCTTACAATGCAGATGTGGCTAAGCATTTCATTAAAGGGAAGCTTGAAAAACCGAACGTCGATTTTGAAGAGATCGCGCCAGGTGAAGGAAAAGCCGTCACCATTAACGGCAGACGCGCGGGGGCATTCAGAGATGAAACGGGCTGCCTGCATCTTGTTGATACAACCTGCACCCATTTAGGCTGTGAAGTGGAATGGAACGATGGAGAGCACACATGGGATTGTCCGTGCCACGGATCACGCTTTAAACCAACTGGCGAGGTAGTCGAAGGACCGGCCATCAAACCACTAAAACAAATTGACCTTAATTAAACCGTTCATATAACTGAACGGTTTTTTTATAAATATTTTCTATCTGCCGTCTTCATTCGTGCTTCCCTTGACCGATAAAAAAGAAAAAGGCTTAAAAAGCCAAAAGATAAAATTATATTTTCCCAAGGGGGATCACTGTATTGTTATTTAAAAAAGATAGAAAAAAAGAAACGGCTTATTTTTCAGATTCAAACGACCAGCAAAAAAACCGCATTCAGCTCACAAACAAGTTCTCAGATGTGAAAAAACAGCTCAAAATGGTCAGACTGGGAGATCCAGAGCTGCACGTGCTGCAGGAGCTACAGCCCTTAATCCAAGAAAACATTGTTTACATTGTTGACGCTTTCTATAAAAATCTCGATCATGAAAGCTCATTAATGGATATCATTAACGACCACAGCTCAGTTGACCGCTTAAAACAAACGTTAAAACGGCATATTCAAGAAATGTTTGCCGGTGTCATTGATGATGAATTTATTGAAAAACGAAATAAAATTGCTTCTATCCATTTACGAATCGGCCTTCTGCCAAAATGGTACATGGGGGCGTTTCAGGAATTGCTTCTATCAATGATTGACATTTATGAAAAATCAATTACAGATCACCAGGAACTGCTGAAAGCAATCAAAGCAACAACTAAAATCTTGAACTTAGAACAGCAGCTTGTCCTTGAAGCGTTTCAGGATGAGTACAACCAAACCCGCGATGAACAAGAAGAAAGGAAAAACCTTCTGCATCAGAGAATCCAAGAAACCTCCGGGTCGATCGCAAATTTGTTTTCAGAAACGAGCCGATCCGTTCAAGAGCTTGTTGACAAATCTGAAGGCATTTCCGAAGCATCCAAAGCCGGCACAGTGACATCCAGCACCGTTGAAGAAAAGTCGATCGGCGGGAAAAAAGAGCTTGAAATCCAGCAAAAACAGATGAACCAGATCGATACAAGCCTCGTCCAAATCGAAAAAGAAATGGTCAAGCTGGATGAAATCGCACAGCAAATTGAAAAAATCTTCGGCATCGTCACAGGCATCGCCGAACAAACGAATCTTCTGTCGCTAAACGCATCTATTGAATCAGCCCGTGCAGGCGAACACGGCAAAGGCTTTGCCGTTGTGGCAAATGAGGTGCGAAAGCTGTCTGAAGATACTAAAAAAACCGTTTCTACAGTGTCCGAGCTTGTGAACAACACCAATACACAAATCAACATCGTGTCGAAGCATATCAAAGACGTGAACGGGCTTGTCAGCGAAAGCAAAGAAAAAATGACACAAATTAACCGTTTATTCGATGAAATTGTTCACAGCATGAAAGTCAGCAAAGAACAATCAGGAAAAATTGACGTCGATCTGCAGGCCTTTCTCGGAGGGCTCCAGGAGGTCAGCCGCGCCGTTTCTCATGTGGCTGCTTCTGTTGATTCGCTTGTCATTCTTACAGAAGAATAATCATCAAAAACCGGCCGACCGCAGGGCCGGTTTTTTTGCGCCCATTTGTAAACCCTAATTAAAATTAAGTTGACATAAAAGCTGTCTGCATTTATTGTATAACCATATTTTATTCGTTAGCTGGAGGATTTCATATGAAATTACTAGACATGATGCACATTGCAATCTTTACTGCACTGATGGCAGTGCTTGGTTTTATCCCCCCTCTTTTCTTATCCTTTACACCTGTTCCCATTACACTGCAGACGCTCGGTGTCATGCTGGCCGGCAGCATTCTCAGACCCAAAGCCGCTTTTTTAAGCCAGCTTGTCTTTTTGCTGCTCGTCGCCTTTGGAGCGCCGCTATTGCCCGGCGGCCGCGGCGGGTTTGGCGTTTTTTTCGGACCGAGTGCGGGTTTTCTGATTGCTTATCCGTTCGCCTCGTGGCTGATCAGCCTAGCTGTTCACAGACTGCGTAAGGTGACAGTGTTCCGTCTCTTTTTCATTCATATTGTATTCGGCATCGCCTTTATTTACCTGCTTGGCATTCCTGTACAAGCTTTTATCATGCATATTGATCTGTTACAGGCCGGTTTTATAAGTCTTTCATTTGTGCCCGGCGATTTATTAAAAGCGGCAGCATCTGCGCTGCTTGCCATTAAGATCACCCAAGCCTTGTCTCTTTCTGATACGATGTATACAAAAGGAGGCTGACATTCTGTGACCATTACACATACATATCTATCTTTTGCCAATAAAAATCCAGGCCGGATTGCGATCCAGACTGAATCTGAACATATTACATATCGGGATTGGAACCGGCTCGTCACCCAAACTGCCAATTGGCTGCGGGCGCAGCCAAACGTTCCAAAACGTGTAGCCATCCTGCTCCCAAACAGCCTTGCATTTTTACAGCTGTTTGCCGGAGCTGCCGCGGCCGGATGTACGGCGGTTCCTATTGATACACGCTGGAGTGCGGCTGAATGCGGTGAGCGGCTGGCATTAAGCGGTGCTGATTTTGTGGTGGCTTCATCTCTTTTTAAAAACAAACTGACAGATTGTCTGACACCCGTAGTTTGGCTGGAAGACTGTATGGCGCATATCGCAGAGGCATCCGCTGCCCCGGCCCCAGCCGTTGATCCGGAGCTTCCCTTTTATATGGGCTTTACATCAGGCTCAACAGGCAAGCCGAAAGCATTTACGCGCTCTCATCGCTCTTGGATTGAAAGCTTTCATTGTACAAAAACTGATTTTTTGGTCTCTTCAAATGACAAAGTTCTGATTCCGGGAACATTACTGTCCTCTCACTTTTTATACGGTGCTGTCAGCACTCTGTATCTCGGGGGTACCGTTTGTTTGCTTAAAAAATTCATTCCCGCTCAAACGAAGGAGTGGCTAACACAGAAATCCATCAGCGTACTCTATACCGTACCGACAATGACAGATGCCCTCGCCAACATTCACGCTTTTCCTGACAGCTCCGTTACAATCATTTCATCGGGAGCGGACTGGCCGGCAGCATCCAAGGAGAAGCTCGCAGCCAAATGGCCTCATTTGAAGCTGTACGATTTTTACGGCACATCTGAGCTTAGTTTTGTGGCGTATCTCTCACCGGAAGACAGCAAACGAAAACCTCATTCAGCGGGCCGCCCTTTTCATAATGTCCGCATTGAGATTCGCAGCGCCGCCGGGGACCTCTGTCAGCCTAGGGAAATCGGGAAAATATTCGTCAAAAGCCCGATGAAGTTCTCAGGCTATGTAAACAGCCGCACACCAGATCAATCGGAATGGATGACAGTAGATGACATGGGATATGTTGATGAAGAGGGATTTCTGTACATTGCAGGACGGGAAAACGGAATGATCGTATATGGCGGATTAAATATATTCCCTGAAGAAGTTGAGCGTGTGCTTCTCTCCTGCCCAGAGGTTGAAAAAGCAGCTGTGGCGGGCATTCCGGACGAGTATTGGGGAGAAATCGCCGCGGCCGTCATTTGCGGGAATACAGACGTCAAAAAGCTGAAAGCCTGGTGCAAGCAGAAACTGGCATCCTACAAAATCCCGAAAAAATGGGTATTTACAGACAGTATGCCGGAAACAAGCAGCGGCAAAATTGCCCGTTCCAGCGTAAAAAAATGGCTGCGGGGTATGGTGAATTGAACGCGGTTATTGCAGATGCAAAACGAACGATTTTCGGAAAAGAAAACGGACTGCTGAAACAGTTTCTGCCGGAGGATTTGGCCGCTCCTCTCATCAGCTGTCTCGGCCGAAAGTTAGAGGATCAAATTGACGAGGTGATTTTGGGAAACGCCACTGGCAGAGGCGGCAACCTCGCCCGGCTGTCAGCACTTCAAGCTGAACTTCCTTTATCTGTTCCCGGCATGACGATTGACAGACAATGCGGCTCCGGGCTTGAAGCAGTGCGTTCCGCATGCAATCTTATCAAAGCGGGTGCCGGAAACATTTATATCGCAGGCGGCGCAGAAAGCAGCAGCCGGTCGCCTTTTTCAGAAAGAGCCCGCTTTTCGCCGGACACTGTTGGTGATCCCGATATGGGCATGGCGGCCGAATATACAGCAGCACGCTATGCCATCCCAAGAAACATGCAGGACGAATACACACTTCTCAGCTATCAACGCAGCTGGAGTGCTCATACCGAAGGATTGTACCGTGAAGAGATTGTTCCTCTCGGGGAGTTGGAAACAGACGAAGCTTTTCTGAAAAGACGGCCGATGGAATCGATCATTTCTCGTGCAAAGCCGGTGTTTGACACCAGCTCCGGAACGGTTACAGCCGCCAATAGCAGCGGCATTTCAGATGGAGCGGCTGCACTCCTTGTCATGGAAGAGAAAAAAGCTGCATCCCTCGGCTATAAACCTGTGCTGCGCTTTATCGGAAGCGCCGTTAGCGGCATTCATCCCAACTATCCGTCCGCTGCGCCGATTGAAGCGATCAAAAAGCTTTTAGCTGCAAACGCGTTGACAAGTGACGATATCGGTTTATACGAAATCAACGAAGCCTTTGCCGTTAAAATATGTGTCTGCTCACAAGAACTTTGCATTCCCTATACGAAGATCAATGTGCGGGGCGGCGCGTTAGCTCTCGGCCATCCTTACGGCGCTTCCGGGGCGGCACTGGTCACCAGATTGTTTTATGAAGCGCAGAGACGGACAGGCTGTCAATATGCTGTCGCCGCCATCGGAATCGGCGGCGGAATCGGCTTGGCTTTATTATTTGAGGTTTTGGCATAGGCTTTTTCATAGGATGCATGCCTCTGATTTAGTATAATAGCGATAAGATCAAAGTCAGGAAGGGGATTTTATGACAGCCGTTTGCTTAGTAAGACACGGAGAAACCGATTGGAACCTGCAGCAAAAATGCCAAGGGAAAACAGATATCCCGCTGAACGCGACAGGCGAACGCCAAGCAAAAGAAACCGGAGAATACTTAAAAGATTTCTCTTGGGATATCATTGTCACCAGCCCGCTGAAAAGAGCCAGAAGAACCGCGGACATTATTAATGAATACCTCAATCTTCCTATCGTCGAGATGGATGACTTTAAGGAGCGTGATTACGGGGACGCGGAGGGCATGCCGCTTGAAGAACGGACAAAGCGCTATCCGGACAAGAACTACCCAAACATGGAAACGCTAAAAGAGCTCACGGACAGGCTGATGGGCGGATTGGTGAAAGTAAACCACGCATATCCAAATCAAAAGGTACTGATTGTCGCGCACGGCGCAGCGATTCACGCACTGCTGACAGAGATTTCCGGCGGTGATGCCGAGCTTCAAAATACGCGCCTTGTCAATGCCTGCCTCAGTAACATTGAATTTGCAGAAGAAAAATGGAAAATTAAAGATTATAACATCAATAGCCACTTATCCGGTTTTATTCAATAAGAAAAGACAGGCGTTTGCCTGTCTGTTTTTATTTATTTTCTGCTGCCATATCATTTTGAAGCTCATCTAAAATCGCATTCGCTCCGTCCACACTGCGGCGCAGAGACCATACCTGACGGTCAACATGGTACACATGCCCGTTTTTCACTGCCTTCAGCTTCTTCCACAGAACATTTTTTTCGATCGGGCGTTTGCCGTCCGCGTCAATGTCGTCTGTTTTTCCTGTCATCAGTATGATTACATCCGGGTCTGTTTTCAGCAGCTGCTCAAGTGTCATTTTCATGTTCACAGAGTCGCCGCCATTACCGGTTTTTTTGTTATCGGACGTGCTGATCGCATATTGATAGCCGACTTGTGTTAAAAGTCTCGATGTGAAGAAATTTTCATCTCTGGCCATAATCGTATCATTTGTATTTCCAATCAAAAGCACAGATTGACTGTTCGCACTGATCTTTCTCTTTGTTTCATTTACTTTTTCTTCATGCGCTGTCAGCTTTTTCTCCATTTCCTTCTCTTTGCCGACTGCTTTGGCAATGGTAAGAGAAGCGTCAATTGTATCCTGATAATCAGCATTTAAATTATTAAGCGCGATCGTCGGCGCGATGTTTTTCAGCTGATCATATATCTTCTTATGACGGGTCGTGTCTGCAATAATCAAATCCGGTTTTAGCGAAGCGATTTTTTCCATGCTTGGCTGTGACCGTGTGCCGACAGAGGTGTAGCCGTCAATTTTTTTCAGTACATCCTTGTTGATCAGCTGCTTTGCTTTATTGTCATCCGCCACTCCAACAGGCGTAATGCCGAGATCAAGCAAAGTGTCGATAAAGCCAAGCTCAAGCACAACGACCCGCTTCGGATGCTCAGGCACGTTCGTTTTCCCTAAATCATGTGTTACCGCTGCTTTATTTTCTTCACTGTTTTGATGGCCGGCTGAAGAAGAACAAGCCACAGTCAAAACAGAAAGAAGTAAAACTGTAAGAATAATCAGTGTTTTTTTCATAACATTCCAGTCTCTCCTGTATGTAGTTTCTCAATTAAGATGTCCAAAAGATAGTATAACACGGAATGATAATCATTATCACTATTATTATTGAAAATCAGTATAGAAAGTTTCACATCGAAGGAACGTTTCTCTGTTGCTATGAGATGCACTTGCATATTCTAGAATCAAACAAAAAAGCTTGCAGAAAAAGCATCGTTTTTTCTGCAAGCTGAAACTTCAATTTTACAGTTTTACAAGGACTCTTCCTTGAATGTGATTTTGCAAGATATCTTTTAGCGCATCAGGTGCTTCTGTTAATGAGACTTCCTTGTCTATGATTGTCAGAAGCTGTTCCGGCTTAAGATCGGAGGCCATGCGCTCCCAAACCGCCGCTCTAATATCCATTGGACAATAGACTGAGTCTATCCCCAGCAGGCTGACTCCGCGAAGAATAAACGGATACACCGTTGCAGGAACCTCTCCCCCGCCCGTTAGACCGCTCACCGCGACAGATCCGCCGTATTGGATTTTGCTTAAAAGCGAGGCAAGCTGCTTACCGCCTACAGGATCGACAGCTCCTTGCCATTGCTGCTTGGACAGCGCCTTACGTTTACCGTCATAGACATCTTCCCTGCTGATTACTTCATTAGCACCGAGCTGCTTCAAATAGTCAGCCGCCTCCCGGTTTCCTGTGCTTGCGACCACGTTGTAGCCGCGTTTGCTGAGCATCGTTATTGCAATTCCGCCGACACCGCCGGTTGCTCCGGTGACAAGCACGCTCCCTTTTTCAGGAGAGAGTCCGTTCTGTTCAAGACGATGCACAGATAACGCCGCTGTAAACCCCGCCGTTCCGTACGCCATCGCTTCCTGCAGCGAAAGGTTCTTTGGCAAAGGCACCAGCCAGTCGCCAGGCACTGAAACATATTCGCTTAATCCGCCATGACGTGAGACACCAAGCTCATAGCTTGTCGCAATGACTTCATCCCCTTCGGCAAAACGCGGATCATTTGAAGAGACAACCGTACCTGCAGCATCAATGCCTAAAATAAGCGGATATTCTCTGACAATATTGCCGCCCGCTTTTCCGGCCAAGCCGTCTTTGTAGTTGATGCCTGAATATGCTGTTTTAATCAGCACGCCGTCTTTCGGCAAATCCTCTGTTGATATGGTTTTGATATTGACTGAAACATCATCTGCATTTTTTTCTGCCAGCAATGCTTGAAATAACGTTGACATTCGGCACACTCCTTTTCATTTTTATCGTAACCGAACATCGGCCAAAAAACCAAATCATGAGGCCTCTATTTTCATTTCTCCGGCACATTAAGGCTGTAATGCACAAATGCGGTTTCCTCTTCATAGCCGTTTTGCTCATATAAACTTCTTGCCGTCCGGTTGTGATGTTCCGTCTGCAGCTTTAAACATTTCGCTCCGTTTTCCGCGGCATAATCCTTTGCAGCGGAAAGCAGCCGCCGGCCAACTCCCTTTTTTCGTACAGAAGAAGCGGCGAATAAATCATTTAATATGTAGATTCTTTTCATAGCCACGGAAGAAAAGGCTGGATAAAGCTGTGTAAAACCAATGAATTCCCCATTTTCTTCTGCGATAAAAATAACAGACTCTTCCTTTTCCAGGCGTGCTTTCAAAAAAGCCTCCGCTCCTTCCAGATCCGACGCCTGCTTATAAAATTCCCGATACTGATTAAACAGCGGTGCTATAGCTGCCGCATCTGCTGGTAAAGCTTGACGAATGTTCATCTCGTTTCCTTCTCTCTATATGCTGTTAAGAAGTACATTTTATATTAGAATTTTCTGTAAACCATATTGATCAGAATACTTTTTTCAGCATGCATGGAAAAAATATCACGATAATATCCATTGATCTCATAGAAAAACATGCAGGTCAATGGAACTGATTTATTCGACAGGGTTTTTTCTGGTCGCGGGAGGATTTAACCTGAAAAAACATGAAATTTCAACATAATGATTATTTACTCATGTCTATTTTCGTTCTTTTCTGTATGAATGCAGTTATTTCGAGTCTCTATAGAAATAACGAGAGATGATATACCTAAATAGAAATAAAACAATCTCAAAAAAATGGGTCTACTAAAATAGTATCCAATCTATTACAATAAATTCACAGAATAGTCTATTAATAGGCTGCTCTGAAATTGTAAAGGAGAGGGTAAAGAGTGAGAAGCAAAAAATTGTGGATCAGCTTGTTGTTTGCGTTCACGCTAATCTTCACGATGGCATTCAGCAACATGTCTGCACAGGCTGCCGGAAAAAACAGTGAAGAAAAGAAGTACATTGTCGGGTTTAAACAGACAATGGGAGCTATGAGCACCGCCAAGAAAAAAGATGTTATTTCTGAAAAAGGCGGGAAAGTTCAAAAGCAATTTAAGTATGTAAATGCAGCCACAGCAACATTGGATGAAAAAGCTGTAAAAGAACTGAAAAAAGATCCGAGTGTTGCTTACGTGGAAGAAGATCATGTTGCACATGAATATGCGCAATCTGTTCCTTACGGCATTTCTCAAATTAAAGCGCCGGCTCTTCACTCTCAAGGCTACACAGGCTCTAATGTAAAAGTAGCTGTCATCGACAGCGGAATTGACTCTTCTCATCCTGACTTAAACGTTCGAGGCGGAGCAAGCTTCGTGCCTTCTGAAACAAACCCATACCAAGACGGCAGTTCTCACGGCACGCATGTAGCCGGTACTGTTGCCGCTCTTAATAACACAATTGGTGTTCTGGGCGTAGCGCCTAGCGCATCATTATATGCAGTAAAAGTGCTTGATTCTACAGGAAGCGGCCAATACAGCTGGATTATTAACGGTATTGAATGGGCGATTTCTAACAACATGGATGTCATCAACATGAGTCTTGGCGGACCTACTGGGTCTACAGCGTTGAAAACAGTAGTCGATAAAGCGGTTGCAAGCGGTATCGTCGTTGTTGCCGCAGCCGGAAACGAAGGAAGTTCAGGAAGCACAAGCACAGTCGGCTACCCTGCAAAATATCCTTCTACTATTGCAGTAGGCGCAGTAAACAGCAGCAACCAAAGAGCTTCTTTCTCAAGCGCAGGTTCTGAGCTTGACGTTATGGCTCCAGGCGTGTCGATCCAAAGCACACTTCCTGGCGGCACATACGGCTCTTACAACGGAACCTCAATGGCGACACCTCACGTTGCCGGAGCAGCGGCTTTAATCCTTTCTAAACATCCGACTTGGTCAAATGCGCAAGTCCGTGATCGTTTAGAAAGCACTGCGACAAACCTTGGCAGCTCTTTCTACTATGGAAAAGGGTTAATCAACGTTCAAGCAGCTGCACAATAAGATAAAAGAGAAGCAGGTCACTCCATACCTGCTTCTTTTTTTATTGGTCGTCCCCCTGTTCTGAGGCCGGGTGTTCTGAGGTATTTTCTTCGGTTTCCGCATGTTGAATCCGTTCCATGATCGAAGGATGGCTCCCTCTGAAAAGTTTCACGAGAAAAGGCGGATCAACCTGGCTCAGCCCCGTAACAGCCAAATCCTGAAACGTTCTGACTGCGGCTTCGCTGTCCCCTGTCAGCTCAATCCCATATTGGTCAGCCTTATTCTCCTGATAGCGGGAAACAGCATTAGAAAAAGGCGTAACAGCAAAGCTCAAAACAGATACGATAAGCAATAACAGCGGCAATGCCGCAAGATCACGCCGGCTCTCTACATGAAACAGATTGCGTGCAAGCCGTACCCCCCGCTTGTAAAGCTTATCAACCATATAAAATCCCGCTAGCGACACGATTAAATAGCCAGCCAATCCGATATACACGTGCTTCATGACATAATGGCCCATTTCGTGCCCCATAATAAAGAGAATTTCTGAATCGTCGAGTTTATTCAGCGTCGTATCCCATAGAACAATCCGCTTATTAGCCCCAATTCCTGTCACATAGGCATTAAGCGCGTTTGTTTTCTCTGACATATTCACTTCATACACATGATCAGCCGGAATATCGGCTTCTTCAGCCAGTGCTAAAATTTTGCTTTCCAGCTCTTTGTTTTTCAGCGGATAAAAATCGTTGTATAAAGGATCAATAATCACCGGCTGAATAAAAAACAGAAACAGCGAAAACGGCACTGTTAACAGCCAGGCGTAAAACCACCATTTTTTTTCATGCTTTTTGATCAGCCAATAAAACACCAGCACGCAAAGCGTAAAGATCGGAAAACTGATCCAAAAATCAATGACTTGATCTTTAGCCCAGCTGGAGGCTGTCTGCGTCGAAATATTGTAATCAAGCGATACCTGATAGCCTATCCAATCCAAAGGCAGCGTCACCAGAGCCGTGATCAGCGAAAGCACAAACACAAAACCGATGATCTGCAAAAAACGAAAACGCACAGCCGCTTCCATCCATTGCTTGATTTTCTTTGAAACACCGCTGGTCAGCAATACAAAAAACAGAAACCAATCAAGAGGAATACTGATAAAAAATAAAAAGTTCTTCACATCAGAATACTGTTCGGCGACAGCCAATTGAGACGGCTTCATGAAAGAAGCCGGGTCAGCCTGTGTTCCTTTCACGGCCTCCGGGACAGCGGAATCGCCGGACATAAAGAAATACCAATAGAAAAAAAGCCCATACAGCACATATGCAAGCCCTGCACCCGCAATCCACTTGCGCATAACGCCTCACTCCTCACATCTAGACCCATTACTTCTATTGTAATCATAAATTCAATTTCTTAGAACCAAGCTGTGAGTTCGGACTTTTTCGCATGGAATCGCCCTTTGCTGGAGAAACTAGCAAATGTTTGGAGTGATGCAGATGAAAAAAATAGTAGCAGCCATCGTTGTTATCGGTCTTGTGTTTATTGCATTTTTCTACCTTTACAGCCGGTCAGGCGATGTATATCAATCGGTTGATGCGGAATTGATCACCCTGTCTTCAGACGGGCGGGAAAAGATTGAAATCGAAAAAAGACAGCACGTCAAAGATATGCTGGACATTATGAATCAGGGAAAGCAGCTGAAAACCGAAAAAACATCAGCTCCTGATTACGAAGGCACGATTAAATTTCATAAAGACAGATTTGACTCATTCAGATTATGGATTGACGACAGCCAGCAGGCCATTTTTTTGAAAGACGGCACGTATTACAAATTAACGCGAAACGATACCAAAGCGCTGCAAACTATCATTAAAAAAGAAGCAAAGGATTAACAATGAAAAAAGCGAAGCCCACTGGCTTCGCTTTTTTCACATTAATGAGGCAGCATATCTTTGAGCGCCCGTCTGAGCATTTTGCCTGTCGCATTTTTCGGAATCTCATCAAGAAAGATGATCTCGGCAGGCCGTTTGTATTTTGCCAGATGCTTTTCACAATGCGCCATCATTTCTTCTTCTGTGACACCAGACCGTTTCGGTACGACATATCCCTTTACCGCTTCGCCGCTTTCAGCATCAGGCACGCCGATGACAACAGCCTCCTTTACGTCCGGGTGGCTGTACAGGACCTCTTCCACTTCACGCGGATACACATTGTAGCCGCCTACAATAATCATGTCTTTTTTCCGGTCAACAATGTAAAAATAACCGTCCTCATCCCGCCTTGCCAGGTCTCCCGTATAAAGCCATCCGTCCTTTAAAGCGTGCTCCGTTTCCATCGGCATATTATAATAGCCCTTCATCACATTGGGCCCTTTTACGATCAATTCGCCCACCTGGTGATCAGGGACCTCTCGGCCGAGCGGATCGACGACCTTGTTTTCGACATGCAAAATACTTGTCCCGATGGAGCCTGGTTTTCTCCCTCTGTCAAACGGGTTAAAGCATGTGACAGGCGATGCTTCCGAAAGCCCGTAGCCCTCCAAAATGGTGACGCCGAATTTCTCTTCAAATGCCGTAAGCAGCGCGACCGGCATGGCCGCACCACCCGAGATGCATAGGCGAATAGAAGAAAAATCATCTGCCTTGCCTTCTTCATGCTGGAATAAATAGTTATACATCGTAGGCACGCCGGCAAAAATCGTTGCCTGCCGCTGCTTTACAAGCTTAAAAACAGATGCGGGGCTGAACTGCGGTTCAATCAGCACGCATGCGCCGCTCATCAGCGGAGCGTTCATGCAGACAGTTAAGCAAAAAACATGAAACATCGGAAGAGCGCAAACCACATTGTCTTTCTCATCCATTCCCAAATACCCGGCGACATCGTTTGCATTGCTGAACAAATTCTGGTGGGTCAGCATCGCGCCTTTCGGTCTTCCCGTTGTTCCTGACGTATATAAAATTACCGCAGTATCATCAGGCACAACCTCTGGATGGCGTGCAGCACCGGGTGTCGGACGCAACATTTTTGTAAACGTTGTCATTTTCATTCTGACCTCAGGATCTGAAGCTTCCAGCTCAGTTTCTCCTGTCCGGCATAAAATGACGAGTTCGACCTTTGGCAAAGATTCGTGCATGCTTTCATAAATCGGCAAAAGCTGATCTACTCCTACGATTGCTTTGACATCGCCGTTTGTCAGCATATAGCCGATTTCTGTCGGCGTGTACGTCGGATTGATCGGCACCACCACAATACCGGCCTTTAATGCGCCGAAAAATGCGATGACAAAATCAGGCGAATTGCCAAGCAGCAAAGCAAGGTGATCCCCTTTTTCCATACCCGCTTCCTGAAGGCCGTCCGCAAAACGCTGAATATTGTCATTCAGATCCTTGTAAGTAATCACTTGATCCCTAAACCTGCATGCGATGCTGTCCGGCTTCTCAGATGCTGTCTCTTCTAATTTTGAAACCAGATTCATTCTCCCACCCCTTAAAGTGAATGAGTAGTCATTCATTATTGAAGATAAGCTTTCCTTTTCATTATAGAGAAACACAAAAAAACACTCAAGAGCAAAAAGCCCCGAGTGTCAGTAGTGTTATAGATTCTTCAAAGCTTCGGCAATCGGTGTATCTCCTTCAGTGAGATCAAAAGCCCGATTTTCCGTGTTGGTTTCATCTAAAGAGGCAATGACTGCTGCCGCAACGTCATCACGTGATATATCACCCCGCTCTAGATCTGGGGCTGCGGAAACCGTTCCTGTTCCCGGTTCATTGCGAAGGCCTCCCGGACGTATAATCGTATAGGCTAAGCCGCTGGATTCCAGAATTTTATCAGCATAATGCTTGGCCACGTAATAAGGTTTAAGTGCCTCATTCCAATTTTCACGGCGGTGGGCCTGCAGGGCGCTGACCATAATAAAACGTTTGATTCCCGCGATTTCCGCAGCCTCTATTGCTTTTGCCGCTCCGTCAAGATCCACCAGCAGCGTTTTATCATAGCCTGTGCTCCCGCCGGAACCCGCCGTAAAAATAATCGCGTCACAGCCTTTTGCCGCAGCTGCGATTTCTTCCGGGCTTCCTTCTAGATTTGCTAGCACAGCTTCCGCGCCGGCCGCTTCCAAAGATGCTTTCTGTTCTTCTTTTCTGACCATCGCTCTGACGGAATGATCAGCATTCTCTTTGAATAAAGAAACAAGTCTTTGTCCGATTTGTCCGTTCGCTCCGATTAAAAACACTTTCATGTGAATCCCTCCTGCCTCCATTATTTCAAAACACAAATTTCCTTTCAAACAATGTGTTTTACATTAATAAATCAGATCAAGAAAATCTTCTTTCGTAATGTTCCCAAAATAATGCTTCAGATTCACATCAGCCAGCGCATCAGCGATCACACTGCGCTCATATTGCTTTCCAATCAGCAGGTTTTCGATTTCCGACACATCGCCCACACCGAAGAAATCGCCGAAAATTTTGCAGTCTTCAATTTTCCCTTTTTTTACTTCCAAACGCAAATCAATGGACCCGACCGGATAACGCTTTGAATGGTTCAGGTTAAATTTAGGTGAGCGGCCGTAGTTCCAGTCCCAATTTTGATAGCGTTCTTCCGAGATTTTGCGAATGACTTCCCAATCTTTTTCAGTCAGCTTATACTCCGGCACATCTTGAATGTGATTTGTATTGAAAATATGTTTGAGCAAATGACTGCGGAAATCTTCGGTCGTCATTTTATCATCAAGAAACTCACTGATGTTTGCCACACGGCTTCTGATTGATTTGATGCCCTTTGATTCAATTTTATCCTTTTTGACTTTTAAAGCGGACACAACATGATCAATGGCTGAATCAAACATGAGGGTGCCATGGCTGAAGATGCGGCCTCTTGTGGCAAATTGGGCGTTACCTGATATTTTGCGGCCATCTACCACAATATCATTCCGGCCGCTTAATTCCGCTTCAACTCCGAGCTGATGTAGCGCTTGAATCACCGGCTCAGTGAATTTTTTGAAGTTATGAAAGCTTTCACCGTCATCCTTCGTGATAAAGCTGAAATTTAAATTCCCTAAATCATGATACACAGCCCCGCCGCCAGATAAACGGCGGACGACGATAATTCCGTTTTCCTCTACATACTTTGTATTGATTTCTTCTATTGTATTTTGGTTTTTTCCGATGATGATAGACGGCTGATTCACGTAAAAAAGCAAATACGGCTGTTCAGGGTCTAAATATTTAAGGCAATACTCCTCGATAGCAAGATTGATCCGCGGATCATTGATATTTTGATTGTCAATAAATAACATCGTGCTCCTCCTTTATCCTTCCCACACAAAACCAGATTTCGCAATGTTCACTTTCCCGTTAAAAACGGTCTTGGCTTCTTTGCGAAGGTTGTCATGCACGCCGAAATGAGGCAGATGGGTCAGCAGCAGCTCGCCCGCTCCCGCTTCTTCTGCAATTCGCCCTGCTTCCAAGCTGTTCATATGGCCTGCGCTTGTCCCGTCTTGATCAGCATAAAAATTACATTCTGAGATCAATAAATCAGCGTTTTCCGAAAACGGAATAAATGAATCCTGATAGCTGGAATCAGCAGTATACACAACAGTATGGCTGCCGTCAGTAATCCGCATCGCATAACAAGTCACCGGGTGAACCGTTTTTAAAAAGGTGATCGTAAACGGACCGACAGTCAGCTGCTGATCAGGCTGATAGGCAATCCCTTTCGTATGCGTTTTATATGTAAGCTTTTGAAACTGTTCTATATCAGCATCATGTCCGTAAATCGGAAGCGAGTGCTCTCCTTTGCCGAGGAATGATCCGACTTGCTTCGCAAATTGCAGCGGCCCGATGTCCGCAATATGGTCATGGTGATAATGAGACAGAACCACCGCGTCCAGCTTTTCCGCCGGGACATATCCAAACAGCTTAGATAACACGGCACTTCCGCAGTCCACTAACAATGAAAAATCCCCCGATTGAAACAAGTAACCCGACGTCGCTTCATTTGCGGCCGGAAAACCGCCGTAGCATCCGATAACTGTAACTTTCATAATGTCCTCCTTCTTTTCAAAGAAAATTGATCCTCCTTCAATATACCCATTTTTCTAAAAAAAAGCATGTTTTAAACATTGTATCAAAACAGATGTTGAATTTTACTTTCTGTTATATTACAATGAAAACATTACAAAGGGGAAAGAGGGATTGGTTATGCTAGGGAAAATTACTGAATTTTTTAGAAACCTGCCTTCGAAAAAGTGCGCGGAATGCGGAAAAAAGATTGATGAGCAGCATGAGTGTTATGGTAATATTTGCAACGACTGTATAAAAGTAAGCGATATGTAAAGAGGCGAAAATCTCACGCATACAGTGTGAGATTTTCTTATTCTTCTAACTTCTCTTTATATTGAAATAATAATCAGGTTGGGTCAAAGCTCACCTGTTTTTAGATAATTCTGGTGATTCACTTGATATTTTTGAATATTCTATATTTTCAAAATATAATTTACTATAGACGAACCTATTTCTTATCTATTATAATTTGATCTAATAGTGAGATTAAATATATGTCTATTCATGATATATGTTGATACTTTGTTTTTTGGGAGGTAATCTATGAAAAGAATTAGGTTTGGATTAGCCACGCAAATATTCGTTGGACTTATTCTAGGTGTTATTGCTGGCGTTATTTGGTACGGCAACCCAGCACTGCCTACTTATCTGCAGCCAATCGGGGATCTCTTTTTACGCTTAATCAAAATGATAGTGATTCCTATTGTTGTCTCCAGTTTAATCATCGGTGTAGCCGGAGCTGGAAATGGAAAGCAAGTTGGTAAATTAGGCTTCAGAACAATTCTGTACTTTGAGATCATTACGACCTTTGCCATCATTCTCGGACTAGCCCTTGCAAACATCTTCCACCCGGGTACAGGAGTTAATATACACGAAGCTCAAAAAACAGACATCAGTCAATATGTTGAAACAGAAAAAGAACAAAGCAATAAATCAGTGGCAGAGACATTCCTGCACATTGTGCCGACAAACTTCTTCCAATCCTTGGTCGAAGGGGATCTTCTTGCCATCATCTTCTTTACCGTACTATTTGCATTGGGAATTTCCGCGATCGGTGAAAGAGGCAAGCCAGTATTAGCCTTTTTTGAAGGCGTTTCCCATTCGATGTTCCATGTGGTAAACCTTGTGATGAAAGTAGCGCCATTCGGGGTTTTTGCTCTAATCGGAGTTACTGTCTCTAAATTCGGACTCGGTTCTCTTCTATCTCTCGGAAAGCTTGTCGGATTGGTATATGTCGCACTGGCTTTCTTCTTAATTGTCATTTTTGGGATTGTCGGAAAAATTGCCGGTATCAGCATCTTCAAATTCCTGGCTTACATGAAGGACGAAATTTTATTGGCGTTCAGTACGTCCAGCTCTGAAACCGTTCTTCCGCGCATCATGGAAAAAATGGAGAAAATCGGCTGTCCGAAAGGTATTGTGTCTTTCGTTATCCCGATTGGATATACGTTTAA
This sequence comes from Bacillus sp. XT-2, assembly GCF_025696525.1. Classification (NCBI taxonomy): domain Bacteria; kingdom Bacillati; phylum Bacillota; class Bacilli; order Caryophanales; family Bacillaceae; genus Bacillus; species Bacillus sp. XT-2. The sequence goes on from NZ_JAHVOC010000004.1 coordinate 220,434, forward strand.
CTTAGACGGCTCCGTTCTCTATCAATCTATTGCAGCGCTGTTTCTTGCACAAGTATACGGCATTGATTTAACAATTTGGCACCAAATTACGCTTGTATTAGTTTTGATGGTGACATCTAAAGGAATGGCTGCCGTTCCGGGAACTTCTTTTGTCGTCTTGCTTGCAACACTGGGCACGATCGGTGTTCCGGCAGAAGGACTTGCCTTTATTGCCGGTGTAGACCGCATTATGGACATGGCACGTACAGTTGTAAACCTGACTGGTAACGCACTTGCTGCTGTTGTAATGTCTAAATGGGAAGGCATGTTTAATCCTGCAAAAGCGGAAGCTGTCATGAGCCAATCTAAAGCAGATCAAAACGCAACCATTTCCGGTTAATCAAAAAGCCTGCGGGGTTCTCAACGCCCCGCAGGCTTTTTTTAATCTTGGACAAGCTCAAACAGCTCTGTAATCAAAACAGTGTCCTCATTCAGTTCCATTTCGCCATTTTTGATCAGATCCGCCCAAGCTCTTCGATGATCCTCTTGAAATTCATCAATTCGGTCTCCGTTGCCCTCTCCTTTGACTAACCTCATATCAGGCGCTCCAAATGTCGTTTCAAACACATCTGTCACTTTTATATTGCATCTCGGATGATCATGTTTATCATAAACGGTTACAAGCTGTCCCGCTGTTTGATATACATCACTCAGTTCATCTTTTGAATATAATGATTTCGGCGCGCAGGTGGCCGTTTTTTCTCCAGCAAGGATTTGCTGGATCAGCTGTTCTCCAAGACCTTCATCGCCTTCCCAGCCGAAAGTGCTTTTCAGTTCATAGATTTTCATTTGTTTTCTCCCTCTTATACCATCGGTGATTGCACATAATAATACAGGAGCTTCGCTGTATGGCGGAGAGAAGACTTATGCGTTCGCTCAAAAGCGTGCGAAGCGTCAATTCCCGGCCCGATCAGGCCGTGCACAATATCATGCCCGGATTTGATCGCTGCTGAGGCGTCCGACCCGTAATACGGGTAAATATCAAGCTTATAGTCAATATGGTGCTTTTCAGCTAAATCGACCAAATGCTTTCTCAGCTGATAATGATACGGACCGCTCGAATCCTTCACACAAATCGAAACCGAATATTCGTCTGTCGCCTGACCGTCGCCGATAGCCCCCATATCCACCGCCAAGTATTCAACAGTTTCAGCAGGAATATTAGAGTTTCCGCCATATCCGATTTCTTCATTATTAGAAATCAGAAAATGAGTCGTATACGGCAGTTCAATTTCTTCTGTTTGAATTTGATGGATTAAGCGAAGCAACAAGGCCACACTTGCTTTGTCATCTAAATGGCGTGATTTAATGAATCCGCTGGATGTGATCTCAACACGGGGATCAAACGAAACAAAATCTCCGACGCCAATGCCAAGCTCTTCCGTATCCTTACGGCAGTGTACAGGCTCATCCAGGCGGATTTCCATATTCTCTTGATTGCGCTCCGCTTTTCCCGCGTCTTTGTACACGTGCACAGACGTTTGATGCATTAAAATGGTGCCCGTATACGTTTTCCCTGAAGCCGTTTCAATTTGGCAATACTCCCCTTCGATCGAGTTATAGCGGAAACCGCCGATCAAATCGATTTTCAGCCGGCCGTCTGCTTTAATTTCTTTCATCATCGCGCCCAAGGTGTCAACGTGCGCCGTCAGCATTCGGTGACGGGATGTATCGCGGCCCGGAAGCGTGGCGATCAAACCGCCCTTATGGTTCAGAACCGTTTCGACCTTCCATTCTTTTAAAAGGTTTTCAACGTATTTGATCACCTCATATGTATTCCCTGTCGGACTTGGAATAGAAACGAGTTCTTTAATCAGCTCCATCGTTTTACGAACGGACGTCATAGGACATTCCTCCTTTTATTTTCTATTTAAAATATACTCTTTTCCTGATAGACCCGTCCAATCTTTTCCTATCAATCTAGCATATGCTGTAGAGAGCATGGGAAGAGGAGGGATATCTATGTGCTGTCGTCATTCACATGAACGGAAACATCATTGTAATTTTTGGTTTGATGATTTTTGGTTCTTTGACGAGTGGTTCGATAAGGATTTCCACGACCATTGCAAGAAAGAGAAAGAATGCCATGACCCTTGCGAGAAAAAGAAGAAAAAGAAAAGACATTGCTCTTGCAAAAAACGCTGCCACTCTTGCTGTCATTGCTAAGGACTGAGTCAGAAATATTCTGATACCCCATGCCTAAACGAATATTTCATTTTTCCAAGCGGGCTGTTACTGCTGCTTGGATTTTTTATTGAAACAGCCTTTTTGCCTTTACAATCCAAACCACTGATGCCGCGGCTATCACAGCAACGATGAGTTCAACAGCCGCCGCATGTTCTATCACTCCTTTTTGGTATAAAACCGCCGGTACATTAAACAGCCCGTGTAAGAGAATCGAATACAGCAAAAACAGCGGCCGGCGGCTTTTAACCGCATACAGCACAAATAGTGACAGACCGATTTGAACAGAGATGGCGCTGATTCTTTCAATTCCGCCGAGCAGCCATTCATACGAAGGTGTATTCAGCAGCTGCGCCTGAATCGGCATAAGTGCCTGCTTCACATCTTGATTAATCAAAAGCTGTTCAAAAGTGCCGCTATTGATCGCAAAAGCGTACACGATAAGCGTAATGCTGGACAAGCCGGTTATTAGTATCGCCTCCAGACCGCCGTGGCCCGCTCCGAAGGCCAGACCGTCCGCCCAAGAAAGACGGCGCTTCATAAAGAAACGCATCATGATATACCTTCCGCACTCCTCAAAAATCCCGGCCATCAAGCATCCGTAAATGGCATACCAGACTGGATGCTTCATCACTTCTTTCGTCGTTTCATTCATTTGCAGAACATAAACATGAACGCCGCCCTCCAACAGCTGAGCAAAGACAAAAAACGTAAGAGCGCCAATAAAAAACACCTTAATCGGAGCATGATACTTTCGCCTAAACCATATCATCAATCCGATCGGCAACAAAAACGCAATAACCCCGGAAATAATCATAGAGGCTATCGCTCCTTGACTGACCATTTTTTTCCTCCTTTTCTGGTTTTCTACTGACAGTTTCTCTTTTTTTATCAAAAATCCTCTTTTTAGTACCAGATACTAATATCTAGTGTTATAATCTGATAATAAAAGGAGTTGTGTTATTATGTCAAAAGCAAACATTACAGCAATCGGCACCTATGCGCCGACCCGGCGTTTAACCAATGCGGATCTGGAAAAAATCGTAGATACGTCTGATGAATGGATTGTTCAGCGCACAGGAATGAGAGAACGGCGGATTGCCGATGAGCAGCAGTTCACTTCAGACCTATGCATTGAAGCAGTCAAAGATCTCAAGAGCCGTTACGAAGGAACACTTGAAGATGTGGATATGATTCTCGTCGCCACAACAACAGCAGATTATGCCTTTCCGAGTACGGCTTGCCGGGTGCAGGAATATTTCGGCTGGGAGAACACCGGCGCGTTAGATATCAATGCGACATGCGCAGGACTGACATACGGTCTCCATTTGGCAAACGGATTGATTACATCCGGGCTTCATCAAAAAATTCTCGTCATCGCCGGAGAAACATTGTCAAAAGTGACTGATTATACAGATCGAACGACATGCGTTCTGTTCGGCGATGCTGCGGGCGCACTATTGGTTGAACGAACTGAAGAGGCACCGGGATTCCTCGCCTCCGTCCAAGGAACATATGGAAAAGGTGCAGATATTTTGTATAGGGCCGGACTGCGGAGCGAACTCAACGGCATGCCGCTTGCGGATTCCGGGAAAATGGTCCAAAACGGACGCGAAGTGTATAAGTGGGCCGCAAGAACCATTCCCCGTGAATTTGAACATCTTTTACACAAAGCAGGGCTCAGCCGTGATGATCTTGATTGGTTTGTTCCCCACAGCGCCAACTTGCGCATGATCGAATCGATTTGTGAAAAAACACCGTTTCCGATTGAACAAACACTCACCAGTGTCGAATACTACGGAAATACATCCTCAGTCTCTATTGTTTTGGCCCTTGATCTGGCAGTGAAAGCCGGGAAGCTGAAAAAAGACCAAACCCTGATGCTTTTCGGATTCGGCGGAGGATTAACGTATACCGGACTTCTGATTAAATGGGGATGTTAAATCAAAAAAGACCTTGTTTCCTGAGAAACAAGGTCTTTTTCATTAGGAAGCCGGCTGTTCTTCTGAAGTGTCTTCCTTCCGGCTTAAGATCGTAAAGTAGGTAATGCTCAGCGCGATCATGACTAGAGCAATGCCGATTAAGACACCGGCCATCTGCCACATGTAGCCGAAATCTCCGTTTGAAATCACCGCTCTGAACCCGTTTATGCTGTAGGTCATCGGCAGCGCGCCATGGATCACCTGATAGAAATTCGGAAGCAATTCTAATGGGAAGGTTCCTCCGCTGGCCCCGAGCTGCAGCACTAAAATAATGACTGCAATAAACCGGCCCGGATTGCCCATCGTCGTGGCCAAAAATTGAATCATCGCAAGGAAAGCGAGACTCGTAATGATCGTAAACACGTAAAACCTCCACGTGCTCTCAACCTCGAGACCAATTCCCAGAAGCAAGACCGTCGCCACAATCAGCGATTGAATGATTCCAACGAGCATCATGACATTAAATTTACTGAAGAACCACTCAAATCCGTTTCTCGGACGGCCTGATGCTTCTTTCAGCGGGAATACGACCGTCAGCATAATGCCGCCGACATACAAGCCCATTGATAGGATATAAGGCGTCAGCCCTGTTCCGTAGTTAGGGACGGAATGAATCGCGTCGTCATTAGTTTTGACCGGATCCGCAAACATACCGTATGTTTTATCATCAGCGCTGATATCCCCTGTTTGATCAGCCGCATCATTCAGCTTATTAGACAGCTGTCCTGTGCCGTCCAATAGCTTGCCTAAACCTGTATCAAGCGATTCAGATCCCTCAGCGAGTTTTGATGATCCATTTTGAACTTGTTTAGAACCGTCTAACAGTTTCAGTAAGCCGCCCGACACTTGGCTGCCGCCTGTCACCAATTGTTCTGAGCCCGCTTTTGCTTTTGCAAACTGTTTATTGTATTCTCCAATACCGGCTGTCAGTTTATTTTGGCTATCTGTGATCTGCTGTGAACCGTTGTATATCTTCTCGGTTCCTTCAGTTAATTTGTCAATTGCATCTTGCGTCGCTTTTGCACCGTTATAAAGCTTAGATGTAGCTTCCGGCATTGCTTTCAGCTGTGCCGCCTGCTCTTTTACATCTTCCAGAGAAGCTTTAATCGTTGAAATGTCAGGAAGCTGATCCACTGAAGGGAGCCGGCTAATGATTTGATCAAAATCAGGCGCATCTACTTGCGGAAGCTTCTTCTCAACAGAATTGATCAGCTGGCTTTTTTGCTCCGCTGTTAAGAACTCGCTTGAATTGATCACATTTTTAAATGCCTGATCACGGTTTTTCAAGCTGTTTTCAAACTCTGTCAGCTGCTTTTTAAATTCATTCATGGCAGTTTCAGATTTTTCAAGGTTGCTGACAGCTGTTTCAAGCTGTGTCAAATCGACTGCGTTTATGACCTTCTCTGCTTTTTCTACTTTCTGAGAAGCCTCTGCGGCCTTTGTATTAAGCTGATCCAGCCCGTTTGTAATCTTTGGAAAGTCCTGCTGCAATGTCTGCTGGCCGGCAAGAAGTTCATTCAGCTTGCCTGTCAGCTCACTTGACCCCGCGGCAATTTTTCCTGAATTTTCATAAATGGTATTGCTGCTGTCCTGGAATTTGCCGAGCGAGCTGTCAAGCGATTGAATGCCGCTTGTTACTTTAGCTGCTCCTTCTGCAAGCTGCGCCGTTTTGTCGCTGATTGTCGCAGTGCTTTCTGTCAGCTTCTCCAGATTTTCTTTCAGCTTGGCGCTTCCGTTTTTTGCGTCCTTAGTGCCGTCATCAATTTTTTTCGCTCCGCTGCTCGCGTCGCTGAGACCTTTGGCAATATCTTTAAAGTTATCAAAAATCACTTTCGTATATTGCTCGGTCACTTCTTTAGAAACAGAAGCTTTCAGTTTATCAATCGCTTTTTCGCCAATCGTTGCTCCTACATAGTTTGAACCGGCATTCGTATGGTATTTCAAATCCAGTTTTTTCGGATTTTTGTCCATTACAGTGCTGGCGTTTTTAGAAAAGTCTTCTGGAATCTCGACTACTAAATAGTATTTTTGATTTAATAAGTCCTTTAACGATTGGTCGAGATCAGTGGAAAAATGCCAGTCAAAGCTTTTATTATCCTTTAATTCTTTTACCAGATCATCACCGATTTGTAGCTTTTCTCCCTCATATGTCGTTCCTTTATCCTGGTTGACGACAACGACAGGCAGCTGGTCAACTGTGCCGTACGGGTCCCAATAGGCCTTTAAGAAAACACCGCTGTAAATAAGCGGGACAAACAAAATGGCGATGATGGGAATCAATAATTTTTTACTCGTTACGATGTCTTTCCATTGACTTCGTATTGTGTTCATCCTGATGCCTCCATTCTAAAACTGACTCATCATGAAAAATGGTCATTTTCTTGTAAAGAGAAAGGATTATCTAGTTGGCTGACAATCCTTTGACAACATACAACTCAAGCAGTTCCGCAATCGTTTCTTTATCAAGCGGGGGATGCTGTTTTTCCCAATCAAAAATGAGCGCGATATAAAGCTTCAACATGACAAAAGCCGTCAGCTCAGGATCACACGGCTTGATATCTCCGTTTTCGACACCCTCTTCTATCTTATTTTTAATATAAGAAAGAATGGAACGCTCCATTTTCTGAATCACGTCCTGAACTGCCATTGTACCAATCTCAGCATTTTCTTGAAAAATTTTAATCGTCAGCTGATGTGTTTTCCTGAATTCAAGAATGGCAAACAGCGCTCTGTGAACATTTTCATGGAACGGGAGATCAGGCTCCATCGCTTCGTCAGCTTTTTGCTTCATTTCTTTTAATAACGTAGAGAAAATATCATCAAACAGCTCTTCTTTATTTTTGAAAAACGTATAGATGGTTCCTTTTCCCACGTTCGCAAGCTTCGCCACCAAATCCATTGTCGTCGCTTTATAGCCAAACTGTGTGAAAGACTTTGTGGCAGCCTCCAAAATGAGCTTTTTTCGATCTATTGACATTGTATATCACCTCAAAACTGACCATTTGAACATTTTAGTCAATAAGTACATATGCAAATGTATCATACCATGCTGAACAATTCAAACATTTTTTACACAATATTGCCATCATCTAGACACAAAAAACCTCCGTACCGGGTACGGAGGTTTTTTAGTCGAATAAATATTTCAGCGCGTCTGACACAGCTGCTTTTCCTTGATCGATACAGTCCGGGATTCCAACACCCTCGAAGGATGCGCCAGTCATGTACACACCAGGATATGAGGAAGCCAGCGCTTCACGGAGCTCATTGATACGGCGTTTATGGCCGACATGGTACTGAGGCATGCTTTCATGCCAGCGCGTGACACATGTCATTTCCGGCTCACCGTTGATTTTCATTACTTTCTTTAGGTCTTCCAGCACAATGTTGATAATGTCGTTATCTGAGAGGTCGACGATGGATTCGTCTCCGGCTTTTCCGACATATGCCCGAAGCAGTGTTTTGCCTTCCGGCGCTGCGTGCGGCCATTTTTTGTTCGTCCACGTACAAGCTGTGATCGCGAAATCACTGTTTCTTGAGATGACAAAGCCCGTGCCCTCATGCTCCATTTGGACGGCGCCTTCCGGGAAGCCCAAGGCGACATTCGCCACAGATGTGGAATGCATGTTTTTCAGATTTGCAACAGCCGGCAAATCTGAAAGCATTCCCGCGGCAGCTTTATGCGGTGCTGTTACAATCACTGATTCGGCATCAAGTGATACGCCGTTATCAAGATCAAGCGAGTAGCCCGTGCCCTCTCGGCTAATCTTGGTAACCTTTGTGCCTTTGTATACCTTTGTCAGCTTTAGTTGATTTTCAATCTCTTCGACAAGCGTCTGCAGGCCTGTTGTCAGCGTCTGAAACTGCCCTTGTTTTTTGGCTGTCAGCTGCTGGCCGGAACCTTGAGGTCTTGTTTTTTTCATCCCAAGGATCAGGCTTCTGTGCTTTTGTTCCGTCTGATAGAATTGCGGGAATGTTGACATCAGGCTGAGTTTGTCGATATCACCTGCATAGATGCCTGATAAAAGCGGCTCGATTAAATTCTCGACAACTTCATCCCCGACACGTCTGCGGAAAAATTCTCCCAGTGACTGATCCTCTTTTGATTTACTTGCGGGCAGGATGAAATCCATTGCAGCTCGCGCCTTCCCTGACAGAGAAAACAGCCCCGTTGACACGAACGGCGCGATTTTTGTCGGTATTCCCATTACAGCCCCCTTCGGCATCGGATGCAAAGTGCGGTTGACAAGCACGTAAGATTGTCCGGTCGCATTGTTCACAAGCAGATGGTCAAGACCTAAGTCTTTGACAAGCTGCGGAGCGCTTTTTTTCCGTTCCAGGAATGAATCAGGCCCTCTTTCGATGATATAGCCGTCCTTCTTGACTGTCTGGATTTTTCCGCCTACTCTCGGACTTGCCTCAATAAGCGTCAGCTCAAGCGGCAAATCTTTGTCTCTGATTTCTTTTTCCATGTAGAAGGCGGCGGCCAAACCGGTAATGCCGCCGCCGATGATGACTACATGTTTTTTGCCGTCACTCATGTTCATCGCCTTCTTTAACGTCCTAATTTTTTCAAAACGACTGTTGCTAAAGCATCAATAAATGCCGGCTTAGCGTTTGGCATTTCCGGCCGGTAATAGCTGGCGCCGATATCGTCAGTCACCACTTTGCATTCATAATCGTTGTCATAAAGCACTTCTAGATGGTCCGCGACAAATCCGACAGGCGCATATACAAATGCTTGATAGCCTTTTTGTTCAAATAAATCACGTGTCAGATCTTGCACGTCAGGTCCGAGCCACGGATCAGGCGTGTTGCCTTCACTTTGCCAGCCGACAGCGTATTCAGATACGCCTGCGCCTTCAGCGATCAGCTTTGCGGATTCATGAAGCTGATCCGGGTACGGATCTCCGTACTCTTTAATTTTTTCCGGAAGGCTGTGCGCAGAAACGATGAGCATCGCGTTTTCTCTTTCTTCCTTCGGCATTGACGCGTACGTGTCCTTCACTTGGTCAACCCAATATTTCACAAACTTCGGTTCATCGTACCAGCTTTCGACAGACGTAATTGTTAAGCCGCCGAGTTTTTCAGCCTCTTCTTTCGCACGTTTGTTGTAAGACTGCACGCTGAATGTGGAGAAGTGCGGTGCCAATACAAGGCTGACCGCCTCTGTAATGCCGTCCTTATGCATCTCTGCCACAGCGTCTTCAATAAACGGCTCGATATGCTTCAGCCCGATATACGCTTTAAACGTAATCTCATCCTGAATCTCGTTTAAGTGCTGTTCAAGCTTATAAGCCTGTTCTTCTGTGATTTTGGCAAGCGGCGAAATGCCCCCGATTGCTTCATATCTGTCTTTCAGATCCTGAAGCATTTCAGGCTCAGGCTTTCTGCCTCTTCTGATATGTGTATAATAACGCTCTATATCTTCTTCTTTGTAAGGCGTGCCGTACGCCATAATGAGAAGCCCCATTTTCTTTTTACCCACTGTTTACACCCTCTTTAGATGATCTATCACAAAACAATTTTGACAGGCTTTTATCCTGATACCAAAAAATATGCTCAGGAGTATTGGCCTATTTTCTTTGATTGAGAATATTCATGTACAAATGCAGTCAGCTTTTTCAGCACTTCCGGACTGACATCAGGAAATACACCGTGCCCGAGGTTAAAAATGAAGCTGTCCGATTTTAAGCCTTGATCAAGAATCTCTTTCGTTCTCTTCTCGATCACTTCCCAAGGAGCAAGCAAAATGGACGGGTCCAGGTTGCCTTGCACCGTTTTGGTGATGCCTTTTGATCTGGCTTCATCAATGCCGAGTCTCCAATCGAGCCCCACAACATCGAGAGGCAGGTCATGCCAATCCGTTGCTAAATGGCTGGCACCTACACCAAACATGATAAGCGGCACATTTTCCGATGCCAGCTCAGAAAAAATTCGGTTCATCACCGGTTTGATGTACGTTCTGTAATCCGCTTGATTCAGCGCGCCAACCCATGAATCAAAGATTTGAATGGCTTTTGCGCCCGCCTTAATTTGCGCTTTCGCGTACACGATAATCATGTCGGCAAGCTTTGTCATCAGCAGGTTCCAGGCATCCGGCATGCTGTACATAAAGGCTTTTGTTTTATTGTAGTTTTTCGAAGGCCCGCCTTCGATCATATAGCTGGCAAGCGTAAAAGGCGCACCAGAGAAACCGATTAGCGGGACGTCAAGCTGTTCATTGACAAGCAGTTTGATCGTTTCGAGCACATACGGCACGTCCTGTTCCGGCTCAAGCTTGCCGAGCTTTTCAATGTCCTGCAGTGAACGAATCGGCTGATCAATCACCGGCCCGATTCCATTTTTAATTTCAACATCCACACCGATCGACGGAAGCGGCGTCATAATATCTTTATAAAGGATTGCAGCATCGACTCCGTATTGCTCGACCGGAAGTCTTGTGACGTACGCACACAATTCGGGCTGATGTGTAATTTCGAACAATCCGTATTTTTCCTTCAGCTTACGGTATTCCGGCTGTGAGCGCCCGGCTTGTCTCATGTACCAAACAGGCGTGTGATCCGCTTTTTCTCCCCGCGCAGCTTTTAAAAACGTCTCGTTAAACGTTTCTCGTTTCCTCATCTGATTTCCACCTTTCATACTGCAACCATACGTTCGTGTTCCTTGACCATTACACTATACCTCGTTTTGGGCAAATGGTATAGAAATGCGGCTCAAAGTTCAAAAAATCGCCGAATTCCATTAAGAGGAAAACAGTTTCGGCTGAACGTAATCGGTTCCTTCTCCTTCTTTTTTTGTCTGTGTATTATAAGGCACCACTTTATAGGAAGCGCCCGAAAACAAATTGGCATATGGGATCTCATAGCTTCCCTTTCCTTCAACAGAATCAAGAAGCGTTTCCTTGCCGTCCTTATTTACATAAATTCTGTACACTGCCCGATCATCCTCTTGCGCATCCCATTTTAATTCAATCGTAAACAGCCCCGCTGCCCTAAATGTATAGTCAGCCGTCAGCGTTTTGACAGGCTCAAGCTCAATTGGGCTTTCAAGTTCTTTTACTTTTTTAGGCTTCGCAAACGCAGAACCCGTTTCGCCAGCCTGTGTCAAAATATCCTTAAACATTCTGGTCGGATATGCGCTTCCGCCTTTTAAGTAATGGTTTTGATCTGTTTTGTCATAGCCCATCCAGACAGCTCCCGTTATGTTCGGCGTATAGCCTGCAAACCAGGCATCCTTTGTTGCGCCGGAAACGCCTGTATATGAAGTAGAACCGGTTTTCCCGGCAAGATCGCCGTGATAGGTGCCGGACGTTGCTGTTCCCTTCTTAACCACCTGCTGAAGCATTCTCGTCATGTTCCAAGACGTCTGTTTGCTGAATACTCGTTTTCCTTCTTCTTTATGATCGGCTATTGTTTCCCCGTCTTCATCTGTTATGTTTGAAATAAAGTACGGCTCGGTGTATGTTCCATTCGCGGCAAACGTATGAAAAGCGCCGGCAAGCTGGAGGGGTGATACGCCTTTTTCCAAACCGCCGAGAGCCAGAGCAAGCCCTTCATCCGGTATATCAATGCCGTTTGCCTTCAAATAAGATTTCCCCGTTTCCACACCGATCTCATTCAGCGTCCACACTGCAGGCGCGTTTTTGCTGTAAGTGATGGCATCAGACATCGTGACTTCCCCTTCATAACGGCCGTCATAGTTTTTCGGTGTGTAATCTCCGTAGGATTGTAATTCATCCTTTAACAGAGAGTACGGCTTAAATTTCTTTTCCTGCATCGCAGGTCCGTATACGGCCAGCGGCTTAAACGTTGACCCCGGCTGGCGCACAGCTGTCACACGATTATATCCTTTAGCCGTGTAATCTCTTCCGCCGATCGCTGCTTCCACACCGCCTGTTTTATTGTTGATAAAGACTGCGCTTCCTTCAGCATCTTGATCTGTTCCGGGATAATAGCTGCCTTCCTTCATGACTTGATATGCCGTTTTTTGCAGTTTTGAATCAAGCGGCACCTTAATCGTGTACCCGCCTTGAAGCAGCTGCTCTCCGGAAATGGAATACTTGTCCTCCGCTTCTTGGATCACAAGGTCAATATAGCTGTCAAACCAAGGTGTTTCCGACTGTTTTTTCACGTTCAGCCCGAGCGTCCTCCCCTGCGCGCTGACAGCCTCTTTCGCACTGATATAGCCTTGGTCATTCATCATGCCGAGAATCGTATCACGCCGCTCCTTGCTTTTATCAGGATGCAAAACAGGAGAATACGTAGAAGGCGCCTTCGGAATAGCAGCCAAGACCGCGCCTTCTGACACGGTTAAATCTTTAACTTCCTTATTAAAATAATAATGGGATGCAGCTTGAATTCCATAAACCCCGTGTCCGAAGTATAGCTGGTTCAGATACATTTCCAGCAGCTTGTCCTTGCTGTAATCCCGTTCAAGGTTGATCGCTATGATCACTTCTTTCGTTTTTCTTAAAAACGTTTTGTCATGTGTCAGAAAAATATTTTTGGCAAGCTGCTGGGTGATCGTGCTCGCGCCTTCTACTTTTCCTCCTGCTAATATATCGCGGTACACCGCTCTTCCGACAGATTTCACATCGATACCGTGGTGTTCATAAAATCTCTTATCTTCCACTGAGATAAACGCTTCTCTGACCTCTTTCGGAATTTCATTGATAGAGACCGGTTCACGATTTTCTGTATACAGACTTGCGACCTCATCCCCGTTTTGGTCAACAATTTTTGAAGATGCGTGAAGGATCAGCTTCTTTTCATCTATGACATAATGACCGAGAAAAATGATTGAAATATATCCTATTAAAGCGAGAAAAGCAGTTAACACTAAAATAATGATGGGAATGAAAAGTTTCTTTTTCTTTATCTTAAACATGAACTCACCTCGCCTTTCTAAAGGTAGTATGGGAAAAATTGTTTGGATTTATGTTTGAAGCAGTCGCCAATAGAAACTTATACCATTGTTTTGATATACTAGCAAGCAGGAGGTGGCTGATATGAAGGTTTATATTACATATGGGACAGCCGATTTTTTGAAAAACATCGTGCAAAAACATTCCTCGGAAAATATGCTTTTGATGCAGGGACAGGAAAATGCGATTTTAATTCACGAAACAAACGGAGAAACGGTTTTTCAGGCCCCCCATTCCTATGAAGTCATTGACCAAGTCGGGGACATGAAGCATCCCGGTTTCGCAGTATTGAACAATATAGCCGTCACACAGGAAGGACGGCCGCTGTTTGAAAACAGATTTAAAAACAGAGCGGGAAAAGTCGAAAACGAGCCAGGTTTTGAAGCCATTCGTGTCCTGCGTCCGCTTGACAGCGACACGTACGTCATTCTCACCTTGTGGGAAACAGAAAGATCCTTCCAAGACTGGCAGCAGTCAGGCTCATACAAAGAAGCCCACAAAAAACGCGGCACGTCTGCCGGAGTTGACACAACGTCCATTTTCTCCCGGCCTTCGTATGTCACCACATATGTTGCTGTCGAATAGCTGCCGGAATGTCCGGCAGCTTTTTTTATGGCGAAAGGGAGGGAAGCTAGATGAGCCAAGTCTGCGGGTTTAAAGGGCTGACAGAACCGGCATATGATGACCAAGGGAATCACTCCTATGAAATCTGCTCGTGCTGCGGCTTCCAATTCGGATTTGACGATTTTGAAATGACGCGTGAGGACGGTTCATATTCAGAGCCTTTGGAAAGCATAATCGCCTACCGAAAAAACTGGCTTGCTGTACCCGCAGCATCAGCAGCAGGCTAAAAAAGTATTGAAGCACGAGTTGATCGAGCAGCTAAAGCATATCTGTCTTATCTGAAGTAATATCTGCGGTCAGATGCTATCTGTCCCGGCACCTTCCGCCCGCCTATGAATAATCTGTAGGAAGCGGAAGGAGTGATCAATGATGGAAATCGGGATTATGTCTGTTCATGTTCTTTATGTGTTTTTTATTGGAGCGATCATTCTTTTTATGCTGCTGCGAAAAGATACAACCTTTATTTCGTTATTTGGGATTTTCATCATTTCGTTATGGGCCAGCCATTCGCTTTCAGCTTCGGTCAGCAGTTTATTCCACAGCTTCATCTATGCGGCATCTGAGCTGCTTCCTACGATTTTCATCATCTGTTTTATCGTGTCTATGAGTGATGTGTTAACGAAAACAGGGATAAATGAAGCGATGATTTCTCCCTTTGTCCGTCTTGTTAAAGGTCCTGTAATTGCATACTGGCTGATTGGCGGACTGATGTTTGCCATTTCTCTATTCTTCTGGCCTTCGCCGGGTGTCGCTTTAATCGGCGCCGTTCTGCTTCCGGCAGCCGCCCGTGCCGGCCTGCCGCCTATCGCTGCCGCCATGGCAATGAATTTATTCGGGCACGGCTTTGCCCTTTCAGGAGACTTTGTCATTCAGGCAGCGCCAAAACTGACAGCTGATGCAGCAGGCATCCCTGTCGGTGATGTCATCTCAGCAAGCATTCCGCTCGTTTTGATTATGGGCGTGACCACAACAACTGCGGCTTTCTTTATGATTCAGCGTGAACGCAAAAAACAATTGCGGCCCGCTTCTTTTTCCCCGATGTCAGAAGAACATGACACTTCAATGTATTTGCCGAAACGTCTTCGGTCAATGCTGGCTCTTTTGATTCCTCTTGTATTTGCCGCTGATATCGCGTGCATGGTCATATTCAACCTTCAAGGAAATGATGCAACCGCGTTAATTGGCGGATCGGCCATTTGCATCCTGCTGATCGTTCATTTCCTTGTGTATAAACAGAAAGGGCTTGAAAAAATCACTGGATATTTTATCGAGGGGTTTCAATTCGGCTTTAAGGTTTTCGGTCCCGTCATTCCAATTGCCGCTTTCTTTTATCTTGGTGATTCCGGCTATGAGAGCATCTTGGGTACTGAACTCCCTAAACATTCACACGGCATTGTCAATGATCTCGGCATCGCCTTATCCCACGCCATGCCTATGTCTAAGGAGCTTGCCGCCGCAGCCTTGACTGCCGCTGGAGCCGTAACCGGACTCGACGGTTCAGGTTTTTCAGGCATTTCCCTCGCCGGCTCCATCGCCAAGCTCTTTTCATCCGCTCTCCATGCTGATCCAGCCGTCCTGACCGCACTCGGGCAAATATCAGCCATCTGGGTGGGCGGCGGTACACTTATTCCATGGGCGCTCATTCCCGCTGCAGCCATTTGCAAGGTCGATCCATTTGAGCTTGCCAGAAAGAACTTCCTCCCCGTTGTGATCGGACTTTCGGTGACAACCATTGCAGCGATGATCATGCTTTGAAACCCGACCAGTTGAAATATTCAGACTTTTTCTATACAATCATGGAAAAGCTTAGAAAAGGGGGAAGCGGCTTTGTCCATAAAGACGCTGCAAAAAGAGATAAACAAACAGCTCGACAGCTGTTTCGATGAAATGGTGGAAATCAGGCGCCATTTCCATATGTACCCTGAACTGTCCAATCAGGAAGAAAAAACGGCCGCTTTTATTGCTTCCTATTACGAATCGTTAGGAGTCCCGATCCGCACCAAAGTCGGCGGCAATGGAGTTTTGGCTTATATTGAAGGCAGCGAGCCCGGTCCTGCTGTCGCATTGCGGGCCGATTTTGACGCCCTTCCCATCCAGGATGAAAAAGATGTTCCTTACGCCTCCAAAGTGCCCGGTGTCATGCATGCATGCGGCCATGACGCCCATACAGCGGCTCTGCTTGCCGTCGGAAAGGTGCTTTATCAGAACAGGCATGATCTGAAAGGAACATTTATTATGATCCACCAGCACGCTGAGGAGTACGCGCCAGGGGGCGCAAAACCGATGATTGAGGACGGCTGTCTTGAAAACGCAGACGTCATATTCGGCACCCATCTTTGGGCGACTGAGCCGATCGGTACCATTCTCTGCCGCTCCGGTGCCGTAATGGCCGCAGCTGACAGATTTACAATCAGCATTCACGGAAAGGGCGGCCATGGTGCTCACCCCCATGATACAAAAGACGCCGTCCTGATCGGCTCGCAAATCGTTTCCTCGCTGCAGCATATTGTCAGCCGCAAAGTCAATCCGATTCACTCCGCTGTCATATCGACAGGCTCTTTCATGGCTGATAACCCGTTTAATGTGATTGCAGACCATGCAACTCTCATTGGCACAGCTCGTTCGTTTAATGAAAATGTCCGCGACATTCTGGAAAAAGAAATCGAAGCTGTTGTAAAAGGTGTGTGCAGCATGCACGGCGCTTCCTATGACTACAACTATGAACGCGGCTACCCGGCGGTAGTCAATCACCCTGCGGAGACCGACCATCTGGTAAACGTCGCAAAAGCCACAGACGGCGTTCATCAGGTTCTTCAAGGTGAACCGCAAATGGGCGGCGAAGATTTTTCTTATTACTTACAGCATGTCAAAGGAACCTTTTTCTTTACCGGCGCCGCTCCTGAACAGCCTGAACGTATCTTTTCCCACCACCATCCAAAATTTGATATCAATGAAAAAGCGATGCTGACTGCTGCAAAAGTGCTTGTGGGCGCTGCAATCACTTACCATTTATCTTAAAAAAACAGCCGGAGTTTTACTCTCCGGCTGTTTCCTTTAATATTCTCAGATGAAAAACGTGTCTTGCTGTATCTCCAAGCTGAGCAAGCAGTTTATAATTGGCAATTCCGCCGACTGCGGCCCCTACCCCTGGTAAAAGCTGAAAAAGCTTGACGACATCAATATAATCGCGATACTCCTGCTGAAACACTCTCCAGTCAATATCCTTTTTCTCCGTCTCCCAGTTTTCAATGACCGAAAAAAGTGATTTGCGGCAGTCATCACTTGAAAAAGCAAGCTGAAATACAAGAAGTAAAAACATCCTTTCTTCTGCATTCTTCACATCAAAACCGTATATCGAGGACAAAGTGAATAAACATTTCATCTTAATGGAAAGCAGCAGCGGGAAATCGGCAATACCTAAAAAGATGCCGCCCGCCCCGGTGCCGACTCCTTCAGCAGCCGCCACTTTCTGATAAGAAGCAATCGTTTTTTTCGCAAGCTCGTTTTTTTCACTGAGTGAAAGCGTGCTTGTATCCTTCTTATAAGTGGTGATATTAGATCCTGCCATCGTTGCTTCCACCATTTTTTTCACGCTTTCAGTTACCGCTGCATGAATTTTTTCAGGTATTCGTTCATTCACCTTTGTTTGCACACGCTTTGAGAAGCGTTCAAACATGGAATCCTTTCGCAAAAAATGCATTTTCCATTGAAGAGCTTCCTGCATCAGCAGATTCTCGCTCATTTGACCTACCCCTTTTTTCAGCTCACAGCTTTCCGTGTTTTTTTAATCTGGCGGTCATGTAAGACGGCAGAACGACAAAGATCAAGACGGCAGAGCCGATCAGCGCGTACAGAAAACCTGCAGCGCCCGCAGCATATGCAGAGGCCGCTGCCATGAGCAGAGCCTGCACGCTAAGCGCAGTTTTTAATAGAGAGAAATAGCTTTTCAGCTTCGCTTCCTTTTTGACAGGATATAGCTCTTGAAGCGCCAGATGGTCAAAGTGGCCAAACAGCGGCAGAAGCTGAATGCCTGTGATAAAGACGGTAAACACAGTCAAAATCCCTGCGATCATCGGGCTTGCAGACGCATACATAATAATCAGCGCGAAAATAACGGTTAATCTGACTTGAATGCCCAGATAATCACTTGAACGCAAAAACGCGCGGGCAAACATATAGGCGAACGTTTTACGCTGTTCAAACGGCACAAACCGCAGCAAAAAGTCGAGATACGCTCTCCGTTTCGCTTGTTTCTTTAAATGCGGCACATCCGTAAATAGGTTGGCAATCCGGTAAAAACGCTGCTTGCGTCTCAATTCGTATTCAATATGGCTTTCCCATTTAAATGTTTTTCCTTTTGCAGCGGAAGACACATAAAGATAAAGAGCCGCCATAATGATATAGATCACAAGCGCATACACATAAACAGACTGAAAAACAAAATACAGAACGAGTGTATTAGCGGCAAAACGAATGACAAGATCCATCTGTTTCATGCTTCGATCATTTTGAAACGTCATACGCCATTCCAAGGCCTGATTCCACGCTTTCAGCAGCAGAAGCTGTACAAATACCGCCGCGTACGACACGAGCGATGCTCCCGGCGTGACAGCGAAATAAAGCGGCATCGCTACAAGGCTCAGTGCAATCAGCGGAAACAGCTGGGACACATAGCTGTAAACAAACGCCTGTCTCAAATACGGCTCCATCTTAGCCTCAAGCGGCAATAAGAAGACAAGGTCAGCCTCCTTTAAAAGCGTCCGCACATAAGATCCTGTCAAAACGAGTGAAAACAGAACGGCCATCACCCAAAAGGACGGAAAGTGAGCGGGAATGTCCCGTACCCATTTGCTGTACCAGCTCGCCGCACCTGCGATAAAAAAGATCAAAACGATAACGAGGTGATCGTTGAGCATATATTTCATGTACATTCTTGTTTCTTTAATATGCTCCTGCAGCCGAGACTGCCAAATATCCAGCATGTTATTCATGGCCAGCGTCTTCCTTTGTGAGCTCTAGATACAAATCATCCAGCGCCGCGTCCTTCATTCCAAACTGCTCTCTGAGCTCGGACAGCGTGCCGCGCGCCCGCACTTCGCCGTTATGTAAAATGATAAACGAATCGCAATAGCGCTCCGCCGTTGCCAGGATGTGCGTTGACATCAGTACGCTCGCCCCACTTTTCTTCGCTTCATTCATCCGCTCAAGAAGAGCATTGATTGCCAGCGGATCAAGTCCCAGAAACGGCTCATCAATGATGTAGAGCGCAGGCTCTGCCAAAAACGCACACATGATCATGACCTTCTGCTTCATTCCTTTAGAAAAATGCGCCGGGAACCATTTCAGCCTTTTTTCCATTCGAAATTCCTTTAACAGCGGCGGCAATCTTTTTTCCATCGTTTCTTTTGAAAGGCCGTATGCCATCGCCGTCAATTCAAGGTGTTCCATCAGCGTCAGTTCTTCATATAAGACGGGTGTCTCAGGAATATAAGTGAATTGGGACCGATAGCCTTCCCGATCCTCAGCAAAGGTTTTCCCGTTTAACTCAATAGATCCTTTATGCGGGTCCATCAGCCCGATGATATGTCTGATTGTTGTACTTTTACCTGCACCATTTAAACCGATTAAACCGACAATTTGGTTCGGCTCAAGGGCGAATGACACGTTTTTCAAAACCGGATTTCTCGTATAACCGCCGGTTAAGTCTTTTACCGATAGCAGAGACATAGTTTCTCCCCTTATATTGTTTTTCTTCATAGTACCAAAAACAAAGCCTGATTTGAAACAATTCCCTTTTAACAAATGATGAATTTGCTGTAATAAAGAGACAGGTTTCTGGACAATATAATCGTTGTAGAGGAAAAAGCATATCAACTGAAAAATGAGGTGTTTGTCAAAGACGTCTTAGGCACAGTTGGATAGAAAATAACATGTCCTATGCTCAAACCTTTTTGCATTCACTGAATTGATGAATCTTCATTTCTGAAGCTGACTATCAAATGAGGTGTTTATCGCAGGAATCGTTAGGCATTAAACAAGTCTTCATTTTATTGACAAATGAGGTGCTTACCAAAGGCATATCACATTTTCTTCATAAAGCTGATTCCTCTGCATTCAGGGTGAACGCTCCGCCGTTCATCCTGTTTTCTATTTTCTTCATTTCTGTGGTACGATGAGTTTATACATAAAAAAACAATTTCATAAGGAGGAACCCTCATGCATAGTGCAGAGAACTGTATCTTTTGTAAAATTATCGCCGGCGAAATCCCGTCAGCAAAGGTTTATGAAGATGAACATGTGCTGGCATTTCTCGATATCAGCCAAGTGACGAAAGGCCACACCCTCGTTATCCCGAAAACCCATATTGAAAATGTTTACGAATTTACAGACGAATTAGCGAAACAATATTTTCACGCCGTTCCGAAAATTGCCCGCGCAATCAGGGATGAATTTGAACCGATCGGCTTAAATACGTTAAACAACAACGGCGAAAAAGCAGGACAATCTGTTTTCCATTACCATATGCATATTATCCCGCGCTACGGAAAAGGAGACGGATTTGGAGCAGTGTGGAAAACACATGCAGATGATTACAAACCGGAAGATCTCCAAGACATTTCTTCATCCATTGCCAAACGCCTGGCCTCATCATAAAGATGAGGTTTTTTTATTTGTGAACAATTCGCAAATATTCGTCATTTTCTTTTGATAATTCTAATTTTTTATCAAAAAAACTGAATTTTTGTGATAGGATAATTGTATTATTTATTACATTAACGTGGAAAACAGGGAGAGATCATGATGGAACGTACAACGAATTTTAACGCAGGTCCTGCAGCGCTGCCATTAGAAGTTCTGCAAACAGCACAGAAAGAGTTTATTGATTTTAATGAATCCGGCATGTCCGTTATGGAGCTTTCCCACCGCAGCAAAGAATATGAAGCGGTGCATCAAAAAGCGAAAAGCTTGCTGATTGAACTGATGGACATCCCGGAAGACTATGACATTCTGTTTCTTCAAGGCGGGGCAAGCCTTCAATTCTCAATGCTTCCGATGAACTTTTTAACACCTAAAAAAACCGCTCATTTTGTGATGACAGGCGCTTGGTCTGAAAAAGCGCTAGCTGAAGCGAAACTGTTCGGAAACACATCTGTGACGGCAACAAGCGAATCAGACAATTACAGCTACATTCCCAAGGTTGACCTTACAGATATAAAAGACGGCGCATATTTACATATTACATCTAACAATACGATTTTCGGCACACAGTGGCAGGAATTCCCGAATTCTCCAATTCCGCTTGTCGCTGACATGTCCAGCGATATTTTAAGCCGAAAAATCGATGTATCCAAATTTGACGTCATTTACGGCGGTGCCCAAAAAAACCTTGGTCCTTCAGGTGTTACCGTTGTCGTAATGAAAAAATCATGGCTGCAAAATGAAAATGCCAACGTTCCGAAAATCCTTAAATATTCAACACATGTCAAAGCGGATTCTCTTTACAACACTCCGCCTACATTTGCCATTTATATGCTGAGCCTCGTCCTTGAGTGGCTGAAGAAAAACGGCGGAGTTGAAGCCGCTGAACAGCGCAACGAACAAAAAGCACAGGTTCTTTACAGCTGCATTGACGAAAGCAATGGCTTCTATAAAGGCCATGCCAGAAAGGACAGCCGTTCATGCATGAACGTTACCTTTACGCTCCGTGATGACGGTTTAACGAAAAAGTTCGTTCAGGAGGCAAAAGAAACAAAAATGGTAGGCCTTGGCGGACACCGTTCAGTAGGAGGCTGCCGTGCTTCCATTTATAATGCGGTGTCACTGGAAGACTGTGAAAAATTAGCTGCGTTCATGAAGAAATTCCAGCAGGAAAATGAGTAAAAAGTCTGGCTGTGCAAACCATTCGTTTGGTATACTGTTTGCATAACAAATTCTTTAAGCCTTCGCAATAAATGATGAGCATATTATTGGAGGGCAAAAAGCTTAGCAGAGGAGAGCATAGTTATGAAAACAAAAGAGTTAGTCATTATGGCTCTGTTTGCCGCAATCGGCGCAGCGCTCCATTCCATTATTCCGCCCTTTTTAGGCGGGATGAAACCAGATATGATGCTGATCATGATGTTTATGGGCATCCTTCTGTTCCCGCGGGTGCAAAATGTACTCGTTATCGGGATTGTGACCGGAATCATTTCAGCTCTTACAACCGCATTTCCGGCCGGACAGATTCCGAATATCATTGACAAACCTGTATCAGCGTTTCTGTTTTTCTTCCTGTTCCTTCTGGTCAGAAAGAGCCATAAAACAGCTGCAGCCGCAGTGCTGACAGTCATCGGCACCATCTTATCAGGAACTGTATTTTTAACGTCAGCTTTATTTATCGTCGGTTTGCCTGGCGGTTTCGCCGCATTATTTGCCGCAGTCGTTCTTCCGGCAGCTGTATTGAATACAATTGCCATGATCATAATGTATCCGATTGTGCAAACCATTTTAAGACGCTCAAGTTTTATGGAAGCTGCAAAATAAATGTGACACAAAACCTCTTCCGCTTCCGGGAGAGGTTTTTTTAAAAAAAGAGCCCGCAGCATGTCAGCATGTTTTAAGCGAGGAGTTTTGTGAAAAAGATAAGACATAGTGTAAAGGCGGTTCCGGTTGAACAAACAAGCGCTTTCTGCCGGATGACTTTCTTCGGCGGATAAGAAGCAGCCTGGCTGAGAAGTCTGATATAGTAAATGGCGCCTGTTGCAAAGGCAAGGGTGATGCAGGATAACACAATCATAAAGACAGACAACCTTCTCCCTCCTTTTCACTTAAAAAATATGCTAAAATAAAGCAAGCTATGTATAGAAGTTCATTCTTCGAACAAAATTGAAAAAGCTGCACGTATCATATTTCAAGAAAAAAACGGGGTGATTTTAATGGCGGACGGACGTTCTCTATTAACAGGACTATTCGTGGGCGGCATCATCGGTGGTGCTGCAGTTCTTCTATCAGCACCTTCTTCAGGCAAACAGCTGCGTGAAAAAATCAAAACCAATTGCGATTCTTTTGAAGAAACGATCAAGCGCTTAAAATCAGACGGCTTAACTTTAAAGGACCAGCTAGTGAAAGCGGCAAAAGAAAGTGCAGATGTCATTAAAGACGTGAGCGGTGAACTGCAAACCTCAATTAAAAAATGGCAGGAAGAGATCAAACCTCATCAGCAGGATCTTCAAAAAGAAATCGCCGATATTGAAGAAAAAATCAAACAGCTGGAGAAAACCTTACAAAACTAATATCCTATTCAAAGGAAAAAAGTGCGGGTCATAACATGACCTGCACTTTTTTTATTCGCAAAAGCCTTTCCTAGCAACGGCTCAAGAATTTATTAAAAAATTCTTACATTTTCATCTTTATTAATCTTTATTTTATTGGCATAATAGAGAAAAAGATAAAGAGAAGCAGGTGACGTAATGAATCAAGTGGAACCGCCTTATGATGTGAAAGAGGCTCTGGTCTTCACCCAGAAAATGGCTCAGCTTAGCAAAGCTCTTTGGAAATCGATTGAGAAGGATTGGCAGCAATGGCTCAAACCGTATGACCTGAATATTAATGAGCACCATATTTTATGGATTGCTTATCAGCTGAATGGAGCTTCCATTTCTGAAATTGCAAAGTTCGGAGTCATGCACGTTTCAACGGCATTTAACTTTTCAAAAAAGCTTGAGGAACGCGGGTATTTAAGGTTTTCAAAACGGCTGAACGATAAACGAAACACTTATGTTCAGCTGACTGAGGAAGGAACTGAGGTATTCTGGAGCTTGCTTGAAGAATTTGATCCGACGCGCAACGCGGTTTTTAAAGGGTCACAGCCTCTGTATCATTTATTCGGAAAGTTCCCTGAAGTGGCAGAAATGATGTGTATGATCCGCCATATATACGGCGATGATTTTATGGAAATCTTTGAAACATCACTCACAAATATCGACAACGACTTTGAAAGCGTAAACGGAAAACTGAAGAAAAAAGCAACGGACACTGCTGCGGATGAATCAGCCGAAGAACTTGAACCTGTAAACAGTTAATCAAAGTGTCTGATAATGTCTATAAAAACTTCCATCAGTTCTTTATAAAGCCCCTGCTCATACAGGGCAAAAATCGTTTCATGAACATCTAATTTTTCGTTCAGCTGTCCGGCAAAAAGCGCAAGGAGCTTATCAAAGGTTACAAATCCTTGCGCTTTTTGTGCTGCCAGCTCCTCCGACAATTCACCGCATATGCGCACAACCTCTTCCCCTTCTTCTCTGCTCAGCCCTTTATCAATCAGCAGCGCATAGAAAGGGTA
This sequence comes from Bacillus sp. XT-2, assembly GCF_025696525.1. Taxonomy (NCBI): domain Bacteria; kingdom Bacillati; phylum Bacillota; class Bacilli; order Caryophanales; family Bacillaceae; genus Bacillus; species Bacillus sp. XT-2. The sequence goes on from NZ_JAHVOC010000004.1 coordinate 244,510, forward strand.
CCTGTCCATATCCACTGTTTTCACTAATAATTGTATGTAATATTCCAATCGCTCAATGCGATGATCCATCGAATCCATCCACACCACTTCTTTCTATCTTTAATCTTATTTTAGCTGATAATTCACTGAGAAGAAAGTTCTAACCCCATATTTCATAGATTGTTTGCTCCTTTCAAAAAAATACCTATTGAAAGATATTTTTTCTTAAAAAAGCATTGATTTTTTTTCTTGGGAGGAGTAAATTATTTTGAGATTCTATTCAAGATGTACGGAAGGATGACTTTGATGAATTGCTGGAAAACCATAAATCTGATGAAAGATTATGGTGCCGTTCGCATAATATTGATTGCTGTGTGTTTCATGATTATGGTTTTTATATCTAACTTCTTAGCATTTGAGCTGTTGCGGCCTAAAACAAGCTTGAGCGATGAATATGTACCGCTGTTCGGCGTTTTGCTCGTCGTTATTTTATTTGTACATAAAGTCATCCATGTCCTGCCGATCATCTGCAAAAAAAGAAAAATAGAAAAAAAGATTTATATATGGCGTATGCGAACGTGGAAACGAATACCGAAAACGACGATGCTGATTTCACTGTTAAGCCCTTTTATGCTGATAACACCTGTATTATTTTACGCCGCGCTGGCGTTTCCGAATCACGCCCATTACTTCTGCATGATTTCAGGCATTCATGCAGGCTACTGTCTGCCTGATTTTTTGCTGGCTCTGAAGCTGATGCAAGCACCGAAAGCATGCTTTATCGATCAGGAAGCAGACGGCTTGGATATTTTGGTCGAAAAGTAGCGGACGCTTGGCGCTGTGCCGATTTTTCAGTTTACATTCTATCTTTTTTGATAAATATTTGGTAATGTAATATGGGAGCAGTTCAGAGAGAGGGGGAATCTCCCATCATTTTATTCTATTTTATCGTGACTGCCTTGTTTATTGTTTACTTTATAAACAGGCTCACCAATACATTATGCCTTGTCAGAGAGATTCCTGAAGAGCGCCAGGATAAGGTATTTCGATTTATCAATGTATGTATATTAATTTTACTGATCTCTTCATTTGTGGAGATATCCTTTACTGTTTAAATATGAAGGAAGTAAAGAAAGCATAGCTGCCGGTCTCGCTAGAACCGGCAGCTATGCTTTTTTGCATTGATTAGTAAAGCCAAGAAGCGCCGATGATAATCAACAAGATAAATAAGACGACCAATAAAGCGAAACCGCCTGCAAATACTTCACCCATCTTAAAAAGCACCTCCTGTAAAAAGCTTTATTTTCCAATTACATCTTATGCAGTTAATTGATGAAACGATTAGGCGCTTGTGAAAGCAAAGGATCGCTTATTCAACAAGCGATCCCTTTTGCTGCTTAGTAGATGTAAGCTGCACCTACAATGATAAGCAAAATGAACAGTACAACAAGCAAAGCGAAACCGTTTGAATATCCTCCGCTCATGTTACATACCTCCTTTTCTTGATCAATATATTTGTATGTCATCAGGAAAAGTTTGACTAGACGAATGCCCTTTATTTAAAATCTTTTTACAGAAAGCCACAATATGTTATGATACGCATAGGCAATTCAATTTGGAATGATTAGGAGTGTTTGAAACAATGAAGAAAATCGCAATAGCAGCTATCACTGCTACAAGCATCCTCGCTCTCAGTGCTTGCAGCAGCGGCGACAAAGAAGTCATCGCAAAAACAGACGCAGGCGATGTAACAAAAGGCGAACTTTACACAAACATGAAAAAACAAGCTGGAGCGAGCGTCCTGACTCAGCTGGTGCAAGAAAAAGTTTTGGACAAGAAATACAAAGTATCAGATAAAGAAATTGACAACAAGCTGAAAGAATACAAAACACAGCTCGGGGATCAATATACTGCGTTAGAAGATCAATATGGAAAAGATTACCTTAAAGAACAAGTTAAATTTGAATTACTTACACAAAAAGCAGCTAAAGATAACATCAAGGTTACAGATGACGATATAAAAGAATACTGGGAAGGCTTAAAAAATAAAATCCGCGCAAGCCACATCCTTGTCGCTGATAAAAAGACAGCTGAAGAAGTGGAGAAAAAGCTGAAAAAAGGCGAGAAATTTGAAGACCTTGCGAAAGAATACTCTACAGACAACTCTGCTTCACAAGGCGGGGACCTTGGCTGGTTTGCGAAAGACGGTATGGTCGCTGAATTCAGCAAAGCTGCATTCAAATTAAAAACTGGCGAAGTCAGTGATCCTGTGAAAACACAATATGGCTACCATATCATCAAAAAGACTGAAGAACGCGGAAAATATGAAGATATGAAAAAAGAGCTGAAATCTGAAGTTCTTGAGCAAAAACTTAATGACAATACAGCTGTGCAAGCAGCCGTTCAAAAAGTAATGAAAAAAGCTGACATCGATGTGAAGGATAAAGATTTGAAGGATACATTTAACACTTCTGCTTCTACTAGCAGTCCTTCAAACAGTTCTAAATAATAAAAAAAAGCTGTGCAGGCTCACCGGAGCTGCGCAGCTTTTTTTATGCGATGGAATGATTTTGGTTTTCTTCCTCACGCTGCTGGGACGTGCGGCGTTCTTTTTCTTTTTCCATCCTTTCAATATAAATCTGACCTTCTTTTTCAATAAAAGACTGGTCTAACTTATCTTCCTCTTTGGCTGCTGACACCAGCTTATATGCACTGAAAATGATACCCACAATACAAAGATATACCCACCATGGAAAAAACAACACGGGCTTCTCCCCCTTTTGCATAGATTCTTTATTTTTAACCTTATGCAGGAATGAGACAGGTTATGAGCGGGAAAAGCATGTAAAAAAGGACTGAGCTGAACATGTCAGCATCAGTCCTTTTTGATTATTGATGAAAAGTCGGTTTATAAAAGGAACGGTTTTCAAGTGCAAATACACGTTCAGTGTACTCACCCGGCTTCACGCGCTCCAGCGCTCTGTCCATCATATTCATTTTCGCATCCAGATTATCAATATAGTGCAAAATTTCCGCTTCTTTTACCATCGGCGGTTTTGGGCTGCCCCATTCTGCTTTGCCGTGATGGCTCAGGATCAAGTGCTGAAGAATCAACACCTCTTCAGAATCGATTTGAAGCTCCTCAGCCGCTTTTGACAGCTCTGTGACCATAATGGAAATATGGCCGAGCAGATTGCCTTCTACTGTATAGGAAGTGGAAACGGGCCCGGACAGCTCTTTCACTTTTCCGAGATCGTGAAGGATAACTCCTGCATAAAGAAGATCACGGTCAAGAGACGGATATAAATCAGCAATTGCTTTTGCCAGATTCAGCATAGAGACGACGTGATACGCTAAACCTGAGACAAACTCGTGATGATTTTTCGTAGCCGCCGGATAATCCATAAATTCTGCTTCGTGCTTTTTGACCAAATATCTTGTTATCCGCTGGATATTTGGATTTTTCATTTCAAATATATATTGAGTGATGGTATCCAGCATTTCATTTTTCGGAATCGGCGCAGTTTCCAAAAAATCATCAATATTGACGTTTTCATTCTCGCTTACCGGTCTGATATTTCTCAGCTTCAGCTGGGTGCGCCCGCGGTAATGGTGGACATCCCCCACAACCTTAACGATCGTCTGCGGCGCATAGGTTACTTCATCACTTTGCTTGGCATCCCACAGCTTGGCTTCAATATCACCTGACTGGTCTTGAAGCATCAGAGTTAAAAACGGTTTTCCATTGCTTGCAATCCCTTTTGTTAAGGATTTGATCAATAGATATTGGTCAACCTGTTCGCCAACCTCATGTAGCATAATCCCTTTAGCCATACTATTAAAGCTCCCTCCGTATCTTACATAATATCAGTATATCACATACCGATTTTCAGCTATATAACCTCATTTATGATACTAAATGGATGATTTGATCACTTTGAAACGCATTTTTTACATGTTCATGGCATGTAAAATAGAAAATCTGCCGTTCTCCTCCTGATAAAACAGCAAGCATTTCCAGCACGCGGTTCAGACGTTTCTGATCGAAATGGACAAAGCTGTCGTCGAGCTGGAATGGCAGCATTGCCCCATCCTGACGAGTAACGGCCAGAGCGAAACGAATTGCTGTATACAGCTGTTCACACGTGCCCTGAGACAGCTCTTCCGTCTGAAATACCGTTCCAGCGCTGTTCATAACCATGATGGAATCATCTGTTTCGGAAAAATAAATCGATTGATAGCTGCCGTCAGTCAGCGGGCGGAAGAATTCTCCAGCCGTCTCCAAAAGACGCGGCAGGCCGACTTTTTTATGCCGCTCCATTTTGTTTCTGATCACATGTCTGACCATTTGAATCGATGCCCATTTTTTTGCAGCTTCTTTCACACGCTCTTTTTGCATTTCAGTTTGCAATTTGAGATCTGAGACCAATCCCGAAGCCTCTAACTGTTCCTGTTTGACCAAAAGCAATGCGATTTGAGCGCGCAGCTGTTTCAGCTCCTCATCGAGCCGTTCTTTTTTTTCATGTTCCTGCAGTCGTTTTTGTTCCAATTCAGAAAGAGTGCCGGAGTCCGCCAGATGAAGTTCTGCTGAGCTGACACCTTGAAGCTGTGCATTAACGTTATACAGCCTTATTTCAGTATCCTTCAATTTCTTGCTGATGTCGGCTATGGCGAAAAACTCATTTCTGTTTTTTGCACCCGCCTCAGTGAATAATTGTTCGATCTGCGCTTGGAAATACCGTATTTCTTGCTCCAGCTCCAGCACCTGCTCTTCGTGAAATTGGATATCTGTTTTAATTTCTCTTTTTTGCTTCTCGATCTCTTTTTCGCGTTCCGCATTTTTCCGCAGTGCGTGAAGGACATCAGCCACGAGGGTTTGAGAATCGTTTTTGCCAGAATGCAGCATTCTGACGCGTTCCTCAAATGTCCGCCGATGCTTTTGTAATCTCCCGGCTTCGATCGTCAGCTCATGTTTTTTCTTCACTACTTTTTTTACATCCTTCATTACATTGTAAGCATCCAGTAAGAAGGAAGGGTCTTCCTTAAATCCGAGTTCATTCATGAATTGCTCAGCTTGGCTGAAGGAGGGAGCCATATCGGCCTCCCACTGTTCGAATTGCTGGATGATCCTTTCGTAGGCTGCCTCTTTCTGCTGGAGCTCTGCCCGCAACGATGTGAGGTGCTGTTTATTGCGGTCATCCTCCCATAACGCTTCTCTAATCGCTTCGGCTTCTCGCGGAGAAATATCCATTTCTGGCTCTTCCCTCTCCCTTGCTTCTTCAGAAGATAGCGGCTTTCTGCCAGTTGTAAAGGCATACAGCATGAATGCAGCGCCGACGCATATGGCTGGAATCCATTGCCCCAGCAGCAGAAAGAGAACCATGAAGAGAATGCCTGCTGCAATCACGATCTTCTTTTGTTTCGCCTGCTGCCTTTCGAAGAACTTCAGCTGTTCCCTCAGTTTCATCTGCTCTTGATGCTGTCCCTGTGCTTCATCATATGCTTTAAGAGCGGCTTCTTTTTCTTTTCTTTGGCTGTTTTCAAGTATGGCGGTAGATACGTCACGAATTGCCCTTTCAGCGTCTTCCAGCTCGCGCCGCGCCGCTTCAAACGCTTCATCAAGCTGTCTTTTTCTGTCTCTTGCCTGTACGTAATGCCGCACCGCCTGCTGGAGCTGCCATTCATAGTCATAAGACGTGTTCATATTCAGCAGTTCATTTTCATCTGTTTTATTCAGCTGCTCCAGCCCAGCCGCTGCCTGTGAAGAGGACTGACGCAGCTGAGCCTGGATGGCGGCAAGCTGTTCCCCGTAGGATTGGTACATATGATACGCTGATGATAGCTCTAGGATAAGCGCTTCATTCGCCAATATATCCTCATTCGGGTTAAGCTTTTGCAGCTGTTTGTCCAACTCTGCAAGCTTTACCCGAAGCGCCTCCAGCTGTGCGGATTTCGGATGAAGATGGGATTCATACTTTTCTAAACGATGTAACCCGTCAGCAGGGAATTGCCCCGCATGCTCCGGATATTGTTCAATCGCCTGTTCCAACGCAGTTTTTTCGATTAGCACCGGCTTCAGTTCAATGGCTCTGTCGATGTTTCGAATATGTTCCGCAGTCTCATTCAGCTCTGTTTCAGCAGCAGCAAGACGGGATTCGAGCGTTCTTTTCTCCTCAAGTAGCTGATGATAGCCCGCCTCCTCCGCTTCAGCCTGCTTCAGCTTTGCTGCCAGCTGTTTCAGCGTTTCCAGCTCCTGATTCAAATGAGGGTTTCGGCCGTTTGGTTTAAAGAGCCTTTCGCTTTCCTTCATCAGTCTTGAATCAAGCTTTGATACAGCTTCAGCGCCAAACAGGCTGGAAAACAGCAGGAATTCTCCAATCTTGTCCCGATTAAAGGCGTGAATTTCCTGCAATCCGAATACGTCAAACGAATAAATGGCTTTGTACAGCGCCCTGTCCGTACCCTGGAACAGCTGCTTCAGAAAATCTTCCTGCTTTACCTCTCCGGTTTCTGTGTACACCCTTACCTTCTCAGCGGTTCCTTTCGCCCGTTCAATCTTCATCACGCCGTATTCAGGGTGTTCAGCCTCAAGAACACCGCCATACACACCGCCTGATTTCGGTTCATATTTTTTCGATTTCGGAAAACCAAACAGCATGCTTTCGATAAATGACATCATCGTCGTTTTTCCTGCCTCATTTAATCCGTAGATTAATTGGACAGGCGAGGCGGAAAAGTGAAAGGTTCGATTTGAAAATTTTCCGTATTGGTAGATATGTATTGATATGATTCGCATAGCTTTCACCGCCTCATGACTCAAGCACCTTAAGCTGTCTTTTCAATAAAACCTGTGCCTGCTCTTTTATTTCCTTTATCTCCTCTTGACTAAACCGGTCTGCGTGTCTCCTATATACAGGATGCCGTTCAAGTCCTTCCAGCACGCCTGCAAGATCAGTCTGTTCAATGTCTTCCAATAAACCGCCAAAAAAAGGATCAAGGCTCTTAAGCTCTGCTTCATTTTCCGTCTCATCTTCCAATGAGAGCGGCCATATAAAATTCTCCTCGTCCACCTCTTGCTCCTGAAAGGCTTCAAGGAGCTCGTCCAGTGAACCTCTCGGCGCATCCGATAACCATTCTGGCGCGATCCCCTGTAATACGAGCTTCACACAAGCAGGAGTCCCTTTTTTCCGCAGCTTTGAAAACGTGTCCTCGACAATTTGAAAGAGCGCGGTCATATTCTCTATCGCTGACACATCAACTTCTGCTTTCTCCCACAGGACGTCATGCGCTTTCTTAAATTCATAGGAAATATCTCCGCGCTCCACACGGACAAGATAAAAGCCTTTATCTCCTGTCTCCTTCATATGGCGCGCTTGAGGATTTCCCGGATATATCACGGCCGGATTCCCGGCAGAAAGAACCTGGCTTTTGTGAATATGGCCAAGCGCCCAATAATCCATCCCGCTTTTCACAAGATCATCCTGAGTAAACGGACAATATGGATCGTGTCCTTCAGATCCTGATAACGTGCCGTGGAGCATCCCGATATGAAAGGGCGCGTCAGTTGATCTCCGGTAGCGGGCGGCTTGGTTTTCCGTCACGGCTCTGGTCTGATAGCTGAAACCGTAAATGCTTGCTGCGCGCCTGCCATCCTTATAAAACGATTTTTCTTCAGGGACTGGGGATGTAAACATGTGAACATTCTCCGGCCATTCAATCGGCGTCCATTCTCCGCCGAGATGATCATGGTTCCCAAAAATCACATAGACTGAAATCCCGTACTCTCTAAGTCTATCGAACTGTTTTTTCAAAAAGAGCTGCGCCTTTAAACTTCGATTGGCCTCATCAAACAAATCCCCCGCCAGCAAAACGAAATCAACGTTCTCTGTGATTGCAGCGTCTATGATATGTCTCACGCTTGAAAACGTGCTTTCTTTGATCCGGGCAAAAATGGGTTCCGGCAGATGCGATATCCCGTAAAACGGGCTGTCGAGATGAAGATCTGCCGCATGAATAAAGGTTAGATCAGTCAACATTCTGCTCCTTTCCAGGATGAAGTACCCTTATTTTAGCACCGATTTCTTACGAATGCACGTTCTGTCAAAACGAATACAATCAAAAACAGCCTGAGCATCCCCAGGCTGTTTTCCAATCAGCTTTTTGACAAACGCAGCGCTTGTTTGATTGCTTTAAACGCGCTTGAGTTGCCGTAAATCAAGACGCCGCCTTTATAGATTCTGGCGCCAATGACGGCAAGTATGATAATGGTGAGCAATGTTATCCCGATGCCGGCAGCCGCCTGCCAAAACGGAATATCAAGCATGCCGACGCGCAAGAACATAATCATCGGCGTAAAGAACGGGATAAACGATGTGACCGTAATAAATCCTGCGTCCGGAGCGTTTAGTCCGAACATGGCAATCATAAAACCGGCAACCACCAAAAGCGTCATCGGTGTGATCGTTTGCTGCACGTCCTCTATTCTGCTGACGACGCTGCCAAGAAACGCGGCCAGTGTCGCATATAAAAAGTAACCGAGCAAAAAGAAAATAACAGCATATATCACGGTAGAAACGGGAACGTCGGTCAGATTAAGAAAACCGCCGACAGATGAAGCCGTTTCGCTCGTTTTGTTCAGCTTCAGCGATAGATATCCGGCAGAAATAATGACAGCAAGCTGTGTTATTCCGACAAGCCCGATGCCTAACAGCTTTGCAAACATTTGCTGGATCGGCGGCATGCTTGAGATGAGGATTTCCATGACACGCGAAGATTTTTCAGTCGCAACCTCCATCGCAATCATACTGGCATACATAATAACGGAGAAATATATGACAAACAGCATAATGTAAACAAGCCCCATCGCCTGCCCCAGCTCTTCCTCAGACTTTGCACCCTCTTTCAGCGCCTCCTGCCCGACAGTGACAGGCGCATAGAGGCTGCTGATGGTTTCCTGCGAAACGCCGAGCTCCTCTGTTCCAACAGCGGTTTTTGTTTGTGTTAACGCCTGCTGCAGTGTTTGGTACGTGCTTTCATCCGAAATCGTTAACGCTTTGTACGTCCCTGAGATCGTCCCTTTTTCATCTCTTTTGATAATGAGCATCCCATCAAGCGTTTCCTCTTTGACTTGCTTTATAACCTTTTCCTCTGATTGCTTAGACTGCTTCACATCAAGATCGCTATCTGTATCGACTGCTTTCAGCTGCTTTGAGAAAATCGGATATAATTCGTTTGTTTCATCAATAACAGCAATTTTCTCTTTTGTATCTTCTCCTTGAAACATAGAAATGATCGATTCTAAATTGGTGACAGCCAATACAAGCAGAACCGTAATGACAGTAGAAATAATAAAAGACTTTGCCATAATCTTATTTTTGTATGTATGAGAAAGCATGATCAAAAATTTATTCATAGACGGCCCCCACCTTTTCTATAAAAATATCATGGAGTGACGGCTCTTCAAGCTCAAACTTTCGAATAAATCCTTTTCCTTGGAGCATGGCGAAGATCTCTTGAGAGATGTCTTCATTGGCAATTTGCAGCTTTACGCCGCCCGCCGTTTCTTTCCATTGCGTAATTCCTTCATGCCCCTGTAAAAAATGCAGATCGTCATCGGAATGAATGGTCACATTCTTTTTGCCGAATGAACGTTTAATTTCCTTCAGTCTGCCTTGCACAACAGGCTTCCCTTTTTGCAAAATACAAAGGTGCTCACACAGCTCCTCGACATGCTCCATCCGATGGCTGGAAAATAAAATCGAGACACCGCTGTTTTTCAAAGAGATAACAGCCTCCTTCAACAGCTCGACATTGACAGGGTCCAGCCCGCTGAATGGTTCATCGAGAATCAGCAGCTCAGGCTTATGCAAAACCGACGAAATAAACTGGATTTTCTGCTGGTTTCCTTTTGAAAGCTCTTCTACTTTTTTATTCTCGTATTCTGTTATATTGAAGCGTTCAAGCCATGTTCCGAGCTCTTTTACGGCTTCGCGTTTCTCCATGCCTTTTAATCTTGCCAGATAGACAAGCTGGTCCTTTACCTTCATTTTCGGATAAAGTCCGCGCTCTTCCGGCAAATATCCGATTTTGTTGCTCATACTGTAGTTGACGGGACGGTCTTTCCAGCTGATCGTACCCTCCGTAATGCTTAATAAGCCGAGAATCATGCGAAAGGTCGTCGTTTTTCCCGCTCCGTTTGCGCCTAAGAGGCCAAACATTTGCTGTTCCGGAATTTCCAGATTCAAACCGTCAACCGCTTTATAATCTCCAAATGTCTTCGTTACGTGATCAATCGTCAGCACCGAATCTCCTCCTTCCCTGCCCCATTATATACTATATTTGGTTAAAACATAATAAAGGATTTTGGTTTGCTATTTAGAATATAAATGAAGAAAGAACGATAAATGATGAAGTTGGAGGCGAAATATAATGGCGGAGTATTTTCTTACGGCTTTTGATCCTTCGGGAGAAACACTGATAAACGAGCGATTTGACGCAGAAAACGAAGATGCGGCAAAACAGCAGGGTGAAGCCCTATTAAAGGAAAAAGAGCTTCATCGTCATACCCATCGTTTAGTGAATGCAGCCGGAAAGCTGATTTTGTTTCAGAGATGATCAGCTTCCCGGCTGATCTGTTATGCTTGAAACTTCGGCTCCCGTTTCTCTAAAAATGCACGGATTCCTTCCTGGTGATCTTTCGTCCTCCTCATTCTCTCCTGGGCACTTCGTTCAAGAGCCAGCACCTTCTTCAATTCATCAATATGGAGGCTTTGAAAAATGGCTTTCGTCTCAATCATTGCCAATAAGGGCGAGGCTAAAAGCGTTTCAACATAAGGTCTTGCACCTTCCGCAGGATCTCCGTTAAATGTTCCATCCAAGAGACCCATGCCAGCCGCTTCTTCAGCGGATAGCTTTTTCCCGCTCCAAATCAGCTTTTTCGCTTTCGCTTCCCCAAGCCTTTTTTTCAGCAAATAATGTCCCCCGCCATCAGGAACAAGGCCGATGCCGATAAAGTTCATTGCAAGGACGGCATTTTTCTCCGCAAGCACAATGTCAGCACAAAGTACTAAACTCAAGCCCAGCCCAGCGGCAGCACCATGGACAGCGGCAATTGTCACTTTTTTCATTTCGTATAACGTTAAAGTAATGGCTTCGATCGTATCCATCAGCTGCCTAAATTGATCAGGGTCATGCTCAGAGGTCATCATCCGTATATCGCCGCCTGCCGAAAAACCTTTTCCGGTACCTCTCAGGAGGACGATGAGCGCCTCGCTTTCAGAAACCTTTTCACACGCCTCCTTCAGCTCGAAAAGCATTTGCTCATTCAAGGCGTGATGAGCATCAGGACGATTCAGCACAATTTCTGCCACAGGCCCCTTCAGTTCATATTGAATATAATCCATATGAAACACCTCCATGTATACGCTTTCTTTTTTCTTTCTCATATACATTCCCCACCGTCCTTAAAGAAACCTTTTTTATTTTTCAAGGTCAATAGATACTGAAAAATGCATATCATTTGAATGGGAACATAAAGTTTTATATAGTGAAATGGAAGGGATATAGAATGAGAAAGGGGGAAGGTAACATGGATAAATTGCTGATCAGCTTTCTATTAAGCTTATTTATGGTGTGCTTTCCCCCTTCTGACGTGGCCCTGCCCTCACAGTTTGATGCAAGCACTGACAGCTATGTGCCAATGTCCTCATATCCGAAAGAATCACAATCAGCCAAAACGCCGTCACCGGGCAGTCTGCATCTGGCGGAGTTTATGAAAGAGTACAATCCATTGGCGCAGTCTATCAGAACGTTATCTGTCAAGCCGCTTGATGATCCTCACATCAACAGGCTGGAAAGGGTTTGTGCCGTCCCTGTCAAATACCAGTCTAATTACCTCCGAATATGAATGTATATCGTTTTGTTTGTACCCTATCTTTTATGCCAACACTACATTCGGAGGGATTTTCATTGAATATAAAAGAAAACGATCTGCCGGGAATCGGCAAAAAATTTGAAATTGAAACAAGAAACCGCGAAAAAATGACGATTATCATTCATGATGACGGAAGAAGAGAAATCTATCGATTTGATGATCGGGATCCGGATGAGCTTCTTTCCAATATTTCATTGGATGATTCTGAAGCAAGGCAAATTGCAGCCATTTTAGGCGGCATGGTCTATAAGCCGCAGGCGCTGGAATCCATCGAGATGGCGTTTAGCGACCTCATTATTGAATGGTTTAAGGTGGAAAAAGGCGCGAAGTCAATCGGGCGCACCCTCGGCGAACTTGATGTCCGTCAAAACTATGATGTCACTGTCATCGCCATCATTAAACACAACCAGCAAAAGTTTTTAAATCCAGGCGCTGACTCGGTGATTGAAGAAGATGATACCCTTGTCCTCTCAGGTGAAAGAAAGCATCTGAAAAAACTGACTCATGATTTTCTTTCTAGAGAGGGCGTGTGATCAGCGGATGGATCATCTTGTTTTTGAAGTCGGAACCGCGCTTGTGCTTGTGGCAATTGCCAGTGTCATCGCAAATAAAATTAAGTTTTCAATTATCCCGTTTCTCATTATTTTAGGGATGCTGCTTGGCCCTCATGCCCCTAAAGTCGGGATCATTGACCTCACGTTTATAGAAAGCAGTGAAATCATTGAGTTTTTCGGGCGGATGGGCGTGCTTTTCCTCCTTTTCTATCTCGGACTTGAATTCTCTGTCGGAAAGCTGATCAAGTCTGGAAAATCCATCGCAATTGGCGGATCAATTTATATTTTGATTAACTTCAGCCTCGGACTGCTTTATGGCTTTATCACCGGGTTTTCTTTTCTGGAAGTCCTCGTGCTGGCAGGCGTCATCACCATTTCTTCAAGCGCGATCGTCGCAAAAGTGCTGGTCGATTTAAAAAGAACGGCCAACCCGGAAACAGAGCTGATTCTCGGCATTATTATGTTTGAGGATATCTTCCTTGCCGTGTATCTGTCTGTTGTTTCCGGCCTTGTGCTTGGAGACGCGACATCAGTCGGGAGTGCGCTTTTGTCCATTCTGATCGCATTTGGCTATATGCTGCTGTTTTTTATCGCGGCCAGAAAGCTCCCGCCGCTTTTGAATAAGCTGTTGGACATTCGCTCGAACGAAGTGTTTATTATCGTCATTTTTGCAGCGCTCTTTTTCATCGCCGGATTTTCAGAGACAATTCATGTGGCAGAAGCCATCGGCGCGCTGCTGCTCGGTTTGGTATTTTCGGAAACAGAGCATTCCGATCGGATTGAGCACCTTGTCGTTCCGTTTCGCGACTTTTTCGGCGCGATGTTCTTTTTCAGCTTCGGCCTCAGCATAGACCCTTTTTCACTTGGTGAAGCGGTTTGGCTGGCATTGGGAGCTGTGATCCTGACCATATTCGGAAACTTTATCGCCGGAATGGTGGCTGGACGCCGCGCAGGGCTTTCTCATAAAGCCTCATCCAATATCGGTCTTACGATCGTATCACGGGGTGAGTTTTCGATTATCGTTGCCAACCTCGGCATAGCCGGCGGCCTGTCAGCCACATTAAAGCCGTTCGCCGCATTATATGTCCTCATTCTGGCGATTTTGGGGCCATTATTAACAAAAGAGTCAAAATGGATTTACCGCCAGCTGAACAAGGTGTTTAAATGGAAGCCGGACGTTCAGCCTGTGAAAAAACAGCGGGGATAAAAAAAAGCAGCACTGTGATCAGTGCTGCTTTGTCGTTCTCTCAAAAATCTGCTCTAAATATTTGATCTTTTCGTCCGTGTAGTGCTCAAATCGGTCATTGTATGATTTCGGGTCTTTCGGATTGGCAAAGTGTGTGATTTTCCCTGTATCCGGATCAATAAATTTACTTGCCGCACCGCAGCCGATGCCGATAATCGTCTGCACTTCTTCCATAATCATAATGTTGTAGATGCTTTCCTGGCCCGGAATCGAGTACCCGACGTTTTCCAGATTTCCAAGAATATTTTTCTGGCGGTATAAATAATAAGGCACGTATCCATGTTCTTTCGTCCAAGCTACCGCATCATCCATCATTTGAGAAACCTCTTCTCTCCCGGCAACTTTGTATTTATGTTTGTTTCTTGTCATTTCTGACGCCCGCTTAAAGGAAAGGGTATGAACAGTCAGCGATTCCGGCATCAGTTTCTCGGTTTCTGAGAGGCTGTGTCTGAACTCCTTCACGCCTTCGCCAGGCAAACCGATAATTAAATCCATATTGATATTATTCATGCCGTGCTGGCGTGACAGATGGTATTTTTCAATGGTCTCTTCCACCGTATGATGACGGCCGATTGCTTTGAGCGTTTCGTTTTCATAGGATTGCGGGTTAATGCTGATCCGGTCAATATCATATTTGTTCAACACGGCAAGTTTTTCTTCAGTAATCGTGTCGGGGCGGCCGGCTTCCACAGTAATTTCCCGAATGTTTTTCACATCCGGGAAGGAGCGGACCATTTCTTCATACAGTAGATCCATCTCTTCCGCTGTAATGCTTGTAGGCGTCCCGCCGCCAAAATATATGGTTGTGACCTTGACGTCATGCTCCTTGAGCCATTCGCCGATTTTCTGCATTTCGTAATGCAGCCCCCATAAAAATGAGCCGACTCTGCCTGCTTGTCCTTGGATAGCGTATGCAGGGAATGTGCAATACGCACATTTGGTCGGGCAGAAAGGAATGCCGATATAAATACTGACTTCGTCCTTTACTTGATACAAATCAGGAACTGCCGCCAGCTGCCTGTCGACAATTTGCTGCATCAATTCGATTTTCTCATCATGAATTAAATAGTCTTTTTTCAATTCTGCATGCGCCTGTTCCTTCGGCATCCCGCTTTGCAGCTTTTTATGAAGCAGCTTCGTCGGGCGGATTCCCGTGAGAATTCCCCACTTTTGCGTCATCCCCGTATGCGCTTGAAGTAGATTTAAGTAAACATAAGAAATTGTGTTTTTTACTTGTTTGAAAGCTTCTTTTTCATTCATATCAGGAGAAAAAGATTTAGTATGGTGTTCCTTAATTCCGGTTCCTTTCACTTCTCCTGAAACCGTCACATGCTCATCCGTTTGCGTGCACGCTAAAGAGATGACAAGATCCGCCGGCTCCTCTCCGCCGTAGACAAGACCGCATTCCTCATAAAACAAATTTGCGATATTTTGCAGTGGCCGATGAAGGCGGTCATCGTGTATGCCTTCTATTTTAATTTGCAACTTCATCACCTAATTTATCAGATTCAAAACTTTCTTTAGTGTACAGAAATAAACAGCTAAAATCAATCCGGCAAAAAAGCCGCCGCACCTGTTTGGGCGCGAGCGGCTTTTTTTATACGCGTTTCATGTGGAACTTATCGAGGAACCCTTTTCGCTGCTGCATACGGAAATATTCCTTCATCATATATGCGACGCCTTGCTCGTCATTTGACCTTGTGACCCAATCTGCTTTTCTCTTTATTTCCGGTGCAGCGTTCCCCATTGCAACCCCAAGTCCGGCAAGCTCAATCATCGGAAGATCGTCTTGCTGATGGCCGATAGCGACTACATCCTCCATCCCCAGCCCCAGTTCCGAAGCAACAAGTGCAAGGCCCGCTTCCTTCGAAACTCCCTTTGGAACAATGTTCATCTTCTCATCGTTTACGCGAATCACGTCAACCGCCGGGAAGGCTTTTGTAATCGTTTCTGTAATGTCTTGCTGAATATCGTGTTCTGTATATACTTCGATGACGGGCGCACTCACCGGTTCATCCATCAGAAGATCGCTTAACGATTCAACAAACTGAACCGGGTAAAAGATGGGATCTGACGGGTGGATCAGCGCTTTCCCAAGCAAATTTGAATTGACCTTTTTCTTGTTTCCAATCGAATATTTCTCGTGAAGAAGCCTGATGTTGCATTGATAGCTCTCAAGCACTTGAACGATATTAAAAGTATGATCGTCAGAAATTCTTTTTTCAAAAAAGGGCGCGTCTATTTTCTCAGCGATATAGGCGCCGCTGTGGGTGATCAGCTTTGCATCAAGCTTCAGCGATTTTGCTATTTTCTGAGCTGAGCGAAAATGGCGGTTGGTGACAAGTGTGACGTAAATCCCTTTTTTCTTAACATATTCAATCGCGTCTTTCGTTGCCTGATGAATTTTCCCGTTCGACCGAAGCAGCGCTCCATCTATGTTTAAGGCAAGCAATTGTTTAGACACAGAGATGTCCCCCTCCTTGATGACTGTACTTGTGTATAGGATATGACCCTGTCTCTGTGTTTAGAACAACCTTTTCTGTACAGCAAAAAAAGCCTGACTCAGCAGACTTTATATACGCAATCATAATAGGATACGATCGAAGCAGCCATTCTCCCTAATATCGTTATTTCGATTTACTTACGAAAAATCATGTATCAGGAACCCCTTATTTGACCAATGATGCGCTCCGAACACTTACTCTCTGTTGCTTATCCCCTCTATATAACGGCATGATATGCGACCGTATCCATTTGAAATAGGTAAGTGTAGGCGCTTTCAATGTTATTATCCCAGTTTTCTCTGCAGATGACAAGGGTTTTTTTAACTAAAAAAAGTAACCAATATCTGTGTAACTAAGGTAGCGTGTAATGTTAATTATTGGATTTCACCACTTGAATAGGAACGTACATTCGTATACAATATAAACATTAAATGAAAAAAGTGGTGGTCCAATGACTGTATTAAAAGAAATTTATAATCAAGAACTGATCTCTCGATTGACAGATACTGTAAAAGAAACCTATCCAGCGTTCAACAAAGACAAATTCGAGGAACTCTTAATGACGGGAGAATGGCCTGGGCTCGCATTAAAAGAACGCATGCGCCGCATTACCGTTGCTTTATACGAAACACTGCCGAAACATTATGGCGAAGCGCTTGCAGTATTATGGGATGCAGCTCCTCATTTTAAGGGACTCAGCGGAATCATATTTCCTGATTATGTGGAGCATTACGGCTTAGAGCATTGGGATGATTCAATGAAGGCGTTAGAATACTTTACGGCATATTCCACTTCAGAATTTGCTGTGAGACCTTTTTTGCTTTTAAATCAGGAAAAAATGATTGCACAATTCCTGATATGGTCTAAGCATGAAAATGAGCACGTAAGAAGACTTGCGAGTGAAGGAAGCAGGCCCCGCCTCCCATGGGGAAAATCGATACCCGCTTTGAAATCGGACCCC
The DNA here is from genome assembly GCF_025696525.1 of Bacillus sp. XT-2. Taxonomy (NCBI): domain Bacteria; kingdom Bacillati; phylum Bacillota; class Bacilli; order Caryophanales; family Bacillaceae; genus Bacillus; species Bacillus sp. XT-2. The sequence continues at coordinate 261,686 of NZ_JAHVOC010000004.1, forward strand.
TCCCCCGTGCTGCCGATCCTCGAGCAGCTGATGCAGGACGAGTCTTTGTATGTGAGAAAAAGTGTGGCCAACAACCTTAATGATATATCAAAAACGCATCCTCACTTGCTGAGAAAAGTCGCAGAACAATGGTATGGAACACATCCTCATACAGACTGGATCATCAAACACGCTTACCGGACCTTGTTAAAAAAAGGCGATAAACAGGCTTTATCGCTTTTTGGCTATCACGATGCTGACTCGATTCAACTGCAAGAATTAACGTGCGAGTCCAGCCGTATTTCTATTGGCGAAACCCTCAAGTTTACTTTTCACATTCATTCAGACAGGGATCAGAAAGTAAGAATTGAGTACGCCATTGATTACGTAAAAGCCAGAGGCCAGCATCATCGAAAGGTATTTAAAATAACAGAAACGAATATACGAAAAAACGAAACAAAATCATATACCAAAACACAAACCTTTAAGGATTTATCTACAAGAAAACATTACAAAGGAATTCATACATTATCAGTAATCATCAATGGAGAGGTAAAGAAATCGCTGGATTTTCTAGTTTGCTAAACGAATAAAAAAATCCCTTCTTTTCCAGAAGGGATTTTGAATGATTAGCCTTCGACACTGCCGTAAAGCTCTTCTAAAGGCTTCATGATGATTTTGTTTAATTCGCCGATCAGCATACTCATACGCTGCTCCGCTTCCATCAGCTGAGAGATTTTTTCGTGCTGCTGCACAAGCGCAACGGTTTTTTGAGCCTGCTGCACTTCGTCTTCTGTAATTTCTTCTCCAGCCATTTGTTTTTGCTGAAGTCTCAGCTGCACATCACGGAAGTTTTCGAACATTCGTTTCGCAGACTCGTCTGCGTTTACTTCATCGTACAGGTTTTTTAAACGGGTAAACTCTTCGCTCCCGCGCAATGCATTTTCCAGATCATACGCTACATCATAAAAATTAACAGCCATTGTAAATAGCTCCTTTCATTATTGCCGATTGACATACCACTCCACTATAACAGACTATGGAGCTCCTTTCATTAATCGAAACACGTTTCTTCTTAAAAAAGGATGACAAACAACGCTTGAATTGCACCTATGATTCCGCCGAGAAGGCCGCCCAAATAGGTTATCATTTTAAATTCTTTTTTCGAAATCGACAGCACCATTTCTTCAAGACGCTGTACCGGGAACTGATCCACCTGCTCCCTTACAATTTCCTCAAGGCGCATTCGTTTTAATACACTTTCAAGATTGGTTGAAATCCCCTCAAGCAATTTGTCTAAAAGCGCCGGCAGGATACGATGGTTCAGATCATTTTCATAGCGGGCTGTAAGCGAGCCAATCGTATTTTCAAAAAACGGAGCAGTTGAAAATGCTTGCAGCACTCTTTGTTTCAGGCTAAAGATTAGTACTTTTGCGTTCCATTTTTCGTCCGCTTCATTAAATGTATACTCCTTCAGCTTGCCCCATTCGTTTTTCAGAAGATCAGAAAGCAGCTTCTTCGTTTCCTCATTCCGCAAAAACTTCAGAAGCTCCGGCAGCACGCGATCAGCAAGGCTTGAATTGCCGAGAAACATTTGCACCATGCTTCCAAGCATACCGCGTTCTTTTAAGAAATCATCAATCATATTGCCGAGACGGATTTTTCCTTCTTCACTTTCAAAATAATGAATGCTTCGCGCCAAAATATAGCCTGAAATCATCGGTATCTTCTCTTCTAGCTTTTCCTGCACTTCCAATGGCAGTGCTTCCTTTAACGTTTGATGCTCATATCGGCGGAAAAGTTCATTCAATTTATCATCCGTCCAGCGGCTGATCCAAGCGTCTGCCGCTTCACCCGGATGCTTTACTCCGGCTTTTTCAAGCGCTTCTTTTACTGTCATTTCAGATAGCGACAGGTTTTGAATCAGCTGTTCTCCGACTTGAAGCGCCTGCTTTTTGGCTGAATCTGAAACAAGCCGCTTTTTAATACCCTCAGGCGTTAATAAATGGTTTACCACCATCAGCCCCATTTGTTTCGCAAGCTCATCACGTCTTCTTGGAATCAATCCCGGAGTAAAAGGGACTCGTTTTCCAAACAAATAATATGCCTTATACGGCCTAAATAGCATTTGAATTGCTAAATGATTGGTCACCGCGCCGATAACTGCGCCGATCACGATCATAAATATAAAGGTTCCTGCAATACCCATTCCTGCTCATCTGCCTCCATCTGTGCTTTTACTTTTTCATAAATAGAATGACCTATTTGTATTATAGAGGTTGGTGTGATCACTTAGCAAACAAGGAGACAAAACATATGGCCATAAAATCAGCTTGTTTAACAGGAATAGGGCAAGATGCTGAATCGTAATCTGTAAAGTAGACTACCGACAGCTGTGTTCCTGATGTTTTTTGAAGCGTAAAGCTGCTGACACCGGCCGGCAGCTTTTTAATAAAAGGGGGAGTCTCACCATGATAACACTCGGTTTTATGTCCTTAACCCGCCAGCACGAGCAGGATTATTCCGCAGAATTGGCTACAAGAGCGCCCGAATTCGGCATACGTTTGATCCGCTTTACACCGTTTGACATTTTGCCCGACACCCTGCGTGTCAAAGCGCTGGTTTATCATCCAGCGAGCAGCAATTGGAACGAAACAGAACTTGCGATTCCCGATTATATTTATGACCGCTGCTTTTATGGGAAGGATTCACAATCACAAAAAGCAAAGCCGATCGTTGAATGGCTCAAAAAATATCCGAAAACCGAATTTATCGGGCGGGGTCTTCCTGATAAATGGACTGTGTTTCAAGATTTGCAGGAGCATTCTGTGATCAATCCTTACATTCCAGAAACCATGAAAGTGAGCCGATTTGAACAAATCCATTCGTATTTATTGAAAGAAAAAGCCTGTATTTTAAAGCCAGCGTTCGGTGCTGGCGGCAGAGGCGTGATACTTCTGGAGCTTGGCAAGAAAAACATAACCGCCACCTACCATATCGGAAAGGATAAACAGACAAAATCCTTTTCCAACCAAGCTTCATTTAAAACTTGGTGCAAAAAAGTGCTTCAGCACCAATATTTGATGCAGCCTTATTTAAATATCCAAGATAAGGAGCAATACCCTTGTGATATCCGGCTGTTTATGCAAAAAAATGAGGACGGTGAATGGCATACCGTCGGAAAGGCAGTGAGACGCGGATACAAAAACGGGCTGCTGGCCAATTTATCAGGCGGATCGGATACGCTTACATTTGATACATGGTTTGAAAATATCCCGAAAAAACAGCAGGTAGTCTTACTGGATGACGTATTCTCGATTACCCAATCGGTTCCGTATTATCTTGATGAGCGATACGGGCCATTATTTGAACTCGGTCTGGATATATGCCTTGCGAAGGACGGGAGGATCTGGATCCTTGATATCAATTCTAAACCAGGCAGAAAATCAATACTTCATGTTTCTCCTGAGAAAAAAGAACATCTATATACTTGTCCTCTTAAGCGGTGCAAATTTCTATTTTCGCTGCAAAACCAGAAAGGAGTCCTTCCGCGTGAATCGTAAACGGTTTTTGATCGGCATAGACAAAAACAGTGAAAATACTCTGTTTCTGCCCTCCGCAATGAAGCAAGACGGCCTGTTGTCTGCCTCATTCGGAACGAAGGTTGTCAGATGCCATGTTACTTTCAGACGAAATCTCGAACAGACAGTGCTCCTCTCTGAAAATCTGTTTCACGAACTGCTGATACCGCATCGCAGCCGGGCTGATATTCTCATTCATGATCATTCGGTGCACATTGGTCCGTTAATCGGCATCTTCACCGCGGGGTTTACCGCATCACTTGAGCGCCCTTTTAAGGACCGTTCTCTCTTTTTTTCTAAACTGCTCACTTTGCATGAACAAACAGGAAGCTATTGCTTCGTGTTCGGCGCGCACCAAATCAATTGGCAGGAAGGGACGATTGAAGCGCTTCTATACAGGGAAAATGGCTGGGAGAAACACATTGTCCCGCTGCCGAACGTCGTGTATGACCGTTTGCCGAATAGAAAAATCGAGAACTCAATTGTCTTGCAGAATACAAAAAACCGGCTGATCAATGAATATCAAATCCCATGGTTCAATAAAACATTTTTCAACAAATGGGATGTTCATCAATTGCTGGAAAAAGACCCGAGAACGGCTCCTTACTTACCGAAATCAATCCTTCATCCTACTGTTGAGCGGATTGAAGAGCTGAGTGATTCATTCGGCAAGGTTTATATAAAACCGGCGGACGGAGCACTCGGCACCGGGATTTATCAGCTCGCCAAAACAAAATCCGGTTTGACTGTGAAACATACAAATGATGCCAAATCTTTTTCTTCAATCGACTATCCCGATGCTTCCGCATTTCTGGATGAATTTCAAAAACAGCATGATCCCGCTGTCTTTCTCGTTCAGCAAGGGGTAAATTTGATTGAATTTCAGGGAAAACCAGCCGATTTCCGCGTTCATACGAATAAAAACAGTAAAGGGAAATGGACTGTGACCGCCATCGCAGTAAAAATTTCAGGAGAAAACAGCATTACAACACACCTATCGAATGGCGGAAAAGTGAAAACGCTGGCCGAAGTATACGATGATCCGGCGGAACGAATACATGTCATTAAAAAGCTTTCTGCGGCGGCATTGACTGCCAGCCAAGTGCTCCATGACCATATCGAAGGGTTCATCGGCGAGATCGGTTTTGATTTTGGCATTGACCAAAATGGTAAGGTATGGATGTTTGAAGCGAATTCACGTCCGGGCCGCAGTATTTTTTCTCATCCGAGTCTGCAATCTGTCGATTCTTTGACAAAACGAAGAAGCTTTGAATATGCTTCATATCTTTCGAAGATGGCCATTACCTCCCATGAATCGCTGTGGCCATCCTAATTTGCCCGCTTTATGTAAAAGCGGGCTTGAAGTTTATTCAACGCAAGGACAAGTTCATCATAAAGCCCCTTCAATGATGTTTTGCAACAATGATACAATGAATGTAATTCGTCCGTATCCATGTCAATTGATATCAATTTCAAGGAGCGTGGCCCCTGATGATTTCTCATTTCAGCTGGAAACCTTTGTTTCAAAAACAAAAACTGCCCGGATGGACAATTTCGTTTTACTATAAAGGCATGCATTACGAGGGCATCTATCATAAAAGCGGCGAGATTGAATGGGGAGATTTGTTTCCCGCCCGTGCTGATGAGCCTGCACTCAAAAACGAGATACATGAATTGATGCTTTTTCATATTTACGATTAGCTTAGCCTGAGCGGCTAAGCTTTTTTTATGCCTTCTCAAGATTTACCACTAAAATCCCCGCATGAGTTTCAGTCAAATCTAACATAATACGTAGTAACAAGCCGGCAAAGCATTGGGTTACGCCGAGACGGCAGTGACACCCGAGACGGGTCCACAGACTGGTGCAACTCCAGTTAACCCAACCATATCAAATAAAAAAGGAGATTTTACACATGGCAAACCAAAACTCTTCAAATCAATTACTAGTACCTGGCGCAGCTCAGGCTATCGACCAAATGAAACTTGAAATCGCTTCTGAATTCGGCGTTAACCTTGGAGCGGATACGACTTCCCGCGCTAACGGTTCTGTCGGAGGAGAAATCACAAAACGTTTAGTATCTTTCGCTCAGCAGAACATGGGCGGACGCGTACAATAACAATTCAATAAATGGCTGACAGAAGGCGCGGTTTCCGCGCCTTCTTTATATTTGTCACCCTTTTTTCCTACACCACATATCCTAGGAGAAAAGGGAGGGAATCAAGGTGCCATTCATCGCTATTGTGAATTGGGAGCTGGTGCAGTTCGTAAGTATATCCATGATTAATGAATATGTTTCCCATCGTTCTGTCTTTTTGTACAGGTATTCTTTCCCGCGCTGTTCAAACTGAGTACATCCTTTTATAATGAGGGGCGAGGAGGTTTTTTCATGAAAATTGCCTTATTTGGCGCAACCGGCCGTGTCGGACAAGCCTTTTTAAGATTGGCAGGCACCAATGAACAACTGGATATTTACGCTCTGATCAGATCATCGAATGATAAACTTGGCCTGCCGAAAGAACGGATCGTTATCGGGAATGCCCGCTGCCGAGAAGATGTGAAAGAAGTTATGAAGGATGCTGAGATCGTCATCAGCTGTCTCGGTACAGATGGCGACGATACGTTGTCAGCTGCCATGACACATATTCTTGCCATTATGCAGGAAAAGCATATCAAACGGCTCATAACGATCGGCACCGCGGGCATTCTTAATTCACGATTTGAACCAGGAAAATACCGATTTGAAACAAATGAATCAAAACGAAAGCTGACCCGCGCTGCCAAGGAGCATGCAAAGGTATATGAAATGCTTAGAGATTCGTCCTTAGACTGGACCATGATCTGCCCCACATATCTCCCCGACGGAGAAGCAGCAGGTGAATACCGTGCAGAGCGCAACGTCTTGCCGGCGGAAGGCAAAAAGATCACTGTCGGCGACACTGCGGCTTTTCTGTATCACGAGCTTCTTACAGGAGACTATATCGGCTGCCGGGTAGGACTGGCTTATTAATGCGTACAAAAACCCAAAACATTGAATGTCTTGGGTTTTTGAAAACTATGCAATGGAGTGCCTCTGTCCTTTTTGCAGCTCATACATTTGATAATATTGCCCTTTTAACGCCATTAGTTCCTCATGATTCCCTTTCTCAACAATTTCTCCTTTTTCAAGCACTAAAATTTGATCCGCGTTTCTGATGGTTGAAAGCCGATGTGCAATGACAAATGTCGTGCGCCCTTGTTTCACTACATCCAGTGCCTTCTGGATCAAAGCCTCTGTCTCCGTATCAATATGCGCCGTTGCTTCATCCAAAATCAAAATGGCGGGATCGTACGCCAGAGCTCTTGCAAAGGAAATGAGCTGCCGCTCTCCCGAGGATAGCGTGCTGCCTTTTTCAATGACAGGTTCGCTGATGCCTTTCGGAAGCTTTTCAAGAAGCGACTCAGCCCCAACTTGCCGCAGTGCTTCTATGATGTCTTCTTCTGAAATTCTTTCATCCTCCAGACTGACGTTAGAACCGATTGTTCCTGAAAATAAGTACGGGTCCTGCAGCACAATCCCCATATGGGATCTAAGTTCCTGCCTTGACATGCTGTAAATGCTTCTCCCATCGATGAGCACATCCCCTTTTTGCGCATCATAAAAGCGGAAGAGAATATTCAAAATCGAGCTCTTGCCTGATCCGGTATGGCCGACAAGCGCTACAGTTTCGCCTTTTTGTGCTGTAAAGGAAATGTGTTTCAAAACATTTTGTCCTTCTTGATAAGCAAATGATACGTCTCTAAATTCAACCCGCCCCAGCGCGCGCTCCTTCGCCGGTTCACCCGTTTCTTCCGTTTCCTTTTCTTCAAGCAGTTCAAAAACACGCCCGGCGGACACCCGCGCCAGTTCCAGCTTAGAAAACTGATTGACGATACCTGTAATCGGCTGGAATAAGCGGTTTAAGTAATCCACAAACGCGTACAGCACACCGATGGAAACAATTCCTGCCGCGTTTAGACTTGCGCCGCCAAAATGCCAGATCAGACAGACAAACGCAAGGTTGCGGATCACATTCACAAGATTGTGTGACATTAAGGAGTTTAAATTCAGCATCCTGTTCTGATAGTAATAATGAGATTCATTTAATTCCTCAAACTCTCTCATTGTTTCTTTTTGATGGCGAAAAGCTTGGATGATCGGCATGCCTTGAATAGACTCATTCATTTTTGCATTAATGTCACTATTGATCGAACGGATTTGATGATTGTAATAGGAAGCGTATTTCCGGTAGATAATCGACCACAGCCAGATGATCGGCACAATCGCCAAGCATAAAAACGCGAGCTTTACATCCAGCAGGAACAACGCCGTAAATATCCCGATCATATATATGCCGCTTGTCACAAACGTCGACAGCACTGTCACATATAAATCTCTGATTGCCTCGGTATCATTTGTAATTCTTGCGACTACTTTGCCCGCGGGAAGATTATCAAAATAGCGGATCGGCAGTCTCTGAATGCGGGAAAACACATCCTGTCTCATCTTTTGAATAATGCGGTTGGCACTCATCTGCAATAAATAATGCTGCCCATATTGGAAAAATACCGAGAAGACAAGCAAACCGGCATACAGAAAAATAAGAAACGTCATACCCTTCATTTCCGGCTTATAGAACTGAAAAATCTCCTGCTTTGTCAGCTTTTCAGCAGGATACGTCCGGCTTTCATTCCCATTAGTGATCGTCAGCTTTCCGTCAGAAACCGTTCTGTTCCCGTCAAAGCTGACAGCCTGATCAACGAAATAAAACGCCATTCCCACTTGATAAATATGCGCTTCTTTCTCTTTAGCAGCCGCTCCCTGCATCCGGTCCTCCCTGACATAGGAGGTGCCGTCAAATTCAACTGCATTTTTATCTTTTTCCGAGACCTCATACCATGTTTTTTCAATGCCGAGGATGTGGTCGTCAATCATTTTTTTGCCGATAAACGGTCCGGTCAGCTCTGCCCCGACTGCAATCGCAAGTAACAGGACGGCAGTGATCAGCAATTTTTTATATAGGAGTGCGTATCTCCATAATGTTTTTCCCGTGTTCATGCCCCTGCTCCCCCTTCTTCTGCAGTGAACAGCTGCTGCCTTTCGTATTGTTCCCGATACCATCCGTTATTGGCCATCAGCTCTTGATGTGTGCCTCTCTCAGAAATCACGCCGCCGTCCATCACAAGGATGAGATCGGCATGCTCCACAGCTGATAAACGATGCGTCAGAATAAATGTCGTTTTCTCTTGGCGGTTTTTCCTGATATTGCTGATAATAGCCGCCTCCGTTTTTGCATCTACAGCGGAAAGAGAATCATCCAGGATTAAAATCTCCGGATTCGCCATCAGCGCCCTCGCGATTGAAATTCTTTGTTTTTGCCCTCCAGAGAGTGCGACGCCTTTTTCACCCACCATTGTCTCCAGACCGGCCGGAAGCATTTGCAAGTCTTTTTCAAAATGAGCTTCTGAAACAGCCTTCTTTACCTCAGCATCACTTGCGTCAAGCTTTCCGTACAAGATGTTTTCTTTTACAGACCGGGAAAACAGTAAATGATCCTGCGGCACATATCCAATCCATCCGCGGAGCCGGTCAAGAGGAATCTGCTCAATCGGCACACCCGAACATGTGATGCTCCCTTCACCGGCTGGATACTGGCGCAAAAGCTGCTTAATGATCGTCGTTTTACCGCTCCCTGTTTTACCGGCAATCCCGACAGTCTGCCCTTTTCGCACGGCAAAAGAAATATCTTGAATATTCACATTTGTTGAGCTTGGGTATGTAAAGCTGACATGGCTGAAAACGATATCTCCAGGCTCTTTTAAATCAGACGGCCGCTTCGGATCTGTCACGTCCGGTTCATAAGAAAGGGTTTCATTTACCCGATCTAAGGACGCGTTGCCGCGCTGCATCACATTAATTAATTCACCGATCGCAAACATCGGCCAAATCATCATGCCCAAATAGACATTAAAGGAAACAAGCTCGCCAAGCGTCAGCTCATTACGGAAAACAAGAAACGCTCCATACCCCAGCCCAATCAGATAGCTGGCGCCGACAAGCAGCTTAACAGTCGGCTCAAACAGAGAATCGATAAAGGCTACCTTCATATTCTTCCGGTACACATCGGCCGTCATTTCATTAAAACGGCGTTCATCATTCGTTTCCTGCACATAAGCGCGAATCACTCTCACACCCGAGACCGATTCGAGCACCCTGTCATTCAGCGCTCCGAAAGAATGTTGTGCCTCTGTAAACCTTTCATGAATTTTACTTCCGTATATGCTGATCGCAACAGCCATAATGGGAAGCGGTATTATGGCTGCAAGCGTCAGCTTCCAGCTGATCAAAAACCCCATCGTCAAAAAGATCGTCATCATAAACATTGTGGAATCGACTAATGTCAAAATGCCAAAACCCGTCGTTAAACTGACAGCCTGGAGATCATTTGTCCCCCGCGCCATTAAATCTCCTGTTCTGTATTTTTCATAAAACGGCGGCGCCATTTTCAGCAAATGGCCCATCAGCTTAGAGCGGAGAATTTTTTCCATCACATTCGCTCCGCCGAACAGCTGGTGCATCCAAAAATAAGACATGATATACACCACCGCCGTCAAACCTAAAAATACGCTGACATAAAACAGCAGCCCGCCTGAGGTAAACTCCCCCGATTTCATATCATCGATGGCGTTCCCCAACAATTTAGGCGGAAACATCTCAAGTACATTTACACATAATAAAAGCACAATCGCAATGGTATAGCGCAGCCAGTAGGCTTTAAAAAACCATCCCAGCTTTTTCAATACTGAAAACATCCATCCCCATCTCCTTTATCTCGTCAGCCGCCTTCTATTTTTTCCTTGCAGCTCTTTTCGTTCAGGTTGTCATAACCAATCCTTGCCTCTGTATTTGTCTTCACATCCGATACACCTGTCTTTCTTAAGATTTTGTATATAAAAAAGGCATGAAGCGTCAGCTCCATGCCTTTTGTTATCGATTATGATGTACAGAGCGCTTTTCGGCGCGCGGATTAACCCAATTCAAAAAAACAGAATAAGGGTTTGCCGCGCCAATATGAAACTGTTCTGTAAGACATATCATTCCTTGGCATAGCAAACCCTCCATTCATTCTGATTTTTCACTCTTTTTTCATAATATAAACAAAACCTTTTTTTGTCAATCATTACTTGAACAGAGAAAAGATTAAATAGATATGATGTCGGGTATTGTATTGTACGACGTTTTTTGAAAGGGTGAGAATGATGTTTCATGCTGACCGTATTATTGTTGCGTTTGACGGAAGTGAAAACAGTAAGAAAGCGCTTCAGACAGCCATTGATCTTGCGAAAACGGTAAATGCAGCCATTACAGTCGCCCATTCACATGATATGAAAGACAACCAGACCATCATCGATCCGCCGAGGCCCGCAGCAGGGGCAAGCTATATTGGCGGAGGCATGACAAGTGTTCCTGACCCGCTGATATCAGATGTTGCGCCACCGGAGCCAATGATTTATGAAGACCGTACGGAAGAAGTCATCGCCGAAGCCAGAATGATGCTGAATGATCAGCAGACAGAGGGAGATATCGATATATTGGAAGGTGACCCGGCTGAATCAATTATCGAGCATGCCAACCGGGTTTCAGCCGATCTGATTGTAACCGGAAGCAGAGACCAAAACAGACTGAAGAAACTTTTGTTTGGAAGTGTAAGTGAAAAGCTTTCGGCGAAATCAGATATACCGGTTCTGATCGTAAAGTGAGCACGCCACGTGCTCGCTTTTTTATATTCATAATTGTGAAAAAACACGGATTTTCGTTTTTTTCTGATATAATGCTTTCGTGCCCAAAAGCACAAAAGCATTAAAGAAAATGATGGGGTGTTGTTTTGGATTCTCAAAAAAAGCTGACGTTTCCGTTAGCCGTCGGTTTATTTATATTAATGTTAGGAGTCATTATCTCCTGCTTATTTTTTCTTCATACAGAACCGCATATCCCGCTGTTCCTATGTGTTGTCCTGCTTTCAGCAGCCGGTTTATGGTACGGTTTTTCCTGGAACAGCCTTGAAAAAGGAATTGTAAACGGGATTAAAAACGGTGTACAGCCGATCATTGTTCTGGCACTGATCGGTATCTTAATCGGCGCTTGGATGTACAGCGGCGCCATACCGTCCGTTACAGTTTATGCTTTGTCCTTTATTGAACCGAGCCATCTTCTGTTGACTGCTTTGTTTTCCTGCATGATCATCAGCACGCTTGTCGGCTCAAGCCTGACAACTGTAAGCACAATTGGCGTGGCACTGATCGGCGTGGCGAGCGCGGCAGGCGTTCCGCTCGAATGGACGGCGGGGGCAGTCATTTGCGGAGCCTGCTTTGGTGATAAAATGTCACCGATGTCGGATACAACAAATTTTGCTGCGGGTATAGGCGAAATATCTATCTTTGAACACATTCGCCACATGATGGGCACAACCATTCCCGCCTTGCTGATCACCGTTGTCCTTTTTTACTTTCTTGGTTTATCAGTCTCAGCAGACGCTGCTTCAACAGATGATATTGCACATGTTATTGCCGGAATAAAAGATGCAGCAAACGTCACACCGTGGGCGCTTCTTTCTCCGCTCTTAGTTGTTTTGCTGGCGATTAAGCGCGTGTCCGTTATTCCCGTTCTGACTGCCGGTATTATTTCCTCGGGAATTTTGACAGCCATCTTTGTTCCCGACAGCAGCATTCAGGCTTTTATGTCAGCCCTGCAAAATGGCACCATGTTCGAAACTGACAATGAGGCTGCCGCTAAAATCATCAACAGAGGCGGACTGCAATCCATGATGGGCTCAGTTTCTCTTATTATGATCGCTTTTGCACTCGGCGGTTTAATGGAGAAAATCGGCCTGATCTCCGCACTATTGGAGGGTGTGATGAAAGGAATCCGTTCAAAGGGCAGTCTCATTGCAGCAACTGTCTGCTCCAGTATCGGTGTCAATCTTGCAACAGGCGAACAGTATTTATCTATATTAATACCGGGACAGTCATATAAATCCTTATATGACAAACAAAACATTCAGCGGAAGTTTTTATCAAGATCATTAGAGGACGGCGGAACATTGATTAATCCATTAATCCCTTGGGGCGTCAGCGGGGCTTTTATGGCAACCGCGCTTGGTGTTCCCGTCATTGACTATATCCCATTTACGTTCTTCCTCTATATATCGCCGATCATCTCGATTTTAGTTGGATTTGTAAAAAAATAAAAAGAGCGCCGCTTGCAAAGCGGGCTCTTTTTTAACATTAAAATGATACGCGGGCTGCCTGCTGAATGCTTTCTTGAAAAGCCGCCTGCAGCTGTTTTGTCACCGGTCCGGGCACTCCGCTTCCGACTGATTTTCCATCAAGCGTCACAACCGGAATAATCTCTGCCGTCGTTGAAGAAATAAAGATTTCCTCCGCCTGTCTCAGCTCTTCTTCAGTAACGGGCTTTTCATCAAGCTCTATGCCGTTCTTTACGATGAGATCCAAAATCTTCATTCGTGTAATCCCATTGAGAATCATTCGGTTAGCCGGATGCGTCCGCACCGTACCGTTTAAAACGGCATAAACATTAGAAGATGTACCTTCTGTAACAATTCCGTCTCTTATTAAAATGCCTTCAAATGCTCCCGCTTCGTAGGCTTTCTGCTTTGCCATCACATTATACAGTAAATTCAGACTTTTAATATCGCATCTCAGCCAGCGAAGATCCTCATCCGTGATGGCTGAAACGCCGTATGTCTGCTCCTGTTCCGGCTTTTTAACAGAAAATGTATAGGCCGTCGTCTGCGGCTCAAGGCCCGCTTCATATTGGTGTTTTCGCGGAGCAACCCCTCTTGTGGTTTGAATGTAAACCGCTCCGTCGCTGACCGCATTTTCCTGCACAAGCTTTTGCAGGTCCCACTCTAAATCTTCTAAACTGAACGGCAGTGAAATTCCGATCTCAGCCGCGCTTCTGAATAAACGCTCCGCATGCTCGCGCAAGCCGAATAATACCCCTTTATACACCCTGATAACCTCATAGATTCCGTCTCCAAACTGATAACCGCGATCTTCCACATCAACGGATGCCTCGTTTCGCTCCACCAGTTGGCCATTGACTAAAATCTTCATATAAGCCCTCCCTTTTTCGTATTTATCCTGATGCCTAATCAAGCTGTCATTGTCACTCATTCTACCATATCAAACCAGCTGAAAAACAGAAAGATCAAGAACTCAATAGCTGGGAAGGAGATTATTTTTTCCTTAAAATCTGACATTTCGACATTTTTTCTATGTTCTTTCCAGTTTTATTCCTGTATACTTGACTCGTAATACATAGGTTGTAAACAATGGCACCTTCAGAGCTGCCAATACAGCGGTATGTAGAGATTTTATGCCACTGGAGAGATTGATATGCGACAAACGAGAGGAGACGCTTCTCCTTCTGCAGTTTCGCTTGCTTTTAAATTTGCAAGTTTAGCAGTTTTATGTGTGCTGCTTTTGCTTATGGTGATTTTAGGTTATTCCAACAGCTCCTCGAAAGCAAAGGAGATCACTGTCACAACAAACAGCCAGCTTCGTGATGAGAAGGAAAGCCTGAAGCTGAAAGACGACTCCCCAGGCCTGCTGATAAAACATTTGCAGACCGAGCAGAATATGGGAGACAAAACGGTTTATTTAACCTTCGATGATGGCCCGTCAGCCTCTACAAACCGCTTGCTGGACGTACTGAAAAGCGCCGATGTAAAGGCGACATTTTTTATGCTGTCACCGCGAATGAACGAATTCAAACACGCGGTTAAAAGGGCCGGAAATGAAGGGCATGCACTCGGTTTACACGGGGTCACGCATAATAACAAATTGTTTTATCAAACGCCGACATCACCGCTAAAAGAAATGCAGCAGGCGCGTGACACGCTGGAAAGCATTACAGGCTATCGCACTGATCTCGTCAGAACGCCCTACGGCAGCAAGCCGTCTCTTACAGATTCACAAATTCTCAATCTAGAAAAAGACGGTTTTGTGTACTGGGATTGGACGATTGACAGCATGGACTGGAAATACCGCAACTCAAAATACGTAGCAGAAGTACTGCAGCAGCTTGACAATATGGAACACAGCCACTCAAATCGGCCGTATGTGATTCTCATGCACGATCTTCCTGCTACAGTAAACGCACTGCCGGTGCTAATCCATAAACTGAAAGAAAAGGGCTATTCCTTCGGTGTGTTAAAGGATACAATGGTTCCGGTTCATGAATAAAAAGTGAGGCGCTTATCTGCGGCCTCACTTTTTTATGCCCAAGCGCCGGGCAAACTCTCCGATTTTTTGATGGATGACGAAATCAAACAAACTGTCGCAGTACGTCGGCTCCAGGTTAATAATGGCTTTTTTTATGCCTGGAATCCGGCTTGCATCCTCAGGCACAAATCTGGCGGGAGCAACCTCAAGAGACGTGCCGATCACCAATAATAGGTCGGCTTTATCCAGCTTTTCATAAAGCGTGTCAAAATGCAAAACGGCATCACCAAACAGAACGACATCGGTTTTTAATACCGTTCCGCACACCTCACCGTCATTTCCGACCGCTGTACACTCCGGCACATCATGCTTCAGCAAATGAGGGAGATCATATCGGGCGCCGCATGAGAGACAGCTCGCTGTTTGGATAGAGCCATGCAACTCGTATACATGTCTGCTTCCGGCTTTTCTATGAAGGCCGTCAATGTTTTGTGTGAATATATCCACCTGCTTCCCTTGTTTCTCCAGTTCTGCCAAAAGCAAATGCCCTTCATTCGGTTCATAGCTCCCGCTCATTTTCATTTGAAACAATTCTTTGAACTTAGGCCAAAACAGACGCGGATAGCTTAAAAAATAATCAAGGCTCATCGCCTCCATCCTTGAGGCATCCTCAGTCCAGATGCCGCCGGCTGAGCGAAAATCGGGTATGCCTGATTCTGTGCTCATTCCCGCTCCGGTCAGCACGACAATTCGCTGCGCTTCATTCAGCATGTTTCTGAATGCTTCCAATTCAACACCGCCTTACAGTCATTTTTCTCTTATTTTACCATGAAAAAGACTCCGCCTCTTTACAGACGAAGTCTTTCTTTTTTAAGCCCGTTCCTTTTCCCCTTTATTGAGATTTACTTGAAACGGATCGTGCTGGTGCTTCTGGTTGACATACACCATTTGTCCGGGATAAGCAAATTCAACCCCTTCAGCTCCGAGGATTTCAATAATTTTGTAGTTGATATCCTCTCTGACATGAAGGTTCTCTGCCCAAACCGTTGTTTTTGTATAGAAGTTGAAAAATAAATTGTAATAGCTGTCAGCAAACGTATCGAAATTGACCATGATTGTATCATTATCGACGCCTTCATGTTCAAGCAGCATCTTTCTGAGTGAACGAATGCAGCGTTCCAAATTCTCAATCGGCGTTGCGTAGGATACATGAATGGAAAATGTAATCTGACGCTTGGTCATTCTCGTCCAGTTCGTGATGGCTTCCATCGACAGCGTGGAATTCGGCACCGTTACAAGCGCACCCTGCGCTGTTCTGAATCTTGTGCTTCTGAAGGTAATATCCTCCACTGATCCGGTCACTGTCGCCGTCTCCACCCAATCACCGATCGTAAACGGCTTTTCAGTGATAATAATGATTCCGCCAAAGAAGTTGCTGATCGTGTCTTTCGCTGCTAGCGCAAAAGCCAATCCGCCAAGCCCAAGGCCCGCCACAAACCCATTGACGTCATAATTAAATTCCTGCGCGATCACGCTCACACTGAGCGCTATAATGACAAAACGGAGCAGCTTAGACAAAAACGGCGCCAGAATATCATCCATATCCAGTTCGAAGCGCTGATTCACTTTATGAAAAATAAAAGATGATGTAGCGGTCAAATTACAAAGCCCCCAGCTCAACAGCGTCACAATCAGCGAGCGGTATATTTTGCTGATCAGCGGCATCTGTGCATCTAAAAACGGTGAATAGCGGATCGCTAAAAACAGCCCTAAGGCAACAAAAAACCATCTGGCAGGCTTATCGAATGCCACAACCACCTGTTTAAAAATTTCGGTTTTCGGTTTGTTTGTCATATTAAAAAGCAAATTAAAGAAATATCTTGTAAACAGTTTTCTTAGTATAAGAAACAACAGCAAAATTGCCAAACTGATGCCGGTTTGTATGATTTTATCTAGCGTGAAAAATTGCTGCAGATGATCTAGCATGGCAGTCTCCCCTCTATCCCAATCGAATGTTAATTATACTAAAACATTCGGCAGAATGCTTCTCTAAATGTCTTTATAAAACACAAAACCCCGGCGGAGCGCCGAGGCAATTTCTCATTTTAACCATTCAGCCAGATTCAATAGGGACAGTCACTTACTTTTTTTCGTTTGTGTCTGATCAAGGAGAGTTGCTTTTTGCATTTCAACATCCGTTTCGGCTTTAATTCTTTCCTCCACTCTGATTCTCCCTTTTCCCATGATCTCGCCTCCTTTTTTGCTATTATAAAGTAACAGAATATTTTGTGAACATGTCGAAAGCACTATTTTTCTGCCGAAATATGCTCGGATACGGTGAGTGTTCTTGTTTCAGTTATACGTTGTTTTCAGCTTGGACTATTCAAATATGACAGAAAAAAATTCACAAGTTGGTATCGCGGTGCATATATGGATTTGATACAATAACAGAAATGCCCATATGAGGAGCTGACAAGCTTGTACACCATTGCCCACCGCGGAGCATCCGGCTACGCTCCCGAAAATACAATTGCTGCATTTGATCTCGCGGCAGAAATGAATGCAGATATGATTGAGCTGGATGTCCAGCTAACAAAAGATAGGCAGATTGTCGTTATACACGATGACAGAGTGGACCGGACAACAAACGGTTCAGGCTTTGTTAAGGATTTTACGCTGAAGGAGCTGCAGGCACTCGATGCAGGAAGCTGGTACGGCCCCGCTTTTCAAGGAGAAAAAATCCCGACTCTGGAGGACGTGCTCAAGCGCTACCATAAAAAAATCGGACTTTTAATTGAACTAAAAGGCCATCCTTCGCAAATCGGGATTGAAGAAGAAGTGGGACAGCTGTTAGGACAATTTTCTTTTTCTATTAACAATATTGTTCAATCCTTTGGGTTCCGCTCCATCCAAAGGTTCCGCGAACTTTATCCATCGATTCCGACAGCCGTTATTACAAGGCCGAATTTTGGCATGCTGTCCAGAAATCAGCTGAAAGCCTGCAAATCTTTCGCAAATTATGTCAACATCAAATACACACGTCTCAATCGTCTCATGATCGCTTCCGCCCATAAAAACGGATTAAAAGTGTTTGCATGGACAGTAAGGCATCAGAAAACAGCAGCCAAATTGCAGGCCATAGGCGTGGACGGTATTGTCACAGACTACCCGGACTACGTATTAAAGGATGGAAAACATGAATAGATATAGTGCAGTTTTTATCGGAGGCGCCCTTGGCGCTTGTCTCCGATACGGATTGAACATCGGCATAAACAATGACATATTTCCGGCTGCAACTTGGCTGGAGAACGCGGCAGGCAGCCTTCTACTAGGCGTTCTGACCGGTTTTTTTATGATTAGGGCGAAACGGCCTTTGCTATCGGCTTTTTTAGGCACCGGTTTTTGCGGAGGCTTTACAACCATGTCAACATTTTCTAAAGAAACGGTCATGCTGTTGCAATCCCATTCGTCATTAGCTGTTTTGTATATGGTGTCCTCATTCATATCCGGAATCGTACTTGCCCTCTTTGGCGTTTTGGCAGGACGGCAAATAGCCCGATCTCAAATAGGAAGGGGGCGGAAGCAATGATGACACTAGCTGGTATTTTCGCAGCGGGAGGACTCGGTGCTGTGCTGCGTTTTTGGCTCGGCAATGTCATAACATCTAAAACCGAAAGCCTTCGTTTTCCAGTCGGTATTTTGACCGTTAATATACTGGGTGCCCTCGGTCTTGGTCTTTTTACAGGGCTTCACGTGACAAATTCATCTGCAGCACTCATCATCGGCACCGGCTTTTTTGGCGCCTTTACCACTTTTTCCACTTTCAGCGTTGAAAGTGTTCAGCTCTTGCTGGCGAAGCGTGTAAAGGAAAGCATCCTATACATCGGCTTAACGCTTTGCGGGTCCCTCTTGGCGTTTTGGTGCGGCTGGACGCTGCTGACATAAAAAAACCTTGAGCTTATTTCTCGCTCAAGGTTGCACTGTTCAGCATGACCGGCTCGGGCATCGGCAGCGTATGGTGGGCCGTAACCCCGGTTGTCTTGCTGATTTCTTCTTTTATATCTATTTGCTTAATCAGACGGCCATCCATCTTCAGCACCTTTATTGTATATGATCCGATGCGAATGGATTCACCAGCCTCAATATCAATGTTTTCTTTCAATATCAGCCCGCCGATAGTGTCCACGTCTTCTTGAATCGATGCGCCAAGAAGGCTGTTCACCTGATCCATGCGAACCTTTCCATCCATAATATAATGGCGGTCGCCAAGCTTTTGGATCAGCGGCTGTTCGTCTTCATCAAATTCATCTCTGATCTCGCCCACAATTTCTTCAAGAATGTCCTCTGTCGTGACAAGTCCTGAGGTTCCGCCGTATTCATCCGACAAAATCGCCATATGAATGCGTTCACGCTGCATTTTAATCAGCAGATCATGAACCGGAATTGTTTCAATGACTTCGATCACTGGCCGCACATACGGATGGATCGTCATTTTCATTCTTTCCTCTTCTGTCATAAACAGCAAATCAGAAAACAAATGCTTCGTATTGACCAAGCCGATTACACTGTCTTTGTCCCCATCCGTGACAGGCCAGCGGGTGTATTTTTCTTTCAGCATAACCTCCAGCATCTCGGCCATTGTCATATCTGTTGATACAGCGGCCATTTCCTTCCGCGGTATCATAATTTCTTTGGCAATGCGGTTATCAAATTCAAAAATCTTATTCACATATTTATATTCAGACGGATTAATCTCTCCGTTTTTTAAACTCTCAGACAACAGCATTCTGAGTTCTTCTTCAGAATGAGAACCCTCATGTTCTGACGCCGGCTTTAAACCAAACATGCCGCATAAAAGCCGCGCCGATCCATTCAGGATCCAAATAAACGGAAACAGGAGCAAATAGAATAGTCGCAGCGGACCCGCTATCAGCAAGGTTAGCTGTTCAGCCTTTTGAATCGCGACCGTTTTCGGGGCCAGTTCACCTACAACAACATGCAGAAATGTAATCAAGCCGTACGCGACCGCAAAAGAGACTGCATGAGAAACCGATTCCGGCAGGCCGAGCGGTTCAAACAATGGGTGCAGCAGCCGTTCAAATGCCGGCTCCCCCAGCACGCCGAGTCCAATCGATGTCACTGTAATGCCCAGCTGGGATGCAGATAAATATTCATCCAAATCTGTAATGACACGCTTTGCGAGTATCGCCCGTTTGTTTCCTTCTGTTATAAGCTGATCAATTTTGGATCTCCTTACTCTAACAATCGCAAACTCACTTGCGACGAAAAATGCAGTTAAAGCAATGAGCACACCAATTAAAATCAGACTGTCAATATCGTCCATTTAACCTTATCCCCTCATTAAAGGATAAGGAGTCACCTCCTGATATAATCATTTTTCCTTAACATTGAGGTACGCGGTGTATTGTTGCCTAAGCAGAGGGCCCCATCATACCACCTCCAAGTCAAAGTTTGATTATAAATTGTATATTTTATTGTAACACAACTCATTCCAAAAATGATTTTTAATTTTTAGACTTTTATCACGGGACAAACTATTGATTCATCCGGCCAGCAGGTTCTCGATATCTGTGTATAGCCTTTCAATCTCTGACTCTGCACCTGTAAAGATGCTAAAGGCTATTGGCAAGACGCTGTTCGCTGAAATATCAGACATTGATCTGTTTTTCAAGCTGAAGCTCGTATACTGATTCAAAGGCGTGCATAGGATGAAGCTCGTTTAAGACGGAACAATTGGTGACCGTTAGATCATTTGAATGCTTAAAAGATGCGTCTGTCACGCAGCGCAGGCAAGGGCCAGTAATTGGCTTATCCAGTATGCGTTATAAATGGTTTTTCCTTCATTTGGCGGGCTCTGCTGTTATGATTGAATTTGGCGGTTTATCTAAGGGAGAGATAAAATCAGGAATTGAAAAACAGGACAAAGCTTGGGGCATACGACAAATAAAAAAGATAACAGCCTCAAATAGCTGTTATCTTTTTGTCTGAGATGGCCTATGAAAAATCTTTATATAAGGCAATAAAGATGTCGCGTGATTTTTTGATCTGCTCCAGCGGCACACTGAAGGATAAACGGAAGTGCCCTTTCATCCCAAAACCGCTGCTCGGTACAATTAACAATTTATACTTTTGCGCTGCATGCACACAAAATGCGACTTCATCTTCAATTGGCGACTTCGGAAAAACGAAGAAACCGCCTTTTGGCATTTCAAATTCAAAACCGGCTTCCTTTAAAATATCAACCATGAGATCCCTGCGCTCTTTATAAGCGCTTGCGTCTATTCTTAAATCTTCCATTCTCGCCACAGCCCGCTGCATCATGACAGGCGCATTTACAAATCCAAGCGTTCGATTGCAGTACACAAAAGCGTTTATCAAAAGGTCGGCATCCGGCATGCTGCTGTCTAAGCCGATATAACCGAGCCGCTCCCCTGCTATGCCGAGGTCTTTACTGAATGAGCTCGCCAAAATGACACGGTGATACGATTGAAACGGATTTGCCAGTTCTTCATCATAAATCAGCTGACTGTACGGTTCATCAAACAGCACATAGATGGTTTGGCCGTTTGTCTCTTCGATCTCTTTTAACAGAGCGCCTAGATCATCTATATTTTTCTGGCTGAGTACGGTTCCCGTCGGGTTATGCGGTGTATTCAGGATGAGCCCTTTCGTCTGCGGGGTGATCGCCTGCCTGACCGCTTCAATGTCAATCTCGAACCGGGCTGTCAGCGGGCAGCTGACAGCCTTCCCGCCATAGTTCTCAATATACAATTTATATTCTGCAAAATAAGGAGCGAGAATGATGACCTCTTCTCCCGGATTTAATATACTTTTTAACGCCACATTCAATGCGCCGCCCGCACCTACTGTCATGACAACGCGCTCAGCTGAAAACTCGGCAGCAAAGCGGCCTGCCAGAAATTGCGCGACTTTTTCTCTAGCTTCAGGAAGGCCCTGATTTTGTATGTATCCGTGGTTTCCTTTTTCAGCTTCTTCTATTAATGCTCTCGTAAAGGCTTCAGGCGGTTCAACGACCGGATTGCCGATTGAAAAATCAAACACCTGGTCATTCCCGAACGCTTTCTTCAGTCTCGCTCCTTCATCGAACAGCTTTCGAATCCACGATCCTTTATTAAGGTTCTCTTCAATTTCCCGCGATAAACCAGCCAATCTCATCTGTCCCTTCTGCACATATAAATTGAACATTCTATCTATCTATGTTACTTCAATCAGAATTCGGATGCCACAATTTCCATATCCGGCATCTCAAAAAAACAATAAACTTGTGTAAGGCACCCTTCATATATTAAACTATTCTCATAACTATAACGTGATGGTTGGGAGGGATTTAGATGGGGCTGAGACTTATCGTATCAGTGAACTAGCGGCACTTGCCGGAGTAACGAAACGAACAGTTGATTATTATACGAATCTTGGTCTGCTGACGCCGGCCAGATCCTGTTCAAATTATCGTTACTACGATGAAAACGCACTTAAACGACTCATATTTATTGTAGATTGCAAGCAGCAGAGATTGGCCCTGTCCGATATTAAAGATCGACTGGAGAACCAGTTTCCCTCTTCAGCCATAGATCATGATGAAATTGGAAATCTGGCATCTGAAATTGATTATATGAATCAAAACATCTCCGGAATCTTGCATCGGTTTGAACGGCTGGAGCCTGAGGAGCGTGACAAGCTAAAAAGCAAACTTACACCCGAAAAGCTCGCCGTGTTCCAATCATTTATGCTGCTGTTAAGTTAAAACCATTTTACTAACAGGAGGTGTTACCTTCATTCTCATTGTAGAGTGAAGGTTCTAATTGGACATAGTGAATTTGATTTTAGTCGCTGTTTTAATCGCCCTGACGGCGTTTTTCGTAGCATCTGAGTTTGCCATTATCAGAATCAGAGGCTCACGGATTGATCAGCTGATCTCGGAAGGAAATAAAGCAGCAATTGCCGCAAAAAGAGTGACCACGCATCTTGATGAGTATCTATCTGCGTGTCAGCTTGGAATTACATTGACTTCCATTGGATTAGGGGTTTTAGGGGAATCAACGATTGAAAGGCTTGTTCATCCGCTTTTCGTACAATTGGACGTACCAAGTTCCCTTTCACATATCATATCGTTTATTTTGGCGTATGCCATTATCACGTTCCTGCACGTTGTTGTCGGAGAACTTGCACCTAAGACAGTTGCCATCCAAAAGGCGGAAGCAGTGTCTATGCTGTTTGCGAAACCGCTGATTTGGTTTTACCGCATCATGTTCCCGTTCATCTGGCTTTTGAACAATTCCGCACGGTTATTGACAAAAGCTTTTGGCCTGGAGACCGTATCAGAAAACGAATTGGCTCACTCTGAAGAAGAGCTAAGAATCATTCTGTCGGAAAGCTATAAAAGCGGTGAAATTAACCAGTCAGAGTTTAAATATGTGAATAAAATCTTTGAATTTGACGACAGGCTCGCGAAAGAAATTATGATCCCGCGGACCGAGATTGTCAGCCTTCCGCACGACATTAAGATTTCTGAAATGATGGAAATCATTCAAATTGAAAAATATACCCGCTACCCAGTAGAAGAGGGCGATAAAGATAATATTATCGGGGTTATTAATATTAAAGAAGTGCTGACCGCCTGCATCAGCGGCGAGGTTTCTGTTGATTCCACCATCTCTCAATTCGTGAATCCGATCATTCATGTGATTGAATCTGCGCCGATCCATGATTTGCTTGTCAAAATGCAAAAAGAAAGAGTCCACATGGCAATCCTGTCAGATGAATACGGCGGAACTGCCGGACTGGTGACGGTAGAGGACATTATTGAAGAAATCGTTGGCGAAATCCGCGATGAGTTTGATATTGATGAAATCAGCGAAATCCGCAAGATCGGCGAAGGCCATTACATGCTGGACGGTAAAGTCTTGATCGACCAAGTGAACGACCTGCTCGGCATTCATTTAGAGAATGAAGAAGTCGATACGATCGGCGGCTGGTTCCTTACTCAGAAATACGATGTTGAAAAGAACGATTCAATTATCGAAGAAGGCTGTGAATTTATTATTAATGAAATTGACGGCCACCACGTCGCTTATATTGAAGTGAAAAAGCTCGCAGCAGAAGAGCTGATAGAAGTTGGAGAGTCGAAAGAAGCATAATTTGAAAAGACACCCTTTATTGGGGTGTCTTTTTTTATTCTGGTTCGTTTTTGACATGATCATACCTCTCTTCTGAAAACTGCTGCTAATAAATCGGTCATCCGCGGGAACTCTAAAAAGGTGCAACTGCGAGAAAAACGAACATCTCTGCATTATTATCGAAAAGGAGCGAAAACATGAAAGTTGTCGTAACTGGAGCAGCAGGTAAAATCGGACGCTGGGCTGTAAGAACAATATTAGAGGCCGGCCATGATGTGACAGCATCAGACAGAGTATTAAAAGAAGAATCCGCATCGAAAAAATTTATTCAAGCTGATTTACGGGATTACGGTCAGGTATGTCAGCTAATTATGGGCTGTGACGCTGTGATTCACCTTGGGAATATCCCTACAGATGTCAGGAATACATCACAGGCGATATTTGAAAATAATATGCTTGTTAATTTTAATATCCTGGAAGCCTGTAAAGATTTTAAAATCCGTAAGCTTGTGTGGGCTTCAAGTGAAACAGTGCTGGGATATCCATTTGTTCCGGACGAGCTCAGTTACCTTCCCGTAGACGAGGAGCATCCAACGATCGTAAAGTCATCTTATGCGATGGCAAAACGGCTGACCGAAATCCTCTCAGATATGTATTCAAAGCTGATCAATACACAAATTGTCACTCTCCGCTTTGCGAATATATATGAGCCTGATGAGTACGAAAAAATCCCAGGCATGCACTGGAACGAGCAGCAAAAGGATATTCAAAAGAAAAATGCATGGGCGTATTGTGATGTCAGGGATGCTGCACATGCTTGCCTTCTAGCACTCGAAAAAAACAATCTCGGAAATGACGTCTTCCATATTACTGCACCCGATACTATCATGAAAGAGCCGAGTGAAGACTTAGTAAAACGATTTTTCCCCGATGTATCTTTAAAGAGAGATATAAAGGGATATGAAACGCTGATGGCAATCGATAAAGCCAAAAAGGTCCTTGGCTATGAACCGCGTTATACATGGCGTTCTGTATTAAATAATGACGGCTCTCTTAAAGCACTGCCAGAGGATCAGCTATCATTATCAAAAATATAAACATCACAAAAAAGCAGCAGGCGATCACCGGACTCCTGCTGCTTTTTTTATATCATAATCATCTAAATTGATATCCAAATCCATTTTGAGAGCCAGCTTCGCCAACTGCTCCCCCATATAGGGGCCCATTGTTAAACCAGACGAACCAAGACCGTTTGCCACTATGATCCCATTCCAGCCGGGAAGAGATCCGATCACCGGCACATCGCCTGGTGTAAAGGGGCGTAAGCCGACTCTTGCCTCTTGAAAGGTGCTGTTCGCTAAGCCGGGAGCCATTTCTAATCCTTTGCTCAGAAGTTCCTGCAGCCCGCCGGCCGTTACCCGCACATCACGTCCGCCTATCTCATCTTCACGTGTCGCACCGATGGCTATTCTATTGTCATGATAAGCTAAAAGATATTCTTTGGAAGGCGGCATCACTGCAGGCCAGCTGTCGATATGATTTACATTCGGCACCTGCACATACACAATTTGCGCTTTTTGCACACTTACTTTGAAGTGAATTCCCAAAGGCGCTAACAATTGGTCTGCCCAAACACCGGCACAAACAATAACCTCGTCAGAAGAATAGATTTCATTACCGACAGTTACGCCTGTGACACGATTCGAATGATGTCGAAGCGCAGCATCACCTTTTAAAATGACTGCACCGTTTCTTTGAGCAGATCTCAATAATGTATCTCGCAGCACTTCTCCATCCACGCGGGCGGCTCCGCTTATATGAACAGAATGGTACCGTTCAGCCAGCAGAGGAAACAAATCAGCGGTTTGGTTTTCATGAAGAAAGGTAATCTCACCAATTTCGGCGGCAGCTTGTTTACGCTCCCGCACACGTTTTTCGATCTTTTCTATCTTTTCTTTATCGTGATGAATACTGAGAGCACCGACTTGAGCATAACCAATGTCCGTCTCGCCTTCTTTTCTAAGTTCTTCTATGAACCGAGGATAAAAGCGCGCTCCGTCCTTTGCCAGCCGGTACCAAGCCTGATCACGGCGAGGAGACAGCCATGGACAGATAATGCCTTTCGCTGCATGGGTGGCCTGGCCCTTATCTTTCCGATCTATAACAAGAACCTCTGCACCCATTTTGGCTAGCTGATATGCTGTTGATGCTCCCAAAATTCCAGCCCCGACTATTATCATTTTTTTCATGATCCGTAACCTTTCCCAATGATCAATACCTCATTTAGTATAGCTAATGGCCCAGGAAATTATAAACAATCGGGAAATGGATGAATGCAATGACTGATGAATTAAAGTTGTTCCAGCTTCTTTTCAAGCTCTTTAATGCTGTTATTCAAAGCCTCTGTCATAGCCGCCAGCCTTTCCTTAGACGGAAGGTGGGCAAAATCGGCCTGCTGCAAAGGTTTACCGATAATCAGCTTCATTTTTCCTTTTTTGAACAACGCCTTTCCGCTTGAAGGTCCTTTATAAGCGGCCGGAACAAGGGGCGCTTTCCCCATTTGCGCAATTGTCACTGCGCCTCTTTTTAAAGGCACATCCTCAGAGGTTCTTGTTCCGCTTGGGAAGATTCCGACAATTTCTCCTTCTTTCAGCAGCTTAATCGGCGTTTTAATGCTGCTTGGGCCGGGATTTTCCCGATCTACCGGAAAGGCATGAATTTTCTTCAGAAACGAACCGATCCATTTATTTTGAAAAAGCTCTTTTTTCGCCATGTAGTGTATTTGATAAGGAAGAATCCCGACTCCGAGTGTGATCACATCAACCCAGCCAGAGTGTGTACACGCGATGACAAAACCTGAATCGGCCGGAAGGTTTTCTTTGTTATACACCTTCACTCCTCCGCGAAGAGAAAGAATAACTTTTAAAGCATTTGCACAAAACTTATACATATCGCACTTCCTTTGTCGTAATCAATGATTCTTTCTGTTACTTATTATAACAACATTTTTTATTACCTGGTACTAATTTTTAAGATTTCTCTTTTCTTAACGTCAAAAAGCTGAGGAATCATCCTCAGCTTTTTGTTATATGCCCTCTCTTGTCGGAGGCGCCATAAATTCCGGTCCGACCGGGTTTGATATCGTATGTTCCAATATGGTATTGATGTCTTTTTTATCTTCACTGCTCAGCGTCCAGCCGGTAATTTCTGAAACCGCTTCTATTTGCTCAGGTTTTCTAGCCCCCCAAAGGGCGATCCCAGCTCCCGGCTGGTCTAAAATCCATCTGACGGCCAGATGAATCACTGATTTTCCATACCGTGTCTTCGCCAGCTCATCTAATTGATTGACAGCAGAAAGATACTCTTTAAATCTTGGCTTCTGGAATTTCGGATCGTGATTTCGGAGATCGTCTCCCTCAAACGATTGATCTTCTGTCATTTTTCCTGTTAACAGCCCTCTGCATAAACTGCCGTACAATAGTGTTGTCATCTGTTTGTCTTTCGCATACGGGAGCACATTCTCTTCAATTTCCCTTTCAAACAGATTGTAAGGAGGCTGGATTGTATGAAGCGGAGCAACAGCCCTAAATGTATCCATTTGTTCAACCGAAAAATTACTGACGCCGATCGCGCGGATTTTCCCGGCATCATATAATTCCTTCATCACTTCTGCTGTTTCCTCTATCGGGACAAGCGGATCAGGCCAGTGCACCTGATATAGATCGATATAATCCGTCTGAAGACGTTGCAGGGAATCCTCGACCTCCTGTATAATTCTCGCTCTGTTAGCATGGCGGAACAGCTGATTGTTTTTCCAATCCAGCGCCGTTTTAGTGGCAAGAACAACCTGATCTCTTGCCCCATGCTGCTTGATCGCCTTCCCGACAATTTCTTCGGACTGCCCGTACCCATACGCCGGCGCGGTGTCAATCAGTGTGATCCCCTTATCAAGAGCGGCGCGGATGGTTTCGATCGATGTTTTTTCATCAGTGCCTCCCCACATGGTGCCGCCGATCGCCCATGTGCCGAGTCCAATTCGGGAGGCTTTTATTCCTGTGTCTGAGATACTGGTATATTCCATTGTGCCACTCCTTCACTTTTTCACTATGGTTTCCCTGATGGAAAAAATGTTAAACATTTCTCACCACTATCTTTCAGGGCAAATTTTCGGTACTATAGAGTAATGGTGTTTAATTACGTATTAAAAAGCCGTTTGCATGTAATGTGCAACTTTAAACCTTTCTTATGCGTGTATAACATAGAGGGGAGAAAAGGCAGTGACGATCGATGAAATTTACCAAATGTACATGAATGATGTTTACAGGTTCCTGCTCTCCATGACAAAAGACAAGCATCTTGCCGAAGACTTGCTGCAGGAAACCTTTATGCGGGCATACATACACATTCACTCCTATGATCACAGCAAAGTAAAGCCCTGGCTTTTTCAAGTGGCGCGGAACGCCTTCATTGATTACGTCAGAAAGCATAAGAAAGAAGTAACCATTTCTGATGATTTGATTGGAAGTCTCTTTCAAACTGCTGTTCAGAGCCCTGCCCATCAGGTAGAGATAAAGGAAGTGCTGACTGGTTATATGTCCGAGCTCCCCGATAACTATCGGGAGGCGTTAACACTATATTATTTAAAAGAATTAAATTACAAAGAAGCATCCCATATTATGAATATTTCAGAGGCGAATTTTAAAAGTGTTTTGTTTCGTGCCAGACAGCGGCTGAAAGCACTTTATAATAGAGGTGTTAATGATGAATGAAGAATTTAAAAAGCGTTTTGATCAATATAAAAACGGTGAAATGAGCGATCAGGAAATGACCGCGTTTGAAGAGGAACTTGAGAAGCTCGAAGTGTATCAGGAAATGATTGATAGTGAGCTGCCAGACGATCATGATTGGGATGTCGACATCAGTCCTGAAAAACAAAAAGCCATTCTGGCCTACGGCAAACGGAAGTCTTATTTGCGTATTTCCGCGCTTGCCGTCATTTCGACATTAATGATTTTGCCGCTATGTACGCTGGGAAGCTACCTCTATTACGGAATGGGAGGAAAACACAGCACCGGCAATGAATTTATGGAAACTGCCGCAGTCACTGTAGCCCTGACTATGCCAAATGTTCTTGTCGATACTTCTGGACTGAAGAGCCAGGTGAAGCTGTTTGGCATGAATACAGAATTCCCGCTGCAAAAACAGATTGGCACAAAAACGGCCGCCGTGGGGAATGAACGGGTGGAAATGTTTTATGACAGAGTGAAAGCGCCGGTCGTCAACTACTATGACTTAGAAATCCATAAAGCCGGCCATTACTTTACACACCCATCAAGCGGATCTGAACAAACAACCGCAAAAGCAGAAAAAACATTAAAAACTTTGCCTGAAGGGACTGTTTCCGAGGTCTACCTTTCTTATGACCGGGCATATCCGACAAAAGAAGTGTATCAAAAATTCAGCGGCTATGATGTAAGCTTTTTGTGGAACGCAGTTGAAACAGAGAACAATACAAAGGATACCCCTTACGCAGAGCCGCTTGGCTACCCAGGGAAAGATTCAAAGTTCCTGACTGCGCTTAATACAAAAGGCAAGTCAAACGGCGACCAATTTATCGATGCTTTAACTTACATATCGAAGCACGAGAAATGGGCGCAGGTCATCTCAAAACGAAAAGATTTAAAAGTGGACTCCCGCTTGGATTATGTAGAGAAAAATGGTGTTAATGTATACGGCTCAGTCGTTACAGGACCGACCAAGGAAATCCAGCGCATGCTGAAAAACAAATCAGTAAAATCAGCAAATGTCGGCGAGGTGGAATTATGGAATTGGTAAGAATTTTTAAAGAACATAATGTATTTGGCTGGATATCTGTCGGGACAGCAATTCTGTCTTTGCTCTTGCTTAATTTGGCGATTATCAGCAATGTGACCTCTTATTCTTATCAAATGCTGCCGTTTGCCATGGCCGCCGTTCCGTTTGGCGTTATCGAGCTTTTCATCAAAAGAGGACGCACGGGTCCCGGCCTGCTCGGCGTTGTACTTAATCTCTTTGTGATTATCTGTGTGTATACCATCGTATCAGTGGATACCAACTTACAGTTTGGCTTTTAGCAGAAAAGACGCCTGAAACGGCGTCTTTTTTATTACAGCTGTTTTCTGAATAAATAACTTTCAATCGCAAATCCCATTTTATCCGTATAAAATCTGTGGGCGTCTTTGCGCTGAAGGCCTGATGAAAGACTGACAAGAGGATAGCCCGCATCTTTCGCCCAGTTTGCCGCATAATCCAAAAGAAGTTTGCCGTACCCTTTAGATCTATGAGACCCGCTTGTGACAAGATCCGCTATCCATACGTACTCTCCTTTATGAAGCGAGACCCTTGGCAGTGCGCCGCACAGCGCCCTAATCGCTTTATCCTCATATAAGGCAAACAGCATATACGACTCTTTTTGGACACAGCGTTCCAGCCTATGTAAATACGTCTTTTCATCCAGCTCTGTTCTTAATTCGTGCATCACCGGATATGCTTCCATCCATTCTTCTCTAGTCGTTAATTGTTTGATATGAAGCATCTTATCAATCCCCTCTCCATTCGTTACAATGATGATATCCGATTTATGGCATTCACCAAATAGCCAAAACCTGAAAAAATGACCATGCCAGATGCAAAGGAGAGATAAAATGGATATCACGCCGTTTCTGGACAAAACAAGCAAAACACCGCTGTATGAACAGCTTTACACCTATTTCAAACAAGAAATGACACATGCCAGAATCACCAAGGGAATGAGGCTTCCGTCAAAACGCAGGCTCTCCGGCTTGCTCGGTGTCAGCACGGCAACGGTAGAACGCGCCTACGAGCAATTAACCGCTGAAGGATATGTCAAAAATAAGCCTAAAATCGGCTGGTTTGCGGCAGAAATTGAACCTGAGTTTCCGGCTGCTCCAGTATCATATCAACCGCCTCCTCAATCGGTCACTCATAAAGAAATAGAACCTGTTATTAACTTTCATCAAGGAAATGTCGATCCGGTCCACTTTCCCTTTAACGCTTGGCGAAAAAGCATAGTGAAAAGTCTCGATCTGTATTCTGAACAATTTCACACCTCAGGCGATCCTCAAGGAGAACCTGCACTCAGAGAAATGATAGCCCGATTTGTCAGACTGTCACGCGGTGTCAATTGTGACCCCAGCCAGATTATTATCGGAGCAGGCACTACTGTCCTTCTGCAAATTCTTTGCCTTACGCTTCAGCCGGGAACAAAAATCGGTTTTGAAGAACCGGGATTTCACCGTTCAAGACGAATGTTTGAGGCCAATCACATGAACGTGATTCCCATTTGCACTGATGAAGAAGGAGTCCTGCCGGCTATCCTTACACACGAGAGCCCGCATCTTGTCTATACGACTCCCTCGCATCAATTCCCGCTCGGGAGCATAATGACGATCGCCCGAAGACAGGAGCTGTTGTCTTGGGCAAAAGAGGCAAACTCATTTATTATTGAGGATGATTATGATGGAGAATTTCGCTACAGCGGGCAGCCCATTCCATCTCTGCAAGGCCTTGACCCGAATGGCAGGGTTATTTATCTCGGCACTTTTTCAAAATCATTGCTCCCTTCTTTGCGGATCAGCTATATGATTCTTCCTGCTGCACTTATTGAACCCGTACGAAAAAGCTTTTGATGAAACAGACCGTCTCTTCTCATAATCAATTGGCATTGGCAGATTTCGTTGAAAACGGCGAATGGCAAAAGCATTTGAACAGGATGAGATCCTTGTATCGAAAAAAACATGCTGTTCTGCTGGAAGCGATTCGAACTGAACTGGGAGACAGTGTGGAGGTTCTCGGAAAAAACTCGGGGCTTCACATCCTGCTCCGGCTTATGTTTTCAGCCAGTGAGGATAAAGCAATAAAAGCCGCTGCCAAAAACAGAGTGAATGTCTATCCGGTATCTCCATCGTACAAAAGCCAGCCGCCGTTTGTTTCTGTCTTAATCGGTTATGGAGGGCTTTCTGAAGAGGACATCCGGCTCGGTATCAAAAAGCTGAAAACCGCATGGGAGCCGCTGATGAATTCATAAAAAACAAAAAAACAGGCCCCCAGCGGAGCCTGTTTTTCTAAAAGGATATAATCCCGATTAAATTTAAGAACACAATAATAATAGCCAGCGGCACAACGAAACGGAGCAAATAAAACCATACATAAAAGAATGCTTTTCCGGGATGCGATCCTTGTCTCATTTCTGCCCACAGCTCCTGTTTCGATATTTTCAGCGGAATAAAAATAGAAATTAACAGGGCGCCTAATGGCAGCAGAACATTGCTGACAGTAAAATCGACAACGTCAAAAAACGTCTTATCAAATATGCGCACATCGCTCAGCATGCCATAAGATAAGCAAGATGGGATACCGACTAAGAAGATTAAAAACCCGCTTGTCCATGACAGTTTTTTCCTCTTCGTTTCATCGCCTTTGCCGATAATGGCTACAATCATTTCCACCATTGAAAAGGCAGAGGTCAGTGCGGCAAATAAAAATGCGACAAGAAAGCCGATGAAAAACAGGATGCCGAACGGAAGCTGTTCAAAAACGGCCGGAAGCACTGTAAACAGCAAAGTCGGACCTTCATTCGGCTCCAATCCGAAGGAGAAAACCGCAGGAAAAATAGCCAGGCCTGCCAAAAGTGTCACAATGATATTCATGACGACAATGGAGGCTGCAGACCGCGGGATATTTTGCGTTTTCGGCAGATAGGAGCTGTAAGTCACCATGACCGAAACCCCCAGTGTTAACGTAAAGAAAGCCTGTCCCAGCGCAAATAAAACAGACTCCGGCGTCAAATCGCCGAAATGAGGCACAAGCAAAAATTTCACGCCTTCAATCGCATGATCCAGCGTGAGCGACCGAAGAACAAGCAGGACAAACAATATAAACAAAATCGGCATCATCACCGCGCTTACCCGTTCAATCCCTTTTTGAACCCCTCTGGCGACAACCAGCACAGTCAGCACCATAAAGATAAGCTGAGCCGCGAGCGTCTGCACGGGATTTTGAATAACAGAACCAAAAAGTGCACCGTACTGTTCCTGGGTGAGTCCTGACAGTGAACCTGATGCTGTTTTCACTATATATAGTAAAATCCATCCTCCGATAACACTGTAAAACGATAAAACTAAGAAACAAGCCGCTACGCCGACCCATCCTGTGAGAAACCAAGCTGTTCGCGGCGCTTCTTTTTTATATGCATCAATGGCATTCGTTTGGTTCCGTCTTCCAAAGATAAATTCTCCCACTAAAAGCGGATAGCCCAAGAGAATGGTAAATAGCACAAAAATAAGGAAAAAGGCGCCTCCTCCATTCGTCCCCGCTACATAAGGGAACTTCCAAATCGCGCCTAAGCCGATAGCTGATCCAGCGGCAGCCATGACGAAACCGATTTTTGAAGCCCATTGGACTGGTTTTTGCTCAGACAATGATGTCACTTCCTTTCCAGCCTATATTATCTCTTATTTTTATGCTTATTTCTATATATTCATTTGATGAGAATAGAAAAAAGAGCGGCCAGTGTAAGCCGCTCTCTTCTTTGAGAGTTATTGATTTAATTTTGAATGCTTTCTTGAATATAAGAAATAGATCGCCATGCCAATTAACAGCCACACAAGGAAGCGGACAATCGTTACCCATCCAAGATTAAAAATTAAGAACAGGCAGAAAAGAATTGCTAAGCCCGGGATAACCGGAACCCCCGGACATTTAAAAGCTCTCGGGAGATCAGGCTGTTTCTTTCTCAATACGATAACCGCCACAGAAATCAGCACAAACGCTGACAGCGTACCGATGTTTACCAGCTTGGCAAGCTCATCAAGCGGAACAAGTGAACCGAGAAGCGCCGACATAATGCCGAAAAACCAAGTCGCAACATAAGGTGTTTTATGCTTCGGATGAACCTTAGAAAGCGAGCCCGGAACCAGGCCGTCACGAGACATAGCAAACATAACGCGTGTCTGTCCATAAAGCATCACAAGCATAACCGTTGTCATTCCCAAAACCGCGCCGATATCGATAATGCCTGCCACCCAGTTTTGCCCCGCGCTTTGAAGAACGAGAGAAACCGGATGATCGACGCCTGCAAACTGGGCAAACGGAACAACCCCTGTCATGATGGCTGATACAGTAACATATAAAATCGTACAAGCCAATAATGAGAAAATAATTCCTTTCGGCAGATCCTTCCCAGGGTTTTTCGTCTCTTCCGCAGCAGAGGATACAGCGTCAAATCCGATAAAAGCAAAGAAAACGAGCGCCGCTGCGCTGAAAACGCCGCCAAAGCCCATTGGCATAAACGGCTGCCAGTTATCCGGCTTCACGTAAACAGCTGCCACCGCAATAAATAAGAGAACGACCAGCACTTTTAAAATCACCATAATGTTGTTGACTCTTTTAGATTCTCTGATGCCTAAATAAAGCAAATACGTAATCGCAAGAACAATGACAAACGCAGGCAGATTAAAAATGGTAAATGTTCCTTTTACAGCCCCCGGAGCAGCCGTTAAGGCAACCGGAAGATGAATGCCAAGCCCGGACAAAAATGATTGAAAATACCCGGACCACCCGACTGAAACGGCACTTACCGCCAGCATATACTCTAAAATTAAATCCCACCCGATAATAAAGGCCAAAAGTTCTCCCATTGTAGCATAAGTAAATGTGTACACGGAACCTGAGACAGGCACACTTGAAGCAAATTCAGCATAAGACAATGCAGCGAATAAACAAGCCAGCGCTGCGACAACAAATGAAATGGTCAGTCCGGGTCCAGCAGTTACCGCCCCTGTCCCCGTCAGTACAAAAATCCCAGTACCAATAATGGCCCCAATCCCAAGCAATGTTAAGTCAAACGCCCCTAATTCTCTTTTTAAGGATTTTTCTCCATTTGTTGCAGCGATTAAATCTTGTATGCTTTTCTTCCTAAATACGCTTCCTTTCATTCCCCTTCAACTCCTAGCTGATGTTTTCTTTATATTTTATTTGAATTTTCTGAATTCATGAGCGGTAATGGCCGTTTTTCTTTTTTTCTACTATATTTGTACTGGTGATGAATCATTCCTTTCTCCTACTCAATATTATATATAAAAATCTGAAAATGAAAACTAAATTTTTAAAAAATTCGACAAATTTCTGCGGTAACATATTTTCATGCACAAAAAAACCAGCAAATCTGCTGGTTTTTTGTACATTATGTTGAAATAAAACGGCCGCCATTTACATGAATCGTCTGTCCCGTCATATAGGAAGATTCGTCAGATGCGAGCAAGACGTACGCCCCCGCATGCTCAACCGGCTGTCCCGGTCTGCCCATCGGTGTATCAAGTCCATGCTGTTTCACTTTTTCTTCCGGGAATGTCGCCGGAATCAGCGGTGTCCAAATCGGACCGGGCGCCACCGCATTCACTCTGATGCCTTTGTCCGCAAGAGATTTGCTCATTGATCGTGTAAAGGAGACAATTGCCCCCTTTGTACTGGAATAATCAATTAATGCGGTATCCCCCTCATAAGCGGTAATCGAGGTCGTATTAATGATTGCGCTCCCTTCTTTCAAATGAGGCAAAGCTTTCTTTGTCATATGAAACATTGAAAAAATGTTCGTGCGGAAGGTTTTTTCAAGCTGTTCTGTTGAAATATCAAGAATACTGTCCTGCGGGTGCTGTTCAGCTGCGTTGTTAACCAAAATATCCAGCTTCCCAAAATGGTCTACGGTTTGCTGTACAGCCTGTTCACAATGCTTCTCATCTCCGACGTCACCCGGAATCAGCAGGCAGCGGACGTTTTCCTGTTCAATCTGTTTTCGCGTTTCCTCCGCGTCAGAATGTTCGTCCAGATAAAGAATGGAGACGTCCGCCCCTTCTTTTGCGTACGCGATTGCTGCCGCTCTCCCGATTCCGCTGTCGCCTCCTGTAATGATCGCGACTTTTCCTTTCAGTTTTCCGCTTCCTTTATAATCACGGTCCTCTGATAAAGGAAGAGGATTCATTTCGGACTCAATACCCGGCTGCCGGTCCTGCCGCTGCGGTTCTTGTCCTTCTGTTTGTCTGTCCATTGGGTTCATATTGATCACTCCTAGACATGATAATACTGATCGTTTACCACATCACAGCAGCGAATAAACCGCAAAATATGTTTATAAAAGTACTTCTTCAGGAATAGCCCCTGTATATTTAGCTGACGGGCGGAAAATCATGTTGTTTTCTGCTTGTTCCAGCACGTGTGCGCACCAGCCTACCATTCGGCTTGCGGAAAACGTCGGTGTAAACAATTCATCATCAAAATCAATCGCCTTCATGACAGCAGCTGCATAAAATTCAACGTTTGTGTACAGCTTGCGGCCCGGTTTGTAGATGTCCAGCAAACGAATCGCTTCTGCCTCTACATGCAGCGCCAGATCCAAATCACGGTCATCGCCTGCAACCTCTTCAGCTTTCTGTCTCAAAGCTTCTGCCCGCGGATCTTTCGTCTTATACACGCGGTGCCCAAATCCCATCAGGCGTTCTCCTTTTTCAAGTTTTGCTGTCAAATACGCTGCAGCATTCGCTTTTTCTCCAATGTCTTCAAGCATTTTCGTCACAGCAGATGGAGCCCCTCCATGAAGCGGGCCTTTCATCGTGCCAAGCGCCGCGGTAATGGCCGATACCAAATCACTCTCTGTAGACAAAGTGACCCGTGCCGAGAAAGTTGATGCGTTCATGCCGTGCTCCATGGCCAGAATCATATATGTTTCAAGCGCTTTCTTTTTTGCTTCTGAAGGCTGTTCACCTGTGAGCATATAATAATAGTTTTCGACATGTCCGTACTGGGAAGATGGCTCAATGGCTTGCTCGCCGCGCACCCAGCGTTTTCTGTAAGCGATAATGGACGGCGTGATGGCAATCAGCCGAATCGCTTCTTCTATTTTTGGATAAAACGTGTACGTATTTTCCCCTAATGCTGAAACAACCGTTCTCAGTACCGACATGTCGTCCATGTTGTTTGGCAGCGACTGAATCAAACGCCCGATGCGGTCAGGCAGGTTTCGCTCCGCAATCAGCTTTTTTTCAAATGTCTGTAATTCATCTGATGCCGGCAGTTTTCCAAATAAGATCAAGTAAGCGGCTTCTTCAAAGCTGTGATGCAGCGCGATGTCTTTTGCATGATGCCCTCTGTAGATAAGGCGACCTTTTTCGCCGTCAATATGGCTGATTGATGTGTCCACACATGTAATTCCCTTTAATCCGTAATGTACCATTTGTATTCCCCCTATCCTTTTCTGTTATTATAGTAAATATAATATTTAAAAAATATTGAATATTTTAAAGGGAATTAATTAAAAATCTTAATCAGAGGGAGAATGGAAATGGATTTCAAATGGCTTCACACCTTTGTGACCGCAGCGAAATATGAAAACTTCAGAAAAACAGCAGAAACGCTTTTTTTATCTCAGCCCACTGTAACCGTTCATATCAAGCAATTAGAAAAAGAAATCAGCTGCAAGCTGTTCGAGCGAAAAGGCAGGCAGATTCAGTTAACCGATGAAGGCAGGGCTTATTTGCCGTTCGCACTGAGGCTGCTTGATGACTATGAAAACAGCATGGCAGAGCTCCACAGAGTGAGACAAGGCTACTCTCAAACCTTACAGCTCGCGGTTTCGCCGCTTATTGCCGATACCGTGCTTCCATCTGTTATGAAACGATACACTTCAATGAATACCGAAACAGAAATTGCAGTGAAAATTTTTGAATCGGCAGAAATCTCGTCTCTGATTAAAGCCGGCGAGGCGGATATCGGACTGAGCTGTTTAAAAGTCCAGTCTTCTTCTTTAACATGCCACTGTTTATATAAGGACCCTGTCGTCCTCGTTGCGCCTCCTGATCAGCGTTTCACATCAGACGAAGAAATTGATGCCAAAGAGGTGCTTGAGCAATACCTGCTTTTGACCCACAATCATCCTGACTACTGGGACGACTTACTCCGTCAAGTCAGAGTGACTTTTCCATTTGTGAGAACAATGAAAGTCACACAAACCCATATAACGAAACGGTTTATAAAAGAAGGACTTGGCGTTTCATTCCTCCCCTTATCTACAGTAAAGCGCGAATTAGAGGAAAAACAGATGATCAGAATTCCTTACCATTCTGTGCAGCTGCCTTATGCCGGTGCTTATGCGATCGCCCTTTATGAAAATAAGAAGGAAAAAAAGTTTTTGGACTTTTTATCACATTTTCATTTTTAAATGTAACCAAAACGAAGATGCTCCGTCTAATGAAAAAACCCGTTCTATGAACGGGTTACTTCGTAAAATTAGAATCTTTTCGCACCGAGGTAGCGAGGCTTCCAGTAGCTGTTGTTCAGGCTGCTGATTTGTACACCGTCAGATCCTGCATGAACGAAACTGTTGTTTCCAATGTAAATCCCCATGTGAGAAGGGCCGGATTTATATGTTGTAAAGAATACGAAATCACCGACAGACGGGCTGGCAATGCTCTTCATGGAACTCCAGTACCCCGCAGTGCTCGTTCTTGCCACACTTGTTTGTTTGTTTAATACGTACCAAATGAATCCGCTGCAGTCAAAACCGGAAGTTGTTGTTCCGCCCCATTTGTACGGCGTTCCAGTTAGCGCTTTTGCATCAGAAACCAGTTTGCTTACGTTAAGTGATGTAGATGATACTTTGCTGCTTGAACTAGATGAAGGCTTAGAGGAAGTGACAGGTTTTGAACTTGTTCCTTTCACCTTCAATACTTGTCCGACATAGATTAAATCTGATTTTAAGCCGTTGAGACTCTTTATTTTGCTAACCGTTGTGCCGTATTTTTTCGCGATTTTAGATAGACTGTCGCCGCTTACTACTTTGTATGTAGAAGTTGCAGACGTAGACACGCTTGATGAGCCGGAGCTGCTTGAACTGCTTGAGCCCTTCACTTTCAGAACTTGTCCGATACGCAGAAGATCTGATTTTAAGCCGTTCAGTTTTTTCAGTTCATTGATCGTCATGCCGTATTTTTTCGAAATCTTCCAAAGACTGTCGCCGCTCACTACTTTGTATGTAGAAGAAGATGAACTGCTTTTTGAACCTGATGTTGCCGATTTACCGTTAATAGATAAAGTCTGTCCTGCGTAAATAATATCAGAATGAAGCTTGTTTTCTGATTTAATTTTACTTATTGTGGTGCCGTATTTTTTTGAAAGATCCCATAACGTGTCGCCTTTTTTCACCTTGACGCTTTGTGCAGATGCCGCTCCTGCAAATAAGGTCGATCCTAAAACTACTGCTGTTGTAGCTGTAATGATTTGCTTTTTCATGTTTTCCTCCCTAAATATGTATATCTATTATTATCTCTTTTTTTAATTAATCATCTTGTTTTCTATTATAAGGATGGATTCCCAACAGAAATAGTCTTGACTTCACGTGACAAATTTCTTAATTATTCGTTTTCAAAAAAAGTTTTTAAGGGTATTAAATATTTCATTTTCATTTCAAAGGTGACAAAAAACGAGTGCTTTTGTCATGTTTTTTGGGCGGTTTATCAACATTTAGGAAATAATTGAAGAAGGTTTTGGGGATTTATGACATAGCGAAAGAATGTGGAACTTATAGGTTTCGATAAAAACTGCGGGCATCCGCAGTTTTTTTATTTAAACAACCATATCACGCATAAACCATGAGGTAAAGATTTTTCCGGAAAAATGAATGCTTTGATGAAAGAAAGGCAAGATAACGGACACAGACAATTTATATTCATCACAATCCTTTACCTAATGTTTACAGGATCAACAGCCGCACTTAACAAACATTCCCTATCGTAATAAGCAGAACAAATTAAAGGAGGCCTGCAAAAAAATGAGTCTGTTTCAAAAAATGAAATCAAAATTGCTGCCAGTCGCAGCTGTTTCCGTGCTTACAGCCGGTATATTCGCCGGTGCAGAGCTGCAGCAGACCGAAAAAGCAAGCGCCAAAAAACAAAACAAAGATGAGATCAGAAATGTCATTGTGATGATTGGGGACGGCATGGGAGCATCATACATAAACGCCTACCGTTCCATGAAAAATAACGGTGAAACACCGAACAACCCAAAGTTAACTGAATTTGACCGGAACCTGACAGGCATGATGATGACGCACCCAGATGACCCTGACTATAATATTACAGATTCAGCAGCCGCCGGAACAGCATTGGCGACAGGCGTTAAGACATATAACAATGCAATTGGCGTCGATAAAAACGGAAAAAAAGTAAAATCAATACTCGAAGAAGCCAAGCAGCAAGGCAAGTCAACAGGGCTTGTCGCAACTTCTGAAATTAACCACGCCACACCCGCATCATACGGCGCTCACAATGAATCGCGGAAAAATATGAACCAAATCGCCAACAGCTATATAGATGATAAAATAAAAGGCAAACAAAAAATTGACGTTTTGCTTGGCGGCGGAAAATCCTACTTTACCCGCAAGGACAGAAATTTAACGAAAGAATTTAAACAAGCGGGCTACAGCTATGTGACAACAAAACAAGCGCTGAAGAAAAATAAAGATCAGCAGGTGCTCGGGCTTTTTGCAGACGGTGGGCTTGATAAAGCGCTCGACCGCGACAGCAAAACCCCATCCCTGAAAGATATGACTGTTTCAGCAATTGACCGGCTGAATCAAAATAAAAAAGGGTTTTTCTTGATGGTTGAAGGCAGCCAAATTGACTGGGCCGCTCACGACAATGATACTGTCGGAGCCATGAGCGAGGTTAAGGATTTTGAACAGGCCTATAAAGCCGCTATTGAATTTGCGAAAAAAGATAAACATACGCTTGTGATTGCAGCTGCTGATCATACGACAGGCGGATTTACCATCGGTGCAAACGGCGAAAAAAATTGGCATGCGGAGCCGATTTTGGCCGCGAAAAAAACACCTGAGTTTATGGCCAAAAAAATCAGCGAAGGCAAACCGGTCAAAGATGTGCTCGCCCGCTATACAGATCTGGATTTCACACGTGAAGAAATGAAAAGTATTGAAGCCGCTTCACAGGCTGACAAAAGCAAAGGCGCCTACAAAGCCATCATCAAGATTTTCAACACCCGCTCTAACAGCGGCTGGACCAGTACCGATCATACCGGTGAAGAAGTACCGGTATACGCGAACGGCCCCGGAAAAGAGAAATTCAGCGGACTGATCAACAATACCGACCAGGCAAAAATCATATTTAACATTTTGAAAACAGGAAAATAAAAAGGATGCAGAACACTGCATCCTTTTTTCTTATAAATACCTGCGGTGAACCCCTTTTCCGTCATACGAAAACATCACTTGCTTATCCTCCAGCACAGATTCGATATGCACGCTTCTTCCCCACAGCTGGTATAAATAAGGAAGTACTTTCTCCAAGTATTTCAAATCCAGTTCTATGCCCTCATACCAATGCTTAATTAAGAGCTCGTTATTTTTCAGATAATCGCCTTCGTTTACTGTCAAATACGGAAATCCTCCGTTTACCCGCATGCTCACAAGCTGATCGCGGACAGCCTCCCACTCTTTATCGACGATTTTGTAGTCTCTGCCCTGCTTTTGGAACAGGTAAAGATCCTCGCGCATCACTAAATCTTTTGTTAAATAATTGCGGATGAATGAGATATCTGATTCAATCTCTCTGACCTCAAACATTTTCTCCCGGCCTGAGTTCGGCTTGACGCCCATTTTCTTCATTTCCTCAGTCGGATTGTTATACCGTTCCTCAATATCTTCAAAAATCTTCAGTCCCAAATAATAAGGGTTAATTCCCGTTTTTGACGGCTGGACAACCCCGGCATTCAGCTTGGCGAACTCTATCGCTTCATCAGAGGTTAAATCAAGCTCCCGGATAATTCTTTGATGCCAGTATGAGGCCCATCCTTCATTCATAATTTTCGTTTCCAGCTGAGGCCAAAAATAAAGCATTTCTTCTCTCATCATCGTCAAAATATCACGCTGCCACGGCTCAAGTTCCCTTGAATGCTCTTCAATAAAAAGCAGAATATCTTTCTCGGGCCGCGGCGGGAAAGGTTTTTTTGATTTTTTCAGTTGTTTTCTCGGTTTCTTTCCATCTAAATTCCATAGATCATCGTACGGCGTAGCCATTTCCTCAAACTCTTCTTCCTCATCATCCACACTCCACTGGAGCTTCGGACGCACCAAAGAAGGATCGATATGCTCCTGGATTGAAAGGATCGCGTCTAAAAAGGCCTCCACTTCCTTTATTCCGTGAATCCGTTCATAATACTTAATCCGCTCCGCCGTTGCCGCCATGCTTTCCACCATGTCACGCTTCGTGTTTTGGAAGCGGCAGTTGTTTTTGAAAAAGTCACAGTGGGCGAGTACATGGGCGACAATCAATTTATTTTGAATCAGTGAATTGCTGTCCAGCAAAAAGGCGTAGCATGGGTCTGAGTTAATGACAAGCTCATAAATTTTGCTTAATCCAAGGTCATAATGCAGTTTCATTTTGTGAAACTGTTTCCCGAAGCTCCAGTGGCTGAATCTTGTCGGCATCCCGTACGCGCCGAATGTATAAATAATTTCAGCCGGGCAGATTTCATATCTCATCGGATAGAAATCAAGGCCGAATCCTTTTGCAACTTCGGTAATTTCCTCAATTGCCCGCTGTAATCCCTTTTTCTCCTCCGCGTTCAACCGAATCCCCCCTACTTGGACTTATCTATAATGTATGAGCCCGCCTGATAAAAGATGATAAGTCACATTTCCGCCTGAAAAAAACTTGCCCTGCACATTGGCCTGTTTGCCAAATGTGTCAGTGGGTAAAAACAGACCATATTACGAAAAAAAGGAGCGATACCAATTGAATGCAGCAGACATGTTTTCTTCTTATCTCAGTAAATTGCCAAACCTCATCATTGCTTTGCTTGTCTTATTAATCGGATGGGCTATCGCCAAAATCATTGAAAAAGCGGTGTACAAAGGGCTCAGAAAAACAAAAATCGACGACAAGATCTTTGCTGAGAAAAAGCCGTCACGCTATTCATCGGAAAAAATCGTAAGCAAGGTCGTTTATTTTATCGCTTTGATTATCGTCTTTATTTTATTCTTTAACATTTTGCACCTGACAACAGTGGCTTCGCCTTTTGTCAGCATGCTTTCTGCTATTGCAGCAGCTGTTCCGAGCCTGCTGAAGGCCGGATTGATTCTGCTGTTAGGCTGGGCGGCAGCTTCTGTGTTAAGCTTTCTTGTCAAAAAAATCGGGATGAAGCTGAACACGAGCGAAAAACTGCGCAAATGGAACTTGGTATCTGAAGGGAAAGATATTCACCAGGCAGTTAACGCCGCTTCACAAATTGTCTTTTACCTCGTGCTGCTCATATTCTTGCCGGGAGTCTTATCTTCACTGAATATCAGCGGAATTTCAGGCCCGTTTACAAATATGATGGAAAGCGTACTCGCTTTTCTGCCGAAATTATTCGCTGCGGCGCTGATCGTTTTAATCGGCTGGCTCATCGCCCGCCTGGTCCGTGACATCATCACAAATTTCCTAGCAAGCATCGGTACAGAAAGATTCGCTGCTCGTATGGGGTTATCCATTTACTTAAAGGATACAAGCCTTTCAGCTGTCATCGGGACCATTGCTTATGTGCTGATTTTAATTCCGGTTGTCATTTCAGCGCTTGATCGTCTTGATGTCGCCGGCATTTCTCAGCCAGCCGTCTCTATGCTCAATACCATCTTAAACATGCTTCCGAATATCATTATCGCCATCGTACTGATTTTAGCCGGTATATGGGCCGGAAAATGGGTAAACACAATGGTGTCCGGACTGCTCCGCCGTGCAGGCTTTGATTCTTTATTAGGAAAAATGGGCGTAGAACCTGGCGCATCCGCAAAGCTGTCACTCTCCCAAGTTGTCGGTATGATTGCGCAAATCATTGTGATCCTGCTGTTTACAGCCGAGGCGCTGCAAATTGTTCAGCTGCATTTACTCGTTGAGATCGCAGGAGGCATCATCGCGTATCTGCCGAATGTCCTTGTCGCAGTATTTATCCTCGGAATCGGCCTTTACGCCGGAGAATTGGTGCGCAAGGTACTGGCCAGCATGATCAAAGGTCAGGAGTTCAAATCTTTAGCTGCGATTGCAAAGTATACAATCATCGCACTGGCTTTCTTTATGGCACTAGATCAGCTCGGAGTCGCTGACACAATTGTTAATTCCGCATTTATCATCGTGCTTGGCGGATTCGCACTTGCATTCGGTTTATCATTCGGTCTTGGCGGAAAGGATTTTGCTTCACGTTATCTTTCTAAATTCGAACGCAAAATTCAAAATACCGAGGTTGATACGAAAAACCGTTCAAAACAAAATCCTTCCAATGACATGAATTAAAAAAAAGCGTGTACCCAGCAGGGTGCACGCTTTTTTAGGGAAATTCCTTTTTTTTCATTTTATAATAGATTATGATAAGATATAGAAAATGTCTTATTCCGAGGTCTTAATATGAAGTTAACAAATTATACAGATTATTCATTACGAGTTTTGATTTTTCTTGCTGCAGAACGTCCCGGAGAACTTTCAAATATAAAACAGATCGCCGAAACGTATTCTATTTCAAAAAATCATCTCATGAAAGTCATATACAGGCTCGGTCAGCTCGGATATGTAGAAACGATACGCGGACGTGGAGGCGGCATACGTTTAGGCATGGATCCTGAAGACATCAATATTGGAGAGGTCGTCAGAAAAACAGAAGACGATTTTAATATTGTTGAATGTTTTGATGCGAATAGAAATCTCTGCATTATTTCTCCAGTGTGCGGCTTAAAACACGTGCTTAATGAAGCGCTTATGGCCTATCTTGCCGTTTTAAACAAATATACGCTGCGAGACCTTGTCAAAAATAAAGAGGAAATTATGCAGCTTTTGAA
This sequence comes from Bacillus sp. XT-2, assembly GCF_025696525.1. Lineage (NCBI taxonomy): Bacteria > Bacillati > Bacillota > Bacilli > Caryophanales > Bacillaceae > Bacillus > Bacillus sp. XT-2. Next base: position 306,596 of record NZ_JAHVOC010000004.1, read on the forward strand.
AATGAAGGAATAGTTGATGATTCCTTCTTTTTTTATGCCCTTTTTCCTGCTTTCTGTTAAGATAATATGACTGATTTTTAAAAAAGGCAAAACGATGAGTTGAATCTGCCGATATAAAAAAGAAACAGCATATTCAAAATCATTGGGGGAAAAAGGAGAGCTCAGATGAAAAAGAAATTAGCAGCAGGGCTGACAGCATCCGCGATTGTCAGCACAACACTAGCGATTACACCCGCTGAAGCAGCAACGATTAAAGTCAAAAGCGGAGATTCCTTATGGAAGCTGGCGCAAAACTACAACACAAGTGTAGCGGCCATCACATCCGCCAACCATCTTTCGACTACCGTCCTGTCAATCGGCCAGACGCTTACCATCCCAGGCAGCAATTCCGGCACTTCATCATCTTCTTCAGGCTCAACAGCAAAGAAGAGCGGAAATTCTGTTTACACAGTGAAAAGCGGCGATTCACTATGGCTGATTGCCAATGAGTTTAAGATGTCGGTACAGGAACTGAAAAAGTTAAACGGATTGAGCAGCGACATGATTCGTGCAGGGCAAAAATTAAAAGTATCCGGAAAGGTTTCTTCAAATTCCAGTTCCGGCACTTCAAGCAGCTCTAAATCATCTAAATCGAGCTCAAGCTCTTCAGCTTCGACTGGCACTTACAAAGTGCAGCTAGGTGATTCGCTTTGGAAAATCGCGAACAAAGTCAATATGTCCATCGCTGAATTGAAGGTATTGAACAATTTAAAATCAGATACCATTTATGTGAATCAAGTGTTAAAAACAAAATCAGCGGGTTCTAATTCGTCATCCAAAGACAATTCATCCAAATCGAATCAATCAGCGTCAGCAACAACGAAGTACACCGTAAAAAGCGGAGACTCACTTTGGAAGATCGCAAACAAATATAACCTGACTGTACAGCAAATCCGAAACAGCAACAATCTGAAATCAGACGTTCTGTACGTCGGACAAGTGCTGAAGCTGACCGGCAAATCGTCTTCCGGCACATCAACAACACCGTCTTCGTCAAATTCAAGCTCCGGCACAACGACGACTACATATACGGTGAAGAGCGGGGATTCCTTATGGGTGATTGCTCAAAAATTCAATGTGACAGCCCAGCAGATCCGGGAGAAAAACAACTTGAAAAACGATGTCTTACAAATCGGCCAGAAGCTCACGATTACAGGCAAAGCTTCATCTTCAAATTCAAGTTCCGGATCTTCAGGCAGCACGATCTCAACAAGCGCGAAGATTAACAAAATGATCGCGGCCGCTAAGGAGCAGCTTGGCGTTCCATATCGCTGGGGAGGAACGACACCGGCCGGATTTGACTGCAGCGGATTCATTTACTATGCGCTAAACAAAGTGACATCTGTGTCCAGATTAACGGCGGCCGGCTACTGGAACACCATGAAATCTGTCAGCCAGCCTGCAGTTGGAGACTTTGTCTTCTTTTCGACATACAAAGCCGGCCCTTCTCATGTCGGGATTTACCTCGGAAACGGGGAATTTATTAATGCCAACGACTCAGGGGTTGTCATTTCAAATATGAACAACTCATACTGGAAACAGCGCTACCTCGGAGCAAAGCGTTATTTCTAAAAACAAAACTGTATGGCCTTTGTCGGCTGTACAGTTTTGTTATTAAAGACGAAACACATTGATGCTGATCATATGTTTTGTCACAGGGTGAAAATATACTTCCGCACGCACGGAAAATGTTTCATCATTCTGTTTGACGGTCACCCGAAAGACATCCTTTGTCTGCTGGTCATTCACCTCGGTCCGCCCCATATAGGCGTAATCGGAAAAAGAAGCCCCTTTATATTCATCTTGAATTTTACTCCAAGCGAGCTGTTCCCACTTTTGAACAGACTCGTTCATGTTTTCTGAATGCCCTTTTGCAGCCATCGATAAGATGATGAAACCGCAAAACAGAAGCGCAATGGCATACGGCAGAGATTTCATGTTTTCAGTCTCCTGTACCCAGATTATTTTCATCTTAGGTTTTCCAAAACCGCTTGGTTCATTCAGACATTTTCATTTTATGTCTCCCTCATATTGCTACCCCAGTTCTGACGCAGACGCCAAGTTTTGCCCCGTCAATAACAGCTGATGCTGCATAAACTAATCCTGAACTTCTCACACAGGAAAGGAGAAGCGATTGATATGGATTATGCTGATTACGACAAAGCATTGTATTACACCCATCGTTCCCAATGGGATAATTTGTTAATTTTAATGGTGCGGACAGAGGATGATTTGTTATCAAAACGAATTGAGCATTTTTTGCATGCATACCATTTTGAACAGGATTATGCTGTATTAGAAAAGGTGCTGTATTCTCTTCTCCGCTATATTGACCATGCCACTGAGCTGACATATGAGGATCAATTAGCGCTTCTCACATAAAAAAACCCCCGGTGTTTAGACGCCGGGGGTTCCTGCATTTGCGAACATGTGCAATTCTTCCATCAGCTCTTTTATGCTGGCCGCCATGTGTTCCGTTACTGTTGCGTTTTCCACATCAATCGTTACCGGATCAAGCACAAGCTGCCTCGGAATGACATTGGCATATAAGCCCCTCATCACGGTTCGCATATTGTTCAGCGCATTGATTCCGCCTTTTCCGCCGCCTGCTGCTGCCAAAAGAGCTACTGGCTTATATTTAAATTGTTCGCTGCTTAAAAAATCCAGTGCATTTTTAAAAGCGCCGCTCATGCCGCTGTGATATTCAGGAGATAGTAATACAATCGCATCCGCTTTGCTGACGCGCTGCTTCAGCTCTTGTACCCGCATAAGCTCGGCCTGTTCGGCTTCACCGTTAAATAACGGCAATATAAATTCGCTCAAATCAATCAAATCCGTTTGATACACAGATGAAATATAGGCTGCCGCAATTCTTGTCCTGCCATGTGTTCTCGGCGAGCCGCTAATCACTAATATGTTCACTTTGTGGTCTCTCCATTCAGGTTGTATTTCACTGCAAAAAGCGCTGCTTGTGTGCGGTCCGTCAGCTCAAGCTTTGCTAAAAGATTAGACACATGGGTTTTTACTGTTTTTTCTGAAATAAACAACGATGCTGCGATTTCTTTATTGCTTTTTCCGCAAGCAATTTCGTTTAGCACATCTCTTTCCCGCCGGGTTAATTGATAAAATTTTTCTTTTTCCGGTTCATTCTGTTTTTTCATATGTGTCAGGACATGGGGCATAATAGCTGAAGACAGCATATATTCGCCTGAATCAACCTGTCTCAGTGTTTTCACCAATTCCTCCGGCTCCGTATCCTTTAGCTGATACGCCTTCGCTCCTGCCTGAAGCGCAGGGATTACATGCTCCTGATCAGAGTAGCTCGTCAGCACGACGATATGGACACCGGGAAATTGCTGTACTGCTTTTTTTGTTGCTGCTATTCCATCCATATCCGGCATCGACAGATCCATCAGAACGAGATCAGGCTTTGTTTCTTCGATGACACGGAGGGCCTCACTTCCGGTTGCCGCTTCTCCGACAACTTCAATGTCGTCCTTGGTGGCAAAGAAAAAACGAAGCCCCTTCCGGACAACATGGTGATCATCCGCTATTACAATTCTCATCTCACTGTCCTTCCTTTCTAATTGGTAAGCGGAAGTCTGACAGACAGCTTCGTGCCAGCTCCAAGCTCTGACTCAATGAAAAATTCCGCGCCGGCTTTTTCTGCCCGCTCTTTCATTCCTTTGATGCCAAGTGAAGGCAGTCCGTCGTGCGCTTCATAACGAAACCCTGCCCCATGATCGATAATATCCAGTTCTGCATAGGACGAAGAAGCAGTAATTCTGACATACGCTGTATCAGTCCCGGCATGCTTTTTGCAATTATTGAGGGCTTCCTGCACGACACGCCACAGCATATGCTCCTCTTCATCACGAAGGGCCGGACATCCTTTTTGTGTAAAGACGACATTCAATCCGATCAGAGTGCCGTAGCTTTTAATGGCTTCAGCCAGCCCTTTTTCCAATCCTCCGGGGCGAAGCTGCCAGATTAAGGACTTCATTTCAGCCAGCGCGTCCTGCGTTAACGTTTGAATAAAATCAATCATTTGCTGCAGGGTCTCTTCTTGTGTTAATGTCTTTGCCGCTTTTGCTGTTAAACTGACGGAAAACAGCATCTGGTTGACTGAATCATGCAGCTCCTGAGCGAGACGGTTCCGCTCCATTAAAAGAGCGTTTTTTTGTTTGTATTCAGCAAGCCTCATCCGCTGTATCGCCGTTCCGATCTGAAAAGCAACCGCCTCCAGCAAATGAAGCTCCTCCTCATCAAAAAGTGTCTTTCCGGCCGCCGCCACATTTAATAAACCAAACCGTCTGTCTCCATCTTCTAAGGGAACGGTTGCATGATGCGTAATCCCTTCTGTGTCAAAACAATGCAGCTCTTCAGCTGATTCTATGCGTTTACAGTTCATAATATTGGCTGCTTTTCTAAGTCCGCCGTTATTGAATTTCGTCAGGCAATAGCACTCCCCTTCACACATCAGCACTTTTTCCCTGCGGCTTAAAGCAGGCGGCAGGTATGCGTCTGCTGCTAACGTATAGGAACCGTCCTCTTCAATGAGAAAGATCCATCCAGACTGAAGATTCGTTAAGCTCAGCAATTCTTTTAAAACTTCATTCAGCGTTGCTTTGACATCGTGTCCTTGATTCAAAGTCTCGGCAATGGTTTTCAGTGTTCTTAATTTTTCCACCCTCGGTTTGGTCACGTCTCTCACTCCGGCTATGGTTATTATCTAAGATTATACCAGTTTTTTGAATATTGTTACTTCACATGAAGGATGATTTTCTTTCAGACTTTTGGATGAGAAATAGAAAAAAGCTGGATCACATTGCGTGATCCAGCTTTTTTAGAATTACTTTGCTGTTGCTTCGACAATTTCGTCAACTGTCTTCATGACATCGTCAGAAAGTGCGGCAAGACGCTGTTCACTGTCTTGTAGGGATGTTCCTTTTACGGCGAAATAAAATTTGACCTTCGGCTCAGTACCAGAAGGACGGAGGCAGAACCAAGATCCGTCTTCCAAGAAGTATTTCAATACATTTGATTTTGGCAGGTCGATGGCTTCTTCTTTATTTTCCGTCAAAACCATCCGTTTGCTTACAGCGTAATCCTCAGCAGTGACAACCTGTTTACCGGCCATTGTTTGCGGCGGATTTTGCCTGAAGGAAGCAAGAATCGCTTCAATCTGCTCCGCTCCCTGTTTTCCTTTCAGCGTCAGTGATTTCAGCCCTTCACGGTAAAAACCATATTCTTTGAAGATATTCATTAACGCTTCGTACAATGACGTTCCTTGTTTCTTATAGAACGCGCAAACCTCAACTGCCAAAAGTGCGGCCTGAATGGCATCCTTGTCGCGGGCGAAATCTCCGATTAAATAACCATAGCTTTCTTCATATCCGAATTGGAAAGTGTACTGGCCTGAGGCTTCGTATTCTTTAATCTTTTCACCGATAAACTTAAAGCCCGTCAGTGTATCAATCGTATCGAGTCCGAATGAAGATGCGACATCGCGGCCGATTTCACTTGTTACGATTGTTTTGAGAACGACGCCATTCTCAGGCAGGATTCCTTGTTTTTTCTTTTCAGAAAGCAAATAATGAAGCAGCAACGCGCCGGTTTGGTTTCCTGTCAGCACTGTATATTTGCCTTCATCATTTTTCACCGCAATGCCAAGGCGGTCCGCATCTGGATCTGTTGCAATAAGAATATCTGCATTTTGCTCTTCGCCGAGCTTAATAGCGTATTCAAATGCAGCATGCTCTTCCGGGTTCGGAGATGTTACAGTTGAAAAGTCCGGATCTGGCCGTTCCTGTTCCTTCACGACCGTGACATTTTGATAGCCAAGGGCTTCGAGCCCGCGTCTGACCGGTTTGTTTGCGGTTCCATGCAGCGGAGTGAAAACCACTTTCACATCCACTTCTCCGGATAACTCAGGGTGAACGGAAATAGATGTCAGTTTTTCAGTATAGACCTTATCAATCTCTTCCCCGATGATCTCTATTAAGCCTTTTTCTCTTAACGCTTCTTCATTGTCGACCGTGATTGTCAGTTCATTTTCGATGGCGTTTACCTGCTCAATGACGATGTCTGCTTCCCGCGGAGGCAGCTGGCCGCCGTCATCACCGTACACTTTGTACCCATTATATTCAGGCGGGTTATGGCTAGCCGTCACAACAATTCCTCCGTAAGCGTTCAGTTGTCTGACAGCGAATGACAGCTCCGGCGTCGGGCGAAGCTCATCAAATACGTACGTTTGGATGCCTTGTGTAGCAAGCGTTTTTGCAGCTTCCATCGCAAACTCCGGTGATTTATGGCGGGAATCATACGCAATGACAACGCCCCGTTTTTTCGCTTCCTCACCCTGCTGCAAGATGTATGCCGCAAATCCCGCTGATGCCTTGCGCACCGTGTAAATATTCATCCGATTCGTACCGGCGCCAATTTCTCCGCGCATACCCCCAGTTCCGAATTCAAGGTTTTTATAGAAGCAGTCTTCAAGAGCCTGATCATTCCCCTCTAATTCAGTGAGGAGCTTTTTTAATTCAGGATCTAAATTTTCTGTCTGTTTCCAGCGTTCATAGCTCTTTCTCCAAGTCATAATTCGTCCTCCTATGTATCAGCCATATGCCATTATTTTAATATGAAGAGAGCGTCTCTGTCACTTGATATCTTGAGATCTGACGCTTTCTGGCTCATAAAAGAAATAACGGGCTGCAGACAGCCCGTTATTTTTATTGTTCGACCGGTACAACCGCATCGTGTAATAGCTTGTTAAGGTTTTCTGTATGTTTGTTTTGCGTCTGCTTATCCCACTGGAATCGCTCGCTCATAAAATCAATAACGGCGTCTTTATATGTTTTTACCCAATTGATATCAAAAAATAAACGTCCCGTTCTGCGGACAAAGAAGTCAGCAGGCGTTGCAGTCAATTCTTCTTCGATGCTGTATTCTGCCTCGGCAAGGATATGAACCGGGATATTTCGCTTCGCAGCCTCGTCTTTCAGTGCCTCGACCCGATTAAAGACACGCTCTACGTTGGAGCCGTATCTGATAGCCAGCTGTTTCGCATCTTTTTCTGATAAGCCGGCCGCAATGCCTTCTTTCGTTTTCGCCGTCACGAAGGATGCAAGGTTTTTAGAACCGCCGACGTGCCCGCCTGAAATCGGCATGTTTTTCGTTTTGCATGGGCCGAAATCCTTTTCGCCTTCCTCTTTTAATCGATCACGAACAAGATCGACAATGTGCTCCGCCATTTTTCTGTACCCGGTCAGCTTACCGCCGGCAATAGTGATCAAGCCTGAATCTGACGTCCAAATTTCATCTTTGCGTGAAATCTCGGAAGGGTCCTTTCCTTCTTCATGAATGAGCGGACGCAGGCCAGCCCAGCTTGATTCGATATCATCAGCTTTAATATTCAGTTCCGGGAACATGTAATTGATTGAATTGATGACGTAATCGCGATCCTCAGTTGTCATGCGCGGATGCTCCAGGGCCTCTTTGTAAACGGTATCGGTTGTGCCCACGTATGTTTTGCCTTCACGAGGAATAGCAAACACCATGCGGCCGTCCGGTGTATCGAAATATACCGCTTGTTTCAAAGGAAAGACAGATTGGTCAAATACAAGGTGAATACCTTTTGTATGCTGAAGGTGCTTTCCGTTTTTAGAATGGTCTTTTTCTCTGAGCTGGTCTACCCAAGGGCCTGTCGCATTGACGATTTTTTTCGCGTATACTTTATATTCTTTTTTCGTCAAAACGTCTTCAATTAATACACCGACTGCTTTGCCTTTTTCATAAAGGAGTTCTTTTACTTTGGAATAATTCACAGGCTCTGCCCCGAATTTGACTGCTTCCTTCATGACTTCGATTGTCAGTCTCGCATCGTCAGTGCGGTATTCAACATAGTAGCCGCCGCCTTTTAAGCCGTCTTTTTTCACCAAAGGCTCTTTTTGCAGCGTTTCTTTTGCTGAAAGCATGCTTCTGCGTTCTGATTTTTTTACGCCGGCTAAGAAGTCATAAACTCTTAAACCGATAGAGGTTGTGAATGAACCGAATGTGCCGCCTTTATGAAACGGAAGCAGCATCCATTCCGGTGTGGTAACGTGCGGGCCGTTTTCATAGACAATCGCCCGCTCTTTCCCTACCTCAGCGACCATTTTCACTTCAAATTGTTTTAAATAGCGCAATCCGCCATGAACCAATTTTGTTGATCTGCTTGATGTTCCAGCCGCGAAATCCTGCATTTCGCTGAGTGCGACCTTCATGCCCCTTGATGCCGCGTCAAGAGCTGTACCAGCTCCTGTAATTCCTCCTCCGATAATAAATAGATCATATGTTTTTTTCGTCATGTCTGTCAGCATGCGATCCCGCTCAAGACTTGAAAATTGATTTTTCATTATTACGTTTCCTCCTTGTTGTCACGGTAAGTAAATAGAAAAAGAGACCACAACAGCCAAAGTGCATGTTCACACTTTGGTGCTGTGGTCTCTCCTCATCTCAGGACCGTTCTTATTAACTTGTAACCATTATAACATACTCTTATTTTATTTAAAAGCCATAGCTGCTTTAACGGCTTTTTGCCAGCCTGTATACAGCTCATTTCGTTTTTCTTCTTCCAATTTAGGTTCAAAACGCTTATCCAGATTCCACTGGTTAATAATTTCAGAACGATCCTTCCAGAACCCCACAGCGATACCTGCCAAATATGCCGCGCCAAGCGCAGTTGTTTCATTGATTTCCGGTCGTTCCACAGGCACATCCAAAATATCCCCTTGAAACTGCATCAAAAAGTTATTTTTAACAGCGCCGCCATCCACACGAAGCGTTTTCAATGAAATGTTAGAATCCGCTTCCATTGCATCAAGCACATCTTTCGTCTGATAAGCCAATGACTCCAGCGTGGCACGGATAAAATGTTCTTTTGTTGTGCCTCTTGTCAGGCCGAAAACTGAACCGCGCACATCGCTGTCCCAGTAAGGCGTTCCCAAGCCGACAAAGGCCGGAACGACATATACGCCGTCAGTTGAATCAACTTTCTCCGCGTATGATTCGCTAAGCGAAGAGTCCTGGAACATTCTCATTCCGTCTCTGAGCCATTGGATGGCTGAGCCTGCGACAAAAATACTTCCTTCTAAAGCATATTCAACTTTACCGTCAATGCCCCAGGCGATTGTTGTCAGCAGCCCGTGTTCCGACTTAATTGCTTTTTCCCCTGTATTCATCAGCATGAAACATCCTGTGCCGTATGTGTTTTTCCCCATGCCTGCTTCAAAGCACGCCTGGCCGAACAGCGCGGACTGCTGGTCGCCTGCCGCTCCAGCAATCGGAATATTTTTTCCGAAGAAGTGATAATCAACTGTCTCCGCATACACATGAGAGGACGGTTTCACTTCAGGGAGCATTGATTTCGGAACGCCTAAAATCTCAAGCAGCTCATCGTCCCATTTCAAATCGTAAATATTAAACATCAGCGTTCTTGAGGCATTGGAATAATCCGTCACGTGGGCTTTTCCGCCTGACATTTTCCAAATGAGCCATGTATCAATCGTTCCAAACAGCAGCTCGCCTTTTTCCGCTTTTTCTCTTGCGCCTTCCACATTGTCTAAAATCCATTTCACCTTCGTGCCAGAAAAATATGGATCTATCAAAAGGCCTGTTTTCTCTCTGAATGTATCATTATATCCTTTTTCACGAAGCTCCTCGCAGATTCCAGACGTCTGTCGGGACTGCCAAACGATCGCATTATACACAGGCTTTCCTGTATCCTTATCCCAAACAACCGCTGTTTCCCTTTGGTTGGTAATGCCGATTCCGGCAATTTGAGAAGCGCTGATTCCCGATTCAGAAATGACTGATGCGATAACAGCAAGGACAGATCCCCAAATTTCATTTGCATTATGCTCAACCCATCCTGGATGCGGGAAGTATTGTGTAAATTCCTTTTGAGCGGAGTGAACGATTTTGCCTTCTTTATTAAACAGAATCGCTCTTGAACTTGTTGTCCCTTGATCTAAGGATAAAATGTAAGTTTCCATAAGATGTCTCCCCTTTGCTTAAATATATTTTGAATTTGATAGTGTTTTAGCTGCATGTTTTTTCGTATAGCCATAGAGTCCTAACAATACCACAACCAATACAACGCTTACAATCCAGAAACTGCTTGTAATCTGCCCCTGAAACGCGGCGCTGTAAAATACACCGCCGAATGATCCGCCCAAAATCGGGCCGGCAACAGGAACCCATGCGTACTTCCAGTTTGATGAGCCTTTCCCCGGAATCGGCAGAAGTGCGTGGGCAATCCGCGGACCTAAGTCGCGGGCGGGATTAATTGCATATCCCGTGGTTCCTCCAAGAGAAATACCGATAGCAACGATGAGAAAACCGACGATTAAAGGGTTAAGTCCCTCTGTAAACTCATTTGCCCCAATCGCCAAAATTCCAAGCACAAGGACAAATGTCCCAATAACCTCACTTAAAACGTTTGCAAACGTATGCGGAATGCTGGGTCCGGTTGAAAAAACACCCAGCTTGGCAGCCGGATCATCGGTAGACTTCCAATGCGGCAGGTAATGAAGGTAAACAATCACCGCACCGATCATTGCTCCGATCATTTGCGCCGCAATGTAAACCGGAACCTCTTTCCACGGAAAATCACCAACAAAAGCAAATGCTATCGTTAACGCGGGATTGAGATGGGCGCCGCTGATGCCGCCGACCGCATAAGCGGCCATTGCCACACCTAATCCCCATCCAAATACAACAACAATCCAGCCAGATTGATATGAAAGCGATTTCTTCAAATTGACTCCTGCACAAACACCTGCGCCAAAAATAACAAGCAGCATCGTACCGATTAGTTCTCCCCAAAATGCTGTCATAGATAATTCCTCCTAAGGTTGCGATTAAGAAGTATGATAGAGAATAAAAAAACCACAACAAACCGCTTTACGGATGTATAACTTTTACCGTAAAGAGCTGCTGTGGGTCTCCGGATTCTCCATCACATTGTATTAACCTAGTTCAATTGTATCAGTGGATGAAAGCGGTGTCAATCACTTTCTGTCAAAAAGTTTTCATATTTTTTCCATAATTTGGTGTTAGATGTGGTGACAGCAACGGCACCAGCTTTCAGTGCCTGTTCTACATCTTGTTCTGTGCGGATGAAACCTCCCGCAAAGATAGGGATACCTGTTTTCTCTTTAATTTCCTGAATAAGTGACGGCACGATGCCCGGCAGCACTTCAATGAAGTCAGGCTTATGCTTGCCGACAAACTCCATGCTTTTTTCCATTGCGCTTGTATCAAGCAGAAACAAACGCTGGATCGCATAGATTTTCTTCTGCTTCGCTTTTGCAATCACGTTTGATCTTGTTGAGATAATCCCCGCTGGCTTGATATCCTGGCAGATAAATTCCGCTCCGTATTCATCATGTTTGATCCCTTGGATTAAATCGACATGCACCATCATCTTCTTCCCGTGCTTTTGCGCCTCTCTGATCACGCCCTTTAATTGTCCGAGATGAATATCAAGTATCACGCCGTACGAAAACGAGCTGTTTAAAAACTCATCAAATTGCTTCATATTACGAATAGCCGGTAAAATAGGCTGGTTGTGAAAACTCATAGTGTGCTCCTTTAACAAATCACTTTTGTATCAAATCGTCAGTATGCTTTCCTTCACCGTTTTTACGATAAATGCAAGGTCTTCTTCTGTCAGACAAAATGGCGGGGCGAGCTGAATGACATTGTTATATCCGGCGACTGTATCGCCGTTTTTGCCGATGATCAGCCCTTTCTCTTTGCATGCCGCAACCACTTGGTTCACTTGGTCAGCGCCAGCCGGCTCTTTAGTCAGCTTATCTTTGACAAGTTCGATTCCGACCAGCAGCCCTTTTCCCCTTACATCTCCTACTGCAGAGTGTTCTCTCAACGACTGAAGCTCACCTAAAAGCTTTGCTCCGAGATCGCGGGATCGCTGAATCAGCTGTTCATCCTCCATAATTTGCAGGTTTTTCAAAGCCAATGCGCAGGCTGCCGGGCTGCCGCCGAATGTGTTGACGTGGCGGAAACGGTCATAAGGAGCTTCTCCTTGGTATGCTTCAAAAATCTCCCGTTTAACTGCGGTCGCTGACAATGGCAGATACGCGCTTGTAATCCCTTTCGCCATTGTAATGATATCGGGCTTCACGCCGTAGTGCATAAATCCGAACGGCTCGCCAGTCCGCCCAAATCCGCAGATGACTTCGTCACAAATCAGCAGGGCGCCGTGGCGGCGGCAGATTTCCTCCACTTTCTTCATATATCCGTCCGGCGGCATTAAAATGCCTCCGCCAGTAATAATGGGCTCCATAATGACACCGGCAATCGTTTCGCTTAATTCCCATGTCATGATGCGGTCAATTTCATTTGCGCTCTCTAGCGTATCGGCGTCTTCAGGATTTCGGTAGACATCAGGCGGGGCGGCGTGCAAGAATCCTTGGCTTAACGGTTCATATTTATATTTCCGCTGTGCCTGGCCGGTTGCAGAGAGTGCTCCCAACGTATTGCCGTGATAGGCTCTATATCTAGAGATGAATTTATAACGGCTGTGGTCGCCGTTTTCCAGATGGTACTGGCGAGCGATCTTAAAAGCGGTTTCATTTGCTTCCGATCCGCTGTTGGAAAAGAAAATCACATAATCGCCGCCAAGCCACTCATTCAGCTTCTCCGCCAAGTAAATCGCAGGTGCGTGACTTTGCGTTAACGGGTAATACGGCAGTTCCTTTAATTGTTCATAAGCAGCCTCCGCAAGCTCTTTTCTGCCGTAACCAATATTAACGCACCACAAACCGGACATCGCATCAAGATAGCGGCGTCCGTCTATATCAGTCACCCAGGCTCCTTCCGCCTTTTGGGCAATCAGACTGTCCGCTTGATGCGCTCCCTTCATAGCATGCCACACGAATTGCTCATCCTTTTGCTTTAAACCCTGATTTTGCTGAATGTTTTCCATCCCCATCATCTCCATTTCATTAGCGTTCAATAAATAAATTGAAACAGGCCTTCTCTTATGTGATGTCTAGGTGATGATTTCCCTGACTTCAATATAAAGCCAGACGACAAAGGAGTCAATAAACCGCCGGGTAATTAAAACATCCTCTTTCATCAAGAAGAAAGAGGATGCAGCATCCAAAGCAGGACCGGCAAAGTGACTATGCTCAGCATTGTGCTGATAAAAGTGGCACTGGAAACGACTTCGGGCCTTGTATTAAACTGAACGGCCATTAAGGTCGTATTGGCAGCGGTCGGCATGGCCGCTACGAGAATCATGATTTGCTTCGTCATGTCATCCACAGGCAAAATCAATGTGAAGGCCAGCGCAATTAACGGTGATACCATAAGCTTCAGCACCAGAGAATAAGAAATTTTTCTATATTCAATATTCCTGAAAGAGATCAGCGCAAGCTGCATGCCAAGAATAATCATGATCGTCGGAATCGTCGCATTTCCGACCAGTTCAATGCCTGTCATTAACTCTTTAGGGATTGAAATATGCATAAGCTGAAGTATTGCGCCTAAAAGTGCTCCGTACGCCACAGGCATACGGATAACCCGAGTCATCACCGTTTTACATCCGCCTTCCTCCGAACCGCCCTTTGCAGCGTAATACATGCCGATAGTACTCATAATTAACTGTTGCAGCACCATTAACACAACAGCCGTATCCAGCCCCGCCGTCCCAAACACAAGCAGTACGACAGGCGTGCCATAATTGCCGTTATTCATAAAGGCTGATGAGAGAATCATGGCACAGCGATCTTGGTTCGGATACCTATGAAAAAAGGATAAAAAGGAGACCAACAGCACAAGAACCAGGCATAGACCCAGCACAAAAATAGACAGATACACATAGTCCATCGTCAGCTCGTTTGAATAAAACGTATCAAAAGCCAAAAAAGGAGACATTAAATATAAGGACATTTTGGACAGTGTCTGAATATCAAAACCGAGTGTTTTCTGTCCGATATAACCAATTGCGAAGATTCCGAAAACAGGAACTAAAACAAGCAGAAACTCCATAGGGCACCTTCTTTTCCGATGTACACACATTTATTTCTATTTTAAAGAAAGCACGGAAGCGTTTCAATTCCGTTTTTTTTAAAAAAAGCCCGCCAATTCAGGCGGGCTTTCGCATTATTTTTTATAGTGAATATGATAAATATCGCGGCGTCTGTCTTTGAGCTGACGCACTGTTCCGTTTTGGCGCTGTCTTCTGAGAATTTCTAAGTCAACATCGCCAATGACGACCATTTCAATATTCGGGTTGGTTTCCCCAACGATGCCGTCTCTTGCGAATTCAAAATCAGAAGGGGCAAAGATGCCGGACTGAGCATATTGGATATCCATATTTTCCGTTTGCGGCAGGTTTCCAACCGTTCCGGAAATGACGGTATAAATTTGATTTTCGACTGCTCTTGCCTGTGAACAGTATCTGACACGCAAGTAGCCTTGGCGGTCTTCCGTACAAAATGGCGTAAAAATAATTTTTGCGCCTTTATCGGCCGCAATACGGGCAAGCTCAGGAAACTCAATGTCATAGCAAATTTGGATCGCAATTTTCCCGCAGTCCGTATCAAACACACGTACCTGGTCGCCCGCGCTGATTCCCCACCATTTCCGTTCATTCGGCGTAATATGCAGTTTATATTGCTTCTCAATCGTTCCATCGCGTCTGAACAGGTAGGCGATATTATAAATTTTCCCTTCCTCTTCTACGAAATGAGATCCGCCGATAATGTTGACATTATACTTAACAGCCAAGTCTGTAAACAGACTGATGTAATCCTCAGTATACTCGGTAATTCTCTGTACCGCCAAGCTTGGTGAACGTTCCTCAAGGAAGGACATCAGCTGGGTTGTGAAAATTTCCGGGAACAATGCAAAATCAGACCTCGCGTCAGATGCGACATCGACATAGTACTCTACTTGATTCGCAAATTCCTCAAAGGAATAGATTTTTTTCATTTCGTATTGAATGACACAAATTCTCACAGGGAAGGCCGATTTATAATAACGCTTTGTCTGCTGCGGCAGATAATCGACATTATTCCATTCCATCAGCGTCGCATATTTGATTGAAGCTGTATCATCCGGGAGATAATCCGGGTTAATCCGCATCAGGGTAAAGCCGTTCATCAGCTGAAAAGAAAGGACAGGATCGTAAATTTGATGGCGTGTTACCTGTTCAACATACTCTCTCGCAGTCATTTCATCAGCATATTTATGATAGTTCGGTATCCGTCCGCCTATGATGATGCTTTTCAGATTTAAACGTCTTGCCAAATCCTTTCTTGCCTCATACAAACGATGGCCGATTTTCATCCGTCTGTAATCAGGATGCACCATGACCTCGATCCCGTACATGTTTAAGCCATCCGGATTGTGATTGGTGATGTATCCGTCATCTGTAATGTCCTGCCACGTATGGCGGTCATCATATTCATCAAAATTAATCAGGAGGCTTGAGCACGAACCGATAATTTCACCTTCGAATTCTGCACAAAACTGCCCTTCCGGAAAATGCTCCAGATGGCTGATTAAATGCTCGCGCTTCCACGGCTCCATGCCTGGAAAGCAGTCCTTTTGAAGGTCGATAATGTTGTCGATATCTTTCTCTTCGATATTACGGATGACCATTTTCTTTTCAAAACGGGTCAAATCTAATTTCTCAGACAATCTACTCGCTCCTTTCTAGTTTTGTGCATTCAGATGATCAAGCAATAGGGCGAGCTCCATCTCCGCCATTGATTCGAGCCTGTGATCATATTCTTCAAACATCAAGGTGCCTGTTACTTGATTCGGAACGATGACACACTTCATGCCCGCTCGCTTGGCAGCAATCGAACCATTGACGGAATCCTCGAATGCGAGGCATTCCGACGGCGATACTCCAAGATTCTTTGCCGCTAACAAATACAGCTCGGGATTGGGCTTGACCTCTTCTACATCATCAGCTGTCTGAATCACTTCGAATTCGTCAAACAGGCCAAGTTGCTTCAAATGGCCGGATACCCATTTATAATCTGAGCTGGAAGCCAGTCCTACTTTTAAGCCTAAATCCTTTGCCGCATTCAGATACGCTTCAACACCAGGTCTCGCTTTTTCTGTTTCCATGCGTTTTGCAAACCGGTCTCTTCTCAGTTTTGTCAGCTCTTCATGGTTCAGCTTTTTGCCTATCTGCGCTTCTAAGTATTCAAATGGCCGAAATCCCGCCGCTGTTCCGATAACCTTGCCCCAAACGGATAACGGCAGAACTGAGCCATGTTCCTCAAAAATTTCCTGAAGGACTTCATATTCATGTGTTTCTGTATCAAGAATAAGCCCATCAAAATCAAAAATTAACGCTTTTATCACTGCGTACAACTCCTTTGGCCCGAATTGAGACATATGTATACACTATACCCCGAAACGTCTCTGCTTTCAAAAAGTAAGGGTTTATGTGAAGAAAGAGCCTGCACATTGCAAGCTCTTTCTTATTAATGCAAGTTTTGATGAGAAATGTTTGTCAGCGCTTCTCCAGCAGACTCGTTCGACATCTGATTGACAGCCAGGTCTCCAAGCGCAACGATCCCGACTAGATTGTTTTGATCTACAATAGGAAGGCGGCGGATTTGGTGCTGGGCCATCAGATGCGACGCGTCTTCCAGACTCATATTAGGATTTCCTGATACGAGGTCTGTTGACATCACTTCTGAAACGGGTGTCTGGCCATCTCGGCCTTGAGCTGTGGTTCTCAATGCAATGTCACGGTCAGTCAGCATTCCTTTTAAAACACCTTGCTCTACCACGGGAACCGCCCCGACGTTATGCTGTTTCATCAGAGAAGCCGCTTCCTGAATCGTTTGATTCGGAGAAACGGTTGCTACCTGCGTTGTCATTGAATGTTTAACTGAACTCATTGGTCAGCACCCCTTTCAATCATTAGTATGTTCAGACACCGGATGATTAAAAAGGGAGTTGCAGGAAAGGTTTTGTGGTATGATTTCTCTGATGCCAAAAGAGCTTTTCTCGAAACGGAAAAGCTCTTGCCGCAGATTATATCAGCCTTCTGTGACCCGAAAAGGCATTGTTTGTTTTCGGTTGAAAATCATATAAAGCAAACGGAAAATATACTCCGCAATCATTCAGCATCTTGCTGTTTTTATCAAAAATGGCTTGATCACTCAAGTCATCGTGCGGTGAAGGCTTTGTCAGAATAATATGTATCATTTGCAGACAAGCCATAATTTGAAAAGCTTCTTTTAATGTTCCTTGGTAATATTGGTTATTTAAAGACAGAACACCTTTCTTTTTAAAGCGCTGAATGTCCAGTTCGGAGAAATAAAGAGGAAATACATGATGGAAAAGCTCCATTGACAGTTCCTTGATAAAGCTTTCCTGTTCTTCAGTTGCTGCGTTCACGATTCTCACGTCTATCACCTTTCTTGCCATCGAATATCCAAAGTCTTTCTCAAGAATATCACAGAAAAAAACGCGAAAGCTAAGGTAAGTGTTTCCTATGAGAAGCAGCGGCCTTTCGCGCAAAAAAGGAGCCATTTGATCATGAAAGAAAAAGGCAAAGGGCTAGAGCTGATAATCAGTGAAAAACAGGACGGACAATGGCTGTTTTCTGTGCTGAAAACAGAGCTCAAAGCTTCTAAACCCGTTATCCAAGAATGGATGACTTATCACAATATAAAGGTCAATCACGAGCCTGTCAAAAACAATATACTCGTAAAAAAGGGTGACCGCCTTTTTATTGATCTTCAGGAAAACGAAGAGTCCTCCGTCATACCTGAGTATGGAGAGCTTGATATTTTATTTGAAGACCGCCACATGTTAATCGTCAATAAACCAGCTGGTATTTCCACTCATCCCAACGAGGAAGGCCAAACCGGCACACTCGCCAATTTGATCGCATATCACTTTCAGGTGAATGGCGAAACAATCAAAGTGCGCCATGTCCACCGTCTTGATCAGGATACATCAGGCGCTGTCGTATTCGCCAAGCACCGTCTGGCGCATGCCATCTTAGACCAGCAGCTAGAGCAAAAAACACTGAGGCGTATGTATCTCGCAATTGTTGAAGGAAAACTGAAACCAAAAAAAGGCAAGATCGATTCGCCGATTGGAAGAGACAGATCACACCCGACAAGACGGCGGGTTTCGCCAGGCGGACAAGCCGCCGTCACCCATTACCGTACCCTTGCTATCAATGCGAGAGAACAGCTCTCGCTTGCTGAATTAGAGCTGGAAACAGGCAGAACACATCAAATCCGTGTGCATATGGCAAGCATCGGCCATCCGCTTACTGGGGATACACTTTACGGAGGCGGGAGCCAATTTCTTAACAGGCAGGCACTGCATGCCAAAAAGGTACAGGCTGTTCATCCGATTACCGAAGAGCTGGTCGTTGCCGAAGCACCTCTTCCCGCTGATATAGAAAGCCTTTGCCATACGTATTTATCATGAAAGAAAAGCCGCAGGGATTGTCTTGCGGCTTTTTTTACGAAATACGTTTTCCGTAAATAATATAACGTTTCGGGGCATCCCCGACGTATGAAAAAGGATAGCAGGTGGTCAGAATGAGCTCTTCCTTTTCGTGCTGCAGCGTAATAATGGAGGTATCATCCTTATCCACGATTTTTGTTTTTTCAATTTCATATGTGAAATCACCATATGAAAGGATGATGTTGAGCCGGTCACCTTTTTCAAGCTCTCCTGTCCGGCGAAAAACGGTGTCCCGATGTCCTGACAGTACAATTTGCCCGTTTTCATCTGGATAATAGCTGTCCTTGTAATGCCCCACACCCTTTTCTAAATCATCCGCATCGGTCCCTTCCACGATCGGAAGCTCCGCATTGATTTTCGGTATTTCCAGTATGCCGCTTGCTTGGCCAGTCTTCGGCTTAAACGATGATTTTTTCTCGGCTTGATTATCGTTTTTCTTCGTGCCTGCAATGGCCTGCTGCTGTTCAGCCGCCTTTTTTGCTTCTTTTAATGTCTGCTCTGTTTTCATGCTGGTATCTATCAGCTTGAAGCCCCCGTAGCCTGTGATCACAAGACCGATCACAATGATCACAAGAGGAATATATTTTTTCACGTCGTAGCGGCACTCCTTTTCCTTCTGATATATAAATACGTTCCGGACAGTGAGACCGCTGCGCCGATCACAATAAAGTTGTAGTATCCTGCTGATGTATCCGGAAGCTTATGATCAGAACCGCTTTCCTCACTTTCTTTATGCAAAGGCAGTGTGTTTATACGGCCGGCGGCAGTGGCAGGCTTTTTGGTCTCTGTTAATTCTTCAAAGGTCGAAATGACTGCAGGCGGCAGCTGATGGACCGGAGCTGTGCCCGGGGTCTCTCTTAGATCAGGCTGTTCTTCCCCAGGTGTCGGATTTGCCTTGCCCGGATCGTCTGTTCCCGGACTGTCTGCCGGGTCTTCAGTGACTGGGTCTTCAGCCTGACTGTCTTCAGCCAGTTTTATTCTGCCTTCTTTCGTATATGAAATCGGCTTATCAAAGCTTTTTACATACTCTACAGTCGCTTCTAAATCCTCAGGCCCTGTAACCGGATGTTTCCCAAGCAATCCGATTGGCTGGTATTTTGCTCCTGTCGCCGTCGCCATAAAATGATTAACGGTCAATGTGTATGTGGCATCCGGCTGGATTTCGGTTCCGTCTGCCATCTTTATATCAACCGCTTTGCCTGTTTCTGTATCCCACGTATACGTAAACCCGCTTATGCTGTAGTCAGGGCCGAAAATCGGTGAGATTTGCGCATTGATGATCTCCCGCAAATCTTTTCCTTTAATCTCAAGCTTCGTCAGCACATTTCCAAACGGCTGAATGTTATAAAGGTCTCCCCATGTAATTGGGCCTTTCTTCAGTCCTTCCCGTATCCCGCCGCCATTCATTAGCGCAAAATCCGTTTTCATCTCCGCTCTCATGCCATCAGCAATCAAATTCCCAAGTGGTGTGTCGCCATCATTAGAATAACCGCCTTCCATATCAACAGCCGCCTCACCGACTACTTCGCTGATAATCGGTTCAGCAAGGGCCTGATACTTCCTTAAAATAGCTGAGGCGCTGGCATCAGGTTTTTTCTTGCTTTGATCGACGTATTCGATATCAGCCGATTTTTTGACGATGTCTTTTGTCTGTTTATTGATTTCCAGATCAACGACACCTATCGCTTTTCCGTATTCAAACGCCTGAACGATCAGCTTGCCGTTCACTTCACCATTGACGACCTTATGGTTATGCGCTGCAAAAATGATGTCTATCTCAGAATCTGATTTGTTTGCAAGGTCAGCAGATTCGCCTGTTATTGTACTGCCATTTTGTTCGGCAGACATATGTGCGAGCACTGCAATGGCCCTGATGCCTTTTTTCTTCAGCTCTTCGGCAGCGTCATTTACCGCTTGTATTTCATCGGTAAACTCAATATCCTTTATTCCGTCAGGCATGACCATTCCGGCCGCCGACTGTGTGACAACCCCAATAAAAGCAACGGGTATGCCCTCTACGTTTATAATGTCATAAGCCGGCAAAAAGGGTTCTCCGGTAGACTTCATTTTACAATTGGCGCACACAAGGGGAAAGTTTTGTCCGTCATAGCCGCTAGTGCCTTTCGGGTGATCTCCCCCTTTTAACATTCTCATGAGTTCATCCGTACCTTCATCGAACTCGTGATTGCCCACAGTTCCGACATCAAATCCGATATCCTCCATCAGCTCGACAGTTGGTTCGTCTTGAAGAAGAGATGATACGGGCGAACCTCCCCCGATCATATCCCCGGCGTGCACAGTGAGCGTGTTTTTCTTTTCCGCCTTTTTTTCTTTCAAATAGGCAGCTGCATAGTCCATGCGTCCGAATGTGCCATCTGGAGTGCCGTCTCCATCAAGGTCAAGCTCGTATTGCTGATCGATTTTCCCATGTAAATCGTTCATGCTTAAAATTCTAAGCGGTATATTTTCTTGGAGAGAGGTTTGCTTTTTCTTGTAACCGGCACTCTCTGCTTCAGCTGCTGAAGCAAAGAAGATCCTGTTTTCCACAGCCACCTGCTTCCAGTCTGCTGGCGTAACATAGGTCTTGTTTGATGAGTCTCCCACATACCTTGTCAGCCCTTTCCCCTGCTCTCTGGCTCTAAATTCAAACGGCATTTCCATAAGAGGATCCGCTTCATTCCAAATGCCTTTTTGCTCCTTTTTAGCATTGGCGGCTGCGGCCTGAAATTCCTGATAATCCTCTTCATTTTCAACAGGCCAAATAAAATATGTTGGAGCATAGCCATTTTTCACGAGTTCTAAATTTACATTTGCCCCTGTCTCAGTCACAACCTGTCCAAGAAGCCTGCCATAGCTGTCCTTGGCTTCGCTGCCGACTTTTACCGTTATTTGATCTCCTGGAGACAAAACAGTTTTTAAATAGTCAGAGGCTTCCTTGCCAAATTTTAACTGATTTTCATCCGCTTCATTTTTTGGTGTGTGGTACGTTTCTGGCGTGTCTACATTTACAAAACGGATTTTTGCCGTGCCAAGTATCGGTTTTTTGACATGAATGGTGTCACCGTCTACAACGCGATCAACCACAGTTTCATATTCGCCTTCTGAAGACGGCGGGGCAGGCTGCTCTTGAAGCAGCTTCATGTCTGCTGATTTTCGCGGAAGAAGCTGAAGGGATTGATATCTGCTCAACACGCCAGTGATTTCATACCATTTATCCTCAGTCAGTTCATCAATGATACCTGTCTCACTCATAACACGCAGTGTCATTGCGTGGTGATCATTATCAATCATCGTAACATTGTAACCGCCGCCTGCTTGAGAATTTGGAATGGAAGAAATATAAGCTTTGACTGTTACAAGACGCCCTTCATATTGATCACCCAAGCTGCCATTGACCAGTTCATTGATCGTTGAAAATTCAGGGACAGGGAGAGGCTGATTTGATTGGGTAATACGGATGCCTGATGTATCCGGAACTATTTCAGTAAGCCCTTGGTAAGTCGTTATTTTCCCTGTCACCGTAATGTGCATTCCTTCTTTTAACTCAGGGAAATTCTCTGGTGCTGCCGAATAAATGTTGATGCCGCCTGTGTCATCCTGCATAAAGGTCGACAGCTTTCCGCCTCCGATTGCGCTCTGATCGGCAGTAACAACGCCTTTAATCGTGACATGTTCATTCATTCGGCCGCGCGCTTCCTGTATTGTAATAGGCTGTGCTGCCGGCGGAGATTCAGCGTCATCCTTTAAGACCATTGACTGAACCTTCTTAAGACCTGTCGTATTAAAATAATGTTCAAGCTCGCCTTGAACAGCTATCTTTTTCCCAAGAAGCAGCGGGTTCGTTTGCAGTCCGAATTGGCTTCTAAATGCGGAGGGGATTTGCACGGGAAGAATGTGATCGGGTGATGTCTCGTTTTTGCTGTCCGCTATAGCAACGTTATAATCATTTGAAAAAGGGCTTGTCAGATTGTAATGCTGGGGTGAAACGGCTTGGCCGATTGTATATCCTTCGACAAGAGCTTGGCCCTCTTTTTGCTGTATCGCTTTTTCAACCGATATTGGTTCTGGCTCAGCAGCTCTTACAGCTTCATAAGCGGACATGACATTCAAGAAAATGAAAAGTATGATCAAAACAACATGCAAAAAACGCCTCATCAGTTTTCCTCCCTTACATCTTGCATCATTCGTTTATTTGATAATCACTTCGACAATCAGCATATAAATCCTGTCAGGCGCTGCATAAAACACCGCAGACAAGCACAAAATACAGCTGATCTGAAAAAAAAGGAGGAATTCGGTTTGGATCAGCAATTTCAGCAGCAATCACAGAATAAAGGGATACCAGGCAAACCGCATCAAAATCACGGGGGACATGAAATGTTTGATATGCACGAGGTGCTTTCCGGAACGCTTACTGTGCTTGATCAGTTTATGATGCTGAGACAATTCTGTAAGGATCAGGAATTATTAAACATCCTTGACCGTCAATATCAATTCATTACATCTCAATATAACTTAACGGCAGAGTGCTTCAAAACAGGAAGCGAGCCTTCACAAAAAACGGCAACTTATATGATGAAAGAAGACAACCAGACTGTTTACGGTATGCAGCCGGCACAGCCTAAGAAACCTGTTCAATCCATGAATGACATTGATGACAGCATCATCAGCCGCCAAATGCTTTGCGCTGTTAAGGCACAGGCATCTATGCTGACGATGGCTTCTCTAGAAATGACAAATCCGGCCGTAAGACGTGTACTGTCTGCGCAAATTCAGCAGTATGTCGAAATGGCTTTTGAGATTTTCCTTTACCAAAACAAACATGGTTATTACCAAGTTCCGCAGCTTGATGCGCAGGATATGGAACAACTGAGAAATTCATTTGCCCCTGCACAAGGACAAATGCCTCCGACTCAAGGCGGTATGGGCCAGCAGGGACTTCATTAAATAAAAAAGGCATTGGATAGAAACTATCCAATGCCGTATTTTCTTCAAACGTTCTGGTAAAATCTTTTTCAAATTGATCAAGACTATCCTGCGTCGCCGCTTTAAACCCTTTTTTAAAATCCCCTTTTTTCGCTGTTTCCTTTATAATCTCCAAAATAATGTCTTTCCCGTATGTTTCCGTCAGCTCATTGATCATATAAAAGCTTTGCAAATAAACATCGGTTTCATATTCCGATCGAGCTTCCTGCCAGTTCTGATCTGTCTGCAAACGGTCAAACGGCACGACAGTAAACGTGATCGGATCTATGAGCAATTCATAGTTCGCGATCCACTCGCTTAATCCTTCATGGAACCATAAGGGGAACTCATCAGGATCTGCTTCGAGCTCCCGTAATTTCTGATGAAACGCATGGTGTGTGTACTCATGAATCAATAATCTCTGATACAGATAAACTGCTACATCATCACCTTCTAAAAGCTGCTTTTTCTCTTCAGGCAATAATCCGATCAGCTGCTCCCGCTCAGAATAAAAGCCGACAACATCCAATAAACCGGAATAAGCCTCCATCTGTTTTTCATTAGGAAAAAAAATAATATCAATAGGCTTATGATTCGAATATTCAAGCATGACCTGATTAATACTCACCGCATATTCAAGCGTTTCTTTCGTTAATGGCAGTAAGGATTTTTCCTTAGAAGTGTAATAAACATCGGCCTGTTTAAATGACTCTTTCTTCATGTGCTTCGTCACTTGTTCTTTCGTTATCCCAGATGTCTGCCCTGGCAAAGACAGAATATACATCGTGCTTGATACGATGGCCGAGCTTACGGCCAGCATCACAAGGACTCCGCACAGGAATAGAGCGGATGCCGCACGCTTTCCTATGCCACCCTGCAAACGTCTCCCTCCCTGAGCCGGTCCGTCTTGTACCTTTTATTTTTACTCTATGCAGCCTTAGTTCACAGCGTGTCATTTCCGCAAAGAAAAAAGCCGCACAAGTTATGCGGCTTTTTATCTGTTATTCAGCTTGCGGAAAAACACGTTGTACTGTTTGACTGAATTCATCAAAGAATCCTGCAATCGGATCACCATTTTGAATCCGTTCGCCATACCCCTGCATCCGATCAACAAAGTCTGGATTTGCAGAAACATAAACATTGTCCATGTTCTTATCAGTGTCTCTTACTTTATCGGAAATTTTCTTTTTCAGATCTTTTCCAACTTCTTTTTTCCCATTTGTTAATACAACTGCAACATACGCTTGATTTCCGGCAACAATCACATTCGCGTGTTTAACTTCTTTCATATCGGTAATTTTATCGGCTGCATCATCAGCAACTTCCAACTTACGGTTATCATTACCGTTATTGTTATTACCATTATTCGTCATATTATTGTCGACGTTGTCACGGCTATCATTTTCATTGTTGATATTTCTTGTGCCGTTATCATTTGCCGGATTGCGGTAGTTAACATTTTCAGGCTCTGCATTATCACGTCTGCCCTCACCCTGATTGGCCATACTGCAACCAGTCATAAGCAAAGGGATAAGAAGCATGGACGCAAGGACTTGTTTTTTTCCAAGCATGTGAATTCCTCCTTTATCACTTTACTTATAGGTTTTTCTAATTGGCTCTAAATATGCATGAAAAAATAACGGAAATGCTTTCCCGGGAAATAAAACGGTTAATTTGTCTAATCAGAGGGGAAAATATCAATACACTTATAAAGGAGGGATCACGTTGTTCAATCAGCGAAAAGGAATCAGTCCGACAGCCTTAGTTATCGGTTCAACTGTGCTTGTTGCTGCTTTATCACCGCAGATCCGGCAAAAAATCAGCGGGTTTATTACAGGTCAAATGAGCAACCGGAATTCTCAAAATAAGTCGTTTGATGTTTCTAATGTTGGAGATATGATGAAACAGGCGTTTGGCGGGAATAATCAAGATCAATCTCAAAATCGTCAGCAAAATGGCCGGCAGCATCAGCATGCAGGCCAGCAGCAAAGCCACCCTCAACAGCATCAGTCTCAGTCTCAGCATAATCGCCAAACGGACACAACAACAGCCAGAAATAGACAGCAGCAATATGCAGAGCCAATCCATTTCGAACAAAGCGCAATGAATGTAATGGATGACAACACTGTAATGGAAATGCTGGAAGACTTAGAACCCGGCCGTTAAAAAAAACGTGTAATCCCCCGTGGGATTACACGTTTTAATATGACTAGGCTTCTTCCGCTTCGATCACATTGGATCGATCTTGGAATACACCAGAATCTATTTCCTTCGTGACTTTGCTGGTAATCAGGCCTGATGTCATACTTCCGCTGACATTCAGCGCAGTACGTCCCATGTCAATCAACGGTTCGATAGAGATTAATAAACCGGCGAGCGCGACAGGCATATTTAACGCTGATAAAACGAGCAGCGCAGCGAATGTAGCTCCGCCGCCAACTCCGGCGACACCAAACGAACTGATGGCAACAACCGCGATCACTGAGATGATAAACGCCGGATCAAACGGATTTTGACCGATTGTCGGGGCAATCATCATCGCCAGCATAGCCGGATAAATGCCTGCACAGCCATTTTGGCCGATAGATAGCCCGAACGAGCCGGCGAAATTCGCAATTCCTTCCGGGACACCCAAGCTTCTTTGTGTTTTAATATTCAGCGGCAAAGCGCCTGCGCTTGATCGTGACGTAAATGCAAACACGAGTACAGGCAGCGCTTTTTTCAAATAAACAACCGGATTTAATCCGCTGATCGTCAGCAGAAGCAAGTGGATGATAAACATTACAATTAACGCGGCATATGAAGCAATGACAAACATACCCAGTTTCAAAATGCTGTCAATATCACTTGTCGCAATCGTTTTTGTCATAATGGCCAGCACACCGTAAGGCGTCAGTCTCAAGATGAGAGTAACAACACGCATGACAATGGCGTAAACAGCATCAATCAATTTTTTGAACGTTTCAGCCTGTTCCGGCTGTTTCCGTCTCACACCTAGAAATGCAATGCCCAGAAAAGCGGCAAAAATAACGACTCCGATAGTTGATGTCGGTCTAGTCCCTGTAAAATCCAAAAACGGATTTCCAGGAAGCAGCTCAATCATTTGCTGCGGCAGTGTTTTCGCTGTCATCTCCTCTGATTTCTGTTCAAGCTCCTGTCCCCGAGAAAGCTCTGTATTTCCTTGGTCAACCTGAATCGCCTGAAGATCAAAGGAAAGGGCGGACGCAATACCAACCGCCGCGGCTACCGCTGTAGTCGCAACCAAAATCCCGATAATCAAACCGCTGATTTTCCCAAGATTTTTTGTCAGCTTCATCTTTGTAAAAGCGCCTAGAATGGAAATAAAAACAAGCGGCATGACAATCATTTGAAGCAATTTGACATATCCGCCCCCGGCAATATTAAACCAGTCGGCTGTTTGAACCACAATGTTTGAAGTCGGACCGTATATCAGCTGAAGCGCAAATCCAAAAACGATCCCCAGCCCCAGGGCAGTAAACACACGTTTTGAAAAAGAAACATGTTTCTTCTGCATGGCAAATAGCCCAATAATGAGTAAAAGTAAAATAAATACGTGCAAAATGACTAGCAAAGTCTCCAATTGAGGCAAACTCTCCCTTCAAAATTTTTCTTATATACTATATTACACAAATTCCGATAGTTCAAGTAAGAATTATTTCAGCATCAATATTTGGATAAAAAAACCCAATGAATACCGTTTTTGTTCTTTTCATTCCCCCCTTTCTTTAGTAACTTATATAAGGGTGATAATATTGCTGAAAGAACTGTTCGTAAATTTGACCATTTTAATCACATTTAATTATCTGTTCACCCACCTGTTTAAAGAAAGGTTAATACATAAAAAAGACCGCCTGTCCTTTCAGTTAATAAAAGGAACTGCCTGCGGTCTCCTCGGGGTTATTCTTATGAATTTTGGTCTGACGTACCACCATTCAATCATAGATTTTAGAAATATCCCTATTATGATCGCCGCTCTTTATGGAGGCTGGGTGTCTACGGCGGCAGCCCTGATGATAATCGCAGCAGGCCGCATGCTGATCAGCTTGAATGAATCAGCGCTGTATTCCATGATTACAATTTGTATCGCTGCCGTGCTGTCACTTATTGCATCAAGGAGAGAAAAAGTTCAGCTGAAACACGTTCTGTTACTTTTAATCATTTCAAATGGTTTCATCTCCTTTTTCTTCTATGTATTTGTTGATATCTATTCACTTAAGCTTCACTTTTACTTTTGGCTGATTTCAATTATCGGCGGCATGCTCAGCCTATATATTATCGAGCATGAAACAAATGCACATCTTTTATTTAAACAGTATAAGTTCCAGGCGCACTTTGACTTTTTGACAGGTATTTATAACCGCAGAAAGTTTGAAGAAATCACACAAGACCTGTATCAACAGGCTGCACACACTCCATCTTTACAATTTTCGCTTATTTATATGGATATCGATCACTTTAAAACCATTAACGATCAATACGGCCATCATGAGGGGGATCAGGTTCTAAAAGAGCTGGGATCCCGACTAAAACAAAATATCCGCAACACTGATCCTGCCGCACGGATCGGCGGCGAAGAATTTGCCGTCCTCTTGCCAAATTGCACGCCCGAGAAAGCATTCCAAATCGCCGAACGGATCAGGCACTCGATTAGTCATACACCGATTGTATTAACAAACGGGGAAAAGCTTGCCGTTACGGCCTCACTGGGGGTAGCCCATTACCCCCGAAACACAGATAAGCCGGAAACCTTGCCGGTTCTTGCTGATCAAATGCTGTATAAAGCGAAAGAAAGCGGCCGAAACAAAGTATGGTTTTCCGAAAAAAAAGAATGAATTCATTTTTTGAATTCATTCTTCCAATCTGAAAGACGATGTAAAGGCAAAAAAGCGGGAACAAGCATCCCTTGATACTCTTTCTCTATAAATGCCGCTGTATCATCTGATTGATAGAGTTCAAGGATGGTTTGCAGTGTTTCGCGATCTCTGTCCTCAGCTCTGACAACAATTACATTCATATCTTCCTTCCCGGTTTGTCTGCCGCCCTTTAATGTATGCTTCTGCAGGTTCAGCCCCGCTTTTTTTGCGGCGGCTGTATTCATCACAAACACGTCGGCTCCGCTCAATACATCCTGTCGGCGTACGGTTTTCAATTTCAAGTGTTTCGGATTATCTTTTATCACATCAATTGAACCGGTTCCGTTAAATCCGTTCTTCAAAGTAAGCAAACCCGCTTCCTGCAGCAGCGTAAGGGCTCGCCCAAAATCGAGCGCTTCATCTGGGACAGCAACAACAGCACCGCGCGGAATATCTTTGATTCGCTGATATCGTTTTGAATAAATGCCCATAGGCGCTATGTATGTCGTGCCGAGCGGTGCCAGTTTATGTTTGTATTTCTTTGAAAACGACTGAAAATATGAAATGGATTGAATAGCATTGGCATCAATCTCTTTGTTAGCCAGCGCAATATCTGATTCTGCATAATCAGAGAATGGAATCAGCTGAATATCAAGCCCTTCCGCTTCAGCCTTTTTTACGATATAGTTCCATATCGCTTCGTCCGACTCAGCAATTCCAATTTTTATCGTTTCATGTTCTGCTGACGGTGAGCATGCAGTAAATGAAATGAAAAGAATAAGAACAAAACTGCATACAAGCCACTTTTTCATTGTGACACCATACTCCTATCTATTTATTAGAGCATGCAAGCAATATCAGACATAAAAATCAGACGCTCTTAGTTGATAAACGTTGTCATTTGTAACATTGGTTAACTTTACCTTACTCATATCAGATAGGGTTGTCAATTACTATTACCCTACCTTTGCGTAAAGAGAAATTAAAGTAAAAAGTCCTGCAAACATATGATCACGTATCGAAAAAACAGATACATTTCGGCAAATAAATATCAAAATGAAAAATAATATGTTATTTTCCGAAAAAAGTTTCGTTTAACAGTTGTTTTTTCTCAAAATTACTGGTAGAGTAAAGGTAATTATTTTTGTTCGAACTATCTTTAAGAAGAAAGTTTTGTAAGAGTTTTCGTCTTGGAAGTTTGTTTTAGAGCAAGAATAGTGAATTTAAGCGTTATGATCGCTTTAGGAGGAAATTTCATGTTAGAAGGTAAAGTAAAATGGTTCAACTCTGAAAAAGGTTTCGGATTCATCGAAGTAGAAGGTCAAGACGATGTATTCGTTCATTTCTCTGCTATTCAAGGCGAAGGCTTCAAAACTTTAGAAGAAGGCCAATCAGTTTCTTTCGAAATCGTTGAAGGAAACCGTGGACCACAAGCTGCTAACGTTACTAAAGAAGCGTAAGCATAAATTGATAATAAAAACTGCAGGTGCAAGCCTGCAGTTTTTATTTTAAAGAAAAAGCTGTTTTGCTTATGCAAAACAGCTTTTTTCATTAGTTCGCAATATCCCGTTTCATAAAGATTCCGAAAGCAAGCAACAGGAAGACGACAAAGTAAATCACCAGCATCACAGTAGAAAAAGTGGTTGTCATCCCTTCCACTAACGGTGTTCCTTCTACATACTGCATCAGATCAACATTGGCAAATAAAATATACTTCGCCCAGTCAAACTTCATCGCTATAAATGTAGTGGCTGTCGTGCCCGTTACCAATAAAAAGATAGAAAACCCTACAGCAAGAGAGCTGTTTCTGAATACTGCGGACAGCATAAATGCCATCGTAGCCAGCATTAAAGCCGCAACAGATTCTGAGAGATACGTTTTGGCCAAATATCCTAACATGTTTTGTTCCAATACATGACCATCTTTATAGATTAAATGAACATTCGCGGCAGTGTCCCCGCCTGTTCCAAAAAAGACCAGTCCCAGCAAAGTTGAACCTATAAATAATATAAACAGCAATAAGAGACCAAATAAAAGAACGGTAATATATTTAGAAAGCAGAATTTGAAAACGGCTGAGCGGCCGAATCATTAACAGCTTAACCGTACCCCAGTTAAATTCGTTTGCGACGATGCCAGCTGCAATTATAATCGTGAACAGCCCAGTAAGGATTGTAAAACCGGCAGAATCCGTTACATAAGACCAAACGGTATATCCAGTGTCACTCGGGATATTATGTTCAATGCGATAGTTATTGATTGTAATCGTTTCTTCATATTGTCCTTTTAGGGAAGGATCTTCTTTCATCGCCTTCTTCAAATCAGCATTTTGTGCTTGAAGCGTTTCTTTCCACTTCGGATTTGCTTCATCGGTTGAAAAGTGGTTTGTTAAAAATGCCCACCCGATCATTGTCAAAGCCAGGATTCCGATCATCACCCATGTTCCGACACGGCTGAAAATTTTGATCCACTCATTATAAATCAAATTAAGCATGTTGAACCTCCTCTTTTGCTTCGCCTGTGATTTCTAAGAAACGATCCTCTAATGATTTTGTAATCACTTTGACTTCATAAATGCGGATTTGCTGCATGACCAGCAATTCAATGACTGCAGGGACGTCCTCTTTAGCCAGTTTGATTTCCAAACCGTTTGTCTTGATTACCGAATCATATTCTTTTAGAATCGCAGCAGCTTCTTTCGGCTGCTCCACATGGAAGAAATATGTATCCTTTTCATCAGTTATTTCATCTCTTACATTCTGAATATCGATAAGTTTTCCTTTTTGGATAATCGCAATTCGGTCACACATTAGTTCCATTTCTGACAGCAGATGGCTTGATACGATGACAGACATTCCTCTTTCTCGCGTCAGCTTCTTTAAATGGTCTCTGATTTCTCTGATTCCCGCCGGATCAAGGCCGTTTGTCGGTTCATCCAAAATCAGCACTTTCGGATCGTGCAGAAGGCATTGTGCCAAGCCGAGACGCTGTCTCATCCCCAGAGAGTAGGTTTTCACTTTATCATGGATTCTTTCTTTGAGGCCTACCAGTTCTACCACTTCATCAATTTTTTCCTTCGTGACACCCTTTACCATCCTTGCGTATTGCTGGAGATTTTTATATCCGCTTAAGAATTTATACAGCTCTGGATTCTCTACAATAGCCCCGATATGTTTGATTGCCTTGGCATAATCTTTTGTGATTGATTGGCCGCAAATGAGCACGTCACCTTGTGACAGCTTCATTAAACCGACCATCATTCTGATTGTCGTCGTTTTCCCTGCTCCGTTTGGTCCCAGAAATCCAAATACTTCGCCTTCGCGAATCGTAAAGCTCAGATGATCAATGATCGTCCGGCCTCTGATGTTTTTTGTCACATTTTTTAATTCCAATACTGTTTTCATCAAATTCCTCCTCTTTCTAGTAAACTTCCATATTCGTTTTAAACCATTGCAGCACGGACATACCTTCCTGCTCGCGAATCTCTTCTACATCACGCTGTGCCATTTTTTCTCCGTCGGCGAGCACGATGACCTCGTCAAGCAGGATTTCAATTTCATCAATTTCGTGTGTCGCAATGACAACGATCTGCTGCTCAAAATCAATATAAGAAACGAGGCTGTTTACGATTGAATCCCTGACCATTGGATCAAGACCGGAAAAAGGCTCATCCAGCAGAATGACGGAAGCTTTTCTTGATAGTGCCAGCACGATTTTAAGACGGCCTCGATTCCCCTTAGAAAGCTGCTTTATCTTTTTTTCAGGCTTCAGCTGCATTTCCTCAAGCAGCTGATAGGCTTTTTCCATCTGAAAGTCAGGGAACTGTGATTCGTAAAAATCGAGCATATCTTTCACCGTAAATCCGGGATAAAACATGTCTAACTCTGTTAGATAAGCCGTCTGCTTGATCATGTCTCTTGTTACAGGCTGTTCACCCGCTTTTACTGAACCTGTAGTAGGAAACATCAATCCGGCCATTAATTTCAAGGTTGTCGATTTCCCGCTGCCATTCGAGCCCAAAAATCCGTAAATTTTTCCCGGATATAAAGTGAATGATATATTGTTTAGCGCCGTGTGGCCGCCGTATCTCTTAGACACATTGTCAAATACAATATTCATTCCTGTCCTCCTCCCGTGTATTTTTTAATGCCTGCCAGCATTTCTTTTTTTGTTAATCCCAGCTCTGCCATTTGATGAATAAAGCTTTCAAACACTTCACGGGTAAGCCTCTCTTTCAGTTCATCCACGAGTTCAGCTTTGTCAGCGATAAACGTCCCTTGCCCTCTTCTTGTCTCCACAATTCCCAGCCTTTCCATTTCACTGTAGGTTCTTTGAATCGTATTCGGATTTACTTTTGTTTGAATTGCCATTTCTCTGACAGACGGCAGCTTGTCTCCGGGAACAAGCTCCTGTCTGACCAGCCTATAAAAGATTTGATCAGCAATTTGCAAATAAATCGGTTTAGAGGATTGAAAGTCTTGTCTCATGTTCTCTACACCTCAACTTTTCGCTGCAGGAGCCTGGAAGCCAGAAAAAGAAATACAGCTGCCAAAACCAGCATGACTATAATAGACGGATAGGGAAGATGGAAGATGTTTAATTCCACGCTCCACCCTAAGGATCCCTTGTATGTAAAACCGACATCTCCATACGTTGTGAAATAATACAGTTTATCCAGCGGTGTCAGCCAAGGCATGATCAAATGGTCCTCTACATAAAACCACCCTATCCCCAGTAACATACAAATGAACCAGCGAAACCGCCTGATGAAGGAAGAACTCGATTTTAAAGAATGAAACACATTCCACAGCAGGATCACCGCACAGGAAAGATAAGCAGTAAATACCAGCCCATAAAGATTAAAGATCAGTATAGTGCCTGCAAGCGGAACTTGATCAGCAATGAGCGCTTTTGAGTCAAGGTACTGATAAAGAAAGACTCCATAAACTGAAATCAAAAACTGAAAAATAAATTGATAGACAAGACCGGTAGTCAGCTTCGAGAGTAAAAGCGCGGCTGCGCCGTTTGGATTATATAACCATAGCTGATTTTTCCCCTCTACACGAAGACTATTGTAGATCAGCAAAGGAGCTAAAAACACTTGAAAAATGGCAAGCATTACCCAGCATCCAAAAGCAGCTAAAGGTTCTTCAGTCAATTGTTCCAATAAAAAGCTTCCGGCAGCTAAAAGTATGACTGCACCGAGACATGCAAAAAACCGCATTTTTGACAGTCTCAGATCCTTTTTTACTAAACCCCAAAACGGTTTCATTGTTTTTCCTCCTAAAAACACTTATGAAGTGTATGACACAAATAGTACACTAGAACTTTCTGAAATACAACATATTCCATGGATTTATTTTAAAATAAACCAAGTTTTATGCATTTAAACAGCATAAAAAAAGCAAACCCGCCATGAGTAAACGGATTTGCCTTTGATATTATTTCTTTTTATTTTTCATGGAGAGCAGCGCATCACGATAACTGCTGTCCTGCATTTTGTCACTTTTTTCAGCGACCTCTTTGTCTTTCTGATCTTCCTCAGAATGCTTAAACTTTTGAAGCGCCTGCCTGTAGAAGTCATCCCCAATTGAGTCACTTTTCTCTTTTTCAGAGTCAGTTTTTACAACGGCTGGGACATGCTCAGCAGCCCGTGCTTCAGCAGGGTATTGTGCTTCGTTTTCTTCCTCTTCTGGAGGGGCGATTTTTTCAGCTGTTTCTCGCTTCTCGAGTCCAGCAGAGGCGTTGCGGACGTTATACGTGATAAGGCCCGCAATCACAATGACAGCAGCAATAATTGCTATAATAATGGCCATTTTAACCTCTCCTTACTGTCCGGCTGTTAAGTTTCCTGTGACTTGGCTGACGCGTCTTCCTAATGCGCGGCCCAGCTGGATACCTTCCTCAGACATTAACTCATCACTGTCTACCGGGCAAGTGACGCCCGCTCCGTAGTAAGAACCGTACAGCGCGTTTTCAGGCACATTGCCAGGCAGACCGACAACAATCATCCCTTGGTGGAACATTGGCGTGATTAAGTTGTGCATTGTCATTTCCAAGCCGCCGTGTGTTGTTGCCGTTGTGCAGAATACTGCGCCGACTTTGTTGATCAGCTCGCCTTCAGCCCATAAGTAGCCGAGTCTGTCGATCCAAGTTTTCAGACCTGCACTGATTGTTCCGAAATGCCCGGGGCATCCCCAAATAATCGCGTCCATGTCTTTAAGCTTGCGGATATCCGCCTGATCTACGTGGTCGATGAATACTTCAGCCGCGTCGTTTTCCCGAGCGCCTTCAGCAATCGCTTCTGCCAATACCTTTGTATGTTCGCCTTCACTGTCATACACTACATAAATTTTCATTCAGGAAACCTCCCTGTACAGTTTAAGATTCCTTAACTTCTTTTGGAGCCGGAAGCAATGAAAGCTCCTCTTTTTTCTTTTTCTCCGCACGCAATTTATCTTTTCTGACATCACGCAGGAAAAGACTGAGAATCACACCTGCCACACAGAATAATGTCGCCCACATAAAGGCGTCATTAATCCCCATGACGTTTGAATCGAGTGTCGCGTGTTTATAAATATGTGAGTAAACATACGTTTTCGCTGTTTCATAGGGCACATTCATATTCACCATTATATTCGAAACTGCATTTTGGAACGCATGGAGGAAGTTCGGGTCCGCCGTGCTTGTTTTATCTGCAATTTGTGAATAATGGAATGTCGTGCGGTTTGTATAAATCGTCGTAATTAAGCTTGTTCCAATTGATCCGCTGATTTGGCGGAGCGTGTTGCTCATCGCCGTTCCGTGACTGTTCAGACGGGCAGGAAGCTGGTTCATCCCGGCTGTCATGACAGGCATCATTAAGAGTGACATACCGAATGCGCGAATTGAGTATACAAGCATAATGTGTGTATACGGTGTATCGATGGTCAATTGCGTATATTGGAATGTTGTCACCACTGTCACGACCAGACCGATAATCGCAAGCGGTCTCGGGCCGAATTTATCAAACAAAATACCTGAAATCGGTGACATGATCAGCATCACGATCGCACCCGGAAGCAGAAGCAGACCGGATTGAAGCGCCGTAAATCCGACCAGGTTTTGCAGATAGATCGGTAACAGGAACATACCAGTGTAAAGTGCCACTGTAATAATGATATTAATAACACTTGAGAGTGAGAAAATGTCGTATTTAAACACTCTGAAATCAAGCATCGGATCATCATGGCGCAATTGCTGAACAACAAAAGCAATAATTGCAATGACGCCGATTATAACTGTAGACAGTACAACCGGGTCGGTCCAGCCGTCAGAACCCGCTTCACTGACTCCGTATAATAAGGATGCGAAACCGACAATTGAGAGGATCGCTCCAAGTGTGTCGAGTTTGATTTTTTGCGGCTCCACCAGATTCTTAAAGATGAAGAAAGCCACGATGATAACAATTGCGCCGATCGGCACAAGTCCGTAAAACATGATGCGCCATGTGTAATGCTCAATAATCCACCCAGAAAGAGTCGGGCCGACCGCTGGAGCAAACATCATCGCAAGTCCGAAAATCCCCATTCCTTTCCCCCTGCTTTCAGGCGGGAAGATTAACAGAATGGTTGTCATAACGAGCGGCTGCAAGATACCTCCGCCCACGGCCTGGATCAAACGGCCGATCAGCATTACAGAGAAGTTAGGTGCGATACCGCAGACTAACGTACCGAGCGTAAAACAGAACATGGCGACGAGAAAGAGACTCCGTTGGCCAAAACGTGTAATCAGGAAGGCAGATAACGGAATCAATACGCCGTTAACAAGCATGTAACCTGTTGTCAGCCACTGAATCGTCGTTGCACTTACGCCAAATTCAGTCATTAAGTGCGGCATTGCGACGTTAAGCAATGTTTGGTTTAGTATTGCCAAAAACAAACCCGCCATTAGCACAATCAGCAATGTCATAGGGCTTTTTGTATTTTTTTCTTTGCCTGTAGCCATCTAAGACAACCTCCTTTCATGGTTTGATGACTGATCTGTTTTACTCAGAAATCTTAACAGATGCATTCATACCTGGAAGCACCTTATCAGATGGGTTTTTGATTGAAATTTTAACAGGAACTTTTTGCGTTACTTTTGTGTAGTTTCCGCTTGAATTTGTAGATGGAAGCATATCAAAAGTTGAGTTCGTCGCATAGCCAATTTCTTCTACAGTACCGTCAAAAGTTGTATCAGGATCTCCGTCAACTACTACGTCTACACTATTTCCTACTTCAACATCCGCAATATCTGTTTCTTTAATATTTGCTGTGATGTACAGATTGTCCATGTCAATCGTTTGCGCAATTGTTGTACCAGCCTGTACGGTTTGTCCGTTTTTCACTTCGTTTTTCACAATTGTTCCATCCATGATGGATTTTACATCAACAGTTTGTTCACCTTTGATTTTTGCAACTGTGTCGCCTTTTTTCACTGTTTTTCCTTCTTCAAGATCCCAGTCGGATACTTTACCTGCTGCTGGAGCTGAGATAGCTGCCATATCGCCGGCTACTTTTGCTTCATCTGTTTTTACGTAGTTTGTGCTTTGATAATAGTAGTAAGCACCTCCGCCTATAATTGCAAGAACAACAATCAAACCGATAATGTTGGTCAGAATTAAACGTCCTCTGTTCATTTTGTTTTTCTCCTTTCGTTTCTTCCTCTATCATTTTGTGGAAAGCTGGTGAAAATATGTGGGAAGTTTTCAATTACCGCTTTTTTCTGCACAGCCTTCAGCGAGCTTAGATAAACTCCCGGCAAGCTTACGCAAATATTGAAGCTGAGACGTGTCAAGCTTCTGATACAGGCTCGCGCCCATTTTTGCGTATTGCACAGCGGCTTTCTGTAAAAGTTTTTCCCCCTCTTCGGTTAACTGAATCATGACGATACGGCGGTCATCCGGACTGTCATATCGATTCATCAATTGCCGGTTATATAGGATATCGGTCATCCGGGTCACAGAAGCAGGCTTAAGATCAAGAGACATGGCCAGCTTGCTGAGCGGCGTGCTTCCGCTTTGATGAATTTTAAACATCAGTAAATATTGAAGGACTGTAATATCAAAAGGCTCAAGCACAATCTCCAATATCTTCTTCTGTTTTTTATAGATAGCCCGAGACGTATCGAAGAGCTGTTCAAAAGTGAGCAAAGCACGTTCTGATTCAGTCAACTCCTTTTCACCTCATTCCTCAATAATAGTTCACAAGATAAAATATTAATAAATGAAAGAAGATTTGTCAAAGGAAAAATTCCTTTTTTCCTCTTATTTTTTTTGTAATCGCTTTCTTACTTTTTTTAAATAAAAAAAAGCCCTGAAATGGGCTATTCACTAGGATAATTGATGGCTGATGCCAGTTTCTTCATTTCTAAAAAAGTTCTTCAGCGCCTGAAAAACGTCTGACTTCTGCTTTAAAATATAGTATTTGAATTTCTCGTCTTTCACATTTTTATAAGCCGACATTAACGTCGAGTGTCTATTGTATTGATTGACCTCGCCATAACAGAATAAATTTGCTTTCTTCATAATATCATTCACCAATTTCACGCACCGGGCATTATCAGATGTGAGATTGTCGCCGTCGGAGAAATGAAAAGGGTAAATATTATAACGGGCGGGGCTGTATTTTTCATCGATCAGCTCAAGCGACTTTCGATATACGGAAGAACAGATTGTTCCGCCGCTTTCTCCCTTTGAAAAGAAATCTTCCTCAGACACAACTTTTGCTTCTGTATGATGGGCAATAAATTCAATTTCAACTGTTTCATATTTCGTCCGTAAAAAGCGGGTCATCCAGAAAAAGAAGCTTCTCGCCATGTACTTTTCCCACACGCCCATACTGCCGCTCGTATCCATCATTGCTAACACGACAGCTTTTGACTCAGGCTTCGTGACATCATTCCATGTTTTATATTTTAAGTCCTCCGGATAAATCGGATAGAAAGACGGCTTCCCTGTCATCGCGTTGCGTTTAAAAGCCGACATCATTGTTCTTTTCTTATCAATATTACCGGTTAACCCTGTTTTACGGATATCGTTAAACTCAATATCCGTGTGGATGATATTATCTCTTTCTTTTTGCTGAAGATTCGGAAGCTCTAATTCTTTGAAGAGCGCTTCTTCTAAATCCATTAGTGAAACTTCTGCTTCATAATAATCCTCGCCTGCCTGATCTCCGGCCCCCTGGCCTTTACCCGGCCCCTGCTTTTTGTCTGATCCGTCCCGGGCTACCACATCTCCAACCTGGCTGTCGCCGTCCCCTTGCCCTACATGTTTATTTTTATCGTAGTTATAGCGGATTTTATACTCATCCAGTGAGCGGATTGGAATTTTCACTACATCCTTGCCGTTAGACATAATAATGCTTTCCTCGGTTACGAGATCCGGGAGATTGTTTTTTATGGCTTCCTGTACTTTTTTTTGGTGGCGCTGCTGGTCATCGAAGCCTTTGCGATGGAGGGACCAGTTTTCCTCAGAAATTAAAAAATGGCCGCTGTCATTTTGGGACATGAATTCCCCTCCTTAACCATTTGTGGTCGTGATACATACCTATTCCGGCTTGTGCCAGATTATGAAACAAGTCTTTCGAAAAGATTTATATTCATCATATGCGCATAAGTACAGTTAATTGACAAACTATTTAGAAAATGGTACAAAACAACCCGCCCTGTTCGGACGGGTCACTTGCTTATCGGTTCAGCAGGCTGCCGACGTATTTCAGCAGCTCATTGGCACTCGTCGAGTTGTAGCCGTGCTCATCAATTAAACGGGCCACGACTTCATTTACTTTCTTCAGCTGCTGCTCATCAGGCGTTTTCGTTGAGGTCGTAATTTTAACAACATCCTTCAAGTCAGCAAACAATTTTTTCTGAATGGCTTCACGCAGTCTTTCGTGGGAATTGTAGTCAAACCGCTTTCCTTTTCTCGCATACGCGGAGATGCGGATTAAAATTTCTTCGCGGAACGCTTTTTTAGCATTTTCGGAAATGCCGATCTGTTCTTCGATTGATCTCATCAGCTTTTCGTCCGGATTCATTTCTTCTCCTGTCAAAGGGTCACGCAGCTTATTTTTATTGCAATAAGCCTCTACGTTGTCGAGATAATTATCCATCAGCGTTTTGGCTGATTCTTCATATGAATACACAAACGCTTTTTGGACTTCCTTCTTCGCAATATCATCATATTCCTTACGGGCTGCAGAAATAAGATTCAAGTATCGTTCCCGATCCTCGTTTGAAATAGACGGATGCTGATCAAGTCCTTCTTTTAAAGAACGGAGAACATCAAGGGAATTGATCGACTCCATATTTTTTCTGATAATAGTAGAAGAAATGCGGTTAATCACGTAGCGCGGGTCAATTCCGCTCATGCCCTCATCATTATATTCTTTCTTCATGTCCTCAACGTCTACTGAATTAAAGCCTTCCACACTTTCTCCGTCATACAGTCTCATTTTCTTCACCAGATCAATATCAGACCGCTTCGGCTCTTTTAATCTCGTAAGGATTGAAAACATCGCGGCGACCTTAAGGGTGTGAGGAGCAATATGAACATCCGATACATCACTTTCTGCGATCATTTTTTCATAAATTCTTTCTTCCTCAGACACTTTTAAGTTATAAGGAACAGGCATCACAATAATTCTGGAGTGCAGGGCTTCGTTTTTCTTATTAGAAATAAATGAGCGATACTCCGTTTCATTCGTGTGAGCTACGATCAGCTCATCAGCAGAAATTAACGCAAATCGCCCGGCTTTAAAATTCCCTTCCTGTGTCAGTGAGAGCAAATGCCAGAGAAACTTCTCATCACATTTCAGCATCTCCTGAAACTCCATCATGCCTCGGTTCGCCTTGTTCAACTCTCCGTCAAACCGGTAGGCGCGCGGATCAGATTCAGAACCGTACTCGGCAATGGTTGAAAAATCAATACTTCCCGTCAAATCGGCAATATCCTGAGATTTCGGGTCAGACGGGCTGAAGGTGCCGATTCCCGTACGCTTATCCTCAGAAAAGAAGATCCGCTCCACCCTCACATCTTCAATACGCCCTCCGTACTCTTCCTCCAGCCTCATCACATTTAATGGTGAAAGACTTCCTTCTATTCTAATGCCGTATTCTCTGTAAAAATCCTCCCGCAAATGATGAGGGATTAAATGAAGGGGGTCCTCGTGCATCGGGCAGCCTTTAATCGCGTATACAGCACCATTATCCGTCAGCGTGTACGCTTCAAGACCTTTTTTGAGCATCGTGACCAGCGTTGATTTACCGCCGCTCACAGGGCCCATTAAAAGCAAAATCCGCTTTCTGACATCAAGCCTTTTCGCAGCCGGATGAAAATATTCTTCCACAAGGCGCTCGAGGGATTCTTCAAGCCCGAACAGCTCGCGGTCAAAAAAGCTGTACTTCTTCCGTCCGTCAATCTCCTCTATCCCGCTGTCTTTTATCATATTAAAAACACGAGAATGAGCAGATTGCGCGACCATTGGATTTTCTTTAATAATCTCCAAATAATCAGCGAATGTTCCTTCCCATTTCAGACGCTGCTCTTCCTCTCTGTACTTTTCAATTTTCTTTAATATATCCATAAGGACCTCCTCTATCATGTTTGATGCGCTGTGCAAAAAAAGGTACTTTGATACAATCTATGCCGTCAGCTCGTGATACATGCTTTGGTTTCTTAAAAATAAAGATACCTTATACAGCGTTGACAAGGCAGACTGCGTGCGTTCATAATAAAGAAAATACAGAATCATCCAGACTCGGACAGCAGGAAAAATTGAAGAGGGGGAGAGACGGTGAAAACAATCATCATGATGGGAGTCATTGTCACTTTTTTAGTATCAATTTTTACCGCAGGGTACGATAGCAAGCCGGGAAAAGAATAAAAAGAAAAGGGTGCTCCCTCCTGAGAGCACCCTTTTTCTTTGTAACAGAACAATGTTTTACAACTTAATTCTTTTCATCATTTTTGAATGCTGATCGCATTCGCATTTGTTTTCAAACTCAACTGTGCCGATTTTACAGCCGGGCCCGATAACGACTTCTTTCCCTCTGACAACCGCCGCCTCGGTATTTTCCAAATAGATTTTATCTCCTTCAATCAGCTCCGCAGTTAGTTTCGCTTTTTTTCGCGTAAAAAAGCGCGCACGTTTTTTTACAGTAATGGACGTTCCGCCTATTTCCCGAACCCGGCTGGCATCATGGCTCAATCCGATATCAATCTCGCCTGCATTCAACAAACCTGTTACGTCCACACATCCAGTGATATGAAACGATTCGATTTCACAATCGCCTTTCACGCTGAGCTTTCCTTTTGCTTCACACGAATCCCCTGCCATATTGCCGCCGATCTCAGTCAGACCCTTCAGCTTCAATCGGCCAACATGAAGAGCGCCTCTGACTTGCATCGTCCCATATATGCTGATTTTGTGCGCAGTCAAACCGCCTTCAAACTCGCTTTCTCCGAATACTTTCAGCCGTTCAGTCTCCGCGTTCCCGAGAAAACGGCCTGTGCCGTATATGCGGCAGCCTGCAGCGGACAGTCCTTCTCCAACCGTACCTTCACCTTTGATGCTGACATGGTGATAGGCACCTCCCGCAGCGTGCCCGGCACCATATAATTTTAAATTCCCTAATTTTACTGTTTCCATATGATCCTCCTTACATTCTTGTGTACATGCCTACCGAAGCGTTCGGATCACAAGTATAATCACCGCTGTATTCCACGGTCTCAATCCGGCAGTTTGGACCGATTTTCACTGTGTTTCCCCGCACAGTCTTGGCGTTCGTGTTTGTCAGCTCAATCACGTCCCCCTCGATCAGTTCAGCCGTTAACACAGGGGTCGGCATCAGCTTCAGCAATGTCAGCATCCCTTTTCTGCCCGTCACTTGAAGATGGCGGCAGCCGATTTCCCGCACATAACTCTCTCCGGAAGAAAGCTTGATATTCACCTGATCAGCATTTAAAAGACCGCTGACTTTGCATTTCCCTTCGGTCTGAAATCTTTCCGTTTCACAATCAGCTTCCATGACCGCCTTTCCGGTGATCACAATGTCATCAGCCTTGACTGTTCCGCCAAATGTTGACGATCCCGCAACCTTCAATTGTTTAGCGGCGGTATCACCTTGAATAAAGCCTGTTCCATTCATGCGGATGGATTCTGCTTCAACATCCCCATGAATTTTCCCTGAACCGCTGATGGTTACTGTTCTTGCCTTGACGCTCCCATCCGCTTTACCGGTCCCGTTAAATGAAAAAGAGTCACACTCCACGTCTCCGGCCACGGTTCCGCTGCCATTAATCTCAACTGATTGAAATTTTCCGCCCTTTGAACTCCCCGTACCGTTTATCACCAGATTATCCATTATTTCCATTGATGGCCCTCCTGCATATATTTTGTCTTTAGTTCCTCTGAAGCATTTGCTAAATCCACTCTATCGACAATCTTGACGGACGACTCAAAAAGGATGCTGTCTGCGGCAGCCGCTATAAAACAAGTCGTTACACCCAGCTTGCGTAAAATGATCAGTTCCGTCTGCTTCTTGATCTCCGCTGTATCATACTTCCTCAATACCTCAGCAGCCATTTTCGCTTCTTCCAAGCTGACATTTCCGGATTGTAAAAGCCCTTCAAGCACATACAGTGACAACAGATCCCGAGAAGAAAACACCGTGTCTGCTCCGCCTTCTGAAAAGACATGCAGAGCCGGCTTTGATATCAAACCTTTCGTCAGCAATTCATCAGCTGTCATGCTCACATCCTTCATTTTCGGTGACAGC
Source organism: Bacillus sp. XT-2 (assembly GCF_025696525.1). NCBI lineage: Bacteria > Bacillati > Bacillota > Bacilli > Caryophanales > Bacillaceae > Bacillus > Bacillus sp. XT-2. The sequence goes on from NZ_JAHVOC010000004.1 coordinate 349,800, forward strand.
ATCTCCCGCATCTCATCCAAAGACAAATTTTCTTTCATCTTTTGAATGATTGAAATGCGCTTTAAAATATCCTCTCTAGGAAAAAACGTCTCTTGCCCTGTAAATGTGGATTTACGTATAAACCACTCCTCAGGGATTAAATTTTTTCGTTTCCATCGATACAGCTGACCGTATGAGATGGATGTTTCTTCAAGCAATTCTTTTTTAGAGATTAATTGATCTTCCATAAGTCCAGCTCCTTTGATGGATACATTGTAACATAACACTGTTACGTTGTTAAGCCCAGAATAAAGTTCCATAACACAAAAAAACCCGCCCATACACATGAGCGGGTTTTTCACTATTTTAAATCTCGGTAATTTTGCTGACGCAGCGCCTCATACACAAGAATCGCTGCGGTATTGGACAGATTTAGCGATCTGACATGCTCTGTCATCGGAAGACGCAGGCATCGGTCCATATTATTTTGAATTAATTCCTTTGGCAAGCCGCTTGTTTCTCTTCCGAATACAAAGAAATAATCCTCGTCAATATCCGTGTAGTCAAAAGATGTATGCGGCTTTTGGCCGAATTTCGTGATGAAGAAAAACTGCCCTTTTTTATATGCCTCAAACAATTCTTCTAACGAGTCATGATACACTACGTTTACAAACTCCCAATAATCAAGTCCGGCGCGCTTCAGCATTTTATCATCTGTTGAAAAGCCGAGCGGACGAATCAGGTGGAGCGTTGTATCTGTTGCTGCGCAAGTACGTGCGATATTCCCTGTATTAGCAGGAATTTCTGGTTGATATAAAACGACATGTAATGCCACTGTGTTCACCTCTATTTTTCTTATCCGCCCATCATTATATCATTAATTACTCTTTTGTCGTATCATCAACGATATGAAAAAAGGCATATCGGATAGACGGTGTGTATGCAGTTGAATCCTCGTATGACCAATACCTCATCCGGCTGTCATAGGACTGGGCGTTGACAAGCGGCATATTGCCTTTGTCCTTCGCCACCACAATCGTTGTATGATTAAACCGGCCATCTCCCTCAAAATCATAGCAAATCACATCACCCGGCACCAGCTCTTCCGCTGATTTCACCCGAACCGCCCGAAGGCCGGCCTTGGAATTCGTCAAATACATTTTCATCGAGTGCGCCACCGTCCAGCTATAGCTCCAAGAGCTTTGTTTCATCCACCAGCCAGATCCTCTGTTCGGGTGACCGCGCATTGGCGCTCCTCCTGCATGAAGACACTGAGAAATAAAATTCGTACAATTATCGCTGAAATTCTTATAAGCCGGATTACGCTTGTTCCAATATTTTTCGGCATATTGTACCGCTCCGAGCCGGTCATATTGAAAAGCTCGGCCAAACGCTTCCCTTTCTTCCTGTGAATAGTCAATAATGCTTTGGCCTTCACTAAAGCCCGCCGGTTTTTTTATCACTTCCTGATCCTTAATCAGAATTTGATCATAAACAAAAGCGACTCTTTCTTCTATCTGCTCTTCCATATACAGACTGTCATCCTGCTCCTTGTATAGATATTCGAAGTGTATGATATACCTGATGCAGGCGGTTCCGTCATCCTCAACCTGCACATAGTCTATGACAGCTTTTGCTTTCGCTTTTATCATCTCAATCTTACGTTTTTCCAGAAGCTTTTTCTTTCGTTCCATGACCTCCAGGTCTCCGACTTGAGGCTCCTGTCTCAGATCATGCCCGTTGACCAGATAGCTGAGACGCTCCTCCGCTAGTTGTTCTAATATGTGCTTCAAGCTCACCCCACCCGACATACTTTTTTATAGAGAAAAAACACTTGGCTGCATCTCAAGTGTTTTTTCCTTCTGCTCTATACGTATGTCAGGACAAGACTTATTTAGTCATGCCGGCTTTTAGCAATTCAATTCCTTTTTCAATTTCCTGCTTTGCCTCTTCATCATTTTCTTTTTCCAGTGCTTTTTCAAGCTCCTCCGCGTATGTGTTGTCTCCGATTTTCCCGATAGCCCAGGCAGCCGTTCCCCTGATGACCGGGCGCGGATCTTTATGCATAAGCTCCGTCAGTTCAGGCAGTGCGGAGGTGTCTTTAAAGTGGGCAAGCGCCAGAATCGCGTTCCGCTGAATCGGTTTTTTTCCGCGCCACGAGCCTGAAACATGTCCGAATTTCTCTTTAAATTCACGGTTGCTGATGGTTAAAAGCGGCTTCAGCAACGGTTTTGCAATCTCGGGGTCCGGTTCCATTTCAGGATGCAGATGAAAATCCTTCCCTTTATTGATTGGACATACCGTTTGGCACGTATCGCATCCATACAGTCGGTTTCCGATTTTCGTGCGGAATTCATCCGGCAAAAATCCTTTTGTCTGGGTCAGAAAAGATATACAGCGCTGAGCGTTAAGCTGCCCAGGGTTCACAAGCGCTCCCGTCGGGCAAGCATCTAAACATTTGGTGCATGATCCGCACATATCCTCAATCGGCACATCCGGCTCGAAAGGTATATTTGTAATCATTTCCGCCAAATACACATAAGACCCGTACTCTGGCGTTGTAATCATACAATTTTTGGCGCTGAACCCAATTCCGGCCCGTTCCGCCACTGCCCGATCAGACAATTCACCCGTATCGACCATTGATTTTGTCCTGATATCCTCATGCTTGCTTCTCAGGAAATCCTCCAGAAGATCGAGCTTTTCCCGCAGGACGTCATGATAGTCCTTTCCCCAGGAGGCTCTGCAAAAAATGCCTCTGCGCTCAGTTCGCGTGCTTCTTGGCGCATCCTTCATTCTCGAAGGATAAGCAAGTGCAATCGCCACGATTGATTTCGCTTTCGGCAAAAGCAGCGTCGGCGTCACTCTTTTTTCAATATCAGGCTCTTCAAAACCGGAAAGATATCCGAGTGACTCCTGAAGAATCAAACGGTCTTTTAAACTGTCAAATGTATCAGCGGTCGTAAAACCGATCTTGTCCACGCCAATGCTTTTCGCGTATTCAATTAATTCTTCTTTCAGCTGATAAACGTTCATGGTTTGCACAGCCTCCTTTCTTTGTGATAAAACAATAAGCCGTTGTATAATAGGTTGATATCCCGTAATTGGAGTGAATGCATGTGAATATCAAACTTGATCCTGTTATTACTGAACGAGCGGCAGGAATAAATGCAGCCGCTGTGATATATGAAAATATTGAAGTCGGATCCTCTCCGCAAATGCTGAAAGGCAGACTTCGTTTATTTCAAGAGTCTCTGTTTTTTGACTATGCGGACGGCGGAATTTCCAGCCAGCCTTACGTCAAAGAATGGCAGACAATCTTTAAGCAGCTTGACCCTTCATTCGAGGGAGAAAAAACGCCGATGGAGCAAATGCTGATCCCGATATCCAAAGAACAATTCATGGAAAGCGAGGATTCAGCCCATGATACCATACATTTTTTCGCGTTAAAATATTCTCTCCCCATTATGATCTATGATGCCGGCAAGCTCCAGGAGCCAGTCCGGATTTCAGTAGGAGAAAAAGATAACATACTGATTTATTCTGATGAAGACGGGGTATTCGGCGATTTCAAAAACAAAGTCAATCAAAAACCCGTCACCGCAGATACAAAAAGCATGCTGCAAATCATCTTTTTCCCGCCATCGATTAAAAAAGAAAACGCCGTTAACCTATTAACATCATTAACGAAAATGTTTGAACAAATTCACGGCGGCGGCCATACAGTACATTGGCTTACGTAAAAGAACACGAGATTCGTGTTCTTTTTCACATAAAAAAACGCAATACTTCGTTTATCTGAGAAACGAAACACTGCGTTAATAACGTATGTATGGAGCGGGTGATGAGAATCGAACTCACGACATCAGCTTGGAAGGCTGAGGTTTTACCACTAAACTACACCCGCATTTGTTATTGGCGGTGTCAGCACCGCTTTGACTTTTATTATGTTACACGTTTATTAATTTTTCGTCAAGAGAATATAAAAAATTTGTCGAAAGAAATTTTTATTTTTGTAATATTGTTAAGTTACATTTACATAATGTTAAATAAACTATACAATGGAAGAAAGTGAGAATGTGAAGGTGGCAGACGTCATGATGAAAAATAAAGTGAAAGAGCTCAGAGCGCGCTTCAGCTATTCTCAGGAAAAACTCGGAGAAACGGTCGGCGTCACGAGACAAACGGTAGCAGCAATTGAAAAAGGAGACTATGTTCCCTCACTGTTATTAGCATTAAAAATCTGCAAAGCCTTCTCCATGAAAATGGAGGATGTCTTTTGGCTAGAGGAGGAAGACTAATATGGGCATGAAAACAAAAGCAGCATTTCACCTCGTTTTGTTCGGCCTTGCATGCTGGACACTGATTTCATACTTTGAAGCTTCGGAAGGCATTGGAGCCTTTTTCAGCACAAGGAACGGCCAGATGATGTTTGAAATAAACATCACCCCGTTTATTCTTTTTATTGCGGCAGCTGCAGTTTATATCTATTTACAAAAGAAAAGCCGACCTGCATCAAAAAATCTTCTGCTGCCAGATGAATTTGAGGAACAGGATGAAAGAGAGCAGATGATGACGGCAAAAGCCTGCCGTGCGTCATATATCGCCGTCTACTTTTCACTGCCTGCCGCCGCTGTCCTGCTCATTTTTTATCCGCTGTTTCAGTCACACATTCCCTTTTTCCCTATTATTATCGTGTTTATCATCATGATCATCCAGCACATATCCTACGTCATTTCCTTCAAGAAAAATGAAAAAAACTCCGGCGCGGTGTAATCGTCCGGAGTTTTTTTCTTACCAGCTTGCTTTTTTCACACCCGGAATTTGGCCTTTATGCGCCAGCTCCCTAAAAGCAATTCTGGACATTTTAAATTTTCTCATATATCCTCTCGGGCGGCCCGTTACCATACAGCGGTTATGGAGTCTTCCCGGTGCTGAATCTCTCGGCAGCTTGCTGAGTGCTTCGTAATCTCCTTTTGCCTTTAACTCTTGTCTGATAGCAACATATTGTTCAACAAGCTTCTGGCGTTTTAATTCTTTTGCCACTTTTGATTTCTTAGCCAAGAAAAAGCCTCCTTTAGATCGTAATATTTACGATTTAAAATGTATCACGATGTATTCTAAAATGCAAGCACACCGCTCGGTAAAACAGACGGCCGAAGCCGTCCATTTTATTTATGCAATTCAACATAATAAAGCAGAGCATCTTTATGATTGATCAGTTCATTTTTGTTTTCAGAGGTTTTCATTGTACCGTTAGAATCCTTTATGCTGCTGCCGATCAATATCGGTTTCCCGAAAGAAATTGGCTCCGCTGATGATATATTTTGAGTCATTTCCTGTACAGCGCTGACGTCACGCTGAAACGATGAAGCAGCCGTGCTGCTCCCTTGTTCATCAACAATGCCAAAGTGAACGGTGCTCATTTTTTTCTGCCCTTCCTCATTCTCAAAATAAACAAATTGTAATGTATCGGGATTTTCTTCCGTGAAATCAGCAGTTACCGGACCTATCGTTTCAACAAGCTTTCCGTTTTGGTAATGTTCAATGTACATGTCAGCCTCAGAAATGCTTTCGTTGATATTAGTCACTTCAGCAGCGAATGAATGCGGAGCCGCAATCTTCATTCTGTTTTTTTCAATATCTGAAACATCTGCCTCTTTGATTTCCATGTGCTTCGTATTTCCGCATGCTGACAGCATGACCATCAGAGTAACGGCACTTATAAGTATTCTCAGAAAAAACAGCCCCCTTTTTTGATTATCATACCATGTTCGGAGGCTGTGTTTTCACTTAAACTGACGCATGATTCTCTTTGACAAAATAAGTGTTACCGACGGCTTCTCCTCTTTTTTTCTGAAGTTTCCTTGTCCGCTCATTTTCGAACGGCAAAAGCGGGAAGACGAGCTCTGCAAAATAGTACGCTTCTTCTAAATGAGGATAGCCGGAAAAAATAAATGATTCAATGCCGAGGGCCTGGTACTCCGCTATGCGGTCGGCAATAGTCTGCGGATCTCCGACAAGAGCCGTGCCTGCCCCTCCTCTGACCAGGCCGATACCCGCCCACAGATTCGGGCTGATTTCAAGCTTTGTCCGATCGCCTCGATGAAGCTCCGCCATCCGCTTTTGACCCGAAGAATCAGCACGGCGCAAAGCGTTCTGTGCTTTGGCAATCGTGTCATCATCCAAATGGCTGATTAAACGCTCAGCCGCTTCCCACGCCTCATGTTCTGTTTCACGGGCGATCACATGCAGCCTAATGCCGAACCGCACTGTTCTTCCCTCTTTTTCCGCTTGCTTTTTGACTCTCTCAATCTTTTCTTTTACCTGCTCAGGCGGCTCACCCCACGTTAAATACACATCTGTATGCTTTGCCGCGACTTCAATTCCAGCCTGTGAGGACCCGCCGAAATAGATAGGCGGGTGCGGTTCTTGCCGCGGCGGGAATAGCAGATTGCTGTTTTCCACTTTTATATGGTTTCCTTCATAGGTAACCGTTTCTCCGCGCAAAAGCCCCCGCCAAACAGTTAAAAATTCGTCCGTTGCTTCATAGCGCTCATCATGACTGATAAACAGTCCGTCCCCGGCTAGCTCGTACGGATCGCCCCCTGCCACAACATTAATCAGCAGCCGTCCATCTGAAATGTGATCTAAGGTAGAGGTCATTCTGGCTGCAAGAGAAGGCTGCATTAACCCGGGCCGTACCGCGACTAAAAACTTTAAGTCCTTTGTTTCCCCGGCTAACGCCGCGGCTGTGAGCCAAGGGTCCTCGCACGATCTTCCCGTCGGCAGAAGGACTCCTGTATACCCCAGCCTGTCAGCGGCCTGCGCCACTTGTTTAAAGTATTCATGATCCGCCGTCCGTCCATCGCTTTCCGACCCTAAATACCTTGCATCTCCATGTGTCGGAATAAACCAAAGAATGTCCATATCAATCTCTCCTTTTCGTCTATTTTCCCTCGTAACTGTTTCTCCACTTTAATAGCTTTCGTTCAAGCAGTCTGACAAAAGAATCCGTCAGCTTTCCAACCACCGCAAAAATGATAATCCCGGCAAACACTTTATTTGTTTGTGAAAATTGTCTGGCATCCATGATCATATAACCGACCCCTGAGCTTGAACCCATCAGCTCCGCTACAACAAGCCCAAGCCATGCAATACCCAGCGATAAGCGAATGCCGAGCAATATATTGGGCAGGGATGCCGGCACAATCACTTTTGTCATCTGCTGGTGCCATTTAAATTCAAGCACCCGGGCAACTTCGAACAGCTTAGCGTCAACTCCGCGAATGCCGTTAAATGTATTGATATACACAGGGAAGAAAGCGCCGAGCGCAATCAGCAAAATTTTAGATATTTCATCAAAACCGAACCATAAAATAAACAGCGGCGTGACAGCCAGATGCGGAACGGTTCTGAGCATTTGCAATGATGGGTCAAGATACAATTCCGTCCGTTTTGAAAATCCGGCCAAAATTCCGATCAAAAGTCCAAGCCCCGCACCAAGTACAAAACCAAGCGCTGCCCGGTATATACTGATTTGCAGATGGCCAAAGAGCTCGCCTGTCAAAATGAGCTCTTTAAACGTCAGCAAGATCGCAACAGGTGTAGGGAGCACTGTCGCCGACACGATGCCAAGACTGCCGATCACCTGCCAGATGGCTATGATCACAGCAGGCAGCAGAAGCCCCTTTGCCCACCCGTATTTGATTCTATGGGGCTTTCTTTGTATCGCTTCAGCATTTGCTTTCGGCAGTGAACCTGCAGCCTCTGCTTTCATGATGGATCACCTCCAGAGACTTTTTCCTTTAACGCTTTTTTGATAAATGAATTATCAACAACTTCTCTCACATCAATTTTCTTATCTATCGCTTTTGTTTTAAATTGAAAATCCGCTGTCTCCTGCTGCGCTTTTATAATGTCTTCACTAATAACCTCATTCAGAGGCTCCGTATTTTTCAGCACATTTTCAACGACCTTTTTATCGAGATCTTTTATTTTTGCATACAAGTCAGCCGCTTCATCCGGATGTTCCTTTTGCCAAACAACCGCCTGATTAAATACCTTCAGAAAACGGACCACTTCGTCTGGATGTTCCTTAGAGAATGTTGTTCTAACTAATGTAAACCCTGGTGAATATAAATCGGTGCTTTCCCCGTTCACAAGAAGTTTCGCTCCGTGTTTGATTGTTTCTAAGGATAGGTACGGCTCCCAGATGGACCAAGCGTCAACCGAACCGTTTTCAAACGCAGAGGCCGCTTCATCAGGCTGCAGCTGAATAATGGTCACGTCATCAGCTGACAAGCCTGATTGATCAAGCGCTTTATACAAAAAGTCAAAGCCGCTGCTGCCTTTCGCTACAGCAATTTTCTTTCCTTTTAAATCTTTGACCTCCTTAATCCCGCTGGCTGGATTCACAAGTATGCCGTTCGCCTTTAATCCGTCCTGAGACAAGCCAATTTCTTTAAAATCAATGCCTGCCGCCTGTCCAGCGATCACTGGTGAATTGCCGACTTGAGAAAAGTCAAGTTTATCTGCTGCAAGCCCTTCAAATTGTGGCGGCCCGCTTTGAAACTCCACCCATTTCACCTTGATGCCTTCTTTTTCAAAAGCCTTTTCAAACCAGCCTTTTTCCTTGGCAATTAAAAGCGGGCTTAAGCTTTGCTGTATTCCGATCCGAATTTCTTTCAATGGTTTTTTATCACCGCTGGCTCCATTTGCTCCGCACCCTGCCAGCAGAAAAAAAATAGATGCCAATACAATGATTCCTTTTTTCATCTCTGCTTCAGCCCTTTCTATATCCCTGATCCTTCTGCATACTCAAAGTCTTCTGTTTTTTCGAATTCCGACAGCACTTTCTGTCTGATCGCTTGGAAATCAGTCGTCGTCCTGTTTCGGGGATAAGCCAGATGAATTGGCATCAGCTTGTGAATTTTTCCCGGTTTGGCTTTTAGGATCGCAATCTCATTCCCTAAATAAACAGATTCATCTATATCATGAGTGACGAGTATCATCGTTGTCTTTTTCCTCCGCCATATATCCAGCAGCACGTCTTGAAGGTGTTTTCGAGTAAACGCGTCTAACGCACCGAACGGTTCATCCAAAAGCAGCACCTCCGGCTCCCGCAGAAGAGCTCGTGCGATGGCCACTCTTTGAGACATACCGCCCGACAGCTCACGCGGATATGCTTTCTCCGATCCTTTTAATCTGACAATCTCGATCAGTTCATCTACCTTCTGTTTGACTTTAGGATCTTTCAAATTCAAATCGGCGGCAATATTCTGCTCAACCGTCAGCCAAGGAAAAAGACGGTGTTCCTGAAAAATAAATCCTTGCTGAATACCTGGTGCAGTCACATAGCGTTCGTTAATTTCGACACTCCCGCTAAAATCAGAATCAAGTCCTGCAATTATCTTTAAAAGTGTGCTTTTTCCGCATCCGCTCGGTCCGATGATCGTTAAAAACTCACCCGGTGCAATTGATAATTGAATATTCTCCAAGACCGTAGTTTGGCGGCCTTCTTGAGCAAATGCTTTTTCCTTGATGTTGATGGTCACAGCCACTTTTATCCCTCTCCTTCTGCCAACCCCGCCTTCTAAAAAAACAAAAAGGCCCCCATCTCTGTTTTTGTAGAGATGAGAGCCTTCGGCGGTCCGATCAGCTGCCCAATTGTTTTTTTGTTTGAATATCATGTTAATTCAAATTATTCCGATATGTCAACTCTTTTTTATTCAACATTTTTTGGATGAATGTTTATCACTTACTTTTCATATTCGCAAATAGCGCTTATTTCTATGAACCCTCGATCATCTCTATTAAACTGTTCTGCCAAGGGTTTTCTGCTTTTTTCAATAGTTTTTATCGTATTATACAAATGATTATTTTATAATCATTATAAAATAATATTGACTTTTTACTTAGAGATGATATTATGTTCTTATCAATTCCAAGAGGTGATGACATGAGTTCAAATAAACTGACAACTAGCTGGGGAGCTCCAGTTGGAGATAATCAAAATTCAATGACTGCCGGTTCTCGCGGACCAACTTTAATCCAAGATGTACACTTACTCGAAAAATTGGCCCATTTTAACAGAGAACGTGTTCCTGAGCGTGTCGTTCATGCTAAAGGTGCAGGCGCACACGGTTATTTTGAAGTGACAAACGATGTAACAAAATATACAAAAGCTGCTTTCTTATCAGAAGTCGGCAAACGCACACCTTTGTTCATCCGTTTCTCAACAGTTGCCGGTGAACTTGGCTCTGCTGACACCGTTCGCGACCCGCGCGGATTTGCTATTAAGTTTTATACAGAAGAAGGAAACTATGACATCGTCGGCAACAATACGCCGGTATTCTTCATCCGCGATGCGATTAAGTTCCCTGATTTTATCCATACACAAAAAAGAGATCCAAAAACACACTTGAAAAATCCTACAGCTGTATGGGATTTCTGGTCACTTTCACCGGAATCTCTACACCAAGTGACGATCCTGATGTCTGACCGCGGAATTCCTGCTACACTTCGCCACATGCACGGTTTTGGTAGCCATACATTCAAATGGACAAATGCCGAAGGCGAAGGCGTATGGATCAAGTATCACTTTAAAACAGAACAAGGCGTGAAGAACCTTGATGTGAAGACAGCAGCAAAAATTGCCGGTGAAAACCCGGATTATCATACTGAAGATCTGTTCAATGCAATCGAAAACGGCGATTTCCCTGCATGGAAATTATATGTGCAAATCATGCCTTTAGAAGATGCAAATACGTACCGCTTCGATCCGTTTGATGTCACAAAAGTATGGTCTCAAAAAGACTATCCGCTCATTGAAGTCGGCCGTATGGTTCTTGACAGAAATCCGGAAAACTACTTTGCAGAAGTAGAACAAGCAACATTCTCACCTGGAACACTGGTCCCCGGTATTGATGTATCACCGGATAAAATGCTTCAAGGGCGTCTGTTTGCGTATCATGATGCGCATCGCTACCGTGTGGGAGCAAACCACCAGGCCCTGCCGATCAACCGCGCACGCAACGAAGTAAGAAACTATCAGCGTGACGGACAAATGCGCTTTGACAATAACGGCGGCGGCTCCGTCTACTACGAGCCAAACAGCTTCGGCGGACCGACTGAGTCACCTGAGGATAAACAAGCGGCTTATCCAGTACAAGGAATGGCTGACAGCGTAAGCTACGATCACAATGATCACTACACACAAGCAGGCGATCTCTACCGTTTAATGAGCGAAGAGGAACGCACACGCCTTGTAGAAAATATCGTAAATGCAATGAAACCAGTAGAAAAAGAAGATATCAAACTCCGCCAAATCGAGCACTTTTACAAAGCTGATCCTGAATACGGAAGACGCATAGCAGAGGGCTTAGGTTTGCCGATTAAAAAAGAAGTTTAATAGCATAGAAAAAAACCCGCTGTTATTCAGCGGGTTTTTTACATAGATTTACGGATTGCCGTATGCTTCTCGTCAATCTTCATATAAATTTTTTCCATTAACTCCTCACTATTCATTATCTCCCGCTTGTTCTTTTCAATAAGAAGCGCCAGCGGCAGCATCTGATTGCCATATGTTTTTCGTTTTCTGAAGCGTCTTCTCCCTTTCTCTTTTTTGGTTCCCATCATTTCTCCCTCCTTTAAAAATAAAAAAGGCTCTTATCTCAAAAGATAAGAGCCTTCGGTGATCCGATCAGCAAATGTTGGAAATGTATATTAGCTATATTAAAACGTATTCAATTCGGCCTGTCAATGACTTTCTATACTGTTACTTATAAAGTTTGCTGCCTTGATTCACAAATTCCTCGGCTTTTTCTTTCATGCCCTCCTGAATGGCATCCCACTCATTAAGCTCTTTGTCTTTGGCATAATCACGGATATCCTGAGAAATTCTCATGCTGCAAAATTTCGGCCCGCACATCGAACAGAAATGAGCCGTTTTCGCCCCTTCAGCAGGCAGGGTCTCATCATGATATTCAAGCGCTCTTTCCGGATCAAGCGAGAGGTTAAATTGGTCTCGCCAGCGGAATTCAAAGCGGGCTTTTGATAAAGCGTCATCTCGTATTTGCGCTCCTGGATGCCCTTTTGCAAGGTCAGCCGCATGCGCCGCAATTTTGTATGTAATAACCCCTTCCCGCACATCTTCACGGTTTGGCAGCCCGAGATGCTCCTTCGGCGTCACATAACACAGCATGGCCGTACCGTACCAGCCGATCATCGCCGCTCCGATCGCTGATGTAATGTGGTCATAGCCCGGTGCAATATCCGTCGTCAGCGGCCCTAGCGTGTAAAAAGGCGCTTCTTTACAGATTTCCATTTGTTTATCGACGTTCTCCTTGATTTTATGCATCGGCACATGACCCGGCCCCTCAATCATCACCTGAACATCATGCTTCCAGGCAATTTGCGTGAGTTCTCCGAGAGTCTCTAATTCAGCAAACTGCGCTTCGTCATTGGCATCGGCAATTGACCCTGGGCGAAGCCCGTCTCCAAGAGAAAAGGCAATATCATACGTCTTCATAATTTCACAGATTTCTTCAAAATGAGTATACAGAAAGCTTTCCTTATGATGAGCCAGACACCACTGTGCCATAATCGCTCCTCCGCGTGACACAATTCCCGTTGTCCGTTTAGCAGTTAGCGGCACATATCGCAGCAAAACACCCGCGTGAATCGTAAAATAATCCACACCCTGTTCAGCCTGCTCAATCAGCGTGTCACGGTAGATTTCCCACGTTAAATCCTCCGCTACACCGTTTACTTTTTCAAGCGCTTGATAGATCGGAACGGTGCCAACAGGAACCGGGCAATTTCGGATAATCCATTCACGCGTCGTATGAATATCTTTCCCCGTGGAAAGATCCATCATCGTATCTGCTCCCCAGCGAATCGCCCACGTCATTTTTTCCACTTCTTCTTCAATCGAAGATGTAACTGCTGAATTCCCGATATTCGCGTTAATTTTCACATGGAAATTTCGGCCGATAATCATTGGTTCACTTTCCGGATGATTAATATTTGCTGGAATAATCGCCCGGCCGCTGGCTACTTCATCTCTGACAAATTCGGGAGACACATGCTCACGAATAGCGATAAACTCCATTTCAGGGGTAATTATCCCCTTTTTCGCATAATGCATTTGAGTGACATTTTGGCCCGTTTTCGCCCGCAGCGGTTTCCGTTTTAACCCGGGATAGCTTACATTAGGGTTAGCCTTTTTATAGCCGTTGTCTTCTGGCTTCACAGCACGTCCATTGTATTCTTCAACATCGCCGCGCCCAGTGATCCACTTGTGCCGAAGCGGTTTTAAACCTTCTTGAATATTAATTTTTACATCGGGGTCCGTATACGGTCCGCTTGTATCATAGACACGAACCGGCGCGTTTTCCTCTTCGCCGAATGATCCTGTTGTCGGACTGAGTTCAATTTCTCTCATCGGCACTTGAATATCCGGCGAAGCCCCCTCTACATATACTTTTTTACTCCCCGAAAAACTCGACATAATGGAAATGTTGGCTTGCTGCACTGAATGATTTTGCATCACTTATCCTTCCCCTCTCTTTGTTTGAAAGGACAAAATCAAGCCCATAACCAGCACAAAAAACCGGATTCAATTGAATGAACCCGGTTACAGTCAGAAAGAAACATATTATTGCAGTATTCAGCAATAATAAAAACAATTCCTCTACTTCCCCACGCTGGTACGAACCAGATCAGGTCCAAAGGGTTAAGAAGCATATCTTCTCTCTCAGCCCGTCAGCGGGCACCCCCAGTAACTATTAATTTCGCACTTATCGTATCATAAAAACAAACTGAAAAAAAGAGCAATGTATAAAATATTCAGCAAATTCAAGACAAATATGTAATCGGCAATGCTATTTCAGAGATTTCATTTTCATGAAGCACCACCTGATACGCATTTGCATCAGATCTTGAACTCACAGCCTGAAAAAAATGATCATCAATAAAATGAAGAGCTGCTCCATCATCCGCCGCATAACCGCTGCTCAACGCTTTCTCTGATATCATGTGATGATATGTAGGTCTCCGATCCTTTTCTCCATCATAATGAGGACAAAAACTGCCTTGCAAAAAACCCAAGCTTTTCAAACCGGTCAGCGGTCCGGCAGAATCCGTCACACCTTCTTCAAACCAGCAGATCGCACCTGCACTTAATCCCGCTAAAATAATCCCGTTCTCCCAAGCTTTTTTCAATATGTGATCCAGTCCCCACTCCTTCCACAGCACCAGCAAATTTCTTGTATTTCCCCCGCCGACATAAATCACATCTTTCTCCATAATAAAGGAGGCTAAATCTGTTGTCGGCGGCTTAAATAAAGACAAATGAGACGGGTCACAATCAAGCTTTTGAAAAGCATGGTAAAACCGCTGAACATAGTTCTCCGCATCCCCGCTTGCCGTTGGCAAAAAACAAATGCGAGGTGAGGGCTGCTTTGACTGATTAATGATAAATTGATCAAGAACCAGATGATCTGGTTCCATTGAAAAACCTCCGCCGCCCATCGCAATAATCTGTTTCATCATCCGACTCCCCCAAGAAAATATTTTACCCATTATAGCACTTTCGCATAAAAGCATGATACAAGGTAAAAATACCTTTGAATCAGGAGGTGACCGAAAAAATGGAACAAGACCGTTTGGCAAACCACGAAACAGTTGATTTACACGAAATCCTCAACTTCAAAACCGTATGTTTACTTAAATCAAAAATGATGCAGGGACTGGTGTTCGATCAGGAACTGAGAGCCCTTATGGAGAAGGATGTACAGCAGTCTGTACGGGACGTAACTGAGCTTCAGAGCCTCTATCAAAAGGCCCCGACAATAACAGGAGGTGACTATCATTGAACGATTTCTTAGACCCGAAAAACGCAAAAGGCATGCCTGACCTTGCTGATTCAGCACTTGCCCTAGATTTCTTAATTTCCGTAAAAACCGGTATCAAAAATTATGCTGTCGCCATCACGGAAACCGCAAGCCCAGAACTCAGAACAGCATTGCGCAATCAATTAGACGCCGCTATTTACCTGCACGGAGAACTATCACAGCTCATGATGGAAAAAGGCTGGCTTTTCCCTTCTGACTTGGACAAACAATTTCAAATCGATATGAAATCAGCACAAACAGCCGTTGATATCGCCGGGCTAAAACTTTTCCCCGATAACACGAACCGTCTCGGAACATTCGCAACGCCCGATCACTAAACAATAAGGAGACATCATGAATGAAAGCTGTTACTTATCAAGGCATTAAAGACGTCCGCGTCAAAGAGGTAAAAGCGCCAGAAATCAAAAAACCTGATGATATCATCGTCAAACTGACAACCACAGCAATCTGCGGATCTGATTTACACCTAATTCACGGCATGGTTCCCAATTTTCCTGAAGATTATATCATCGGCCATGAACCAATGGGCATTGTTGAAGAAACAGGCCCCGACGTTCACAAGGTTAAAAAAGGCGATCGTGTCATCATACCGTTTAACGTCAGCTGCGGCGAATGTTTTTTCTGCAAAAACCAGCTTGAAAGCCAATGTGACAATTCAAATGCAAACGGCGAAGTCGGTGCTTATTTTGGCTATTCAGACTCAGCAGGCGGCTATCCCGGAGGCCAGGCTGAATACATGCGCGTCCCCTATGCTAACTTCACTCCCTTTAAACTTCCTGATGACTGTGAAGTAGAAGATGAGAAATTGGTATTGCTTTCAGACGCTATGTCGACAGCCTATTGGAGCGTAGACAACGCAGGAGTAAAAGAGGGAAATACCGTCATTATTCTCGGCTGCGGTCCTGTCGGGCTGCTCGCGCAAAAATTCGCATGGATGAAAGGCGCCAAAAGAGTCATTGCAGTGGATTATGTAGACTATCGCCTTCAGCACGCAAAAAAAACAAACAATGTAGAAATCGTTAATTTCGAGCACCATGAAAACGCTGGTTCATATTTGAAAGAAATCACACAGGGCGGTGCAGATGTCGTCATCGACTGCGTCGGAATGGACGGCAAAATGTCCCCGCTTGAATTTCTCGCCACCGGTGTTAAAATGCACGGCGGAGCCATGGGTGCGCTGGTAACGGCGGCACAGGCTGTCAGAAAATGCGGCACAATTCAAGTGACAGGTGTGTACGGAATGAGATACAATGCATTTCCATTCGGAGACATCTTCCAAAGGAACGTAAATATTAGAACCGGCCAAGCCCCCGTCATTCATTATATGCCGTACCTGTATGAACTGATTGCTACAGGTAAAGTAGATCCGGGCGACATCATCACACATGTTCTGCCGTTAGATCAAGCAAAGCACGGTTATGAGGTGTTTGATACGAAAACAGACGGAGCCATTAAAGTGCTTCTTAAACCATAAAAAAAGACGGTCTCTCATTTTGAGAAGCCGTCTCTCTATTTTATTGCTCCACTCTTCTTAACGCTTCGTTTACTGTTTCTTTTATAAACGCGTCTTCCCCGGTCAAACTGTCTAATCTGAGTTCACCGCTTCTCAGTCTTTCTGAAAGATTGTTAATGTCCTCCTCGACTGTGATTTGCAGCTCACCAGCTAAAAACATTCTATGTAATTCATCAGCGACCATCGTTTCTTTATTCATTCATGTCTCCTCCTTTACTAAAGCATCACTTTTAGTCTGTCCCTCAGATAAACGAATATAGGAAAAAAGGTTCATTTATTTCAAAATAAATGAACCTTTTTTCCTTCTTCCCACGTATAACTGTTGAGAAAAAGAAAAAGGGGAAGATCTAATATGTCATTTTTTAAGAAACTTGCCGCAAGTGCCGGCATCGGTGCAGCAAAAGTCGATACCATTTTGGAGAAAGATGCGTATTGTCCAGGAGAAGAAGTCCGCGGAACTGTACATGTAAAAGGCGGGAAAATCGCCCAGGATATCCGTTATATTGATTTACAGCTCAACACAAGATATGTCATTGTAAAAGACGATGAAGAGCACCGGAAACACGCAACAATTCATTCTTTTCGGGTAACTGGTTCATTCACCATTCAGCCTGGGGAAGAACATCAATTTCCGTTCTCCTTCATCCTGCCTCTTGATACACCGATTACTGTAGGGAAGGTAGAAGTCGCAGTAGTGACAGACCTTGACATTCAAGGCGGTATTGATAAATCAGATCACGATCGTATCTTCGTAGAAGCACATCCTTGGGTTGAAAATGTATTAGAAGCAATTGAGAACCTTGGCTTCCGTCTTAACGAAGCAGACTGTGAACAGGCATCTTACTTCCAGCGCCGTCTGCCTTTCGTTCAAGAATTTGAGTTTGTTCCAACATCAGGCTATTACCGTCAGATGCTTGATGAATTAGAGCTTATTTTTCTTTTAGAGGAAGACGGTTTAGAAATTATTTTCGAAGTTGATCGCCGGGCAAGAGGCCTGCGTGGATGGCTGGAAGAGATGTATAATGACGGAGAGCAGCTCGTACGTGTCCGTTTCAGACAATCAGAGCTTGATGATATCGAACAACTTGAAGAGGTCTTAGAAGAG
The DNA here is from genome assembly GCF_025696525.1 of Bacillus sp. XT-2. Classification (NCBI taxonomy): domain Bacteria; kingdom Bacillati; phylum Bacillota; class Bacilli; order Caryophanales; family Bacillaceae; genus Bacillus; species Bacillus sp. XT-2. The sequence goes on from NZ_JAHVOC010000004.1 coordinate 367,315, forward strand.
ATCATCGACCAATATGCTGAGTAAATAACAAAAAGGAGCCTCTGCTTATTAATATAGGCTCCTTCTTTTAATAAAAACGAAACCCCGTTTCTTACATAAGTAAGAAACGGGGTTCTTTTGTATACCGGTGGTCGGGATCGAACCGACACTCCAGAAGGAACACGATTTTGAGTCGTGCGCGTCTGCCAATTCCGCCACACCGGCAAGTTTTACGTCGTATCTAACCGACGAATATAAATATATCATGGATATGATAAAGTGTCAATGTATTTCAAAAAAGTTTTTTGGGGAATATAATAATAAAGGGCTAAAGCGACTTTTTATGAAATACAGCCCAATGCTTACATCGACACTTTCATACAATAAAAAAATGATCTACATAAGTAGATCATTAATATGATTAGCTTCATTATATATTCAAGCACAAACACCAATTTAACTTATCAAGTAAGTAAAATTGGTGCCGAGGGCCGGACTTGAACCGGCACGGTAGTCACCTACCGCAGGATTTTAAGTCCTGTGTGTCTGCCAATTCCACCACCCCGGCAAAAGAAAGGCGACACCCGGATTCGAACCGGGGATAAAGGTTTTGCAGACCTCTGCCTTACCACTTGGCTATGCCGCCGTAATTGGAGCGGAAGACGGGATTCGAACCCGCGACCCCCACCTTGGCAAGGTGGTGTTCTACCACTGAACTACTTCCGCATCTTAAGGGACTTAATACATTATATTCAATTGATATAAAAAAGTGAGACTGGGCTAGCTGGATTCGAACCAACGCATGACGGAGTCAAAGTCCGTTGCCTTACCGCTTGGCTATAGCCCAATGATAATATGGGGCGATTGATGGGAATCGAACCCACGAGTGCCAGAGCCACAATCTGGTGCGTTAACCACTTCGCCACAACCGCCATAATCTCAAGATATCATAAATTTGGCAGGGGCAGTAGGAATCGAACCCACACCGGAGGTTTTGGAGACCTCTGTTCTACCGTTAAACTATGCCCCTATAAATGGTGGAGGGGGGCAGATTCGAACTGCCGAACCCTGAGGGAGCGGATTTACAGTCCGCCGCGTTTAGCCACTTCGCTACCCCTCCACATTAAGTTTTGAAAAAACAGTGCCGGCAAGAGGACTTGAACCCCCAACCTACTGATTACAAGTCAGTTGCTCTACCAATTGAGCTACACCGGCATAGGTGGTGGCTCGGGACGGAATCGAACCGCCGACACACGGATTTTCAGTCCGTTGCTCTACCAACTGAGCTACCGAGCCTTATTATTTAAATGGCGGTCCGGACGGGACTCGAACCCGCGACCTCCTGCGTGACAGGCAGGCATTCTAACCAACTGAACTACCGGACCATTTGATTTTAATTGGTTGCGGGGGCAGGATTTGAACCTGCGACCTTCGGGTTATGAGCCCGACGAGCTACCGAACTGCTCCACCCCGCGATGATAATGGTGGAGGATGACGGGCTCGAACCGCCGACCCTCTGCTTGTAAGGCAGATGCTCTCCCAGCTGAGCTAATCCTCCATCATATAATGACCCGTACGGGATTCGAACCCGTGTTACCGCCGTGAAAGGGCGGTGTCTTAACCGCTTGACCAACGGGCCCAGACTTTCAATTGTGATTATGTATAAATATCAGTGGCGGAGAGCAAGGGATTCGAACCCTTGAGACGGAGTTGACCGCCTACACGATTTCCAATCGTGCTCCTTCGACCACTCGGACAGCTCTCCAATAATGGCTCCGCAGGTAGGATTCGAACCTACGACCGATCGGTTAACAGCCGATAGCTCTACCACTGAGCTACTGCGGAATGAAGTCTGCCTGGCGATGTCCTACTCTCACAGGGGGAAACCCCCGACTACCATCGGCGCTGAAGAGCTTAACTTCCGTGTTCGGCATGGGAACGGGTGTGACCTCTTCGCCATCATCACCAGACAATTTCAGTGACATTTAACATTATACTATGTATATCTTGAAAAGTCAAGAGTTTTTTTGAGATATTCTCTCAAAACTAGATAACAGATGTGACATCATTAGAAATTAGGTTAAGTCCTCGATCGATTAGTATCTGTCAGCTCCATGTGTCGCCACACTTCCACCTCAGACCTATCAACCTGATCATCTTTCAGGGATCTTACTTCCTTGCGGAA